>DATCLY010000070.1:0-128288 GCA_036563665.1 Gammaproteobacteria bacterium
CGCTCACGGAGATCGCGAACGACAAGAGGAACACGGTCGTGTTCCCCGTGCCGCTCGATGTCATCGAGCCGATCCTGCAGCAGCTCCGGCGCTAGGGGGATAGAAGAATCGCGGCTGGAAAGCCGCTCCCACCCGGAAAGCCGCTCCCACCTGACTATTCCCTGTGGGAGCGGCTTTCTAGCCGCGATCCTCTTCTCATCGTGTCTCTTCCATCGCCCGTCGCCACGCTTCCTGCAGCCGCTTCTCCGACACCGCCACGGCGGTCCCGAGCGACTGCGCGAACAGCGACACGCGGAACTCCTCGAGCAGCCAGCGATAGCGCGTGACGGCCGCCGGCCACGGCCAGCCCGGCGGCTGCCGCGCCCGCCACTCCTCGAGCGGCCGGGCGGCGGCCCGCACCCGCGCTTCGAACTCCTCGTCCTTGGGGTGGCGCTCGGCGAGCTTGCGCAGTCGCGTCTCCACCGCGCGGAGGTACCGCAGGAGGTGGCCCTGCCATTCGGCGGGGGTCTCGGTGAGGAAGCCGGGGTGGACGAGCGCGTCGAGCTGCGCAGCGATGTCCCGCCGCGCGCGCTCGGGCACCGCGGGCGACGCGAGCCGCGCACGCAGCTCGCGATGCAGCCGCAGCACCGCGAGCAGGCCCTCGCGGAGACGTTCCGCGTTCGGCACGAACGCCGCGCGACCCTTCTCCAGCGCCGTGGCGAACGCCGCCGCGGTGCGGATCGGCGGGTCGAGCTCGAAGCTCGCCTCCGCGCTCGCGCCGAGCAGGTCGTCCACGAGCTCGTCGCCCCGGCCGACGCCGTGATAGGCCAGCACGAGCTCGCGGTTGCCCAGGATCTCATCGCGCACGAGCGCCGCCTGCTGCGGCAGGCTCTTCACGAGCAGCCGCCGCACGCCGGCACGATGGCGGGCGACGGCTGCGGGACCGGGCGGCAGCAACTGCAGGTCCACGCGGCCGCGCTCGTCGAGCAGCGCGGGATAGAGACGCAGATCCACCGAGCCCTGGCGCACGACGACCTCGTCCGGCAGGTCGCCGAGATCCCACCGCGTGAGGCCCGAGCGCACCCACGCGCGCGCCGCCTCGGGCGCGGGCGGCGGCCGCTCGTCGAACCGCCGCTGCAGCGCGCGGAAGTCCCGTCCCGACGCGATGATCTTGCCGTCCGCGTCCACGATTTCGACTCGCATCGCGAGATGCGCCGGCAGCGGCACGCGCTCGAGCGCGGCCGCGTCGACGGCCACGCCGCGGCGGGCCGCGAGCGCCTCGGCCAGCGCCGCCGCCACGCTCGTGTCGTGCCGCCGACGCTCGATCTCCGGCAGGAGCTCGGCCACCGTGTCAGGCAAGGGCACGAGCGGCCGGCGCCGCTCCTTCGGCAGCCCGCGCAGCATCGCGAGCGCCTTGTCCGGCAGCCAGCCGGGCACGAGCCAGTCGAGCGCCTCCGCCCGCACGCTGCCGACGAGCGCCGCGGGTATGCGCACGGTCAGGCCGTCGCGGGGCGCGCCCGGCTCGTAGCGATACTCGAGCGGCAGCCGCTGCCCCGCCACCTCGAGCGCGTCCGGATAGCGCTCGCGGGGCAGCGTCTCGGGATCCCGTGTGGCGACGTCCGCCGTGGACATCCGCAGGCGGCGCGCATTCTCCCGTGTGCGACACCAGCGCTCGAGGCTGCCGCGGTCGCGCACCTGCGCCGGCAGGCGCGCCTCGTAGAACGTCCGCACGCCCGCCTCGCCGACGAAGAGATCGCGCGCGCGGCGCCGCGCCTCCCACTCGAGCAGCTCGCGCACGATGCGCCGGTTGTGCTCGAGGAACGGCATGGCGACGCCGAGGCGCTCGCCGACGAGCGCCTCGCGGATGAAGATCTCGCGCGCGGCCGCGGGGTCGACGGGCCCGAAGTCCACGCGCCGCTCGCTCGAGAGCGTGAGGCCGAAGAGCGTGATCACTTCCCGCGCGGTCACGCGGCCGCGGCGCCGGTCCCACTCGGCATCGCGGTAATCCCGCCGCACGAGATGCGGGGCCACGCGAACGACCCAGCGGGGATTGATCTGTGCCGCCGTGCGCAGATAGGTGCGCTCCGTCGCCACGCGCTCCGCCGCCACGATCCAGCGCGGCCGCTTCCTCGCCAACGCGCTGCCGGGGAAGAGCAGCGCCCGCGCGCCGTGCTGGCCGCAGTAGCGGGCGCCCTCCTCCTGCTCCGCCACGTGATCGACGAAGGCCGCGAGCACGGCCTGATGGATGGCCGCGTAGTCGGCTTCGCGCCGCCGGTCGTAGCGCCAGCCGAGGTCGCGCGCGAGGCGCGCGAGCTCGTCGTGCACGTCCTGCCATTCGCGCAGGCGCGACGCGGACAGGAACCGCTCGGCCGCCCACGCGCGCCACGCCCGCTCGCCACCGCGCGCGGCCTGGCGGAACGCCTGCCACAGGTTCACCAGACTCAGGAAATCCGAGCGCGGATCCGCGAGCTCCCGGTGACGCTGCCGGGCCGCCTCCAGGTGCTCGGGCGGGTGCTCGCGCGGATCGGGCACGCTCAACGCGGCGCCGATCACGAGCCCCTCGCGCAGCGCGCCGTGCCGGTTCGCCACCACGAGCAGCCGCGCCACGCGCGGATCCACGGGCAGGCGTGCCATGAGCCGTCCGTCGCTCGTGAGACGGCGCTCTTCGTCGAAGGCGCCGAGCAGATGCAGCAGCCGATACGCGTCCTGCACGGCGCGCGCCGGCGGCGCATCGAGGAACGGGAACTCCTCCACGTGGCCGAGGCCGAGCGCCTCGAGCTGCAGGATCACGCCGGCGAGATTGGTGCGCAGGATCTCGGGCTCGGTGAACGCCGGCCGCTCGTCGAAGTCCTGCTCGGCGTACAGCCGCACGCACACGCCCGGCGCGAGCCGGCCGCAGCGGCCGGCGCGCTGCACTGCGTTGGCGCGCGCGATGGGCTCGACGCCCAGGCCCTGCACGCGATGCCGCGGCGAGTAGCGGGCCACGCGCGCGAGGCCCGAGTCGATCACGGCGCCGATGCGCGGCACCGTGAGCGACGTCTCCGCCACGTTGGTGGCGAGCACGATGCGCGGCGCGCGGCCCGGATGGAAGATCCGCTGCTGGCGAACGGTGGACAGGCGCGCATACAACGGCAGCAGCTCGAAGCCGCCCGGCCCGGCAGCCGCGAGCGCCCGCTCCGCCTCGCGGATCCACCGCTCGCCGGGCAGGAAGACCAGCATGTCGCGAAGCTCGAGCGGCTCGCGAGCGAGCTCGACGGCCGCGCGGACCACTCCCTGCGCGAGCTCCTCGCCCGGCTCGAGCGGGCGATAGCGCGTCTCCACCGGGAAGGTGCGGCCGGCCACGCGGATGATCGGCGCGCCGCCGAAGTGCCGCGAGAAGCTCTCGGGGTCGATGGTGGCCGACGTGATGACGATCCTGAGATCCGGGCGCTGCCGCTCGATGCGGCGCAGGTAGCCGAGCAGGAAATCGATGTTGAGGCTGCGTTCGTGCGCCTCGTCGATGATCAGCGTGTCGTACGCCTCGAGCCGCCGGTCCCCGCGGATCTCGTTCAGCAGGATGCCGTCCGTCATGACCTTCACCACGGTGGACGGCGACGTCCGATCGGTGAAGCGCACCTTGAGACCCACGGTTTCGCCGAGCGGCGTCTCGAGCTCCTCGGCGAGCCGCGCCGCGAGCGCACGCGCGGCGATGCGGCGGGGCTGCGTGTGGCCGATCATGCCGGCCACGCCGCGGCCCGCCTCCAGGCAGATCTTGGGGAGCTGCGTGGTCTTGCCGCTGCCCGTGTCGCCGCACACGACGATCACGCGGTGAGCCTCGAGCGCGGCCCGAATCTCGTCGCGGGCTCGGGCGATGGGCAGGTCGGGATAGCGGATCGTGTAACGGGCCGCTCGCCGGAGCGCGACACGCTCCTCGGCCGCGCGGCCCGCCGCGCGGGCCTTGTGGGTCAAGAGAGCAGGCTCGGAGAGGTATGTGGAGCTCGATCGCTCGTCGCCGACATGGGTTCGATCTTCGCAAATTCCGCCCGGGCGAGCCATCGTGCGCACGGGGCGGGACCGCACAAGGGACCGCGCCGTCGCCGCCTCACGGAGACGGTTCGCCTTGAATTTCCGCTTCGATGCGGCAAGCATGGACGCTGCCGAACCGGCGGGACACCTTCACATGACACGACGTGGCTCCCGAGCCAGGGCGCGGGCCGCGGTCGCCGCCCTCCTCTGCGGCGCGCACATCGCGTGCACGGCGCCGGCCGCCGCCGAAGCCGTGCCGCTCTTCGACGGCACCTTGAGCGGCTGGAGCATCGAGAACACGGGCGCCGGCAACATCGCGGTGCGCGACGGCGTGCTGCGCGTGGAAGCGCCGGCGGGCTGGCTGCGCTCCGCGGCCGTCTACGGCGACTTCCGCCTGCGGGTGGAGTTCCGCTTCCTCACCGACGACGCGGACAGCGGCATCTTCGTGCGCGCCGTGGCCGACGGCGTGTTCGGGCGCGGCTGGCCGGCGAACAGCTATCAGGTGCAGCTGCGCAACCCACTCGGCGAAAGCCCCTTCCCTCCCGTGGGCGGGATCTTCCGGCACGGCAAGCCGCCCGGCGAGACGCGCTTCGACGCCGAGCGCGCGGCCCGCACGTCGCTCGGCACGGGCGAATGGCAGACGCTCGAGATCGAGGTGATGGGCAGCGAGCTCGAGGTGCGCTTGAACGGCACGATGCTCACGCACGCGGCGGGCATCGAGAACCCGTCGGGCTACGTCGGGATCCAGGCCGAGGCCGGGGCGCTCGAGTTTCGCGCCATCGAGATCGAGGAGCTCGGAGATCTCGCCGCGCGGCCCACCACCGCGCGCGCGGCGGACGGCTCCTTCATCTCCTGGCGCGAGCGCATCGTCGACGACGAAACCATCGGCGGCGTGCCGCTGCGCGGCAGCGACGGCCTGGTCATGGCGGATCTCGATCGCGACGGACATCTCGACATCGTGTCGGTGCACGAGTCGGACGACCGCTACGACGGTGCGCCGGAGGGGCACATCCGCATCGCTTTCGGCACGGCGGACCCGACCGTGTGGCGCTCGATCACGGTGGCCGAAGGGCCCGAGGCCGGCGCCGCGGAGGACGTGGCCGTGGGCGACGTGAACGGCGACGGCTGGCTCGACATCGTGGCCGCGTGCGAGCTCGCCCATCTCATCTATCTGCAGAATCCCGGTCGCGGCGCGCGCGACGCCCCTTGGCCTCGGCTGATCCCCGCCGCGACGCGCGGCCGCGGGTCGTTCATTCGCGTGTTCCTGGCCGATCTGAACGGCGACGAGCGGCTCGAGGTGGTCACGGCGAACAAGGGCGCGCAGGACCCGAGGCGGGCCCGCCAGGAGCCGAAGCCGATCTCGTTCTTCGCGCTGACCGGCGACCCGCTCGACGACGTCTCGTGGCGCGAGCACGTGCTCACGAAGGTGCCGTGGCCGATCAACTCCCAGCCCGTGGATCTCGACGGCGACGGCGATCTGGACGTCGTGGCGGGCAGCGTCGCCGAGCGGCGCATGCTGTGGTTCGAGAACCGCAGCCGCGGCGAGTCTTTCGACTTCGTCGAGCACCCCGTGGCGATCGAGCCCGCCGTGCCGAGCGCGGACGAGGTCTTCGTGCACGCGTTCAACATGGAGTTCGTCGACCTCAGCGGCGACGGCCGCCTCGACATCGTCACGTTCGACACGCCGCCGCTCGTCGGGCGCAGGCTCCTCTGGCTCGAGCAGCCCGCGCGTCTCGGGGAAGCCTGGCGCTATCACGTCATCGGCTCGTACGCGCCCGATTCGCTGGTCGGCCTCTCGGTCGCCGACATCGACGGCGACGGCGATCCCGACGTGATGACGGGCGGCTACAGCCTGTCGCCGCGGGACAGCGACGAGCCCACGCCCGACGCCTCGCTCGGCCGGCTCGCCTGGTACGAGAACCGCGGCGCCGACGGCTGGGCGCGGCACGACTTCTCGCGCCGGCAGCGCGGGATGTTCGACAAGTTCGTGGCGGTCGACCTGGACGGCGACGGCGACGTGGACTTCGCGGGCACACGCGGCAACAGCGGCGCGTACGACGGCGTCTTCTGGCTCGAGCAGGTGCGCACTGCGGAGCCGCGCGCCGCCTTCCAGCGCGCCCGGACGCACGATAGCCCCGAGGTGCCGCTGCCTTGACGCCGCATCCGGACGCAGCGAGGAACGACATGCTGACCAGACGCACGGTCATTCGCGGCATGGCGCTCGGCGCGGCCTTCGCCGCCGGCCTGCCCCGCACGACCTCCGCGCAGGACAGCGACGGCGATCTCGTCGCCCGCCTGCGCGCCGACCTCGAGCGGCACGCGAGCTTCGGTCTCAAGTTCTCGGCCGGCCCCGGCGACGCGGCGACGGCCGGTTGGGTCGCCGGGCGGCTGCGGGAGATCGGCTACGCCGTGGAGGAATCGGAGTTTCCCGCGCCGTTCTTCGTGCAGCGCGCCGCCCGGCTGACTGCGGGCTCGGCGAGCGCGACCGTGCACCCGCAGGCGCCCGTCGTGCCCACCCCACCCGAAGGCGTCACCGCGCCGCTCGCGCTCGTCGAGGACGACGCCCGGGACGTGAGCGGACGCATCGCGCTCTTCGTCGCGCCGTTCGGCCGGCACGCCGCGCTGTTCCCCAACCGCGGCATCGGCAAGACGGTGCGTGAGATCGCAGCGGCCGGTGCCCGCGCCGTGGTGGTCGTCACCACCGGCCCCACCGGCGAGGCAATCGCGCTGAACGCGCCCGAGGAGCCGTTCGTGCCGATACCGGCCGCGATCCTGGCGCCGAAGGACGCGGGTCCCTTCGTGGAAGCGGCACGCGCAGGCCGAACGGCGACGCTCGTCATCGACGGAGAAGCCACGCGGCGGCCCAGCAAGAACGTGGTGGCGCGCCTCGTGCGCGGCCGCCGCTGGATCGTCGTCTCCACGCCCCGCTCGGGCTGGTATCACTGCGTGGGCGAGCGCGGCACCGGCACCGCGGCCTTCCTCGAGATGGCGGCCTGGGCTCGCACGCGCTTCCCGGACCTCTCCGTGTTCCTCATGAACACGGGCGGGCACGAGTACTTCTTCGCGGGATCGCACCACGTGCTCGGCGAAGCGCCGCCGCCCGAGGACACGCTGGCCTGGGCGCACATCGGCGCCGCCATCGCCACCCGCGACGCCGTCGAGCGCGACGGCCGATGGGTCATGCTGGAAGAGGCCGATCCGCAGCGGTCGCTGATGGCCACGGAGGCCGCCCGCGCCGCCGCCGCGACGGCGTTCGCCGGCCTGTCCGGCCTGTCCGGCCTGTCCGAGCCCACGCCGGTGCGGCCGCAGGCCGGCGAGCTCTCGACGTTCACCGACCGGGGGTATCGCGCCGCGTTCGCCGTGCTCGGCGTTCACCGCTGGAT
Source organism: Gammaproteobacteria bacterium (assembly GCA_036563665.1). Lineage (GTDB taxonomy): Bacteria > Pseudomonadota > Gammaproteobacteria > Steroidobacterales > Rariloculaceae > FEN-1219. The sequence continues at coordinate 7,368 of DATCLY010000070.1, forward strand.
GCACACGATGCAGGACACGCTGGAGCGCGTGGATGCGCGCCTCCTCGTGCCCGTGCTGCGAGCCCATCAGCGCACGATCGAGCTGCTCGTCACCGCGCAGGAACGCGCCTGACACACGCCGCGCGGGTCGCCCCGGTCGCGGCCGCGGTCGACCGGACGGTGCCTATTGGACGACGGAGATCCGCGCCCAGATCGAGTCGACGATGCGCTCCGGGCCGAAGTCCGAGGGCAACGAGCGTCGGGCGGTCTCGGCGTCGATGAGCGCATTCGTCTGCAGGACCGCCAATGCGCCGACGAGCCGGCCGAAGCGAAGCGAGCGGGCGAGGCCGTCGACCTCCTGCGGCGGCGCTTTCCCGGGGATCTCGCCGTCGAGCGTGGTCAAGATGCGCGGCGACAGGTCCCAGCTCTGCGCGATGCGCCGGGCCGCCGCGGCGGCATGAGCGTCGATCGCCGCGGCCACGAGCGCGGCGGACGGGCCCTTGCGCCCGCTTCTCCTGAGCCGATCGCGCAGGACCGTGAACACCACGATCGTGCCGAGGCCCATGAGCAGGCCGAGGAGCTGCGCCGCGAAGCGATCCGTCTTCTCGACGAAGGCGCCATGCGCCTCTGCGGCGGCCGCAGCGCGAAACGTGTGATCCCAGGTGACGTGCGGAAAGCGGGCGAAGCGCTCGTCCGCCACGCGAAACACCGGCTGTATGACCGCCGCGGCCACCACGGACCGAATGCCTTCGGTGCCGAGCTGCACGATCGCGCGCTCGACGCTTTCGATGGGGCGCGGGCTCACGCGGTATAGCGGGCTGTTCGCGAGCCGCAAGACGTTTCCCACCAGCGCCGGGTCGCGAACGATGATCGCCGCGAGCTCGCGCCACGACGTCTCGCTATCGTTCATCGCCTGCAGGAGGCGGGGCAGCAGCATGGGCCGCCGCGGCACATAGCGGCTCTCGATGGTGCCCGATTCGATGACTGTCCCGAGCGCCGCAACCTGCTCGCCGTGCTCGGCGGCGCCGCCCGGGGATACGTCCGCGCCGAGCGCGAGCGCGTGCAGCTTTGCCCAGACCTCCGGCTCAGTCAGGGCGGGAACGTCCGGAGAAGCGGCCTCCGGAGACGCGGCCTGCGGAGAAGCGCCCTCCAGCTGTGCGTCCGGCGCCGGATCGACGGCTGCGGGCGGCTGCCGAGGGACGGCACGGCCGCGAGCGTCCAGGCGCAGCGCGGACGGAGCGAACGCGACGACGACTGCGCAGAACGTGCAGCCGATCGCGAGGACCAGCACTATCGCCAGAGTCATGGGTCGCAGCCATCCGAGAGCCGCGCGGCCGCGTGAATGCGAGCCGCTCGGTCGGTGACAGTATGCACGGCCGCCGCAGCGGGAATATGTGAAAGCCATCGCAGCCGGCTCGACTCCGCCGGCGCCGCCGCAGGCGCCTGCGAGCATCGCGCGCGCTCGCCGGCTCAGGCTTTGCGGCGTCCTGCCTTGGCCGAGCGCCCCTTGGGCTTCGCGCCGACCAGGCCGTAGCTATCGGCAATGAGGTCCTCGAGCATCGACCACTTGATGCGCGGGCGATCCATCCAGACGCCGATCCAGCCCTTGTGGCCGACGTAGGGCGGCACGAAGAAGCTCTCCGGGTCCATGGCGAGCAGGGCTTCCTGGGTGCCCTCGCGCCCTTTCATCCAGACCGAAGGCCGGCCTCCCGGGTAGTTCCCTTTGGCCATCGCGAAAATCTTGTCACGCACGCGCCACGTGGGATCGCCCCATGCGATTTTCTCGGTCGCGCCCGGAAAAGCGAGACAGATCTTGCGAAGCCGCTCGAGGCGGTCGGGAGAGATCGTCAGCTCGTTCATCCGCTACGCCCTTCCCCGCAAGCGACGAGTGGCGTACCTCGCCCGCCTAGGCGGGAACGCTCCGACGCGCGAGCGCGCCGGGAAGGTGGATCATTCCTGCTCGCCCGTGCTCGTCCACAGAGGCTCGCCGGTATCGGCCCGCACCATCGACGACGCGTTCGCCGTGTTCGTGCCGTTGCGCGCCCGATAGCCTTTGACCTTGATGGCGTCGCCCGGCTTCAGCGTGCGGCGCGTGAGGCCGCTGCGCGCCAGCGAGTTCACGCCGAGCAGCTCCACCGCCCACCGCGAGCGGTTGCCGTCGGCGTCCGTGACTTCCATGTGCACCCAGGTATGCGGGTTCGTCCATTCGATGTCCGTCACTGTGCCGGTGATCTCCACCGGCTGACCGATGTCGAACTCCGCCGAGAACGAATGATGGGCGTGCACGCAAGCCCATGCGACAGCGAAAGCGAGCCCCGCGCTCGCCGACACCAGCGTTCTCAAAACCCCCATGCAGACTCCCCTGCGTTCTATGTCCAATGCGTGCCAATAGTATACTTTGGCGACTCAACGGGATAACGATCAGGCCCGGACGGGGGAGCAGATGAGACGGCCGGCGGCAGCCCTTCTTTTGATCGTTGCGAGCGCACCGTTGCACGCGCAGTGGTTCGACTGGCGCTCTCCGCTCGTGCCGCGCACGGCCGACGGGCGGCCGGACCTGAACGCGCCGGCGCCGAAGACGCCCGACGGCCGGCCCGACCTGACCGGTCTGTGGGTGCCCGAAGGCGCGCGCGGCAGCCTGTTCGACGAGTCGAAGATCCTCGGTTGGGCCCGTGACGCGATGGCCGAGAGGGAGCGGCGCTACTTCCAGGACGATCCGCGCTTTCATTGCCTGCCGAGCGGACCGAGCTCGTATCTCGCCGGGGCCTCGGTCGGCGGCACCCGCAGGATCGTGCAGCACCCGACTTTCATCGCCGTGCTGAATCCCGACATGACCTATCGCGAGATCTTCATGGACGGCCGCGAGCTCGAGGACGAGCCGGTCCTGCCGACCTGGATGGGGTACTCCGCCGGCCGCTGGGAAGGCGACACTCTCGTCGTCGAGAGCAACGGCTACAACGACAAGACTTGGCTGACCCGCGAGGGGCTGCCGCACACCGAGCAGCTGCGGATCACGGAACGCTACACGCGGCTCGACTACGGTCACATGAAGCTCGAGATCACGTACGAGGATCCCGGCACGTTCACGGAGCCCGTGCAGGCCATCGTCGATCTCGTGCATCGGCCGGACGGCGCGATGCTCGAGGTGGTCTGCAACGAGTCGGAAACGGGGCGCCGTCATTACAGCGGGGATATCGAGCAGGCCGAGACGAAGGTCGTGGAGGTTCCCGAGGACGTGCTGCGCCGCTACGTCGGCACGTACCGGGGCACGTGGCTCGGCAACCGGATCACGGCCGTCGTCACCTTCGAGGACGGCGCGCTCTATGTCACGCGCTCCCCGCGCTATTCCGACACGGGCGGCAACACGGACTCGGACACGTCCCGTCTGATCCCGCAGTCCGAGAACGCGTTCGACAGCAGCTTCGGCCTCGGCTTCGTGTTCAACGTGAACGAGAACGGCGAGGTCGAGAGCGTATCGGAGGTGCACGTCTCCGGCGCGTGGGTGCTGCGGCGCGTAGAGCCGTAGCGGTGCCCCGGCGCACGACCCGGCGGCTACGCCGGGAACCCGCCGGCTCGCGCCGACGGGCCGCCCCTCAGAAGGTCTTGGTCAACCCGAACGAGAAGCTCCGTCCGCGCGAGTCGTAGACCTGGGGCAGCGCAAGCTGCGCACCCAGGAAAATCGGCGGGCGCTCGTCGTTGACGTTGTTCACCGCGAAGCGGAGCTCGAGCGGCCTGTCCGACGCGCCGACGGTCAGGCCGTACACCAGGTCCACCTGCACGTAGTCCTGGTTCGCTTGCAGCGGATGGTCGTCCGCCAGCGCGCTGTGCAGCATGCCCTCGATGAACCTGACCGTGGTCCGCGCGTACTGGGCGCCGCGCTGCCAGGTCAGGCTCACGTTGGCTTTGAGCTCCGGCGCCGCATCCGCGAAGACGTTGCTGTTGGTGCGGCCGAGACCGTCGACGACCGGCTGATCTTCCCGAATCTGGTAGTCGAACTTCGTCATGAACGCCGCGGCAGTCGCGAGCCGCAGAGCGCCCGCGCGACCGATGTCGAAGTCCCAATCGAGCGACAGGTCGAAGCCTTCGGTGTTCAATATCGAGAAGTTGTCGAAGATCAGGTCGATGTCGGTGAGCACGCCGGATTCGTCGAACGTGAGCCGGTCCGCGTGCGCCCCGGTCCTGACGTACTCCTCCACGACGAGCTGAGCAGACTCCTGGCCGGTGATGTCCCTGGTATCGAACCGCCACCAGCCCACCGTCAAGGTCAGGCGGTCGGTCGCGCTCCAAGTGATTCCGGCGCTGTAGGCATCGGCCTTTTCCGGCTCGAGATTCGGGTTCGGCCGCGTGACGGTGCGTGGAAAGAGCGTATCGATGCCCGGCACGTTGACTGTGTCGGTCAAGCCGGCGCTCGTCGCGTACGTGGGCACGAGCCCCGGTGCCTTGAACGACTTGCCGTATGTAGCCCGCACGATGAGGTTGTCGGTCGCGTCCCACAGCATCCCGATCTTCGGCACGACCGCCTCGATCCCTTCGCCGTAGTCCTCGTAACGGCCGGCGAGCTGCAGCTCGAGGGTGGAGGTGGCAGGCACCAGGAACTCGAAGAACAACGCGTGCGAGTCGCGATTCGCATCGAACGGCACCTCGCGGTTGCCGGCGAACTCGCCCGCAAGCGTCAACGGGTCGAAATCGTTCTTCATCGCCTCGTTGCGAAACTCGTAGCCGACCGCGACGCTCACCTCTCCGGCCCGCGTCTCCGCGATGTCGCCCGTGATGACGCCCGTAGCGGTGACGAGGCGCGACCGGGAGATGTTCTCCGCAAACGGGGTCATGAAGTCGATGAGCGCCGGGTCGTTGTGCTCCGGGTCGCCGGGGCTCGCGAGATACTGCGATCCGAACGGGTTGTAGTATCTGCAGTCGCCGACCCCCGGCGTGCCGGTGTTTGGGTCGCAGCCGAAGCCGCCCAGTCCGAGCAACGCGTTGGCCACGCGCTCGGGGACGACTCCCCGGTTCTGCGCGAACGCTTCGTTCACGGACCAGGTGAGCTTCGTGTCCCAGCGCCAGTTGCTGCCCGGCGCGAAGTCGCCGTCGGCGAACAGGGCTACGCGCCAGGTGTCGCTGCTCGCGGTGAAGACGTTCGTACGATCCGGGCCGGCCGCGGGCCCGAGGATCGATCCCCGAAACAGAACGTCACCGCCGAACGGGTTCGCCGGGTGACTCGCGGGAACCAGCGACTCCGGCGCGGCGCCCGCATAGCCGGCCGCGCGTTGGAAATCGGAGCGCGTGAACCCGAGCTCCATCCCGATGTCGAGCGACTCGGCGACGCCGTGGTCGATGCGCGCGTACACGCTGGTGCGATCGACGGACGAAATGGCGGCGCGGCCGAGCCGGCCGTCCAACCGGCAGATCTGATCATTGTTCGCCGGCGAGCCCTGGAATCCCGGCACGCCGGCGACCGTCCCTTCCCCGAGCCGCGGATCGCCGCACAGCGGATCGCGGATCAGCCGATTCTCCCGTCCCGGCGGCACCAGCTCGTTGTAGGCCTGTCCCGGGATCAGCCGAAAGCTGCCCGGGCTGCCGTTCGCGCCGAGCTGCGGGTTCGCCTGGTTGAACGCGTAGACGTCGGGGTGGCTCAAGTAATCGAACGGATCGCGCTCGAGCTGCTCGAATGCGAACAGCACGTGCGAGGTCTCCGTGCCGTGCCCGAGCAGGCCGGCGACGAGGCGCTCGTTCTGCCCTCCTACGTCGGTTTGCTGCCAGCTCGCTTGCAGCTCGATGCCTTCGAAGTCGTTGCGCGTAATGAAGTTCACCACGCCCGCGACCGCGTCCGTGCCGTACAGCGCCGATGCGCCGTCCTTGAGCACCTCCACGCGCTCGATCGCGATGGCCGGCATCAGGGAGTTCACGTCGAACGTCACCACGCCGTCGCGGTTCGGCTGTGCGTTGTTCACGGACCGGCCGCCGTTCAGCAGCACCAGCGTCGCGCGCGGCCCGAGCGAACGCAGATTGATCGGCGCGGAGGTGGAGGTGCCCATGCCCGTGCCGAAGCTCGTGAACACGTCGCTGCCGTTGAACGCCGGATCCGCGTGCAGCACCTCGGCGATCGAGGAGCGCGGCGTGAAAGCGAGCTCCTGCTGGGTGAGGATCGTGAGCGGGCTCGAGGAATCTTCCGCGCGCCGCAGATAGGAGCCGGTGACGACGACTTCCTCCACCCCGCCGCGATCCGCGTCCTGCGCGGCGGCGGGTTCGTAGGCCGCCGATAGCGCGAGCCCGAGCGTCGGCAAGGCTGCGGATGCGGATGAACGTCGGAGCAGCGAGCGGCGCGAGAGCCGCGGCGAGCGTTTCATACCCTCGATCCCCCTTAACGACCTTCGACCCTTGCGGTCGCGTTTATATTATAATATTAGTATCTTTTAGTTGCACGCGGCTCGATCGCCGCCCGCTGCGCCGGCGTTGCGGTCCCGCGCGGCGTCGATGGGCGGCTGCGGCGACAACGGCGACAGGTCGCGCCCGACGAGCCCGGGATGATCGGGCGGCACGCGGGTCGCCCGGAACAAGGAGAACGGATTGGCGCGCGCAGTGGCGGTGCCGCTCCTCGTGCCGCAGAACGGCGACCAGTACTCCCAGACGATCGTGCCGTCCGGCCGCACCTCGAAGATCCGCCCCTGCGGTCCCGAGCTGATCAGCGTGTTGCCGGAGCTCAGCCGTTCCGCGCCCGAGATGAACGTCGCGTGCAACGTGTCTCTCGCCGAATAGGTCCAGACGGGATCTTGCGGACCGAACGGGCCGTTCGCCGGCAGCCGATAGCGGCCTTGCCCGTCGACCGGCGGCGCGATCTCGTACACTTGCGTGTAGCTTCCGGTCGGGCTCGGCGTTCGATTGCTGAACACGGTGATGTTGCCCGCGCCCGGTCGGCCCTCCGGAATCCAGCGGGCGTCGTGCTGGAAGCCGAGCTTCCGATCCGCCTCCCCGCCGCGCCGATAGACCTGAGGGTTCCCCCACCGATATAGCAGCCGGCCGCCGACGCCGGAGCGTCCGCCGTGTCCGCTCGCGGCCTCCTCCGTGGTCGTGCTGTGGTCGATGACCCAGATCTCGTTGAACGTCGGCGAGCTGATGATCAGCTGGTCGAGCTCGGGGCTATACGCGACGGAATTGATGTGAAAGATGTCGCGTATCGGCTGCTCCGGCGGCTCGGTCATGCCGATCGTGTCCCCGTTGACGTCGATCAGCTCCGGGTGGTCGGCGGGATCGCCGTAGCCCTCGAGGCTCGGGTCGATGTCCTGGACGAGGTGATCCCATGCATGCCACTCCCAGACGATTCGAGCGCCGTGCGGCGGTTGCGGCTCGAGCTCGATCAGCACGTCGCCCCATACGCCGTCCGGGGGAATGAACTCCGGCCGTCGTCCGGCCCGGCGTGCTTCCTCGGCGCTCTTGCGCTCCCAGACCACGGCGACGATGTTGCCGTTGGGCAGGACGGCCACGTCGTGATGCGGCAACCGATCCGCCGTGTTGAGGGAGAAGTCCCAGACGAGGTTGCCGTCGAGGTCGAACTGCTGAAAGCGGCCGCCTTGGCCCCCGCCGAAGAATCCGTGCGTCTCGGGCTCTCGGCCGCCGCGAAGCACATGACCGTTGTCGAGCATGTAGACCCATGCGCCCGACAGGAAATCGCTGGTCCACGTGCGCACCACGCGGCCTTCGAGATCGATCAGATAGGTGACGTAGGAATTGAGGGGAGCTAACAGTGTGTAGCCGGGCGTCGCTTCCGGCGTCACCAGCCGGATGCCGCGCTGCTCCGTGTCGGCCGACGAGGCGGGCGCTTCCTGGCCGCCGGCGACGGGGACAGCCGTCAGGAGCCAGCCGATCAGCAGGATGACGAACGAGCGGTTCGCTGAGGCATTCGCGGTCATGGCGGTGTCCCCGTGAGTCCGCGCGTCGCTGCACGGCGGAGTCGTCGTCGCACGGCTGCACATTCGATCGCCAAATATAATAATATTATGATATAGCCGCAACGCCTTCGGGAGGGGACATGGCGCAACTGACCCGAAAGGAATTCATCAAGCGTGCGGGCGCGAGCGCGGCCGCTCTGATGGCGAGCTCCGTGCTGCCCGGCTTCGGGAGTCGGCCTGCTCGGGCTCAACCGTCGACGGGTCGGCCAAACATCCTGTTCATCTGCATGGATCAGCTTCGCTCATGGCTCGATTTGCCGCAGGAGCTACCGCTGCCCGCGCATCGCCGCTTGCTCGACGAAGGACGCGCTTTTCGCTTCTACCATGTCCATCAGGCGCCGTGCGCACCGTCGCGATCGAGCTTCTATACCGGCCAGCACATCCAGAAGACCGGGATCTATACGAATCCGCCGAGCGTCTTCGCGGAGATCACGCCGGGGGAGGACGTCGCGCTCGAGCTGCCGCTCGGCTTTCCGACCATCGGCACGCTGTTGCGCGAGCAGGGCTATTACACCGCGTACAAGGGCAAGTGGCACTTGAGCGTGGTCAACCAGCGCGCGCAGGCGGCCGCCGGCCGCGGCCGCTATCCGATCGCAACCGATATGCTCGAGGGTTACGGATTCTCGGACTACAACCATGACGGCGAGCACGCCGGACTGAGCTGGGAGGGTTTCACGCACGACGAATTCATCGCGGCGGATGCGATCAACCTGCTGCGTCGCCTTGCGTCCGGCCGTTCCGAGGGGCGGCCTTGGTTCCTCGCGGTGAACTTCATCAACCCGCACGACATCATGTACTTCGACGCGGCCGGCCGAGGCGGAATCAACCGTGGAGCGCCGATGCTCGGCGCGCCCGGGGTGCCGCTGTACGACCAGCAATGGGATTTCCCGCTGCCGCGCAGCTACTACGAGGACGATCTCTCCACGAAACCTCGCGTCCACCGTCCGGCGAACGACCTGGACGAAGCAGGCTGGCTGCGGTACCAGAACTACTACTTCAATTGCATTCGTGACGTCGACCGCCACATCGCGAAGGTGCTCGACGAGGTCGACCGTCTCGGCCTCGCCGACAGCACCATCGTCGTCCTCACCTCCGACCACGGCGAGCGCGGTGGCGCGCATGGAGGGATGCGCGGCAAGGGCGCGGACATCTACAAGGAAACCGTGCGCGTCCCGTTGATCGTGCGCCATCCGGACGTGTCCGAAGCGGGCCTGACGGACGCGCTCGCCTCCGGCATCGATCTGGCGCCGACGCTGCTCGGGTTTGCCGGGCTCGACGACGCCGCTCGCGCGGAGCGCTATCCGTTCCTGCATGGCATCGACCTGGGGCCGGTGATCGCCGACCCCCGAGCGCGTACCGAGCGAGACCGGCTCGGGATTCTGTTCAACTACGGTACGCCGGGCGCTGCCGTGACGCCCGACGGGCCGGCCGAAGGAAACACCGATCGCGCGCTGATTCGTGGCGTGTTCGACGGCCGGTACAAGTTTGGGCGTTATTTCAGGGTGACGGAGCACCACAAGCCCCTGGATTGGGATACGCTTGTCGCCCACAACGATTTGGAGCTCTACGACACCGCAGCGGATCCCGACGAGCTGATCAACCTCGCCTATCGGCCGGAGGCGCACGAGGAGCTCATCCTCGCGCTGAACGCGAAGGTGAACGCGCTCATGGACCGGGAGGTAGGCGTCGACGACGGCTCGATGTACCCTGGAGACACCGCGCTCTACAACAGGATCTAGGCCGCGTCGACCGCGTCGAGAGCGGAGGCTTGCACGAGAGCCGGCGCATTTTACCGTCCACCGAATGACAAACAGATCATCCAGAGGCCGGCGGCCGCGGCGCCAAGGGCTGGCAGCCGAAGGAGGCACGCACACCCTCAAGCGCGAGTCCATCGCGACCCGAATCGTGTCCCGCGTGATCGAGCTGCTGTTGAACAAGGAGCTCGGCGTCGGCAGCTTCCTCGGGACCGAGGCGAGCATCACCGAGACGTTCGGGGTGAGCCGGTTCCCGGCGCGCGAGGCGCTGAGCCGCCTCGAGGCGCTCGGAATCGTCGAGATCAAACGCGGCAGTGGCGGGGGCATCAGCATCGCCAAAGGCAACCCGGACCACTTCGCGAAGTTTCTCGCTGTTCACTTCCTGCTGGCAGACATCACCCTCGAGGAGCTGTTCGAAGCCCGGCTGGCGATCGTTCCCAAGGCGGCCGAGCATGCCGCGCGGCGCGCCACCCCCGAGGACGTTGCGGCGCTCACGGGCCATCTGGACGATCTCGTGCGGCTGCGGAGCGATTTCGATGCCGCATTGCAATCGTTGCTCGATTTTCACGCGAAGCTAGTGGAGCTGTCGAACCTGCGCACGTTGACGGCGCTCAACCACAGCCTCTCCTACCTCCTGAGGGACGTACATCAGCGCTATCCCCCGCCGATCCTCGTGACGTCACGCGACGTCAATACGTATGCAGGCCTCAAGCATTTGCGTAACGTGGTGAGCAAGATCGCCGCCGGCGACGCCCAGGGCGCGGCGGACGTGATGCGCCTCGCGATCACGGAGCACAAGAAGGCCGTGTTGGCGCTAGCTAAGGCCGGGCGCTGACGAGGCGGCCGGGAGCGAGCGACTGGCCGCGTTGGGACACGCGGTGCAGCGCGATAGCCGCCGCGACCGAAGCGACGAAGAAGAGCAACAGTCCCAGGCGATAGTGCCCGGTCGCGTCATACAGCGACGCGAGGATCACCGGGCCGAGGCCGGCGCCGATCGCCCAGAAACCGGTGAGCGTCGGCAGCGTGACGTCGACGTTCCGGGGGCCGTAACAATGCTTTGCGAGGACCGCCGCCTGGGGCACGAGACCGCCATGCGCGATGCCGCGCAGCGCCGTGAACAGAAGCAGCGTCGGCAGCCCTCCCAGCGGGAGCGCCGTCAGGATCGACAAGGCGAGGAGCAGGTACCATGCCGCCGCGCCCCGCACCGACCACACGTCGTAGACTCTGCCGGCCGCGATCTTCGCCACGACACCGAGGCCGAAGATCGCCGCGAGGCTCCCCGCGGCATGGCCCGAGGTCATGCCCGCTTCGCGTTCGATCAGCAGCGCCGTGTGCTGAAATACGCCGGCGTCGGCGGCGGCCGCCGTCATCAAACAGACGGCGACGACCCAGAATGTCGCCCGCCGGAGTGGCGCCGACGGCTGGCCGTCGTCGAGCGACGCCAGGGGCCTGGGGGCATCCCCGGCTTCGACCAGCAACTCGTCGTGACGCGGGGTCTCGCGAGCCTTCCACAGGTAGAGCGGCAACGCGATCGCCCAAATCGACAGCGATAGCGCCGCCAGGGCCTGTCTCCAACCATAGAGCTCGATGAGCTCGGTTGCGAGCAGCGGGAAGACGAGCCCACCGGCGCTCGTCCCAGCCAGCGTGATGCCGATGGCGAAGCCCTGGTTGCGTATGAACCATCGCGAGACGAGCACGTTGACGGCGATCATCACGCTCGCGACGCCGCAGCCGAGCAAGACACCGGCCGCGTAATAGCTCGCGAGCGAACGCACCCCGAGGAACGCGAGCATGCCTGCCGCCGTCACGACCAGCGCGGCGATCATGACGGCCCGCAAGCCGAAACGCAGGAGCAGGGGCCCGAGGAGCAGCGCGATGACGGCGGATGCGGTGTTCTTGAACGTGAAGAGCAACGTGGTTGCGGTGCGCGACCAGCCCAGCTCGTCGATCACCGGGCCGTAGATCAGCGGCATGGTTGCGGTGGACGCGCCGAACGCCAGCGCGATGCAAACGAAGCCGACGGCCACCATCGTCCAACCACGGAACTCCGGGCGTCGCCAGGGCATTCTCGACGAGGGGCCTGGTAGAGGTGCCGTGCCGCTCCGCGTTGCCGTCGGTGTTCTCCACGGTGAGTTTCACCAGATAGTAGAGCGCATGCGTCACAAACTTCCAGCGGGTGCCCTGTCGCGATCGTGCTCGACTCGATGCGATCGCCTCGGCCGAGGCAGCAGGATGCGCCGAGGGTGCCCATGGGAATCCACGCACGCGCTGCGCCGCGAGCAGCGCCGTTGCTTCACGCGGTGGGGGCCGCGGCGCTGCGCAAGATAGCTTCCGGGAGGGCGAGCAGATCCGTGACGCCGTAATCCTTGCCGCACTGGCTCAGCAGCGCCGTGAGCTGCCCGCGGTGATGAGCCTGGTGATTGAAGAAGTGGGTCACCGCGAGCCACATCTCGACGGAGCGCGGCGCGGGATTGCTGATGGTCACATAGTGGAGCGGGCCCGCCAGCACCTCGTCCGTCAATGTGGCCGCCCATTCCACGATCTGCCGGTCGGTCTCGGCTCGCGCGCCTCGGAGCTCCTCGAAGTCGTGAAAGAGCTCCTGGTCGAGGCTCTTCACGGCGAACGGCTCACCGAGGAAGCGGCCCAGCCAGACCTTGTCCGCCAGCAGCAGGTGGTTCAGGGTTCCGTGGATCGATTTGAAGAACGCGCCGCGATCCCGGCGCCGCTCGTCGTCCGGCAGCTCCGCGCAGACGGCATACATCCGGCCGTTCATCCACTCGTTGTACGCGGCCATGAGACGAGCCTGTTCGGGTCGCATCCATACCTCCCGGCCGATCGTGTGCGTCGCCGCCATTCTAGCGTGCGTCTCGCTCAATCCGCTCCCCGGCCCCGCGACCTGTTCAGCGCCACGGCCGCGCGCACGAGCGCCTTGAAGGCGCTAGCGTCGATCGTCTCGCCTTCGCGGATGTCGATGGCGCGCCGCGTGTTGCCGTCGAGGCTGGCATTGAAGAGACCCGACGGATCCTCGAGCGCGGCGCCCCTCGCGAACGTGATCTTCACCTTGTCCTTGTAGATCTCCCCGGTGCAGATGATGCCGTTGTCCGACCACACCGGCACCCCGGCCGGGTTGGAGGGCTTCCGCCACTTCACCTCCTCGACGGCATCCGGGGCGGCCTGCTTGATGAGGGTGCGCACCCGCTCCAGCATCCTGGTCCGCCAGTCGCCCGTCTGTTTCCCAGCTTTCGTCCTCCCGACCACTGCTCCTCCCTGCAAAGCCCCTGTGGCGCCGAGGGCGAACAGCATGCCTGTTGACTGCCGCCGGGCCAACCACCGCCGCTCGAACCCATTGATTCCACCCTCCTTGGGCAGTCGTACGAGCGTCTAAAGCGTCCCGTCCAAGGCCGCGTTCGTTCCGTGCGCGGCAGCGCTCGATCGGCTACACTGCGCCCGACGTGCCGCGGAGCCGTCCGATGGATCGCCGCAAGCTGCTGAGCGCTTCTGCCGCCCTGGCAAGCGTTGCGCCGGGTTCTTCGCATCGATTCCCTTCGTGCGCAGCCTCCCGCCCAGCGCACGCGCCAAAGGGCTCGCCAACCCGGTCGAGATCGACGTCGGCAATTCCGCCGGCGAAGTGCGCGGCTACATCTACCGCGGCGAAACGATGCTCGTGCTGCACCGCACCGAGCAGATGCTCGAGCAGGTCTCCGCCACGGCCGATCTCGTGCTCACCTCGGACACCACCGATCCCGCGTACGTCGATCCCACCCATCGCGCGATCGTGCCGGAGTTCCTGGCGGTGCGCGGCGTTTGCACGCACCTCGGCTGCGTTCCGCAGATCGAGCGCGAGGAAGGCAAGCGGATCGTCGGCGAATGGTGGCCCGGCGGCTTCATCTGCCCTTGCCATCAGTCCGCCTTTGACTATGCCGGCCGCGTGATTCGCGGCCCCGCGCCGCGCAACCTGCCGGTGCCGCCGCACCGCTTCGCGGGCCCCGCCCGCCTCATCATCGGCGAGGAATTCGAGCCTACCTGAGCCGTCGGCGCCAGGCCGAAGCCACGCAATCGGCTCGCCGCGCGCGGATTGCGCGCGGCCAGCGGCCCGCGGATACTGCCGCCCGATCGGCCTTTTGGGGGACCAGCCCGATGCAGCAACGTCCGGCGGCTCTGTCCGGCGCGGAGTGGCGCCTGATCCTGCTCGCGAGCCTGGGCGGCGCGCTCGAGTTCTACGACTTCGTCGTCTACAGCCAGTTCGCGCGCTACATCGGGCAGGGCTTCTTTCCGAACGACGATCCGATGGTGTCGCTGATCGTGTCGTTCGGCGTGTTCGCCGTCGGCTATTTCGCGCGGCCCCTCGGCGGCCTCTTCTTCAGCCACATCGGCGATCGCATCGGCCGCAGGAGGGTGCTGATCGTCACGATTCTGACGATGTCGGCCGCCACGGCCGGCATCGGCCTGCTGCCGACCTACGCGCAGTGGGGCATCGCGGCACCGATCCTGCTGGTGCTGCTGCGCGTGGTGCAGGGCATCTGCCTGGGCGGCGAGCTCCCGGGCGCCATCTCGTACGTCGTCGAGACGGCGCCGCGCCGCTCGGGATTCTCCGTCGGCATCGTGTTCTTCTGCGTCAACACCGGCGTCGTGCTCGCCGCCCTGCTGAGCCTCTTCGTGCATGAGACGCTGACGGTGGCGCAGGTGCAAGCGTGGGGCTGGCGCGTGGGCTTCCTGGTCGGCGGAGCGCTCGGCCTCATCAGCTTCGTGCTGCGCCTGTCCCTCGAGGAGAGCCGGGAGTTCGCGCGCATGCGTGCGGCGGCCGGCGCCTCGGCCGTGCCGATCGTCGAGGTGCTGCGCCACCATCCCATGGCCGTCGTCGTCGGGGTGGCCATTCTGGCCGTGACGGCCGGCTTCAACGGCCTGCTGTTCGCGATGCCGGCCTTCCTGCCCGAGGCGATGGGCTACGAGTCGGTGCGCGCCATCGAGGCGCAGAACGTGGCGCTGATCATCATGTCGTTCGGCTTGCTGCTCACGGCCTGGCTGTCGGATCGCGTGTCGCGCAAGGCGTTGGCGCTCACGGGCACGGGGCTGCTGATCGTCTTCGCCTGGCCGTTCTTTCGCGCCGCCGAAGCGGCGAGCGTCGACCTGCTCACGCTGTTCGCGCTCGCGGGGGTCGTCGGATCGATTTGCGCGGGCACGGTCATCGTGATCGGCGCGGACCTGTTTCCGACGCGCGTCCGTTTCTCGGGCGTCGCGCTGTCGTACAACCTGGCCTTCACGGTGTTCAGCGGCCTCGCGCCCGTCGTCGCCGCGCTGCTCGCCCGCACCACCGGCGTCGCGGCCAACGCGGGGTACTACATGGTGGGCTGCGCCGCGCTGTCGTTCGCGGCGGCGCTCGTCATGCACCGCTACGACGGCCGGATACTCGCTGGCCTCGCGAGCGACAGCGCGCCGGCGTAAGGATCTCGACGAGCCGGTGCCGCCCGCCGCGCCGCGGCTAGTCCTGCTCGGGACCTCGGCGTGATTCGATCGCGACCCCGTAGGCCGGATCGCAATCGTAGGGGTAGACGTGGTCGTCGCCGCGGCGGAACGACATGATCCGCCCGGCGGTCCCTCTGAACGAGCCCGGATCCGCGAACTGCTGCGAGACGATCAGCGTGTTCGGATCGGCGAGCCGGAACCGTTCGAGCAGACGCACGTGCTCGGTGTGCTCCACGCCGTTGTTGAACAGTGTTCCCGGGAGCAGCTTCGCCGTGTCGACTACGAGGGTGTCGCCCTCCCAGCGCCCGAACGAGTGGCCGGTGTGCGAGTGCGGCCAGTCGTCCGGATGCTCCGTCTCGTTCATGAAGATGACGCGGACGAGATCGAAGTACTCGAGCTTGATCACGACGAGATCGCGCCCTTCGAAGATCTCGATCGGGAACGGCCCCTGCATCGAGTAGATCAGGCCCGGCGGCCGGCAGGTGGACGACACGTCCGTCTGCTTCTCGGGGTCGTAGCCTTTCGCCGCCTCGCGCAGGCTCTCGTGCACGTCGAGCCCGCCGTATTCGCCGGGCGGAAACTCGTTCACGCCGGAGTCCGCCAGCAGGACCGTGCCCTCGGGGAGCTGCGCGATCAGCTCGGCTTCGGCCGGCGTCGGATCGCGCCGAGGCGGCATGGGCCCCGGCGACAGCGACCAGAACCCCGCGATGCCGTGGCCTTGCTGCGCCTGCGCTTCTACCCTTGCCGGCGTGACCCCGAGCACCGCGGCACAGCCGACGATTGCAGCGAAGACGTTCGCGGCGCGCATGTCAGTTGTTCGTCCCCGGCGGCACGCCGATCTCGGTTCCGTCCTCGCGGAACGCGCGCGTGATGCGCATCAGATAGCTGCCGTCGAGCGAGGGCATCCCTTCGAGCGTCACCTTCTCCCCGGGCGTGAAGCTCTGCTGACTCCAGCCGCGCCTCCGTAACACCGACGGCGACGTGGTCTCGGCCGTCCACTCCTGCTTCTCGCCGTCCTCGCCCACGACCTCGAACTTCAAGATCGCATGGGGGTTCGTGAACCGAAACTGGGTGACGGTGCCGGTCACGGTGATGCGCTCGTCGACCTTGTAGAAGGCGGGGGCGGAATGGTGCGCGTACACCGCCCCGCTCACCAGCAGTAGCACGATGAAAGACTTCGAGATCCAGGCCATGATGTCGTCCTCGACGAGCGTTCCCGATTCGGCGCGCCGCTGCCAGCGTGCGAGCTAAGCGTTGCCCCGCCCCCGCGCCCAGCTCAGCATGTCCCAGTTTTCGGGCACATGGATGAACAGGTTGGTCACGGGGGACAGCACGCGCGTGACGTGCCCTTTGCCCGTTACGTCTTCCAGGAAGACGAGATCGCCCGGCCCGATGCGGTGCCGCGAGCCGTCGGAGATCTCGACCTCGAGCTCGCCCGTCATGTTGATCGCGAACTGGCGCCGCGGCGCCGTATGCCATTCCGCCGTGTTTGCGGCGTTGCGCGCGTAGGCCCGCGCCGTCATGCTCGTGACGGGAATCTCGCCCGCGTCGTTCGAGATCTCGACGATCCCGAGACGGGACTCGCCCTCCGGTGTGGCATAGATGTGAATCAGCCGCGCCTTGAGCTCGCCCCCCGGCGCTTGCGCCGAGCCCAACGATGGGCCGACCAACGTCGCGACACCGGCCAGGGCCAGCAGCTCTCTTCGATCCATGCTCCCCTCCGCAGGCTCGAACTCGTTATGCCTGAGCTTATTGTATTTCCAGCCGGGGCACGCGTCTCGGCCTCCGACGACCTCGGCAGCCCGCGCCGGGCTCGGTTCGGCGGCAAAGGCTCTGCCTCCAAGGCAAGCGCCGGGATCCCGTTGGCAGCCATTCCCATCGCCGGAGCAAATTCGCCCTGTTCCCGCTACCATAGGCGCGCCACACAGGCTCTTTGGGGGGAACCGCATGCAGACAGCCGCTCCGCCGTCCGAAGCTTCGCGAAACGGCATCCTGACCACCCTCGGCGCCACCGTCGGCCTCGCCCTCGGCCCGAGCGTGATCGCGAACCTGACCGTGACGGCGTACATCACGCCCATCGAGCAGGAGTTCGGCTGGCTGCGCTCCGACGTCTCGTTCGCGTTCTCACTCGTCGCTTACATGATCGTCGTGATGTCGCCGCTGCAGGGCATGCTGGTCGACCGGTTCGGCCCTCGGCGCGTCGTGCTCACGTCGATCCCGCTGTTCGCGCTGAGCCTGGCCGCCATCTACTTCACGCCGGCCAACATCTACGTCTATTACCTGCTGTGGGCGCTCGTGCCGATTGCGGGCTTGGGGCTCTGGCCCCTCGGCTATCTGCAGGCCGTCACGCCGTGGTTCGACCGGAAGCTCGGTCTCGCGCTCGGCTGTGCGAACGCCGGCATCGGCGTCGGCAGCACCTTCCTGCCGATGCTCGTGATCGGTCCGATGATCGCCGCCTACGGCTGGCGCGAGGCGGTGGTCGCGGTCGCGGCGCTCGTCTTGTTCGTGAGCTGGCCCGTCGTGGCTTATTGCCTGCGCGAGCCGTCCGCGGCCGATCTCGCAGCACGCAAGCTCTCGGCGCGCGGCGGGACTTTCGGTCTCCCGTTCCGCGAAGCCATGCGCGAGCCGACGTTCTGGATGCTCAACGTGGGGTTCTTCCTGCTCGGCGTCACGGCCACGAGCCTCGTGACGCAGCAGGTGCCGTTGCTGCGCGACGCGGGCTGGACGCCCGAGGAGACCACGCGCCTGCAGACGGTGTTCGGCTTCGGCTTGCTGTTCGCACGCGTGGCGGTGGGCTTCGTCATCGATCACATCTTCGCGCCGCGCGTCATGACCACCGTCTCCATCGGCGGCGCCATCGCCTGCCTGCTCTACGCGTTCTATCCGGGCCTCGGCTACGTCAGCGCGCTGCTGATCGGCTTCCTGCTCGGCGCGGAGTTCGACGTGCTCGCGTTCCTGATCAAGCGCTATTACGGCCTCGTGGCATACGGGCGGGTCTACGGCGTGATCTTCGGGGTGTTCTACCTGGGATCGGCCGTCGGCATCTGGGGCCTGCCGAAGCTGCGCGAGCTCTCGGCGGACCTGTCCTATGACAACGGCCTGTACGTCGCCGCCGGCATCCTGTTCGCCTCGGCCGTGCTCATGAGTTTGATGCCGAAGTATCGCTACGCCGTGGGCCACTCGGCGGAGCCCACCGCGCCGGCGGCTGCGGCGGCGCAGGAGGTCTGATCCGGCGACGAGGCAGCGGCCCGACGAGTGCGAACCCGAGGGGGATCGTCTCGGCGCGCCGCCGCGCTCTACGCGTCGCGCTCGGCGCTCACTTCGCCCGGATGATCTGCAACGCTTCGTTGATCTTGAAGATCACGATGAGCATCTCGCACCAGATGCGTGCGAACACCAGACCGGCGATGAGGGTGAGGAGGCCGCCCAGGAACGACTGAGCGAGCATCAAGCCCACGCCGGCGATCACGACGCCGATCAGGAACAGCCAATAGATGAACGTGATGAGCTTCGGCGTGAGCATGTTGTCGAAGAACAGCACCTGGCGAAAGTCCATGTTGGCACCCTTTCGTGGTTTCGTGGCGCTGGACCACGAATGACGCCGCACCGCGCGGCCCGCCGGAGGAACCCCCCTCCCCCTGGGCGCTTAGAGATGATGTGGGGCGCATCGAGCTCCGGTGGCGGCTCGACCCAATGACTCCGCGCCCGCTTCCAGACTTTTGCCCCACAGCGCAAAAACTCCAGCCACACTTCCTGCCCTGCCAGCAGATGCGGCGCGACGTAAATGCGATTCGACCCGGTGCTGAAGACTCGATCGCTGATAGGCCCCCCCTGCAGGCCCCGCTGTTGCCCCACATCTGTAACCATGTCCCAGGTCGTGACACGACTCGCACGGCGCGTGCGCAGCCGAAGAGTCTCAGCTCGACGTCCGGGTCGATCCATGCTCCGCCCGTCGCGATAGGGTGCGTCGTGGCCGCGTCGCTCTTGAGGCCGCACCGCTCCTGCACCAGCGTGCTCGTCTCGCCGGCATGAAGCGCAGCTACCCGGAAAATGAACGCCGTCGCGTCCTGCGGCACCATCGCGCGATATGCCTCACCCGCGACCGTGAGTGTTGCAATGGCGCCCGGCTCGAGACCGGAGGCGTAAACGTCGATCGCGTCCTCGCAAGGAACTGTTGCGCTCCACGGAGCCGATCAGCGGCGGAGAGCGCCAGACCTCGAGCCCCGATCCGCATCGACGGCGACGACGGCTCCGCTGCCGGAACGGCAAGTGGGAATCAGCAAGTAACGATCGCGATCGAGGAGAACCGCTCCGCTCAAGGCGTGAGCACCACCGTCACGCGGCGCGAGCGCCAGTCGTCGATGCCGTCCGCCTCGGCCTCGCCGTCGATCCAGTCGATCTCGGCATCCGCCTCGAGGCCCGCGCCGCGCAGCAGGCTCGCAACCTCCTCAGCCCGTCGGCGGGCGACGCCGTCCGATTCCCGGAGCAGCGTGCCGTCGCTGAGCCGATGCGCGCCGCGAACGCCGGTGATGCGCACCCGGCGCGCCGGCAACTCGCGGGCGATCCGGAGAATCGACATGAGCTCGCCCGGGTGGCGGAAGGACACGCCTTTGTCGAAGTCGAAGTAGATGTCGAGGGTCTGCGGCCCCTCCGGCGCCGGCCGCGCGGGCGGCGCGTTCGGATCCCGCGCGAACGCCAGCCGCCCGCCGCTCGGCCCCGGCGGCCGCGGAGCGAAGTCGATCGTGTAGCGCTCGTCCGCGGGCAGCAACGTGTTGCAGTTCGCGTCGAGCTCCGGCATCACGGAGAGCCGCACCGGGCGGAGCACGATCCCGCCGCAGATCGGCGGGGCGTCCGAGACGACGCCTTCGACGAGCACCCGGTGACCGAGCATCGGCGGTTGCACTTCCGCGCTCACGTCGCTCTGGATGGTCAAGTAATAGGTCTCCCCCTCGTACTCGGCGAGCCAGCAGGGCACGGAGCGCGTGTCCCGCACGATGGGGCAGCTCACGAAGCTGATGCGCTCGCCGGGCGGCGGTGCCGCGGCCGCGGCGCTCGCGAGCACTGCGAAGGCGGTGACCAGGTGCGCACCGCGCATCAGAGCACGCTCAGGAAATTCACGAGATCGATCCTCTCCTGCTCCGTGAGCCGGATGTTGAAGCGTCGGTCGTAGAAATCGACGAGCTCGCGCAGGTTCGCGGCGGACCCGTTCGAGAAGTACGGCGCGCGCGCGGCGAGCCCGCGGAACTGCTGCATCACGATCGCGCCGACATCCTCGCACTTGCCCGAGATCAGTGCGCGCCCCGGATCCTGCGTATAGATCACGCGGCCGAGGAACGGATGCGGCGGCAGGTCTTCCCGGCACGTGATCTTGAACAGCGGCAGCTCCGGCAGCTTGTCGGCCCACGGGCTTTCCGGCGGCTCGAGAGCCCACGGATGATTCGTCGTGCCGACGTCCATCCAGCCGTTCGCGGTGTCCATGCCGGTCATGTGCATGCCGTGGCAGGTGGCGCACGTGCGCTTGATCGGGTTGCCGAGCCCGACGGTGTTGATGTGCATCGCGTCGCGAATCCAGAACGTGCGAAAGAAGAACACATCGTGGCCGCGCTGCACCGACTCGCGAAAAGCGTTGCGCTCGCGCTCCTCGGCGTCCCGGCCCTCGGGCAGGTCCGCCCACTTGTTCTCCATCGGGATCACGAAGCGCGTGGTATTGTTGCCGAGCACGCCATCCTCGCCGCGCTCCATCGCTCGCGGCCCGAGGCCCGACGGGCCGCCCGGCTCGTCCAGGCGGCCGGCGCCGTTGGAGAACGCCTGCGCGGCGTAGAGCTGCAGCTCGAGCTCGCGGATCTTCTCGAGCTGCTCCGGCGACAGGGGCTTCTCCACCTCCATGTGCGTGCGCGCGGCCGATTGCGCCTGCGTCGCGAGCGTCGGCTCGCGCGCATCGGCCATCATGTTCATGTTGACCGGCCGGCCCGTCTCGGGATCGACCGCGGCGAGCATCCCCGTCTTGCCGATGAACGGCGTCACGCCGAAGCGAGACGACACGACATAGCGCAGGTTTGCCGCCGGGCGCGGCCGTCGATAGACGGACACTTCACGCCGCTCGCCGTTGACGCCGTACACCGGGTGCGTGTTACAGCCGGTGGGATCGCGCACCACCTCCAGGGTGAACTCCGGCGTAATGCGGCGCCCGTCCGCGTCGACGGGCGGCCACGGCAACGCGATCCGAAAGAGGCCCCGCTCGAGAAGCAGCGAGTGCGATGCCGGGTCGCCGCGCGACAGATTCGGGCAGTTCATGCCATCGACCGGCGCGAAGATCGGGTCCGTGCCGTTCGTCGCCTCCCAGATCCGCCGGATGGTCGCGACGGACAGCGACATCCCGTCGGCCGGCTGATGGCAGGAGACGCACGCCCGCCCGTTGGTCCCGAGCGGCTCGAAGAACGGGTGCCCAGCCGTCTCGACCGGGCCGCCGGCATTCACTATGCCGAGCCGTCCGAGATCGTTCTCGTACTCGACATAGGCCGGCAGCACGCGGCCGTCTCCGGGCGCCAACCACCATTCCGTCAGCGTGTCGACGGTCCTCGACGGCGTCTGCGCCAAGACCGGCGCCGCCGCGCAGGCGGAGAGAAGCAGGCAAAGCTCGATCGGTCGGATCATCGCTCGTAGCAAGCGGGCTCGGCTGCGGGGATTCTACAGCAGCCTCGTGCGACACGTTCGCTGGTAGAGCCCGACGGACATCCCGTCTGCTCCGACGACGAGCCGGGCAACTCGGGCAACTGCCGAGCCTGCGCCGACCGCTCGAGGAGCGGCGGGGGCGACGCCGACCCGCGCGGATGCGTCGCGGCGAGCTGATGGCGTTCGGCCGGAGCGGCTCGGCGAAGCTCCGCGGAGACGTGCAAAACTGAGATTGGGCTCGTTCCCGGTGGTCGATGGCGGAAGGCAGCAGGAGTCGAACCTACCGGGGTGCGTCTGACGCCCCCGCCCGGGTTTGAAGCCCGGCCGCACCACCGGGTGCGTGTGCCTTCCATGCTTCCGGCCCAGCGCCGCCGCCTCGGCGCAGCAAGTGTACGTCGCGCACGCGACGCGTGTAACCGACGCGGTCGAAGAACTCGAGGATCTGGACCGCGCGCTTGCGCCCGATGCCGATCGCGTCGCGGAAACGCGCCGCCGTCGCAGCGCCCTCGGTGCGCTCGAGCCTCGCGACGATTTCCGCGAGCTCCCCGATGCAGCGGCTGTCGTAGAACAGGTCGCGCACGACCTGGCAGACCGCGCCTTGCCTCACCTGCTTGCGCAACACCTCGCGCACCCGCTCCTCCCGCTCCCCGAGCACGGCGGCCAGGTCCCTGACCCACGGCGGGTTGAAACGTCCGGCGACGATCAACGGCGTGAGACGCTCGGCGAGCGCGCGATCCTCGTCGGACAGCGTCATCTCGTGCTCGGGCGCTTGGAGCCATGCGCCGCGCCGGACGATCTCGCGGTCGTGCACGAGCGCATCGACGAGCGCCGCGCAAAGCGCGGGCGACAGGGCCGGGAAGGCGATGCGCCGCAGCCGCCCCGCGTCCGGACCGGGCTCGTCGGGCGCCGTGGCATGGAAGTCCCGCAGCGCCTCGAGCGCCCGCTCGCGAAGCCGCCGCCAGTGGCGCTCGAGCAGCACGAATCGCTCATCGCTCGTGTCGACCACACGCGCGTCGTCCGGCAAGCGAATGCCCTCGGGAGGCAGCCCCGTCGCCCGAACGAGGTCAGGCATGGTCACGCCGTACGGCGCTTCGTGGAGCAGCGCTGTGACGTCGCCGTCGGCGATCGTTCGCTCGAGCGCCTCGAGCCTGCGGATCCGCTCGGCCGCGCGCCGCTTTCGCTGCGGGGCATCGGCATCGAGCACGATGCCGCCGCCGATCGTTCGCGCCGCCGCCGCATCGCGGACGATGAAACGATCGCCCGGTAACGCGCACATCGGCGCGTCGAAGACCAGCTGCGCGCGCGCCGACTCCCCGCGACCGATCGCGCTCGATTCGAGCGGCACCACGTGTGCCACGCGGTGCGCCGTCCCGATGTGCACGTGCACCGGGGTACCCTGCCCGAGCCGCGCGGCGCCCGCCATCGGCAGCAGGCGCAGGCGCACGTCGAAGCGCTCGCTCGGCACGAGCAGGCCGGGCGCGGCGAGCCAGTCGCCGCGCGAGACGCCGTCCTTGTCGATGCCGGCGATGTTCAGCGCGCAACGCTCCCCTGCCCTGCCAACGACAGCCGGCCGTTGCTGGGCGTGAATGCCGCGAACGCGCACGGCAACCTGACCCGGCATGACGAGCACGTTGTCGCCGATCGAGACCTTCCCGGAGAACACCGTGCCCGTCACGACCGTGCCATGACCCGCGAGCGTGAAGACGCGGTCGACGGCGAGCCTGAACAGCGCGTCCTCGCGCCGCTCGGCCGGGCCGGCGGCCGCCTGCTCGAGGTGCCGGCGCAGCGCCAGCGTGCCGGGGTCCGCGTCCGCTGCGGCATTGACCCGGAATAGCGGCGCCGCGGCCAGCGCCGTGCCGCGAAGCGCGTGGCGGACCGCGGCTTCCACGTCCCGCCTCCTCGCCGCATCGACACGATCGATCTTCGTCAGCGCGACGGCGCCCCGCGACACGCCGAGCAGCTCGAGGATCGCGATGTGCTCGAGCGTTTGCGGCATCACGCCGTCGTCGGCCGCCACGACGAGCAGCGCGAAGTCGATGCCGCATGCGCCCGCGACCATCGTACGCACGAGCCGCTCGTGACCGGGCACGTCGACGAACCCGAGGACGGTGCCGTCGGCGAGCGGGACGTAGGCGTAGCCGAGCTCGATCGTCATGCCGCGCGCCTTCTCCTCGTCGAGCCGATCCGTGTCCACGCCGGTCAGCGCGCGCACGAGCGTGGTCTTGCCGTGATCGATGTGTCCTGCCGTGCCGATGATCATGATCGGACGCTACCGACTCGCCGAGCGGGCATCACGTTGAACGACGCATGGGGCGGCTCGAGCGTGAGGCTCGATGACGCGGCAGTGCTCCAATGCCGGCTCCCGACCCTCCGATTGTATGGCTGCTCGGCCATGACGCGGCCGCTCGGCCGGGCCCCGCGCGGCCCCGCCGGCGGCGGCCGCGACGGACCGGACGGAAGGCGGCCGGGGGCCCGATCGAAGCCCCATCCGCAACGCGACGCCGGGCCTGCCGGCACGGGACCGCTCATCGGCGGCGGACTTCGTTCGCCCCGACCACACCGCCTTGCCGTAAGATTTTCCCCCCAGGAGGTGATCGATCGTGGGAAGCGCCGTCCGTTCGACTGAGGAGGTTCCGGTCCTGATCGTCGGGGGTAGCCTCGTCGGGCTCACGACGGCGCTCCTGCTGGCCCGGCACGGCGTGCAGGCGCTCACCGTGGAGCGTCACCCGGGCACCGCCATCCACCCGCGCGCGGGCCACTTCCAGATCCGCACGGTCGAGATCTTGCGTGAGGTCGGCCTCGAGGAAGAGGCCCGGCGGCAATCGCGAGAGACGTACGATCCGGAGGGCGGCATCATCGCGGTCGAGGCGCTCGCAGGCAGGGAGGTCGCGCGCTTCATCCCGAATCTCAACGTGGGCGTGGATCACAGGAGCCCCACGGGACGGCTATTCGTCGACCAGGACGTGCTGGAGCCGCTGCTGCGCCGTAAGGCCGAGGAGCTCGGCGCGCGGCTCTGCTATCGCACCGAGATGACCTCGTTCGAGCAGGACGTGGACTGCGTGCGCGCCGTCGTCCGCGATCTCGATAGCGGCGACGAGCGCGAGGTGGTGGCGCGCTACATGGTGGCGGCGGACGGCAATCGGAGCCGCGTGCGCAAGGCGCTCGGCATCGAGATGCAGGGTTACGGCCTCCTCTCGAAGAGCGTCACGATCTACTTCGAGGCGGACTGCGCGCCGTACCTGCAGGGCCGCAACTCGGGCGTCTTCTACGTGCACAATCCCACGCTCCGCGGATTCTTCCGCCTGAACCGCGCGGCGCAACGGGGTTTCCTCGCCATCAACTGCATCGGCGAGGACGTGACGCGCGACGAGGCCGTCATCGTGTCGGCGGGCATGAGCGAAGAGCGCGCGGTCGAGCTGCTGCGTGCAGCCATCGGCGTGCCGGGGTTGCCGATGAAGGTGCGGCAGATCGTGCCGTGGGACGCCGAGGCGAACGTCGCGTCGCGCTTCAGCGAGGGCCGCGTGTTCCTCGCGGGCGATGCCGCGCACGTCGTGCCGCCGAACGGCGGCTTCGGCGGCAACACCGGCGTTCAAGACGCGCACAACCTTGCGTGGAAGCTCGCCCTGGTCGTGAACGGAAAGGCGGGGCCCGAGCTGCTCGAGACTTACGACCAGGAGCGGCGGCCCATCGGCGCCTTCACGGTCGATCAGGCATACGCGCGCTACGCCACGCGCGTCGTGCCCGAACGCGGCCTGGAGAAGGTCAAGCCGGTGGTCGACGACTTGCTGATCGAGATCGGCTACCGCTATCGATCCTCCGCCGTGATCGGCGGCTCCCCCGAGGCCCCGTTGGTCGAGCACCCCGACGGGCTGCGGGCCGCGCCCGGCACGCGTGCGCCGCACGTCGTGCTCGAGCGCGACGGCGCGTCCATCTCGACGCTCGATCTGTTCGGCCGGCACTTCGTCGTGCTCACGGGACCGGAGGGCGGCGCGTGGCACGAGGCGGCCGCGCAAGCCGCGAACGCGCTCGGCGTTCCGATCGACGTCTGGCAAGTGGGCGGCGACCGCGGCCTGCGCGACGTCGACGGCCGGTTTCTAGAGGCGTATGCGCTCGGGCCGGCCGACGCCGTGCTCGTGCGGCCGGACTCGTTCGTCGCGTGGCGGGCCCGCGACTCGGATGCGAACGGCGACGCGCTCGCGCGCGCACTCGCGTCGATACTCTCGCGCACCTGAAGCGGAGCTCACTGAGCGCCACTCGCGCCGGCCGAGCACTCGAGGTCGCCGCGCCCCGGAGCTTCAGCCAGCCGTGCTGCGAGTCCACCGGGGAGGCGCTCGCCGCGATCTTTCCGGAAGCGCTGATTCAACAGGAGGTGTCGGGCGAGCGCTGGATTCCGATCCCCGCGCCGGTGCGCGAGGTGTATCGCCTGTGGCGCCCGACTCCACTGTTTCGCGCACACCGCCTCGAAGCCGCGCTCGGCACGCCCGCGAAGATCTTCTACAAGTACGAAGGCGTGAGCCCCGCGGGCTCCCACAAGCCGAACACGGCGGTCGTCCAGGCGTACTACAACCGCGAGGCCGGCATCCGCCGCTTCACGACCGAAACCGGCGCCGGCCAGTGGGGCTCGTCGCTTGCGCTCGCCGGCCGGATGTTCGGGCTCGAAGTGCGCGTGTTCATGGTCAAGGTGAGCTACGAGCAGAAGCCCTACCGCCGCTCCATGATGCAGGCATGGGGCGCGGAGGTGCTCGCGAGCCCTACGAACGTCACCGAGGCCGGCCGCAAGGTGCTGGCCGCCGATCCCGCGAGCTCGGGCTCGCTCGGCATCGCGATTTCCGAGGCCGTCGAAGAGGCGGCGAGCCGCAAGGACACCAACTACGCGCTGGGGTCCGTGCTCAACCACGTGTTGCTACACCAGACCGTGATCGGTCTCGAGGCGAAGAAGCAGCTGGAGAAGGCCGGCGTCTATCCGGACCTCGTCATCGCCTCGTGCGGCGGCGGCTCCAACTTCGGCGGCATCGCGTTTCCATTCCTCGCCGACAAGGCGGCCGGCAAGCAGGTGCGGCTCGTGGCGGTCGAGCCGACGTCCTGTCCCACGCTCACGAAGGGCGTGTACGCCTACGACTTCGGCGACGTTGCAGGCTACACGCCGCTGATGAAGATGTATACGCTCGGCCACGACTTCATCCCGCCCGGCATTCACGCCGGCGGCTTGCGCTACCACGGCGATTCGCCGCTCGTCTCGCAGCTCTACCACGAGAAGCTGATCGAAGCGGTCGCGGTGCCGCAGCTCGCCACGTTCGAAGCAGGCGTGCAGTTCGCGCGCACCGAAGGCATCATCCCCGCCCCCGAGTCGGCGCACTCGATACGCGTCTCCATCGACGAGGCGCTCGCGGCGAAGAAGGCCAACGAGCCTCGCGTCATTCTCTTCAATCTATCCGGCCACGGCCATTTCGACATGTCGGCGTACGACAAGTACTTCGCAGGACAGCTCGAGGACTTCGCCTATCCGGAGGCCGCCATCGCGGAATCGATGAAGAAGCTTCCGAAGGTGGCCGGCTGACCGATCGGCCAGCGGTCGGCGCTACAGGTTTGGCGGGTGCGGACGGCGCCGGCGCCGACGTCATCGTGGGGACATGGAAGATCCCACAGCGATGACGCCGCCCCTCACGATTCTCGCGTTCAAGCCGCCGCGATGCACGAAGAACCGAACCACCTCCTTGTGCGTGTTCCTCGCCCACTTCGTGCACGGTTCGCACAACTCGACGCCCTCGAGCTCGCACTCGCCGACGCGGAATCGTCTGCCCACGAGCGCGTTCAGCTCGACTCCCCTCGTGACGAGGTTGCGCCGCGGCGCGGACGGATCCATTGCCAGCCCCGTTTCCCGGACGAAGCTCTCGATCTGCTCCAGCTCGATGAGCGTGACCTGTTGTCCGGGATCCTTTCTGTTCTTGGCATCCGAATAGCGATCGCCTTTCAACCCCGTGTCTGCAATCGCCTCGACCGACTCCACGGCCTCGCAGCGGGCGCCACGTTCGGGCGCGATGAATATGTGCTCGATGCGACCCATCGTCCTTCAGATCCCCAGGCCCGAGCACGAGCTGGCCGCACGAGCCAATCGCTACACGCGGCTCTCGTCGGTGGAGTCTACCTTGCAACCGTGCCTTATGCCGTCCACGCCACCGATCGTCCGATATCGATCCTGTTCCCGTCGGGATCGGCGAACACGAAACTGCGCAGACCGTACTTCAAGCGCTATCCGCCGCGGGTCCACAGCAGCGGATTGCCGCTGGCGCGATGGTAGCCCGCCTCGGCGAGCAGCAAATCGAGCGCGAGGCTCGCGAGATCGTCGGCCACCGCCTCGACCCGCTCGTCCTCCTCTTGATACAGGATCTTCCGATACGTGCGGCAGCGGTTGCAGCACTCGGCGCGGATCGCCCCGGGACCGCCTTCAATGGATCGGTACGAGATGCCCTGCGTCGAGTGGCAGTGGCTGCACGTGACGCGAACGAGGTACCACTCGGTTGCACACAGGGCGCAGTGCAGGAACCGCCGCCCTTGCGACGCCCCGTCCTCGCGCACCACGCTCGCCACCGGTAGCGTGCCGCACACGGGACAGACGCCAGGCGCCCCCGCGCCCTCAACGGCCTCGCGCGGCAGCCGGCTCGCGAGGGCGGCCGCGCACACCTGCAAAGCTGCCATCACGAACGGCGCCGCGGCCGCGTCCAGCTCGGCCGAGCGGCCGCCGAGGACCGCGTCGGCCTGGCGGTCGAGCGCGTCGGTCGGCGCCGCACTCAGCCGTTCGAGCACCTGCCGCACGCTTGCGGGCAGCTCCGCGGCCGCTTGAAGCGCGTCCGAGAGCTGCACCAGCACGTTCTGCCATTCGCCGTCGCGCAGCGCGGCGCCGTCGACAACCGGCATGCCGTGCTCGCGCGCCCGCGCGAACTCCGCGTCGCCGGGCAACGCCTTCGGCGCGAAGCCCTCGAGCACGCGCTGCTGAGCGTCGGCGAGCGACGCCATAAAATGAAGGTACTCGGCGATCGAATGGCCGATCGCCTCCTCGGCCGCGAGCTCGCGCAGCCGCGCGGCACGGGCGGCGAACAGCTTGTCGGGCTCGGGAAGTCGCACGCGGGGCGGCTCGTGCCCCGCGAGCGCCTCAATCTGGCCGCGCTCGAGAATCCGCCGCATGCCTCAACCTTTCGCGGAACCAGGCCCGGTGATGCTTGTAGGCCCAACCCGCGCTCACGCGGCCGCGGATCATCGCCTGCAGAGATCCCTTGACCCAGATGGCCGCGTACACGTGCACGATGATCGCGACGATCAGCACCCAGGCGAGGAACGCGTGGGCGAGCGACGCGACGCGCACCGCCTCGAGCGGGAACAGACCGGAGAAGTACCGCCGCCAGATCACGATCCCGGAGAGCAGGAGCCCGGCGAGCGCCACGACGAGCACGAAGAAGAGCAGCTTCTGGCCGGCGTTGTAGCGGCCGACCGCGGGCAACTCTTCCTCGCGATTGCGCAGCACGTGCCCGACGCGGCGCAGCCACTCCCAGTCACGCGCGTCCATGAGGTTGTCGCGGAACACCGCTCCGGCGAGCAGGACGAACGCGACCGTCATCAGCACGCCCATGATCGGGTGCAGGATTCGCGTCCACGGCCCGCCGCCGAAGAGCGCGGCGAGCCAGTAGAGCGCCGGATGGAACAGCGCGAGCCCCGAGAGCGCCGCGAGCACGAAGAGCGCGGCAACGATCCAGTGATTCGTGCGCACGTTCGCGCTGTAACGCTCGAGCATGAGGCGCCGCTCGGGTTCAGGCATTCCTCGTCTCCTCCTCCATCGCACGCGCGGCGGCACGCTCGTCCTCGTCGCTCACCTCGTTCGGCCCGACGCGCAGGTAATGCAGGAAACCCGCCACCGCCGCGAGCAGCATGCCGGCGAGGCCGAGCGGCTTCGTGATCCCCTTCCACAGCCCGACCAGCGGGCTGATCCGGGGGTTCTGCGGCAGGCCGCTGTAGAGGTCTGCGCGGTCGGCGTGATGGAGCACGTACAGCACGTGCGTGCCGCCGACGCCTTCCGGATCGTACACGCCCGCGTTGTCGAAGCCACGGGATTTGAGATCCGCCACGCGCTCGGCCGCGTGCTTCAGCATGTCCTCCTTCGTGCCGAACACGAGCGCGCCGGTCGGGCAGGCCTTCACGCACGCCGGCTCGCGTCCCACCGCCACGCGGTCGGAGCAGAGCGTGCACTTGTACGCCTTGCGGTCGACCTCCGAGATCCGCGGAATGTTGAACGGGCAGCCGGTGATGCAGTAGCCGCAGCCGATACAGTGCTCGCTGTCGAAATCGACGATGCCGTTCGCGTACTGCACGATCGCGCCTGGCGCCGGGCACGCCTTGAGGCAGCCGGGATCGGCGCAGTGCATGCAGCCGTCCTTGCGGATGAGCCATTCGAGATCGCCGTCGTCGGTCTCGTGCTCCGTGAAGCGCATCAGCGTCCACGAGCTCGGGGTGAGGTCGTGCGGGTTCTCGTAGAAGCCGGTGCAGGTGCCGATCTCGTCGCGCAGGTCGTTCCACTCCATACACGCGACCTGGCACGCCTTGCAGCCGATGCACTTCGACGTATCGATCAGCTTCGCCACCGGCGCCACCGCCCGTCGCGCCTGCGGCGGCCGCGTCGTGGTCGCGGAGCGGCGGACGATGTCTTGCGACTCGAGGGCCATGGCTGCTCCTACGCTTTCTCCACCCTGACCAGGAACGCCTTGAACTCCGGCGTCTGCACGTTCGCGTCGCCGACGAACGGCGTCAGCGTGTTCGCCAGAAAGCCGGGCTTGGCGACTCCGGTGAAGCCCCAGTGGATCGGGATGCCCACGGTGTGCACGGTGCGGCCGTCGACGTTCAGCGGTCTGATCCGCTTGGTGACGACGGCCACCGCCGTGATGCGGCCGCGATTCGATACGACGTGCACCCGGTCCCCTGGGGCGATGCCGAGCTCCTTCGCGAGCGCCTCGCCGATCTCGACAAACTGCTCGGGCTGGATGATCGCGTTGAGCCGCACGTGCTTCGTCCAGAAGTGGAAGTGCTCCGTGAGCCGGTACGTCGTCGCGACGTGCGGGAAGCGCTCGGCATCGCCGAACGCCAGGCGGTCCGCCTCGAACACCCGCGCGGCCGGATTGCTCACGGCGCGACGCTCCTCGGGATGCAGCGGGTTGTAGCCGAGCGGCGTCTCGAACGGCTCGTAGTGCTCGGGGAACGGCCCGTCCGCGAGCCCCGCGCGGGCGAAGAGCCGCGCGACGCCTTCCGGGTTCATGATGAACGGCCCCATTCCCCCGGCCGGATCCTCGCCGAGCGGGAAGTCCGGCGTGTCGGCGCCGACCCAGCGCGTGCCGTTCCACTCGATCAGCCGGCGCGCGGGATTGAACGGCCTGCCTTGGCTGTCGCACGACGCGCGGTTGTAGAGCACGCGGCGGTTCGCGGGCCACGACCAACCCCAGCTCAGCGTCTGGCCGATGCCGGTCGGATCGGAGTTGTCGCGGCGCGCCATCTGGTTGCCGACTTCGGTCCAGCAGCCCGCATAGATCCAGCATCCGCAGGCCGTCGTGCCGTCGTCGCGCAGCTCACCGAAGCCCGAGACCTGCTCGCCGGCGCGGCGTATGACGCGCGTCGGGTCGGCGTCGTCGGTTACGTCGGCGAGCGCGCGGCCGTTGTACTCCTTCGCGATCTCTTCCGGCGACGGGCGCTCGGGGTTCGCATACGGCCACGTGAGGTTGAGGATCGGGTCGGGGAACGCGCCGCCCTCCATCTCGTAGAGCCTGCGCAGCCGCGTGAAGATGCCGGCCATGATCTCGATGTCGGTGCGCGCCTCGCCGGGTGGCTCCGCGCCCTTCCAATGCCACTGCAGCCAGCGGCCGGAGTTCACGAGCGCGCCGTCCTCCTCGGCGAAGCAGCTCGTCGGCAGGCGGAAGACCTCGGTCTGGATCTGGCTGGGGTCCACGTCGTTGTGCTCGCCGAAGTTGCGCCAGAACTCCGACGTCTCGGTCACGAGCGGATCCATGATCACGAGGAACTTGAGCTTCGACAACGCCTCGGTCATCTTCGCCTTGTTCGGCGCGGCCGCGAGCGGATTGAAGCCCTGCGCGAGATACCCGTTCATGCGGCCCTGATGCATCAGCTCGTACGTCTGAAGCATGTCGTAGAGCCGGTCGAGCTTCGGCAGATAGTCGTACGCCCAGTCGTTGTCCGCACGCGCGGCGTCCCCCCACCAGGCCTTCTGCAGGCTCACGAAGAAGCGCGGGAAGTACCGCCAGTAGCTCAGCTGGTTCGGCCTGAGCGGCCGCTGCGTGCGCGCGGCGACGTAGTCCGCGTAGCGCTGCTCTTCCTCGCGCGGCAGCGTGAGGTAGCCGGGCAGGAGGTCCGACAGTAGGCCCAGATCCGTGAGCCCCTGGATGTTCGAATGACCGCGCAGCGCGTTCATGCCGCCGCCCGAGACACCGATGTTGCCGAGCAGGAGCTGCAGCATCGCGCCGCAGCGGATCATCTGCGATCCGATCGAATGCTGCGTCCAGCCGAGCGCGTACATGATCGTCATCGCCCGGGTCGGCGTGGCGGTCGACGCGATCAGCTCGCACACCTCGAGGAACCGCTCGCGCGGGGTGCCGCAGATGCGCTCCACCATCTCCGGCGTGTAGCGCGCGTAGTGCGCCTTCAGCAGGTTCAGCACGCAGCGCGGATGCTGGAGCGTGGGATCGGTGCGCACGTAGCCGTCTTCGCCGATCTCGTAGTCCCAGCTCGACCGGTCGTAGGTGCGCCGCTCGGCGTCATAGCCCGAGTAGAGCCCCTCGCGGAACGCGAACGCCTCTTTGACGATGAACGTGGCGTCGGTGTAGTGCGCGACGTACTCGCGCTGGACGCGGTCGTTCTCGAGCAGGTAGCGGATCACGCCGCCGAGAAACGCGATGTCGGTGCCCGCGCGGATCGGCGCGTAGACGTCGGCGACGGACGCCGAGCGCGTGAAGCGCGGGTCGACGACGATCAGCTTCGCGCCGTTCCGGGCTTTCGCCTCGGTGACCCACTTGAAGCCGCACGGATGCGCCTCGGCGGCATTGCCGCCCATGATCAGCACGAGATCCGCGTTCTTGATGTCCACCCAGTGGTTCGTCATCGCGCCACGGCCGAATGTCGGGGCAAGACCTGCCACCGTGGGGCCGTGTCAGACGCGGGCCTGATTGTCGAACGCGAGAATCCCTAAGCTGCGGACGATCTTGTGCGTGAGGTAGCCGGTCTCGTTGCTGCTCGCGGAGGCCGCGAGCATGCCGGTCGTGAGCCAACGGTTCACGGTCCGGCCGTCGGCGGTGGTCGTGACGAAGTTCTCGTCGCGATCCTGCTTCAGCAGCCGCGCGATGCGGTCGAGCGCGTCGTCCCACGAGATGCGCTCCCAGCGGTCCGAGCCTGGTGCGCGGTACTCCGGATACTTCAGGCGATTCGGACTATGGACGAAATCGATGAGCCCAGCGCCCTTGGGACACAGGGTGCCGCGGTTCACCGGATGATCGGGATCGCCCTCGATATGAAAGATGCTCGGCTTTGCGTTGATCGAGCCGTCCCCGCGGGAGTACATCAGAATCCCGCACGAAACGGAGCAGTACGGGCACGTGTTGCGCGTCTCGGTGGCGTGTGCGAGCTTGAATTCACGGACGCTGGCGAGCGCCTCTTGCGGCGAGAACCCGAGCAGCGCCAGGCTCGACCCCGCAAGCGATGCCCCCGTGAGCGTCAGGAACTCGCGCCTCGTCATCTGGGTCATCGAATCCCCCTTCGACTTCGCGGCAAACGAGCTGATTCGAAAGACAGTATACCAGCGGAGCCCGGCCGCGGCCGGTCCATCATCGGTTCCCGCTCCCCGGCGCGCGCGATCAGCTCCACGTCTCCGCAACGATGCGCGCCACCTCCGCATGCGCCGCGTTGCGCGCGTCGAGCTCGACCGTCGAGTGGCTCAGGAAGCATGCGATGACGATGGGCGCGCGGCCGGGCGGCCAGGCGATGGCGACGTCCGTGGTCGCATTGTTGTCGCCGACGGACGTGCCGGTCTTGTCGCCGGCGCGCCAGCCCTGTGGCAAGCCCGCCCGGAGTCGAGAAAGGCCCGTCTGGCAAGCCACGAGCCAGCCGATCAGCACGTCTCGCGAGGCTGCGCTCAACACCTGGTCGGCGGTGAGGAACCGGACCAGCGTCCGCGCCATGGCGTCCGGCGTCGTGGTATCGCGCTCGTCGCCCGGCAGGTTCTCGTTGAGCGCCGGCTCGATGCGGTCGAGCCGCGTGACGGGATCGCCGTGGGCGCGTAGAAAGCGCGTGAATCCTTCCGGGCCCATCGCGCGCTCGAGCAGCAGATTGGCGGCGCCGTTGTCGCTTTGCGCCACGGCCGCCTCCGCCAGCTCTCCGATCGTCATCCAGCCGCGCTCGAGGTTAGCGGTCGTGACGGGCGTGTAACCCAGCGGAGCGAGATAGGCCTCGTCGAAGCGCGCCTGCCGGTCGAGGAAACCCGGCGTGCGCTCCTCGATCCACAGCATCTGCGCCGCCAGCAGCCATTTGAACACGGAGCACATGGCGAAGCGCTCGTGGGCCCGATGGGTGAGCCACGCGTCCGTCGCGGTGTTCCAGGCGGCCACGCCGAGCCGGCCGCCGATGCGTCGCTCGATGGCGGCGAACCGCGGCTCGTCGCGTCGCCCGGCGGGCTCCAGCGGATCGAATAGCAGCGATGCCGGCTTCGGCGCGCAGGCGGCCAGCGCGAGGGCGCCGAGCACCGCGCTACGGCGCGTGAGAAACCCGTCCATCGGCTACTCCCCGGCGGCACGTGCGAGATGCCGATGGAGGAACCTCACGATGCGCGGCCAGAGATCCGCCGACGCGGCGGCGTTGCCGCGCGGGCTGCCGCCGAACGCGCGCGTGAGCGGCACGACCGGATGCCGCCCGGACGTGCTCGTCGCAGGGAGGTTCGGCGGCATGCACGCGAAGTGCCCCGCCGCGGGATAGCGCACGTGCTCGAACGGGTACGCGAACCCGCGGCTGCGCAGGCGCTCCTCGGCGATCGCGGCGAGCCGCGCGGACGCCCAGAGCTGGTCGTCCTCGGCCGACATCATCAAGATCGGGCCGCGCGTTCGCTCGACGGGTATGGCGAAGGCGTCGATGCCGGCGCCCACCGCGTCGAGCGCGCGCAGGAACGCGGGCGCTCCCGCGAACGGCGCGCCCGTGGCGAACGCGGCGCGGCTTCCTGCATCGTGAGCGGATCGCCGGGCGGCGGGAAGACGGGGAACGGCTTGAAGGCGAGCATCCATCGGCGCCTTGGTAATCGCCCCCGACCGGCGCGTGCCGCGAGACGTCGACCGCGCCGTCGGCGGAGGCGACGAATTCCGCGCTCGCTTCCGCCTTCAGCGTGTGATTCCGGAGCTGCAAGCGGACGCGCGCGCCTGGCTCGAGGCCCGCCAGCGTGATCGCGGCCGGCTGGTCGACCAGGGCGTCAGCCGGCGTGACCGTGAGCCGCATCGTCGACTCGGCGCGCTTCGACCGTCCGGCGCGTGAGAGCCCTTCCATCACTGCGCTCCACAGCGATCTCGGAGCGCATCATATCCCGCCCGCCATGGGACGGTCTCTCACCGCAGCGGCAGCGCCCCCGAGGCGTCGTATTGCACCGGGCAGCCGAGCACGAAGCTCCCCACCCGGGCACGCTCGGCACAGAACGCCTGCGCCGCCTCCGCCTGCCTCTGGACGTTCGCCAGCGTTTCTTCCATCGGCAGCCCGCCCGGCGGCCCATGGACAGCCACGTTGCGCACGGGATCGAGGCCGTAGGCCTCGATGTTGGCCGCCAACGCGCCGGCCCACCAGTGCCACGTCCATCCGGCGTCGCTCAAATCGCCCTCCATCATGATCCGCTCGGCGGGCAAGTAGGCGAACACGGCGTTCGCCATGTGCGAGTGGCCGATGACGTGATAGACGTCGAGCCGCCGGGTTTCGTCCTCGAGCACGAGGTGCTCGTTCACCGGGACGAACCGCAGATCGTGCGGGCTCAGGGCGAGCGCATCGGGGAAGACGACCGCCGGCCGCTCGATCATCTCCCGGATGATGCCTTCGTTCCCGGCGTGCGAGATCACCGCGAGCCCGCGCGAGACCGCCGCGCGGAGGCCCGCGGTGTGATCGAAGTGGTGGTGGCTCACGATGACCGCCGTCACGTCCTTGTCCGGAACGAGCTCGTTTGCCGCATCGATCCGGGCGAGCGTGTCGGCCGGGCTGCCGCCGGCCTCGAACATGACCAGGTGATCGGCGAACTCGATGACGGCGCCGCCGTTGTTGCCCACGCGCACGTCCCAGACTCCGTCGGCGAGGCGGGTCACGACGACGTCGCGCCCGGCCGCGCGGGGAGCGCCGCGCGGCGAATCGGGGAACGACGGCAGCTGCTCGTCCGGAACGTCGAGGCGGTAGGAGTCGACCTGGAACATCAAGGTGATCTGATCGCGCCAGTCGAGGCGCGTCATGAGGCCGTGCGGCAACCGCACGCCGTCATACGGCACGTAGCCGGTGAAGTGCGTCGTGACGGCGACCTCACCCAGGTTCACGTGCGGAACGATCCGGCGCGACCACGCCGGCAGCCCCGTCGCGGGATCGATCGCCATCCAGATCGGAGTGCCGTCCTCCAGCGTGAACTGGACGACGGAGCGCCCGTCCTCGACCGTGATCGCGCCGAGCTTCGTGGCCGGATCCAGCGCCTCGAGCACCGCCGGCAGGGGATGGTCCAGCAGGTCCGCGCCGGTTTGCAGCGTCTCGGTGCGATTCCAGTTGAGCCCGAACGGCGCCGCGAACGGGAACATGTAGCTCAGCCGCTCCTGATTCAGCGCCCTGCCGTTCACGAGATCGAAGGTGCGCTGCGCGTCGGCGACGGCGCGCCACTTCGGCGGCGCGTCCGGATCGCCCGTGACGTTGCCGCCGCCGTCCTGATACAGGCGCTGGCCGAACCCCGTGAGCACGAAGTTGCGCACGCTGCGCAGGCGCTCCAGCCCGCCCATGGCTTCGGCGGTCGACTCGAGCAGCCGCCGGGCCGCGTCCTCCTGCGCAACGGCCGGCGCCGCGAGCGCGCTGGAAACCGCCGCCACGCTCGCGGCGGCCAGAGCAAAAGCTTGAATGCGCATCAACCTCCCTCCTCGGCGGCACCCCGATTCTCGCCGGGCTGCGATCGGATCGTAGGGCTCGTTCATTCGAAGCGGAATATGTCGTCCTCGGCCGGAGGCTGCATGCCCTGTTCCCAGTACTTCCGCCAGATCGCCGCCCAAGGACGTCCGTACATGTCCGGCACCTCGTACTCGATGACGCGGCCGGGCGTCACCGGGGTGGCCGTTCCCTCGATCGGGAAGATGGTCTGGATGCACTCGGTATAGACGTACGGGTCGGCCTTCGGGTCGTCGTACTCCGCTATCTTGACGAGCTTCCGGATGATGCGCACCGGCTCGACCAGCGCTTCGGGGTCGTACAGGATCGCTTCGTGATTGAGGCCGGTGAAGGCGCCGTTCTCGTCGCGCATCGGCGTATAGATCTCGATCGCCTGCATCTCGTTCGAATGCTCGAACGCCGAATGTGTCTTCCAGCCGAGTATGTTCGAGGTCCACGTGATGAGCGTGTCCTCGTCCCAGAAGCCGATCGTCTCCCCGTACCAGCGCGGCACGTCGGCGCCCAGGCGCGGCACGCGCCCGTCCAGGTTGAACTCGCGGCCGACATGAATGTTCGTGATGAAATTGAGCGCGCCGCTCGCGAAGATCTGCACGAGCTTCGGCGTCACCAGGACGAAGTGATCGTACGCCGCCCACTCGTGCCACCGGCGCACGAAGCCTTCCGGCCAGCAGTACTGCGACGGCCATTGCGGCTTGTTCGTATGACCGTGGTGGTACGCCTCCTGCACGAGACGCGTCTGGTACTCGGGCGTGAGGAGCGACAAGACTGTCGGCACCTGCACGTGGCGCATGTTGAACCAGTGCTCGTTGTCCGGGACGAAACGCGGCTGCCGGTAGACGCCGTTCCATTCATCGCCCGGAACGGTCGCGTAGGTGTGCTCGGTGGGGCCGCCGCGGCGCCTGGTCTCCGCGAGCAACGCCTCGTAGTGCTCCTGCGCGGTCCGGAACGGGTACGGGCTCACGATCGACTCGCGCGGATAGTCGCGATCGCAGTGGCCCCAGGGAGCGGTGCGCGGCGGGTCGTCGCCCATCAGGCTCGGGGCGTTGCCGCCCCAGAGGCTCTCGATCGCGAGCGGGCTGTTGCAGCGGAAGTAGCGCGGATCGCTCCACAAGTGGCGGTCCGCGTAGAAGTCCGTCGTCGTGAAGAGATCGCGCTCGAGCGGCTCGATGCCGGGCGGCGTTTCGCCGGCGCGCGCCGAGCCGATGAACCGGCCGTCGCGGGACATGGTCGCGCCGACCAGCTCGTAACGATTGATGTCGTGCCGGAGCGGTGCCGCCCGTCCGACGCTGACGAAGCCGATGTCCGCCGCCTGCTGGGCGCTCGCCGCCGTGCCCGCCAGCGCGACCGCGGCGATGGCGAGGCGTATCGCATGCCTCATGGTCTCCCCCTTCGCGTTGCGCGGCTATCGAGCCGCGTCCTCGAGCCGGACCTCGCCGATCCCGGCCGCGCGATCGCGGAACTGGTTGAACAGCGATTCGTCGCTCGGGACGCAGCGATCCTCCAGGATACCCGACCACCCGCCGATCGCCATGCGTTCCTTCGGGATCAGCGCCCAGACCTTCGGGCTCGCTTCCCACGGCTCGGTGTAGGTCGCGGGGTCGATCAGGGTGAGCCGCACGCGCAGCCGGTTGGGGCTCGGGCGGTCCCAGCGCTCCTCCAGCACCGCCTCGTCGCTGATGGGGAAGCCGTACTGGTCGAGCCACTGCCGGTCGTCGAAGCCGGTCGAGGTCACGACGAGCGTGTCGCCCTCCCAGCGGCCGACCGAGTAGCCGTTGAAGCGCGGCAGGTAGTCCTCGACGTTCGGGATGCCGCGCCCGTCCAACCAGATGTCGCGGAAATCCCAGGTCCACTCGAAGAGCTGAAGAATCCGGTCGTCCGTTTGCACGATCTCCATCGCGGCCCCGATCCCGGCGAACGTGATCAGCCGCGCGAGGCCGAGCGGCTCGCAGCGCATCTCCGGGTCGTTGCCGAACGCGGGCAGCACCGCGCGACGGTAGCCCGGATGGATGTCGGTGCGCTGCGCGGCCGCTTCACTGCCGAGCTCGAGGCCGCGCGACGGCCGGTTCTGCTCGAACCGCCGTTGCCCTTCCGGCGTCATCGGCGGCGTCTCGCCGAAGAAGCCGTAGCCCGGCCAGGTGGCCGGGTCGCGGCACTCCGGGCAAGGGGGCAGGTCGTATTGCTCCGGCGCGCGGCTCCAGAGCCCGCGAAAGTCCCGCTTGTCGTAGCTGCGCGTGTCCGTGTCCGACGAGCCGATGCCGCCGGGCGCGGCCGCCGGGCGGTCGCCCTGCGCCGCCGCGCCCTGGCCGAGCAGCGCGAGCACACAGGTCGCCGCCACCGCGAACGGGCGGTATCGCCTCATCGCGCTGCCTCCTCGCCCGGGAGGAGCTTGTCGCCCGTCGGCTGGCGGCCGCCCGGCACACCGTCGAGGTCCGGAGCGCCCGGGCCGCCGAATCCTCCGGCGATCGGTTCCCCGTTCTCGTTCTCGATGCGCATCACGATGGCGCTGAATCCGCCCGCGCGCGACGTGCCGAGCGTGAGCTTCACGCGCGTGCCGGGCGCTAAGGCGTCGAGCGTGCGCTTGCGGGTCCAGCCCTGCCGCGCCATCGTCGACGGGTTGGTCAGCAGCTCCGCAAGCCAGTGCTCCACCTCGCCGTTTCCCACGACGCGGTCGAAGGTCATCGTGGGGTGCGGGTTCGCATAGTTGAACCACGTGACCGTGGCCCACGTGGTCCACAGGTTCTCGACGTCATACGAGATGGCGCTGCCGTGGTGTGCGCCTGCCGGCATCGCAGTCATAACCAGCCCGACGGCGATTGCCGCGATCGCGCCGTGCATCCGTCGTCTCATGGGGTTCCTCCTTCATCGGTCGCCGGCGAGATCGCGATACACCGCTTCGATGAACGCCTCGGTGGTCCACGGCCCGCGGGTGGCACCGAACACGCCGGCGTAGTCGAGCGCGGGCCGGCTGCGCTTGACGTCGGCCAGCGATTCGCCGGCGTCGATCGCGCGCTGGATGCGGTCCCGGATGATCGTGAGCATGTCCCGGTACTCCGCGACGTCGGTCTCGTCGTACAGCCGGCCGTGCCCTGGAACCACGCTCGTTCCGCCTTGCGCGCGCGTCTCGGCCACGGTGATGTCGAGGATGCGGTTCAAGGCCGCGATGAGACCGTTCACGGAGCCGCCCTCGCTCGCGGCGAAGCTCGGAAAGCTGGTGGTGGAGATCACGCCGCCCGCGCTGACGACGTCGGAGCCGCGGAAGAACACCAGCGAGTCGCCGTCCGTGTGCGCGCCTGGCACGTGGATGATCTCGATCGCTTCGCCGTTGAAGTAGATCGCCTTCGACGCGCCGTAGAAAGTATCCATGACGAGGTTGCCCGCCTCGGCGCCGGTCTCCGCGAGGCGCAGCCCCACGTTCTCGTGCGCGAGCACGGCCGCCTGCTGCAACGGCTCGTTCGCGAGCACGAGGTTGCCCCCGGTGTGGTCCGCGTGGAAATGCGTGTTCACGACATAGCGGATGGGCCGATCGCCCGCGAGCCGCCGGATCTCCTCGCGAACGGCCGGGGCCGCGTCCGCCGACCCCGTGTCGACGACGAGGACGCCTTCGTCGCCGATCTGCACCGTGACGTTGCCGCCTGCGCCGAAGATCGCCCACACCTTTCCCTTCACGTGCATCGAGCGGATGCCCGCCGGGGGCGGCGCGGCCGCCGTCACGGTGGCCGGCGGCGCCGCGACGGCGCGGTTGCCCCCGCGCTCGAGGCGGGCGGCGAACTCGGGGTACATCGTCGGCGCGCCCGCCGCCAACGCCCAGCGCGGCAGCGAGTACTTGCCCGCGAACTCGTCCAGCAGCGGATTCTCGCCCGGCAGGTAATGCGGCACGCGGTACTTGTCGGCCGTCGTCTCCTCCGCCGGGAAGCACTTGTAGAAGATCGGCGCGTCGTTGCGGGTGAGCGGATCGCCGAGCGCGGGCCCGGGACGCGGCAGCAACCGATACTCCGTGGTCCTGACGAACGGCTCGGCCAAGTACACCGGGTCGTCGACGACGGTGGTCACCAGCAGGTAGTCGTCGAAGCGCGTGAACTGCTCGATCATCCTCGCGCGCTCGCTCGTGGGCGCGCCGTTGCGGCGCAGCCAGCCGGGCTTCATGTGCGTGGTCTCGACGACGAGCGAATCTCCCTCCCAGCGACCCGTGGAGAACCCTTCGAAGGTGTGGAGCGCTTCCGGCGGCGGATGGGGACGACCGTCCAGCCAGACGATGCGGTCGATGCCGAAGGTGCCCTCCAGCCGGATCGCCTCCGCGACGCGGCGCACCCGATCGAACTGGGTCGTGACGACCAGCGTGTTCGGCCCCCAGAGCTGATACGCCGCCGGATGGGGCGTGCACTGATGCTCGGGGACGCTGAGCCAGGAGCCGGAGTAGCTCTCGGCCTTGCGGATGCCGGCCTCGTTGAGCGGCAGCCCGAGGTAGTCGCCGATCTCGGGTCCCGCGCCCCGGTCGTTGAAATCCTCGTGGCCGAAGACGCCCGGATGCTCCCAGGCGCCCGTGAAGTCCACTTGCGCGACGGCGATGGAGAGCGGCGCGAGCGCCAGCGCGAGAAGCGATTCGAGCCGTTTCACCCTACTCTCCTCGTGCCGCGAGCGGCGGCGCCGTCCGGCAGGGCGACGGGCGCCAGCTCGAGCCGTCCGGCTCGCGCTTGAAATGCGACGACGTGACGAAATCGCTGCTCAAGTACGTCGGGTCGTGGACGATCGAGAGCACGGTCAGGTAATCGTTGCCGAACGCCGAGAAGCGGGAGAAATACTCCGTGAGCACTGCGTTCTCGCTATAGGGCACGCCGTTCTTGCGCAGATACCCGGCGCGCAGGTGCGTGGTCACCGCCTTGAGCGCGCCCTTGGGTGGGCCGTCCGCGGGCACGGGCGGCCTGCCGCTCATCACCGCCCTCAGATCGAAGCCCCCGACGGG
Source organism: Gammaproteobacteria bacterium (assembly GCA_036563665.1). Taxonomy (GTDB): domain Bacteria; phylum Pseudomonadota; class Gammaproteobacteria; order Steroidobacterales; family Rariloculaceae; genus FEN-1219. The sequence continues at coordinate 49,334 of DATCLY010000070.1, forward strand.
GCGCGTCCACTCCGCGGTCGTGAAGCCCTGCCAGCTCTTCTCCGTCGACGGCGGCGGCGCGGCGCCGAAGCGGAGCAACCGCGTCTGCTCGCCCGCATCGGTCTCGATCTTGAGCGTGTCGTCGTCGTGCCAGGAGATGTGCAGGCGCAACGGCATCCGCATGAGGCCGGCCGCGCCGAACGGCCGGCAGGCTTCGCCGCTCGCGGCGTCGCGCGCGGGATCCCATGCCGCGGCGACGCGTCGGCCTTCCGCGTTGAGCGGCACGCTGGTCGCGTCGCCCGGCGGCGGCGTGATCATTCGCCACAGCCAGTCCTCCGTGACCAGCGCCACCCAGTAGCCGGTGAGATCCACCTGCGCGGATTCCCGCGCCGAGCGCGGCGCGGCGAAGCCGGGTCCTGCACCCGGCTGGGCGACGGCGGGTCCCGCGACGGTCAGCGCGATGAGCGACAGGGCGGCCGAAGGCCACGCCGCGCAGTGTCGCCGCATCAGTCCACGACCTCGCCCGGCAGAGTGCCCCAACCGAAACCGTCCGTCGTGCGCGTGATCGTCCTGAGCAGCAGACGGTGCTCCTCGGCGACCCGCCCCGGGTTCCCCGTCACGATGACCGGATCGCCGGGCCGCAGGGTTTGCGCCGTCAACCCGCGGGCGCCGAGCTGATTCGCGCCCTGCCACTCCACGGCCCAGCGGGTGCTCCCGCCGGAGCCGTCGGGCACCAGCACGTGCAGCACCGAATGCGGATTGCGGAACTGGAACTGCGCCACCTTGCCTTCGATGCGAATCGTCTCGTCGGCCCGGTAAACGGCCGCGAAGGAATGATGCGCGGCCGCCTGCCCGGCCGAGAGCGTCGCGAGCGCCAGAGCGACGACGATGCGTTTCATCTGAGTCACCTGCGGTTCTTGCGGACGATGTCCGCCTGCATGCATTCGGAGACGATCCGCCAGAAGCGCTGATACCGCTCGCTGCCCATGACGAACGGATGCGGGTCGCCCGGCCCTCGAGCCGCGAGCGCGGCGAGGCGCGCCGGCGTGTCGTCGAAGATCGGATGATTCTGTATCTCGACGTCCACGTTCTCGCGCGCCGCGACGTCGAGATAGTGGGCGATCGAGTCGATGTAGCGCTCGAGCCCCGCCGGCGGCGTGTAGGCCGCCGCGAGCACGGTGCCGCCGAAGAGGCCGGCCACGTGAGCTTCGCCGCGGTCGCGCACGGGGAAGATGAACGCGAGCGCGCCCGGCGTGTGACCCGGAATCTCCACGGGCGTGATGGTCAGGTCGCCGACGACGATCGGCTCGCCCTCACGCACGACGAGGTCGCGCGTCGGGGCGGGTGTCGCGTCCCGCCTCCCCGAGGTCACCGCCTGGGCGATGGTATCCCAGTCGGCCGCCGTGGTCCCGACCCGTGCGCCGTAGCGCGTCTGGAAGTAGCTCGCGCCGCCGTAGTGATCCGAATGGCCGTGGCCGAGCAGCACGAGCACCACGTCCGCGGGGTCGAGGCCGAGCTCGACGAGCCCGGGGAGCAGCACGGGCTCCACCTCCGACGCCACGCCGGCATCGATGAGGACGATGCCCGCCGACGTCGTGATCGCGTGAACGACCGTCTCGGAGTTGCCGAGCGCGTATAGATTATCGAACAGTTTGACGGGCTCGAGCGGCGGCGCCGAGAAGTCGTTCGGCCGCGCGTTGCCGGGGACGCAGAAGAACTCGAAGGGCGCCGTCAGGTCCGTGCCGGCCAGGAGGCGCGCGTTCTCGACGTGGCGTGCGGCAAGCGCCTCGGCGGGGGCGTCGTCCGTCACGCCGTCCTGCGCCAGTGCCTGCCCGAACGGCAGGAGGAGCAGCGTTGCCGCTGCGCCGAGGCAGGTGGCGTAGAGCCCGGTTCTCGACTGACGCATACGACCCCCACGCTTCCGGCGGAAGCGCCGACGGACATAGTGCGTCGCGAGAAGCGCGGCGGTGATCGAATTTTCGAATGCCAGGTATAAAGGCTCGACGATGAGTCGCGTCGGTCAGACCGAGCTCGCGACCTGCAGCAATTGCTCGCGCATCCACGCGTGCGCCGGGCTCGAGGTGAAGCGCGGGTTCCAGGCCAGCTTCTCGCGCAGCGGGGGCACCTCGAACGGCAGCTCCAGCAGGCGCAGCTCCGCCGCGTTCCGCATCCGCTCGCCGAGGCGCCGCGGCAGCATGGCGAGCAGCCGCGTTCCCCGCAGCAGGAACGGCGCGGCCGTGAAGCTCGCGCTCGACGCGGCGATCTTCTGCACGTGGCCGTGGCGAGAGAGGTACTCGTCGGCGATGGAGAGGCGGCCTGGGTCCGAGATATTGAAGGAGAGGTGCGGATGCGCGAGGTACTCCTCGAGCGACAGCGTGTCGCCGATCGCCGGATGTCCCGCCCAGACGGCGCATACCCAGCCGTCGTCGAACAGCGGGATCGAAGGCAGCGACAGCTCGACTTCCTCGGGGAAGATGCCGAAATCCACCTCGCCCGCCGCGATGCGCTCGCCGGCTTCCACGTCGAGCCGCACGAAGTGCAGCGACACGCCCGGCGCCGCTTCCGCCAGCCGCTGCATCAGGGGGCCGAACAGCAGCAGCACGGCGTAGTCGCTGGCGGCGATGCTGAAGGAACGGCTCTGCGTGGCCAGCGAGAAGCTCGGCTTCGCGTTCAGGAGCTCTTCGAGCTCCACGACGTGCCGGTGCACGCGGTCGGCGATGCCGGCGGCGAACTCGGTGAGCTCGAGATGCCGGCCCACGCGCACGAGCAGCTCGTCATCGAACGTCTGCCTCAGCCTCGCGAGCATGCCGCTCATCGCCGGCTGACTCATGAACAGCCGCTCCGCCGCCCGCGTGACGTTCCGCTCCTGCAGCAGCGCGTCGAGCGCGAGCAGCAGGTTGAGGTCGAACTGCCTGAGATTCATCGCGGTGGCTCGGAGCCCCTACTCCGCTATGCGGTGCCGCTCGAGCTCGTCGTGCCAGAGCCCCTTGCTGCAGCCGTACTCGAGCGTCGCGGAGTCGTCCATGCGCTGATAGTAGGCGATGCGCCGCTGCGGGCCGTCGTAGAGCGTGGGATCGGTCAGCGTCATGTCGATCACGAGCACGTCGTCGTTGATCGGCGGCTGAACCGTGGCCACGAAGCCGGTCGGCCGCGGGCCCACGTTCGCGAGCTTGGTGAGCCGGACGCGCTCCACGATCCGGGTCTGCTCGCTGCGCGGCCATGGGCGGAGCCACCACTCCTCGAGCAGCCGCGTGTCGATGACCAGCGTGTCGCCGTCCCACGTGCCGATCGAGTAGCCGACCCCGGCGGGCGGATAGTCGTCCGGAAACTCCCGGCCGTCCAGGAACACGCGGCGGACCTGCGTCTCGAGCTCGGCCACCATCACGATGCGCGACGCGGTCTGCACGAGCTCGATCGGATAGGACACCAGCGACAGCATGACGCCCGGCATGCCCGCCCCGACGCACCAGGCGCCCGTCTCCGGAATCTCCGAGAACTGCTCGGCGAACGCGCGCAGCTTCGCCTCGCCTTCCGCCGAGTAGCGCGGCGCGTTGCCGCCGCCGTCCGGGTTCTCGACGGCGAACGCCATCCACACGCCGGAGAAGTCCGGATGCGACGCCGTCCCGGCTGTCGCGTCCTGCGCCGGGTCCGCCGGTGTGCAGGCGGTCGCGAGCAGGAACGCGAGCGGTAAACCCGCCGCGAGAAAACCCGTGGATCGATGCAATGCCGGCATTGAGGTCCCCCGAGCCCAATGCGCCGTGGGCGGATCGAGACTGCGGCGAGTATAGGCGAGCCGCGCGGCGGGGAACCAGCGCGCGACGAGCGCCGGCGCGCCACGCCGGCAACGGTTGCGGCGCCAGGCGCCCTCTGCACCCGGCGTGACGGCGCACCGTCCGTCGATGAAGCCGACGCGACAGGAGTCCCAGATCGCGCAGACGCGCCGTGACGAGCGAGCGTCCGAGCGTCAGCGCAGCGATGCCGAGCGCCACCGCGGCCGAGAGCGCGGCGTTGACGAACGGATCGGCGAGCCCATCGGCCCACGCGTCGAGGGGAGGCACTTCCGCCTCCAGCGCAGCCACGACGAGCCAAGCGGCGGCCGCGGCGACTCCTCCATACCGCAGCATGCGGCGGAGCGTCGACCTTCGCAGCGCCTTCAACGCGGCATCCTCACGCGCCTGGATCTCGGCGCGAATCCAGAGCACGTCGGGATCCGGCAAGGCCGGGGCTGCAGCGGCGATCTCGCGATGGTCGAGCTCCTCGACGTACGCCAGCCACAGCAACGAGCGTTGCCGCGGCGCGAGCCCCGGAACGCGCGCTCGACGTCGCCGTCGAGCGCGGGATCGACCGCTTCCTCGAGCAGCTCCGCCGCCGCACGGTCGCGCTCGCCTTCGCGCCGGTGCCGGCGCCAGCGATCGACCACGAGCGTCTCGGCCGTCCGATACAGATAGCCCCGCATCTCGGCTTCGCTCAGCAACGGCGGTGCCTTCGTGAGGAAGCGCACGAACGCGTCCTGCAGGACGTCGTCCGCCGCGTGCAGCGAGCCGACGCTGCGCGCGATGTACGCGCGCAGCGCCGGCGCCGTCTCGCGATAGAAGCGGCGGAACGCGGCCTGGTCCATGCGCGCACGGCCGGCAGCGGGCATGGGCGCTCACGCGCCTCGCTTCTCGGTGAGGACGAGACGCAGCAGGGCGTTGAACAGGAGCCCTATGCCGACGGCCGCGAGAATCTCGCGATAAGCGCCTTCTGCAGCTCGGTCCGATGACGAATCTTGGCCCGAACGTGCGCGGCGCCCAGCGCCAGGACGAACGCGACGAACCCGAACACCACCAGCGTGATCAGCACCGTCTGCATGGCACATCCTCCTCCGGACGATCACGCGCTTGACGCTCGTCGGCGCCGCAAGGTTAACAGGGGGAAGCGGAATGTCGCTCGTAGCGGCCGGCCGCGAGCAAGATGCCGAAGAGCGGATCGCCCGCACGAGCGCCCGCCGGTGAGCGCGACGAGCTACTGCCCCTCGTCCGCCGGTGCTTTCGCCTCGAGCGCGAACCTTCCGGCCCGCAAGGCTGCTGCCCCGGCTACGGGGGCGGACGCTGCACTCGATCGGTCCGGGCCGGCGGTCGAGCCGTCGCGGCCGGCAGCTCGAAGCTGCCTTCGTCGTTGAACCGGCGCGTGCCGAGCAGCCCGCCCTCGAGCTTGCCCCGAACGCGGTAGCGAACCTCTCGCGCTTCCGGAGCATTGGCGAAGCCGAAGACCTGCCGCGCCATGTCGAACGCGGAAATGGTGACGGGAATGGTGAAGACGCTTTCGCCGTAGCGCGGCACGACGCCCACCGCGTCGCTCACGCCGGTGGCGAGCCGGCGGCCGTTCAGATCGAGCGTGAGCGCCACGCCCGTGTACTCGAGCGGTCGATCGTTGGGGTTCTGGACTCTGATCGCCACGGCGAGGCGCAGCTCGAGGCCCTCGCTCGGCAAGGGCTCGATGCCCGCCACGGCGATGTTCAGCGGATCGCGATTCGCGACGGTCGCGCAGCCCGCGAGCCACGCCGCGAGCACGACGAGCGCCATCGCCGGTCGCCGCTGCGTTCCGGATCCACCGCAGAGACAGTGCACCAAGGGCCCGCCCGCCTGTTTCGCTTCGGTACGACTAGTGTAAGCCCGTAGCCCGAGCGCCGCTTTGGCCGCCGGCGCTTCAGCGCCGCGCGGAGCCGCTCAGAGAGCCGAGCAGCCCGCGGAGGATCTGCCGGCCGAGCTGCGTCCCAAACGACCGCGCGGCGCTCTTCGCCATCGCCTCGAGGACGCTGTCGCCGCGGCGTGCCGTGGTGCGCCGGGCGCGGGCGCCGCTCGTGGTGCGGCCGGACCTCCCGCGCCGGGCGTCGTCCTCGTCGGCACCGGCAATCCGGGTGCGACTCGCGTGCGCCTTGAGCAGCTCGTACGCGGACTGGCGGTCGCGAGCGGCCTCGTAGTGCCCCGCGAGCGGCGACGCGCTCTGCAGCGCGGCGCGCTCCTCGGGCGTCAGCGGGCCGATGCGGCTCCGCGGCGGCAGCACGAACGCCCGCTCGGTGACGCTCGGCCGCCCCTTCGCGTCGAGGAACGAGATCAGCGCCTCGCCGACGCCGAGCTCGGTGATCGCCGTCTCGAGATCCAAGGCCGGATTGGGGCGCATCGTCTGCGCCGCGGCCTTCACCGCCCGCTGATCGCGCGGCGTGTATGCCCGCAGCGCGTGCTGCACGCGGTTGCCGAGCTGCCCGAGCACCGTGTCGGGGATGTCTAGCGGATTCTGCGTCACGAAGTAGACGCCGACGCCCTTCGAGCGGATCAGCCGCACGACCTGCTCGATCTTCTCGAGCAGCGCCTTCGGCGCCTCGTCGAACAAGAGATGCGCCTCGTCGAAGAAGAACACGAGCTTCGGCTTCTCGGGGTCCCCCACCTCCGGCAGGTTCTCGAAGAGCTCCGCGAGCAGCCAGAGCAGCAGCGTCGAGTAGAGCTTCGGCGCGGACAGCAGCCGCTCAGCGACGAGCACGTTCACGACGCCGCGGCCCGCGCCGTCCGTCTGCAGCAGGTCCTCGACGTTCAGCATCGGCTCGCCGAACAGCCGGTCGCCGCCTTGCTCCTCGAGCTGGACGAGCCCGCGCTGGATCGCGCCCACGCTCGCAGCGGAGATGTTGCCGTATTCGGTGGTGAACTCGCGCGCGTTGTCGCCCACGTGCTGCACCATCGCCCGCAGATCTTTCAGATCGAGCAGTAGCAAGCCGTTCTCGTCGGCGATCTTGAATATCAAGGTGAGCACGCCGGCCTGCGTCTCGTTCAGGTTCAACAGCCGCGCGAGCAGCAAAGGGCCCATGTCGGAGATGGTGGCGCGGATCGGGTGGCCGCGCTCGCCGAACGGGTCCCAGAAGACGACGGGACACGCTTCCGGCCAGAACTCGCCGAGGCCGAGCATCTCCACGCGCTCGCGGATCTTCGGCGACGGCGTTCCGGCCGCACCGACGCCGGACAGATCGCCTTTGACGTCCGCGACGAACACGGGCACCCCGCTCGCGCTGAACGCGTGAGCGATCGTCTGCAGCGTCACGGTCTTGCCCGTGCCGGTGGCCCCGCTGATGAGGCCGTGCCGGTTGCCCATGGCGGGAAGCAGGCAAACGTCGGCGCTGCCTGCCTTGGCGATCAGGAGGGGCTCGGCCATGTCGCCCTCATAGCACGGGACGGCCGGAGGTGGCAATGCGCGCCGAGCTCGCAGCGAGCTACGGATTGGCACGATTGCCCGACAGAACCGCGAACAGCCCGAGACCGAAGTACGCGCCGCCGATCGCGAAACGGGCCGGAGACCCGCTCGCGCGCACCAGGCGCGGTGCCGCGAGAGAGGCGACGAGCGCGTACACCGTGTCGGTGCCGGCCGCGATCACGACGAACAGCGCGCCGACCTGCGCGCGTCACTCCGGCAGATTCAGCCGCCGAACCAGCGCGCGAAACCGCGGATGGTCGCGCAGCGGCTCGGTCACGGACACGGCACGGATGTACGGCACGTTGAGGTCGCGGGCGTCGTAAGCCCGCTCGAGCCAGTCGACGGCGCGCTCCGTGCGGCCGGCCCGCGTGTACAACGTGGCGATGTGCACCGAAGCGACGTTGCGCTCGCCGGGCCGGGCCGCCAGGGCGTCGGCGGCCGCCTCCATCGCGCGCTCGTAGCCACCGGCGGCGTATTCCCGGGCGAGAAGCTCCGCGATGTCGCTCGCGCCGATCGTGGTCCAGAATCGCCGCTCCGCCTCGAGCGCCTCCTTGTAGCGGCCCAGGGAGTGGTAAACCTGCGCGAAATTGTTCAACGCGAGGCGCAGGGTCGGGGCCAGCTCGCGCGCGCGCTCGAATTGCACGAGCGCCTCCTCGTAGCGGCGGTTCATCGTGCGCTCGACGCCGTAGAGCGCGCGGATCAGCGGATTGAACGGATCGAGCTGCACCGCGAGCTCGATGTGCGCCGGCGCCTCCTCACCGCGGCCGACGATGTGCAGGTAGTGGGCATAGAACGCGCGCGCCTCCGCGTAGCTCGGGTTCGCGTCGATCGCGCGGCGGAAGGCGGCGTCGGCCCGCGACCAGTCCCACTCGAGCCAGGCGGCCACGGCCGCCTCGGCGAAATGCGCCTCGGGCACCGTGGGATCGAGCGAGAGCGCCGTCTCGAGGGCGGCCCGGATCGGTGCTACCGCTTCGGCCGGCGGCACGATCCCGCTCTGCGCGCGGGACAGCCACACGCGGGCGATGCCGATGTACGGCAGCGGATGGTCAGCGGCGCGCCGCCGCGCGAGCTCGAAGAGCTCGAGCGCCGTGTCGAAATCACCGCTCGTCCAGTACACCAGGCCGCGCAGGTAGTCGGCGTGCGCGTCGGGGTCCACCGGCCGCTCGGTCGCGAGCCGCGCCTGCTCGGCCGGAAAGAGCGCGAGCGCGAGGGCGTCCGCCACGCCGCGCGCGGCGTCCTGCTGCAGCGTGAGGATGCCCGAGAGCTCCCGGTCGAAGGTCTGCGACCAGCGCTGCGTCTGCGCGCGCGCGTCGATCAGCGTGGCGCTGATCCGCACGCGGTTACCCTCGCGGCGCGCGCTGCCTTCGAGCAGATAGTCCACCCCGAGCTCGCGGGCGATCTCGCGAGGCGGCAACGCGGTGCCCTTGTAGCGCATCGACGAGGTGCGCGCCACGACGCTCAAGCGCGGATCCATCCGGCCGAGCTGCGTGATCATCTCCTCCGTGAGCCCGTCGCTCAGGAAGTCCTGCGCGGGATTGCCCGTCAGGTTCTCGAACGGCAACACGGCGAGCCTCAGTGATGTCGCCTCGGCCTGGCCGAGGCCGAGGCGTTCCCGCACGGCGTCCACGTTCGCGACCACGAGCCCCGCGGCCACGAGCGCGGCGGCGCTCGCGGCGAGCGCGGGCCGCCGCCGCAAGCGCCGGCGCCACACGGCGAGGGGCGAACCGGTGCCGCGTTCGATGGCGGCGAGCGCCGCCCGGACCTCGCGCGCGTGCTGGTAGCGTCGCGCCGGGTCGCGCTCCAGGCAGCGCTCTATCACGTCGCGTAGCGCTGCCGGAACGCTCGCGGACAGCGGCGCGGGCGAGCCGCTCAGGATCCGCGCGAACAGCTCCGGCACGGTCGCCGCCTCGAACGCCGGCGGCCGCTCACCATCTCGTAGAGCAGCACCCCGAGCGCCCAGATATCGGAACGCGGATCGGCGGGCTCGCCCCGCACCTGCTCCGGCGCCATCGCGTACGGCGTGCCGGCCGCTTCCCCGGGCTGGATGGCGGACGGGAGCATCGTCGCCGCCGCCACGAGCGCATCGGCCCGCTGCGCCAGACCGAAATCCACGATCTTGAGCCGGCCGTCCTCGGTCAGCATGGCGTTGGCGGCCTTGAAGTCGCGATGCACGACGCCGTGATCGTGGGCGTAGGCGAGCGCGTCCGCCGCCTGCACGCCGAGGCGCACCGCTTCGTCGGGGGGAAGAGCGCCTGCGTCGATGCGCCGCCGCAGCGAGGCGCCGCCGACGTACTCCATGGCGATGAACGACGCGTCGTCGGAGGTGCCGACCTCGTGCACGATGCAGATGTGCGGATGATTCAGCGCGGCGGCATTGCGTGCCTCGCGCAATAGCTGCAATGCGGACGTCTCGTCCTGCGCCGTGCGGTGCAGCACCTTCAGCGCGACGCGGCGATGCAGCTTGGTGTCGTAGGCGAGGAACACAGCGCCGTTCGCGCCGCGCCCGAGGAGCTGCTCGATCCGATAGTTGCCGAGCATGCCGCCGGAGGTGGCCGCCACGGCCACCGTTGCGGCGAGGGACGACGAGCCGTCGGTCTCTTTCACGGCCGCAAGATTCTCGCGTTACCCGTCCCGCCCCGCAACCTCGAGACGACCGCGATCTTTCGGCGCTCGGGCTACTCCGCGCGCGCGAATATTCTGTCGAAAAGGATACGAGGCCGCCGCTTTCGACGCCCGGCGCAGCCGCCGCGCAGGAATCCGCAGAAATCCGTGGAAAAGCATTTCGAAAGCTTTCGGTTCCGCTCAGGCCCGGCCGGCCGCATCCGCCGACACTGTGCACAAGGCGGAGGGAACGGAGAGCGACGCAAGGAAGGTCCTCCCCCAACGATTCCGAGCGGAGCGATCCCTTCCCACCCGCCGAAGCTCCTGGCCAGCCAGGACCGTTGGGACAGCGAAAGACATGGGAGAACGGCGATGAACAAGACGACGCAGAACGAAGCCCGGAAGACGACGAAGCGTTTCGGCGGTCTCGGCGAGGTGGCCTTCCACCTGGCGCTCGTGGCGGCGGTGGTGGGCGTGCTGATCGAGCGCGCGACGTACCTGAGCAGCGGGACGATCGTTTGAACGGGTCGGCGCAGGCCGGGCAGCTGGCAATCGGATGGCCGCGGTTGTACTTTTGTGCCACGACGAGTGCGTCGGACGGGGGTCCATCGTGGCGCTCAGTGCAACTCGCGGCTGTCTGGTGCCCGTGCCGGCAGACGCCTTCTGGGCCGTCGATCGGGAAGAGCGCCGCATCTCCCGCTGGTCCTTGAACGGCGAGCCCGTCACCATCGGACGCTCGCACGAGTGCGACGTCGTCATCCGCGACCCGAGCGTCTCCCGCCGTCACGCCATGTTGAGCTGGAGCGGGAACAAGCTGCTGCTCACGCACCTGAGCACGACCAACCCCACGTTCGTGAACGGCGTGCCCGTGCCGCGCGACACGCCCACCGAGCTCGTCTCCACCGACAAGCTGCAGATCGGCGGCGCACGTTTCGAGGTGTTGCTCTGGAACGCCGACTCCGACGCCGAGACGCGGCCGCACGCGCCCCCGCGGGCGCTAGCCGTGGTGCTCGCGGCGGACGTGGCGGGTTACACGGCGATGTGGCAGCGCGACGAGACCGGCACGCTGCTGCGCTTCCATGAATGTCTGCGCGTCTTCCGCCGCGAGGCGCAGCGCTACCGGGGCCGCGTGCTGGACACCGGCGAGAAGGGCGATTGCGTCTACAGCCTCTACCACAGCGTGCTGCTCGGGCTGTCGGCCGCCATCGCCATCCGCCGCCAGGTGGCCGAGCTCAACCGCTCGTTCCCGGCGGACGGCGCCATCCGCTTCCGCTTCGGCATGCACTGCGGCGACGTGGTCATCGAAGGCGAAGGCATCCGCGGCGACGCCATCAACACCGCGGCGCACCTCCAGGCGCTCACCGAGCCTGGCGAGATCATCGTCTCGCACCGCATTCAGCAGGAGGCCGAGACGCACCTCGGGTTCCGGTTCGAGCCCGTCCCTCACCCGGAAAGAGCGCAGGAGATCGTGGGGTTCCGGCTCGTCGGCGACGGCCCGCACCGCTGACGTCCGCCGCGGCGCAGCCGCTCGCACGCCCTTTCACCGCCGCAGCGCGCCGACTTTCCGCAGGCCGCCGAGCCGTCGATCGAGCACGCCCTTGTCGATGCTCATGCGCTTGAACAGCGCCTCCAGATGCTTGGGCGTCATGGCCGCGTTGATTTTCTTGCACTGCTCGAGCGCCGCCCGCGCCCGCTCCGCCTGCCCGAGGTGGCCGAGGACGTTGGCGTATTGCATCCAGGCGAGAGAGAGGCTGGGCCGCAGATCGACGGCTCCTTGAGCGGACTCGAGCGCGTCGTCGTAGCGGCCTTCGCAGGTGTCGGTAACGGACTTGTGATACAGCCAGAACGCGACGCCGGGATGCTGCGGCTCCATCGTGAGCAGCCGGTCGAGGATGCGGCGCAGGTCGGCCAAATCCTCCGGCTTGCCGGTGGCCGTGAGCGGCCAGCCCATGTACCCCCAGGCCCCGAAGTCGAACGGCGCGTAGGTCACGGCCTGGCGCAGGCAGCTCAGCGACCTGCGGTGGTCGCCGGCATAGTCCCAGACGAGGCTCACCATCTTCAATATGAAGGGGTCCTGCGGCGCCAGGGCCATTGCGCGGCTCGCCGACTCGAGCGCCGCCGCCTCGTCCCGCTCCGGGTCGGCGCTCAAGCCGTTCACCAGCCGCTCCACGAGCAGCGAGGCGAGCGTCGCATGCGCCGCCGGATAGTCGGGGTCGATCTCGATGGCGCGCTCGAGCGGGTCGATGGCCGCGGCGAGCCCCGCCGGCGTGTACTCGAGCACGCAGGCCCGCGCCTTCTGCACCAGTCCCCAGGCGTCGAGGTTGGCGGTGGAGGTGTGGCGGGCGCGATCGATCTCGGCGCGCAGCTGCTGAGTCGTGAATGCGGCTACGATCGCCTCGGCGATCTCGCGTTCCACGGCGAGCAGGTCCTCGCTCTTCCTGTCGTACGTGTGCGCCCAGACCTGGCTGCCGTCCTTCGCGTCGTCGAGCTCGGCCACCACCCGCAGCTGCGTGCCGCTGAGCTGCAAGCTGCCGGAGATGACGAAGTCCACGTTGAGCCGCCGGCCGATCTCGCGGATGTCCACGTCGCTGTTCTTGAACGTGAACGAGGAGCGGCGCGACGCGACGCGCAGACGATCCACGCGTGCCAAGGTGCTGTGCAGCTCCGCCGCGAATGCGTCACCCAAGAATTGGAACGCCGGATCGGCCGAGTGATTGTCGAACGGCAGCACGGCCACGGAGGCGGCGGCGCTGCCCAGCGCGGGCGGATTGCTCGCCGGGTCCGACTCCTGGCCGTTCACCGAAGCGGCGGCCGCGGCCGTGGCGGGCGACGCGGCGGTCGCCTCCCGCGGCACGGCCGGCTCGAGCAGGCGGTAGCCGCGTTTCGGGACCGTTTGAATGTAACGCGGGCTGCCGCGCTCGTCGCCCAACGCGCGCCGCAGCTCGCTGATGCAGCGGGTCAACACCTCCTCGGACGTGACCCGGCGCCACACCTGATCCAGAAGCGTGTCGCGCTCGACGAGCTCGCCCGCGTGCGCGGCCAGGAAGACCAGCACGTCCATCACCTTCGGCTGCACGTGCTGCGGGCCTTCCGGGCCAGTGATGATCCCCGTGAGTGGCTCCACGTCGTACGCGCCGATTCGAAAACCGCGTCGTAGCTTCTGATCCATCTGATGCGGGACCCCGGGGTTCGAGCGAGGGGCCGGGTCCGTGGGGCGGACCGGGTTCGGAGCTCGCGGGCAGCGAAGGATGGTAAGCCGCGGTCCTGCCTCCCAGCAACGGCGCCGTGCGGGGGGCGGCGCAGAAATACGCAGCTTCCCGAAGTTTTCCGAACGAAAAAATCATCGCACGGTCAGTATCTTACGAGCGCTCGGGCGCACACTGGTCCCCGACGACGACGAGCTCCGGCCGAAACCGCGAGCGCTGGCAGGAAAACGAGGACCCTCCGATGTGCCCACAGACCGCCATCCAGACCTCCCCCCCGGCAGTCACCGTTTCCGATCACGACCACGTCGAGCGCGACGCCGCCTGCTCGAGCCTGGACCGCCTCGTCGGCCTCTTCACTGCGGTTCGCCCCGGCGAGGGGCGCAGCGCCGCGCTCTTCTTCGCCTACTCCTTCCTGCTTCTCGTCTGCTACTACGTGCTCAAGACCATCCGCGAGCCGTTGCTGCTTGCGAACGGCTCGGCCGAGCTCAAGAGCTACGGGAACGCCGCCATCGCCGGCGCGTTGCTCGTGCTCCTGCCGCTCTACGGCGCGCTCTTCCGGCGCGCGGGCAAGCGGCAGCTCGTTCGCGCCGTGACGTTAGCGTTCTCGGGGACGCTCGTGCTGTTCTGCGTGGTCGCGCGCGCGGGCGTCGACGTGGGCTTCGTCTACTACGTGTGGGTGGGCGTGTTCGGCGTCTTCATGCTCGCCCAGTTCTGGGCGCACGCGGCGCACACGTACAAGGTCGAGAGCGGGCAACGGCTCTTCCCCGTGATCATGGCGGGGGCCGCCGTGGGCGGCCTGGCCGGCCCCCCGCTCTGCGGAGTCCTGTTCGATGCGCTCGGCGTGTCGAATTTGATGCTGCTCGCCGCCGCGCTGCTCGCGACGACCGTGCCGCTGGTCGAGTGGACGTGGAACGCGGTGCCCGCGGCCTCGCGCAACGGCGAGCCGCGCGGCGAGCCCAAGAAAGACCTGCTCGGCGGCCTGTCGCTCGTGCTGCGCGATCGCTACCTGCTGCTGCTCGCGGTGCTCGCCGTGCTGCTCAACTGCGTGAGCAGCACCGGCGACTACCTGCTCACCGATTTCGTCGTCCGCGAGGCGGATCTGCGCGTCGCGGCCGATCCGGGCCTCGACAAGGACAGCCTGATCGCCGCCTTCTACGGCAACTACTACCTCACGATGAACGCGCTCGGCCTGTTGCTGCAGCTCCTGCTCGTGGCGCGCGTGTTCCGCTGGGTCGGCGTGCCGGGCGCCCTGCTCGTCCTCCCGGCCATCGCGCTGCTCGGCTACGGGCTGGTCGTGCTCGTGCCGGTGTTCGCCGTGGTGCAGGCGGTGAAGCTCCTCGAGAGCTCCACGAGCTACACGCTCATGAACACCGCACGCCAGGCGCTCTTCCTGCCGCTGCCCGCGGCGCACCAGTACGAAGGCAAGACCGCCATCGACTGCTTCTTCTGGCGCTGCGGCGATCTGCTTCAGGCCGGTGTGATCTACGTGGGACTGAACGCGCTCGATTTCGGGTTCCGCGAGCTGGCGCTCACGAACGTGCTCCTGGCGTTGGCTTGGATCGCCGTGGCCCGCGCGGTGGGCCGTCGCTATGCGGGTCATGCGCCGCGACGTTTCGCGCAGCGTTTCACGATCGAGTGGCGGACGGTGGCGGTGGCGGCCTCGACGGCCGTCGCGGTCGTGGCGCTCGCCTCGCCGCGCGGCGTGCGTGCGGAGGAGCCCGCCGCCGCAACGCCGACGCTCTTCGCCGCTCACGAGCCGCTCGCCGTGGAGCTGCGCTATGACGCGCGCGAGCTCTGCCGGAAGCCGGAGCGCGAGGAGTGCGCGGACTTGCCGGCCACGCTGGTGTATCGCGAGGACGACGGCACGGAGCGCAGCCTGAACGTTCGCCTGCGCGCGCGCGGCAAGTGGCGCAACCAGTCGGGCAACTGCGCCGTGCCGCCGCTGTTCGTGTTCTTCGACGACGAAGAAGCGTCGGGCACGCTGTTCGCGGACCAGGAGATGCTGCCGCTCACCACGCACTGCCGGGAAACCGCGAGCTACGAGCAGTACGTCCTCAAGGAGTATCTCGCCTACCGGATCTACAACGTGCTCACGCCGAAGAGCCTGAGCGTGCGGCTCATGAAAGTGTCTTATCGCGACACCGGCAAGCGCGGGCGCGTCGTGGAGCGTTACGCGTTCTTCACCGAGCACTTCGAGTCGCTCGCCCGCCGGCAGGGCGCGGAGCACTGGCCGACGGACGACTTCGATCCCGCGCAGGCGGACGCGCGCGAGCTCGCCACTTTCGAGCTCTTCGAGTTCATGATCGGCAACACCGATTGGTCCGCGATCAAGGGGCACAACGTCACGCACTTGCGCCGCGCGGACGGCACGGTGACGGCCGTTCCGTTCGACTTCGACTTCTCGGGTCTCGTGAACGCGAGCTACGCGGGTCCGCCCCCAGGGCTGCCGATCGACAGCGTCAGGCAACGTCTCTTCCGCGGCGCCTGCCGGGACGGCTTCGGCTGGGACGAGCTGGTCGCGGCCTTCGTCGACCGCCGCCCGGACATCGAGGCGCTGCTGGCCGGCCTGCCCGGGCTGACCGAGCGGAGCCGCGAGGAGACGGCCGAATACGTCGAAGAGTTTTTCGCGATCATCGCTTCAGCCGAGCGCCGGCAGGCCGCGATCGTCGACGCCTGCCGCTCGGTGCGGTGAAGGGAGGATCCGATGGCCGCGTGCGTCGTTCCGGCCGCGAAGCTCGTTGGCGCCCGACCACCGCGGGCGCATAATGGCTGCAACGCGCGATCGAGCGCCACCATGAGCGGCCACAGACCGACGGCGCCGGACCTCGACGCACCCACCCAACCCGACCCCAACACGTGGCGGGTTCCGACGACCTCCGCCCCCGAACCCGACGCGTCCTGGTGGCATCCGCAGCAGTGGGCGGGGGGCCCGGCGGAGGCGGTCGGCCCGGGCGCCGTGATCAAGGAACGCTTTCTGCTCGAGTCGCTGCTCGGGCGCGGCGGTATGGGCGAGGTGTATCGTGCGCTCGACCGCCGCAAGCAGGAAGTGCAGGATCGCGATCCCTACGTCGCCATCAAGATCCTGCGCGACGACTTCCGCGGACATCCTCACGCGTTGATCGCCCTGCAGCGCGAGACCCGCAAGGCGCAGACGCTCGCCCATCCGAACGTCGTCACGGTGCACGACTTCGATCGCGACGGCACCACCGTGTACATGACGATGGAGCTGCTCGACGGCGAGCCGCTTTCCCGCGTGATCGCCGCACGCGGCGCTCTGCCACGCGAGGACGCCGTGCGCGCGATTCGCGGCATGGCGGCCGCGCTCGCGTACGCGCATGAAAAGGGCATCGTGCATTCCGACTTCAAGCCCGGCAACGTGTTCCTCACGGCCGACGGCGCCGTCAAAGTCCTCGACTTCGGCATCGCGCGGGCGCTGCCGAACAGGCAGCGCCCGAGCGGCGACGTCACCGTGTTCGACGCGGCCGAGCTCGGGGCGTTGACGCCGCGCTATGCGAGCCCCGAGATGCTGCGCGGCGAGGCACCGGTGCCCGCGGACGACGTGTTCGCGCTCGGCATCGTGGGCTACGAGCTCCTCACGGGCCGGCATCCGTTCGGCCGCTCCACGGCCGACGAAGCGCAGGCGCGCGGCGCCAAGCTGCCCGCCCTGCCTGCGCTGCCCCGCCGGCAACGCAAGGCGCTCGCGAAAGCGCTCGCCTTCGAGCGCGCGGCGCGGCACGAGGACGCCGCCGCGTTCCTGCGGCACTTCGACGGGCCGAGCCCGCTGCGCAAGACGGCTTACGTCGGCTCCCTGCTGCTGCTCGCGGGCGCCGCGAGCTACGGCTGGTACTCGAGCGTGCAGCTGCGTCCCGACACGCCATGGGACGCGCTGCCGCCGGCCCGGCAGGCCGCATTCGTCGCCGCGGTCGAGCAGGGTCGCGCGGCGCTCGCGCAGGCCGACACGGCCGGCGCCTTCGCCTTGAACGACGCGTTCGCCTATTTCGACGAGGCGTTCGCCATCCATCGCAACAATCCCGCCACGATCGAGGGCCTTCGAGCCGTGGCGGACGGCTTTCTCGAGGCGCTGCGCGACGCGCCGGCGCCCGACAGAGAAGCCGTGCTCGGCAAGCTCTACTGCCAGCCGTATCTCGCCACCTACCGTCCCGTGGTGGCCGCATGCCGCGATGCGCTCGGCGCGGAGCGCTGCTCGTTCGCCGGCTTGCGTTGCCCGCGAGCGGAGGCGCCATGAGCGCGCGCTGGCTCGCCGCCCTGGCGTCGACCGCGCTCGCGGCCACGGCCGCCGCGCAACGCGATGCCGGCCGCGCCTACGAGGGCTTCACGACGGTGCAGGCGCTGCAGATCGTGGACTGCCTCCTGCCGGGCCAGGTGCGTGTCGTGGGCGGGCGCACGTATCTCACCCCGCGTCGGCCCACGCGCATGACGGCCGGCGACTGCGAAGCGCGCGGCGGCGAGTACCTCGCCTACGACCGGGCCGACTATCGCGCGGCGCTCGCCGTGTGGCTGCCCGCCGCGCAGCAGGGCGATGCGGAAGCGCAGACCATCGTCGGCGAGATCTACGAGCGCGGCCTCGGCGCGGAGCCGGACTATGCCGCGGCCGCCGAGTGGTACCGCCGCGCCGCCGAGCAAGGCTATTCGCGCGCGCAGTTCGACCTGGGCGCCCTGTACGAGCAGGGCCTCGGCGTGCCGCAGGACCGGCTCGCGGCGCTCAACTGGTATCGGCTCGCGTGGGGCCTGCCCGAGGACAGCGTGATCTACCGCTCGGCCGCTGCGGCGGAGCAGGACGCGCTGCGGGCCGAGCTCGAGCAGCGCATCGAGGCCCTCGAGCGGCAAGTGGAGGCGCTCGAGCGGCAGATCCGCTCGCTCGAGGGAGAGCTGCGCGCCCGCGAAGACGTGGCCGCCGAGATCGAGTCGCTGCGCATGCTGCTCGCGCGCCTCGAGGCCGAGCGCCAGGCCGAGCGGGAACGCCTCGCGGCGCTCGCCGCGCCCGCCCCCGCCGCGCGTCCGGATGCGACCGCGTTCGCGGGCGCCGCGCGCGAGGTGCGCTACCGCCGCCGCTCGTTCGGACGCTACTACGCGTTGATCATCGGCGTGCAGCACTACGAGCGGCTGGACAGTCTCGCCTCGCCCGCCAACGACGCGAGCCGCGTGGCGCGCCTGCTCGAGGAGCGCTACGGCTTCGACGTGCAGGTGCTGGTGGACCCGGATCAGGTCACGGTCATGAGGGCCGTGAACCAGCTCAACGAGACGCTGACCGCCGAGGACAACCTGCTGATCTACTTCGCGGGCCATGGCAACCGTTTGCCGAGCGGCCAGCGCGAGATCGGCTACTGGTTGCCGACCAACGCCGAGCCGCCGCCGGACGACACGTTCTGGGTGCCGAACGAGTTCGTGAGCCGGCACCTGGGGAGGCTGCAGGCGAAGCGCGTGCTCGTCGTGTCGGACTCCTGCTACCTCGGGCTGCTCGGGGACGACCCGGGGTTCGTGATGGTCGGCAACGGCCGCTACACGGACGAATACATCGAGTTCAAGCTGCCGAAACGCTCGCGGCTCGTGCTCGCCTCCGGCACGGATCAGCCCGTGCTCGACGGGGAAGCCGCCATGCATTCGGTGTTCGCCCGGGCGCTGCTCGAAGAGCTCGAGCGCAACGATCGAGTGCTGACGGCGCCGGAGCTCTTCCTGCGGGTGCTCGACCGCGTGCGCCGCTCCGCGCCCGGGGCGAGCGGCGTGCAGGAGCCGCGGCTCAAGGTCATCAAGGACGCCGGCCACGAGGTCGGCGATTTCTTCTTCGTGCCGAGCTGACTGGATCACGAGCGGCGACGCCGCTCGCACGAATCGCGCGCCCTATGAACGACAACTACAACGACATGAGCGCGACGAAACACCGCGGAAAGCGCGTAACGATGTGGACCGCCGCGCTCGCCGCAGCGCTGCTCGCGGAGCGCGCCGCCGGCCAGAACGACGACGGGCCCGGCCTGCTCGGCCTCACGTTCGCCACCCCCATCGAGCAGGCGGCCGCGCGGGCGAACGACCTCGTGTTCCGCACGCTCGAGCCGGAGTGCAATCCGTCGGGCGTGCTCGACACGCTGCCGTCACCCGAGTTCGGCGACGCGGCCGGCGCCGGCAACCTGGGCCCGCTCTGCAACCCCGACGCGTTCCACGTCTACGCGAACGCGCGGGAGCTCGCCCACACGGCGAACGAGCTGCAGGGCCTGGGCCCCACCGTCGCGAGCCTCGGGCTCGACCTCGAGGGGCTCGGCCGGGCGCTGCGCTGGACGGCGGCGGAGGAGCTCGCGGCACAGGGCGCGATGGCCACGCAGTTCGCCAACGGTCAGCTCGCGACGCTCGCGGCGCGCCTGACCGCGCTGCGCTTCGGGCCGAGCGTCGTCGGCACGACCACGTTCCACGATCGGCTGCGGCGAAGCTCGCCGCTCTTCGCGCAAGCCGGCGAGCCGGAGCCGGCGGACCCGGACGCGCCGCGGGAAACGTTCAGCCCGTGGGGCGGCTTTCTGAACTACGGGTTCGGCTACGGCACCAAGACGCCCACGCCGCTCGAGGACGCATTCGATTTCGACGGCTCGGAGATCACGTTGGGGATCGACTATCGGCTGCGCAACAACGTCGTGCTCGGCGGCATCCTCGGCTGGACCCGGCAGGACATCGACTTCGACGAGGCCGCGAGCCCGATCAGCGTGGTGGACGGCTCCATCGATGCGAAGGGCAAGAGCTTCATCGTCTTCGCGCTCGCGCAAGGTGAGCGGCTCACCGTCAGCGGCTCGCTGGGCGTGCAATCGCTCGACTACGGCGTGGACCGCCACATTCAATATCCGTCGTTCAATCCGGACATCGAGAGCACCAACTCGCTCGCGCGCAGCGAGCCGCGATCCGACATCGAGACCGCGACGTTCGGGCTCGGCTACGCGTTCACCTGGACCAGGCTCACGCTCGAGCCGTACTACTCGCTCGAGCATCTCGACATCACAGTCGATGCGTTCGCCGAGGAGCGCAGCATCGAGCGCTTCAGCAACCGGGAAGACACGCACCGCTTCGAGCTCAGCGTTTCCGGCCAGGACGTCAAGAGCTTGAAGAGCACGATCGGCGTGCGGTTCCAGTACGTCGTGACGCCGCGGCTCGGCTTCATCGTGCCGTTCTGGACGGTCGCCGCGCATCGCGAGCACGAGGACCGGTCGCGCACCATCACGAGCGGCTACGCCGTGCTCGCGGACGTGCTCGGCAGCCAGACGTTCGAGCTGCCGACCGATGCGCCGCCGCAGCACTACTACACCGTCTCCGCAGGCTTCTCCATGCTGCTGCGCGGCGGCCGCCCGAGGCGGGCGGACGGACCCGTCGCCGGCGGGATCTCCGGCTTCGTGCAGCTCACGGCCGTGCGCGATCGCGCGCCTTACGACGACAGCGTGCTCACGGCCGGACTCCGCTACGAGTTCTGAGGAGCGACGCCGTGATGCGTACCCGCCGGTCTCGTGCCCTCGCCGCCGCGCTCGCCGTGCTCGGGGCGGCCGTGCAAGGCTGCGGCAGCGGATCCGCCGGCAGCGACGTCGGGCAACCGCGGCGTCCGCCGATCGCGCGCGCGCTGCTCGTCACGACCGGAGAAACGAACGAGGTGCGCGAAGGGGCCGAGGTGCTGCTCACGGGCCGCGACAGCGAGGACCCCGACGGCCCGATCATCGATTGGAAATGGACCGCCCCGGAAGGCATCGAGCTCCTGACGCGCAGCCGGGCCGCCGTGAGCTTCACCGCCCCCGACGTGGATTCGCCGACGACTTTCACGTTCTCCCTGGAGGTCGTGGACAGCGACGGCGTGACGGCCACGGCGCCGATCGACGTGCGCGTCGTGCCGGCGCGCGATCCCGACCGGTTCCTGGCGCCTCGCGGCGTGCAGACTTCCACCCCCGACCTCGTGACGCTCACGGCCGCGCTCGAGCCGGGCACCGCGGTCGGGCCGCTCGACGTGCCGTTCACGGTGACGCTGACGGCGGCCGTGAGCTATCCGAGCCGCAGCAACGTGCAGGAGCGGGTGGAGCTGCCGCTCGGCGGGCAGGCGACGATGACGGGCCACTGGCCCGCGGAGCAGACCGTGGAATGCAGCCGGGGCCAGCGGCGCGACCAGTGCCTGCTCGCGTCCTGGATCAACCCCACCTTCCACTTCCGGGTGCCGCGCCTCGACGTGGCCGAGCTCAACCAGCGGTTCCTCGCGTCCGGCGAGCTCGGCCGGCAGCTCGATCCGCACCGCGTGGACGAAGCCGTCGTGGAGGTGACGGCGACGCTCGACGCCGGCACGCTGCAGGATCGCGCGGTGCTGCTGCTGTCGAACGCCGGCGCCGTGATCGCGGAAACCGCGCCGTCGATCATCGGCGTGCGGAGCTCCGTCACCGTCACCACCGGCGCGTTGCTCGCGGCGCTCGGCGGAGAGGAGCGCGCCGCCACGGCGGACGCCTACTACCGCACCGTGGATCCGTTCGGGCGCAGGCAGACGCTGAACGACTGGCTGCTGCTCGCGGGCTTCGCCGCCGACGCCAACGGCACGCTGCTGCCCGAGGCCGTGGCGGGCTCGGGCCCGTTCGCGCACGCGAAGTACACCAACAACTTCGATCTCGGCTTCGGGCGCGACATGTACGCGCGCGTGGAGCCGAACGGCAACGTGTACTCCTTGGTGGTGAACTACCCGACCCTCGAGGCGACGCTCAAGGGCACCGATGCCTTCGTCACGGTGGTGATGGAGTTCACCCCGCCCGACGATCCCGCGCTGCACCCGAGCTGCGCCACGAAAGGCAGGTTCGTCAAGTTCTTCACCTACGTGCCGGACCGCGCGGGCAACTCGCGGCGCGTGGGCTCGTTCGATTTCGACGGCCGCGGGGAACGTTACACGCCCGGCAACTGCGTCACCTGCCACGGCGGCTCGCTGGGCGATCTCGCGCGCACGACGCCCAATCCCTCGGTCCCCGGCCAGACGCTACACCGCGACTGCGGGGACACCGACGGCACGTTCCTGCCCTGGGATCTCGACTCCTTCCTCTATAGCGACACGGACCCGGCCATCCTCGCGGGCGCCCCCCGCCAGAACGGCACGCCGTTCGCGGAGTATCTAGACCCGCAGGGCCGCTACCGCCGCGACGCGCAGGAGGAGCAATTCCGCAAGCTCAACGCGGCGGCGCTGTCGACCTGGGAAACCTACGTGGCCGAGGGCGGCCCGCCCGAGCGCATGGCGGCGGCGATCGACCTCGTGCGCGGCTGGTACGGCGGCGACCCGCACGCCCCCGGCGGGCGCTTCGACGGCACCTACACGCCCGCCGGATGGAACGTCTCGCCCCCGATCGCCGAGGTCTATCACCAGGCGTTCGCGCGCTACTGCCGCGCCTGCCACCTCCAGCTCGTCGAGCCGGACGTGCAGCTCGCGACCTACCAGGACCTCGTCGTCGACCCCTCCACCGGCAGTCCGAGGCAGCTCGAGGACATCCTCCTGCGGCGCGGGATCATGCCGTACGCCCGGCTCACGATGGACCGCTTCTGGGTGCCGTTTGCGGGAGGCGCGGTGCCGGCGGAGGTGCTCGCCCGCCAGCTCGCGGCCGACGTGCCGCTCGATCCGGCGGCGCGGCCCGGACGGCCCGTGTTCAACGTCACCCGCACCCCAAGTCCGGCCAAGCACGGCGACGCCGTGCGTCTGAGCGCGCGCGACAGCCTGTTCGTGCGGGCGCCCCGGTGGTCGGCGCTTGCTGCGACGGCCGGCGGGCCATGCGTGCAGCCGGCGCTCGTGGGCGCCCGCGCGCCCGAGGTCACGTTCCAGACCAGCGAGCCCGGGCGGTACTGCATCGAGCTCGAGAGCGACGGCGCGAGCGTGATCGAGGAGTTCGAGGTGCTGCCCAATCAGGCGCCGCAGCTCGTGGCGAAGCCGCGCCTCGTCGTCGACGAGCGCTCCGCCGCCGCCGTCGATTTCGCGTATACGGACGCGGACGACGGGGCGGCGGACCTCGTGTTCACGCTGCTCGCCACGCTGAACGGAGTGGTGCGTGTCGGCGCCGACGAGGTTTCGGTCGGCGCGCAATTCACGCAACCGCAGATCGACGCGGGCGAGGTGCAATTCGAGCCGCGCGTCGAGAACCTCGCCGAAGGGGCCGTCGCGGCGGGCGGCTTCGATTACGCGCTCACGGACGGCATCGCGTCCGTGGGTGCGCCGCCCGCACCCGCGCTCGGGTACCGCATGGACGTGCGCGGCACGGCCGACGCCACGCCGGCCGTGCTCGTGCGCCCGGTGCCGCCGTCGGAGCTCTATTTCGGCGGCACGGTCGCCATCGGCGCGGGCCACATCGAGGTGCGCGACGCCGATACACCGCCCGAGGGCCTGACCGTCACCGTCGCACCGAGCGCGCAGGCGACAGGCAGCGTCACGCCCTCCGCGCTCACTTACCGGCAGCTCCTCGACGGCGCCGCGTTCACCTACACGCATGCAGGCAATGCCGTCTCCGAGCGGCTGCTCGTCACTGCCGGCGACGGCACGTACATGAGCAGCTCCGTGCCGCTGACGATCAACGCGCGCGTCTCGTTCGAGCACAACATCACGCCGATCATCGAAACGGCCTGCGCCGACAACTGCCACGCCGGCGGCCCGTTGTCGTTCCGGGAACGCGGCCGCGTGAGCCATGCCAACGTGGTCTCCGGCACTCGGCTGGTATTCCCCGAGAGCGCCTGCATCGGCCCCGACACGCCGCCGAGCAGCCCGCTGCTGCGCAAGCCCACCGTGACGGCCGACGCGCCACCGCCGGCCGGGCACGCCGGCGGCGTGCGCCCCGGCTTCGACTTGAGCGGCGATCGGAGCGGCTACGACCTCTTCCGCTTGTGGCTCTGCCACTCGTACGGCGCGAACGACTAGCCGTGAAATCCCACAACAGTGTTCCCGGCCGAGGGGTTGTCGACTCGGGGCTTCGATGAAGCCTCCAGTGCTCGGGCCGGAAACTGCGAAAGGCATCCGCACGGACGCGCACCGGTCGATAGCGAGGTCTTTCTGCGGGGCGGATTTGCGTGGGCCGCCGCACGCAGCATCGAGGGGGGTGTTGCATATATCCCCCCGGATAGACCGTCATGCCCGCGGACAATCTTTCGGCGAATGTCCGCCCTCCGGACGATCTCCGAGGCCCTTTGTCGGGCTGCCGACCAAGTTCCGCGAGAGAACGTCCAGGACTCGCGCACCTCCGACGCGCTGACCAGTGGCCGTCTCGCCGAGCGAGCTCTTTCCCGCTGCCATTCGCCTCGCAGAATCCCTCTCCACGCGGCGGAGACTCCACCACCAGCGAGTACGCGGCTCGGCATGCGGCGCTTGGCCTAGGACGACCAGGACGTTCGCGCCGCTCCACCAGTACGCGACCGGCAGTACGATGAATGCCTGCGGCAGCAAGGCAACCGCGAGGCTCCTGATCGGCGCCAGCGCCGTGAGCCGGTGCTCGAGCGCGTCGACGGCGCGGCGGGTCTCGGCCGGCGGCCGTGGCGTCGTCGGCCACACGGCTCGGAACGCGGGCCGCCCTGGATGCAGCGGCTCGACGAGCACCGGAAAGCGCCCAGACAGCTCGACTCCGCATGAAGGCGCTCCGCTGCGTACCTGCAGACGGATACGCGCCGATTTCACCTAGTGACGCGCGTCGCGTCGATGCACCGCTACTGCCGCCGCAGATCCTGCAACGCGCTCGGCCACATCGGGTCGAAGGCGTCGACGCGGTAGACGAGCCGGCCCTCCGCGTCGGCGACGAGCACGGTCGTAACGTCCATGACGTCGAACGCTCGGAACCAATCGATCCGAACTACGTGCCGTTCGCGCACGCAGCTTGATTAGCGCGCGCGCCAGTTCAACAACAGCTTGATCGCCGGCGCCTGGGCGTCGTCGCGCTCCACGTTGATGAGAAACCGGCCGTCCGGGGCGACGTCGTACTGATGGCGGCGTCCGACTACGTTGCGGCCGCCCCCGATGATTCGCGTCTGAAACAGTGGCCGCGGGTTTCCGACCACGAGATCGGTCCCGCGCACCTCGATCGGCACGGCGATCAACGAGCGGTCCGGCGCGATGTAGTAGAGCTCCTTGCCGTCGCGCGACCAGCGCGGATAGACGCCGCCCGCGGCGGAGATCAGCCAGCGGTGCTGCGGCTCCGCAAAGCGCCGCACGTACACCTCGTGCGCGGCGCCCGACTCGTTCGAGTGATAGGCGACGAACTGACCATCCGGCGAGAACTGCCCCCACACCTCGGTCGCGGCCGTCTCGAGCCACGGGTACGGCTCGCGTTCCCCGACGAGCGGCAGGACCCACATGTCGAGCCGCGCCTGCAGTGATTGCGTGCCGCTCACCGCGAAGAACAGCACGGCCGAGCCGTCCGGAGACCAGTCGCTCGGAAACCGCCGTTGCGGCGACGGCCCTTCCGGCTTGGCCACCGGTCGCTCGAGGCCCGGCGAGGTCGCGGAGCCGACGTAGAGCTCCGGCCAGCCGTCGCGGTTCGATTGCAGCAGAAGCTCGCGCCCGTCCGGCGACCAGACGGGGAGCTGCTCGCTGGATGCCTCGAGCGTGAATCGCGTGCCGCGCGTCGCATCGAATATCCACACGTCCGAGTCGTTGAGCCGCTTACGCGACACGGCGACGCGTGTGCCGTCCGGCGAGATCTCGGGATCCATGAGGTCGTTGTCGTCGGCGGCGCCGAGCGTGCCGAGCTCGCGGCCATCCCGATCGAACCAGGTCAACCGCGACGGTGTGCTCCAGGGCACGTAGGCGATCACGCCTTCCGCCGCGGAGAACGAACGCGTGGAGGCGTCGTTCGTCTCGACGTTCTCGGCGATCGCGAACGCTGGACCGTGAAGCGCTGCGGTGCCGACGTCGAACAGCCGCGCGAGCAGCGCGCCGCGGTCGACGAACAGCAACCAGCCTGGCTCCATGTAGAGGCCGGCCCCGTCCGCCGCGGTGACCCGGTGCGTCGCCTCGGGATCGTCCAGGGAGCCCAGATAGATGCCGCCCGCGGTCGGCGCGCCGCGCTCGCCGAATGCGTAGAACAGGAATCGGCCGTCGGGCAGGAACTGCGGGAACCGGTGCCCGAACTGACCCTCGAGGATTTGGGTCACGACCTGCGGCTCGCCGCCGGACCCCGATATGCGGTACAGCGGCGAGCCGAGCTGCGGCGCGAACAGGATCGTGTCGTTCGGCCCCCACGCCCCGCCGCCGCCGGGCGCCGCCGGCACCAGCGAGCGCAACCGCCCGCCGTCCCGGTCGATGCGCTTCAACTGCCCGTCCGCGAAGAAGCCGAGCGCCGTGCCGTCCGGCGACCAGAACGGGTACTGGGCACCCTCGGTGCCGGGCAGCAACGTCGCGTTGGCCTGGTCGAGCCGCCGCACCCAGAGCCGCGGTTGGCCGTCGCCGGCCGCGACGAACGCCATCGCGCGGCCGTCCGGCGACAGGCTCAACGAGAACGGATCGAGCGACGCCGGCGTGGTCATCTCGAGCAGCCGCGTCGGCGGCGCGGCCGGCGTGCGCAGGGCCCCGATCGACGCGCCCGCGACGATGCCCGCGAGCGCGGCGGCGAGCGCCCACGGCAACACCGCGCGCCGCGCCGGCCTCGCTCCCGCGTCGGGCGTCGGAGCGACGTCGGGGGCGAGCGGCTCCTCGAGCTCGAGGCGGGCGTCACCGATGTCGCGCAACCGGCGGGCCGGATCCTTCGCGAGGCAGCGTGCGAGCAGCGCCCGAAGCCTCGCGGGCAGCTCCGGCGGCAGCGCGTCCCAGTCCGGATCGGACCGCAGGATCGCGGCCATCGTATCGGACGCGTCATCGCCCGCGAACGCGCGCCGGCCCGTCAGCATCTCGAACAGCACGCAGCCGAACGCCCAGATGTCGCCGCGCTTGTCCACCGGCAGACCGCGCGCCTGCTCGGGGCTCATGTACGCCGCCGTGCCGATCACGACGCCGAAGCGGGTCACGTCCGGCCGGGTCGCCACTTCCGACTCGCCCATCGCGTCGTGCTCCGCGAGCGCTTTCGCGAGACCGAAATCGAGGATCTTGGCCGTGCCGTCCGGCCGAATCTTCACGTTACCGGGCTTGAGATCCCGGTGCACGATGCCTTGCTGGTGCGCGGCGTCCAATCCGGCGGCGAGCTGCTTCGCGATCGCGACCGCCTCGTCGACGGGCAACGGACCCCTCACGATCCGCTCGGCGAGCGTGTGGCCTTCGACGAGCTCGAGCACGAGCGCGTGCACCTCGCCGTCTGCGTGGGGAAACGATCCCGACGCGTCCTCGAGCCCATAGATCGTGGCGATGTTCGGGTGATTCAGCGCGGCGAGGAGTCGGGCTTCGCGGGCGAGACGCGCGCGCCGCTCCGGGTCCGCGGCGAACGACGTCGGCAGGAGCTTCAGCGCAACCTCGCGGCCCAACGCCGGGTCGCGCGCGCGGTAAACCTCGCCCATGCCGCCGGTCCCCAGGGAACCGGCGACCTCGTACACACCGACGCGGGTTCCGGGCGCGAGGGGCACGCCTACCGCCGATCCCCGTGCAAGGCGAACGATGCCGACGGCGGAAGTATACGCAGCCGACTGCCGCCCGTGCGCGGGGCGGCTGGCAACGAAGCGGCGCAGGTAGACCTTTGGGCACTCGTCGCGGCATCCGGCGGTGCTACACTCGACCGGCAGCGTGCGGTCGGATTCCCCCGGAGAGACCGATGGCGCCCGAGACGATACGCTCGCCCGCGAGACCGGCGGCACGAATCGTGTTGCTGCTTTGCCTCGCCGCCTCCCCCGCCACCCCGGCGGAGCTCACGCTCGCATCCGCGGACGAGGCGGACCGGCTGGCCGAGCAGATCAGGCTGCAACAGGAGGAAGGCGGCGCTTATTCCCCGGCGCTGATCGACGCCTGGGAATCCTTGGCGCGCCTCTACGAGCAGCAAGGCCGGCCCGCGCTCGCCGCGGCGGCCATCGAAGGCGCCATGCAGGTGATCCGGGCTAATTTCGGACTGTTCTCGCTCGAGCAAGCGCCGCTGATGCGGCGGCTCATCGACCAGCAGCGATCGTTGGGCGATGCGGCAGGAGCATGGGCGCACGAGCAGGAGCTGCTGCGGCTCGCCAGCCTCCATCCCGACGACGAGCGTGCGGCGCCGATCTTCCGCGAAGTGGCCGACAGCCGGTTGGACGTGCTCGCACGCTACACCGCGGGCGAGTATCCGCCCGAGATCCGGCTCGGTTGCTACTACCGACGCCCTGCGCCGATCGAGCCGACCCATGCCCTGGAGCCGGGGAAGTGCGGCGCCGGCAGCCGCGACGCCGCGATCTCGGCGCTCGCCAGGGACGCCTTGTGGCATTACTCCAGAGCCGTAGGCGTGCTCGTTCGCAATCAACGCTACTCGAGCGAGGAGCTGCGTGAGATCGAGCTTCAGGTCCTGCGCACGAGCTATCGGCTCCGGAGCTATGCTCAAGGCCGTCAGAGCCTCGAGCGGCTCCTTTCCTATCGCGTGGCGAGCTCCGAGCCCCTGCTCGCCCGCGCGGAGGCGCTCCTGCAGATCGCGGACTGGGACCTGCTGTTCCTCGAGGCGAGGGCCGCGGTCGAGGCCACGGCGCTCGAGGTGTACCGGGAAACCTACGCGTTGCTCGAGCGGGAAGGCGTCGACCAGGCGTCGATCGACCGGTTGTTCGCGCCGGAAGTGCCCGTTGCTCTGCCCACCTTCGCCCCGGAGACGCCGGGTCTAGCCGAGGCGCAGGAGGCGCGCGACTACGTCGAAGTGGCGTTCGAGCTCAACAAGTACGGCGAGCCAAAGAAGATCTCCGTCCGCGACGGCACCGTGGAAGCGACGCTCCACGTCAGGCGTCGCGTCATCGCGGATCTCGCGCCCGCGCGTTTCCGGCCGCGGCTCGTCGACGGCCGCCTGGTGGATCGACACCCGGTCGTGCTGCGCTACCCTGTAGCCCCCTAGAGCCGCGACACCAGCACTATCCATGCTCCGTCGGGAGGGGGACCTATCGTGAGCACGCATCGTCGACCGCTGCAGCGCCCGTTGCGAGGGATCTGGCCGAGCACGATCGCGATCTGTCTTTGCTTGTCGGGTGTCGGTCTGCCGCTTGCGGGCCGGGCACAGGAGCCGTGCCCCGGCGGGCTCGATTGGGTCCTGACGAACGGCGAGATCCTGACGATGGATGCGGCGGATCGGACCGTCGACACCGTGCGCATCCGCGGGAAGCGTTTCCTCACGGTCGGCGAAGCAGTGGATCGAAGCGAGCCTTGCATCCGCTGGGTCGATCTCGACGGGCGAACCGTCATCCCCGGCCTGATCGACGGCCACACGCATTTCGTGCGCACCGCGCAGGCGCCGGGACCGTTCATCGAGGGGCTCGAGGCGGCCACGTCGATCCGCGACCTTCAGGACGCGCTCGCGATGGCCGCCGAGAAAGCCGAGCCCGGCGAGTGGATCGTCGCGATCGGCGGATTCACGCCGCGGCAATTCTCGGAACGGCGCTTGCCGACGCGTGCCGAGCTCACCGAGGCGGTCCCCGACCATCCCGTCTACATGCAGGTCGGCTACTCGACGCGCGGCATCGTGAACGACGAAGGGCGCCGCGTGCTCGAGGCCGCCGGGATCGCCACCTCCGAAGCCGGCGACGTCCCGCCGGACGGCGAAGGCCTCACCTTCGTTCTGCGATCGACGAACGAAGAGCGAATGAGGCGCCGCTTCGGCGACTACATGACGTACGCGGTATCGCTCGGGCTCACGACGGTGGTCGATCACGCGTGCTGTCCGTGGCTCGGGGCCAACTGGACGCCGGAGGAAGAGCCCGACCTGCGCATCGCAGAATCGTTCTGGCGCGCCGGCGAGCTGCCGCTGCGGCTGCGCCTCCAATACGATCATCGCGCCACGCGCGACCAGAGCGACATTCACTCGGCCACCGCGCGCATCGCAAACGCCACCTGGGGGCTCGGCGACGACATGTACAAGTTCGTGCGCTTCGGCGAGCAGGTCATCGCCGGCGGCGCGACGGACGAGGAGGTGCTCGCCCTCTATGAGCGGATCGCCGCCGCGGGCTGGCCGCTATCGCAGCACACGATCCGCGAGGACGAGATCGAGCGCTACATCAGTATCATGGAGCAGGTGGCCGCGAAGACTCCGCTCCACGACCTGCGGTGGAACCTGGAGCACGTGTTCGAGATCACGCCGAGCCAGATCGAGCGGCTCAAGGCCATCGGCGTCTCCGTTCGCGTCCAGGACCACGACTATATTCGCAACGAGTATTCGCGCTGGAAGGCCGGCCCACCCTTCCGCACGCTGCTCGAGAGCGGCATGCGCATGGGCGCGGGCACCGATTCGGGCGTGGTCGGCGCGCTGAACCCGTGGCTCTCGATCTATTTCATGGTCACGGGCAAGGACGCGGGCGGCGAGGTGATCCTGCCGGGCGAGCAGATCGGGCGCAAGGACGCTCTGCGGCTCTACACCGCCGCCAACGCATGGTTCAACTTCGAGGAAGACGAGCTGGGCTCGATCGAACCGGGCAAGCTCGCCGACCTCGTCGTCCTCGACCGGCCCTACCTCACGATCGACGACGAAGAGATCAAACGGATCAGACCGCTGCTCACGATGGTCGGCGGCCGCGTCGTCCATGGCCGCGGGCCCTACGGCGCACTCGTCGAATGAGCCGACCGGCGATGGCGGACCGACGTCCGGCGCCTCTCTCGCCGGCCGCTCACCGCGGTCGCGCCGGCGCGCGTCACTCCGCCCGTAACGCTTCGATCGGGCCCACGCGTGCCGCGCGACGCGCGGGAACGTAGGCCGCGAGCAGCGCGACGCCGAGCAGCAGCGCGGGCACGGCCGTGAAGGTCAAGGCGTCGGTGGGCGTCACGCCGAACAGGAACGACGACAAGAGACGCGTGACGCCGAACGCGCCCGCGATGCCGAGCGCCACCGCCGCAAGCGGAGAGCTGCGTCGCGCTGCGCAGCACGGCGCCGATCACGCTGCCGCGCCGCGCGCCGAGCGCCATCCGCACGCCGATCTCGGACGAGCGCACCCAGGAGATCGGCATCCGCCGCGCGCTCGGCGCGAGCCCCGGCGCAGTGCTCAGGATGGTGCTCACGCAAGGCCTGTGGCTCGCCGCCGCAGGTCTCGCGCTCGGGCTCGTCGCGGCGCTCGGCTCGGGCGGGCGATCGCGTCGCAGCTCTACGGCGTGGGCCCGCTGGACCCGATCACGCTCGCGGCAGCCGCCGCGATGTTCGTGGCCGTCACACTGCTGGCGAGCCTGTTGCCCGCGGCCCGCGCGGCCGGCACGTCACCGCTGGACGCGCTGCGCGCCGCCTGACGAGCTCGCGCGCCGCCCCATCGTCCTATGACGATCGCTCCGGCGCCCGCTACGGCCGGCGCGCGGTCGATGAATCGCCATCGGCCCGCGACACGAGCAGATCCAGCCCGAGCCGCCGCGACAGAAAGCGCGCCGCCCGCTGACCCTTGACGCTGTTCCCGGCGGCGTCGAGCCGCGGCGCGAACGTGCCGAGGCCGCCCTTCCCCGGCGACACGGCCACGATGCCGCCGCCGATGCCGCTCTTCGCAGGCAGTCCGACGTCGTATAGCCACTCGCCCGAGGTCTCGTAGAGACCGGCCGTTGCCATGACGGCCAGCGCGCAGTGGCAATCGTGGGGCGCCACGACGGCCTTGCGAGTGATCGGGTTCACCCCGCCGTCCGCCAACGTCGCACCCATCACCGCCAGGTCCTCCGCAGTGACGCCGAGCGAGCATTGCCGCGTGTAGAGCTCCAAGGCCTCTGCCGGCGAGATCGCCAGCCGGCCGAAGCTGTGTAGCAACATCGCGATGCTTCTATTGCGAAGGTTGGTGGCCGACGCGCTGGCATAGATTTCGTCGTCGAGCCGCAGCTCGCGCCCAGCGAACCGGGACAGACCCTGCTGCACGAACTGCCACCTGGCATCGAGCGTGGCACCGGGCGCGAGACTGGTGGTCGCGATCGCGCCGGCGTTGACCATCGGATTGGTGCGGCCGTGCGGGGCGCGTTCCACCGCCTCGAGCGAGTCGAACGGCCGCCCCGTGGCGTTGACCCCCACCCGGTCGCGCACCTCGTCGGCGCCGACCGCCGCGCATACCAGCGCGAACACGAACGGCTTGGAGACGCTCATGATCGTGAACTTGCGCTGCGCGTCGCCGGCCGCGTACAGCGCGCCTTCGGTGTCGGCGACGCAGATGCCGAAAAGATCGGCCGGAACGCGGCCGAGCGCGGGATACACCCGCGAGCACTCGCCCGCGCGGTCCGACCGGTAGCGCTCGTACGCCGCGGTGACCCAGGCGCGTACCGCCTCGGGCGGCGGGAGCCGCCCGGTCGAGACATAGGCCGCCGCCTCCACGTCGGGCGCCGCGGTGTCGGCGCCGTGAGTCGTGCTCATCGTCCCTCCTCGACGCATCGGGACCTTTGCGCTGCGGAACGGAAACGACGATGCCACCCTCCGCCCGGGAGCGGCATCCGCCGATGGTCCGATCCGATCAGCGGGCAATGCCGGTCGCGGGAGCACGAGCCGTTCGGCATCGGCCGCGAACCGGCAAGAGTCCCGTGGCGTGCCGCTGCGGCTGCCCAATGACACTTCACGCCTCACCGGCCCTCGCCGCGCGGGTCGTTTCGGTACCGTGCCGTTCGCTTCCCGGCCGCGAGAAACTGGTAGGATGCAGTTATGTCTCGGGCACTCAGCGTGGCGTTGCTCTCGCTGCTTCCGGGCCTCTCTCTAGCCAACGACTTTCCCACCCAGGCGCGCGTCGAGTTCGTGCTCGGCTGCATGAACGAGAACGGCGGCCAGAGCTACGACACGCTGTATCCCTGTGTCTGCCTGATCGATCGGATCGCCGCGGCAATGACCTATGCCGAGTTCGCCGAAGCGCAGGTGTTTGCGCAGCTGCGCTCCACCGCGGGCGAGCGCGGCGGCGTGTTCCGCGACCCCGAGCGGTCGCGGCTGCTCATCGAGAAGCTCGAGACAGCCCGCGAGCAAGGCCGAGCCGCCTGTTTCGTCGGCTCGCGCGCCGCGCATTAAGGCGACGGCTCACGAAGCCGCCGCTCGACGCTCGCGGGCACGTGCTGGTGCTCCAGGAGCAGTCGAATATCGGAGGAATATCCAGAGAAGGAATCCCTAGCGCGAGACGGCGAACAACAGCAAAGGAGACGGCCATGATCATCAGGCGCCTAGTCCTGTCGGGGGCAGCGGTGCTCCCGTGCATCGCCGCGGCCAACGACGATGTGCACAGCTTGATCGAGGACGAGAACAACTGGGCCGTTTGGGGCGGCGACTACGCCGGCACGAGATACAGCTCCCTCGATCAGATCAACCGCAGCAACGTCGCCAACCTGCAGGTGGCATGGACGTTCTCCACCGGCGTGCTGCGCGGCCACGAAGGCGGGCCGCTCGTGGTCGGCGACACGCTGTACATCCACACGCCATTCCCCAACAAGGTGTACGCGATCGATCTGAACGACCGCTCCATCAAGTGGACGTACGCCCCCACCCAGAGCGCGGACACGATCCCCGTCATGTGCTGCGACACGGTGAACCGCGGCCTGGCCTATGCGGACGGCAGGATCTTTCTGCAGCAAGCGGACACCTGGCTGGTGGCGCTCGACGCCGATAGCGGCGAGGTGCTCTGGCGTGCGCGCAACGGCGATCCGGCGCGCGGCGAAACCAACACGAATGCGCCGCTCGTCGTGAAAGACAAGGTAATCACGGGCATCAGCGGCGGCGAGTACGGCGTGCGCGGCTTCGTGGTGGCCTACGACGTCGAGAGCGGCGAGGAGGTCTGGAAGGCCTACAGCGTCGGCCCCGACGAGGAGCTGCTCGTCGATCCGCGGAGGACCACCCATCTCGGCAAGCCGATCGGGAGGAACTCGAGCCTATCGACCTGGGAGGGCGAGCAGTGGCAGCTCGGCGGCGGCACCACCTGGGGCTGGTTCACCTACGACCCCGAGCTCGATCTCCTCTACTACGGCAGCGGCAACCCGGGCACGTGGAACCCGGTGGCGCGCCCGGGCGACAACCGCTGGAGCATGACCCTCTTCGCCCGCGACCCGGACACCGGCATGGCGCGGTGGGTCTATCAGATGACGCCGCACGACGAGTGGGACTACGACGGCGTCAACGAGAACGTGCTGGTGGACCTCGAGGTCGACGGCCGGATGCGCAAGGCCCTGGTGCACTTCGACCGCAACGGCTTCGCCTACACGCTCGATCGCGAGACCGGCGAGCTGCTCGTCGCCGAGAAGTACGACCCCGCCGTGAACTGGGCCACGCACGTCGACATGGAGACGGGCCGACCTCAGGTGGTGCCGCAGTACAGCACTCACCAGCAGGGCGAGGACGTGAACACCGAGAACATCTGCCCGGCGGCGCTCGGCACCAAGGACCAGCAGCCGGTGGCGTACTCGCCGCGCACGAACCTGTTCTACGTCCCGACGAATCACGTCTGCATGGACTACGAGCCCTACGAGGTGGAGTACGTCGCGGGACAGCCGTACGTCGGCGCCATCCTCACCATGTTCCCCGCGGGGCGCGTGACCGGCGACGGCACCACGAACCTCGGCAACTTCATCGCCTGGGACGCGGCAAAGGGCGAGATCGTCTGGTCCCTGCCGGAGCCGTTCTCGGTGTGGAGCGGCGCGCTCGCCACGGCGGGCGACGTGGTCTTCTACGGCACGCTCGAAGGCTATCTCAAGGCGGTCGACGCGCAGACCGGTAAAGAGCTCTACCGCTTCAAGACGCCCTCCGGAATCATCGGCAACGTCAACACCTGGGTGCACGACGGCAAGCAGTACATCGGCGTGCTGTCCGGCATCGGCGGCTGGGCGGGCATCGGCATGGCGGCCGGGCTCGAAGAGGACACCGCAGGCCTGGGCGCCGTGGGCGCGTATCGCGGGCTCTCCCGCTACACGCAGCTCGGCGGCGTGCTCACGGTGTTCGCGCTGCCGGATGAGTGAGGTGCGGCGGCCGCGGATCGGTGTTGCGCTGCTCGCCGCGGCGGCCCTGCTCGCCGCGGCGAGCGGGCGCGCGCAAGCGCCCGCCGATGACGAAGCGCGAGGCGCCGAGTCGCCCGCACCCAATGGCACACCGGATGACGCGAGCGCGAGCGCGGACGTGCCATACACCGTCGAATGCGGCCCGGACCCGGAGGCAGGCGGCGACGTCTGCAAGGTGGACCGCGCCACCTACGTCGGCTGGCGGACCTTCCACGGCGTGTGCCACACCTGCCACGGCCAGGATGCCATGGGCAGCACGTTCGCCCCTGATCTGCTGCAGCGCATGCGGGAGATCGACAAGGCCACGTTCCTGAAATCCGTGGACGAAGGGTTCACGGGGCAGATGGGTGTGATGCCCGCATGGGGAGAGAACCCGAATGTCAACAAGTACTACGAAGAGCTCTGGGCATACCTGCGGGCCCGCTCGGACGGCGTCTTGCTCCCGGGCCGGCCCAAGCGGCTGCCCGATCGCTGAGTCGCGAGCCACACGCATGCGGCGCGCCGCCCGCATCGGCGTCCGCGCGGCCGCGGCGGGAGGAGCGCTGCTCGCCGGGCTTGCCGTCGCTCAGCCGCCCGCCGCCTCGCGCGCGGACACCGCGCACCCCCGCGAGAAGCTCGAGGTCTGCGCCGATCCGAACAACCTGCCCTTCTCCAACCGTGAAGGCGCCGGCTTCGAGAACCGGCTCGCCGAGATCTGGGGACGCGAGCTCGGGCTCGAGGTGGAGTACACGTGGTTTCCGCAGCGGCGGGGCTTCGAGCGCCACACGCTCACGGCGCAGGATCCGGAGACCGGCGAATATCTGTGCGACGTGATCATTGGCGTGCCGGACGGCTACGACCTCGCGATGACGACCGAGCCGTACTACCGCTCCACGTATGCCCTCGT
The DNA here is from genome assembly GCA_036563665.1 of Gammaproteobacteria bacterium. Lineage (GTDB taxonomy): Bacteria > Pseudomonadota > Gammaproteobacteria > Steroidobacterales > Rariloculaceae > FEN-1219. The sequence continues at coordinate 85,242 of DATCLY010000070.1, forward strand.
CTTCGTGCGCGACGGCGGGCTCGACATCGAAAGCGGCGAAGAGCTCGTCGCCCTGCCCGCCGACGAGCGCGACGGCCTCCGCATCGGCGTGTTCACGCCGGGCCCGGCCGCGGAGTGGCTCGCGCGTTCAGGCATGCACGAGCAGATGGTGGCCTATCCGGCGCTGCAAGGAGATCCGGGCGCCTACCCCGGCCAGATCATCGAGCACGAGCTCCTGGCGGGCGAGCTCGACGCGGCGATCCTGTGGGGTCCGATCGCGGGCTACTTCGCGGCACGCGCCGCGCCACGCGAGGTGGTGGTGCTGCCGCTCGAGTCCGAGCCCGGCGTGCAGTTCGAGTACGCCATCGCGGCGGGCGTGCGCTTCGGCGATCGGGCGTGGCGCGCGCAGCTCGAGGAGGTGATGGCGCGCACGGCGGGCGAGACGGCTGCCCTGCTCGCCGAGTACCACGTGCCGGTCGTCGAGCCGGTGCAGGACGACGGCGCCGCGGCTCCCTCCGCCGCGGCCGCGCGGTCGGCACCTGCCGCAGCACCCGCCGCGGACGAACCGCCGGCAGAGCTCGTGTACGTATCGAACGAGGACGCCGGCACGATCAGCATCCTTTCGGCCGCCACCCACGCGGTCGTCGGCGAGATCGAGGTGGGCACGCGACCGCGCGGCATCGAGGTGAGCCCCGACGGCAACTTCGTCTACGTGGCGCTGTCCGGCTCGCCGAAGTGCCCGCCCGCCATGCCGGACGAGGAATGCGCGCAGCTCGCGGCCGACAAGTCGAAGGACGGCATCGGCGTGGTCGACGCCCGCGCTCGCAAGCTGGTGCGCGTGCTCGAGGGCGGCTCCGATCCGGAGGAATTCGACGTGGACGCGGCCGGCGAGCGCCTCTTCGTCTCGAACGAAGACGCCGACCTCCTGTCGATCGTGGAGATCGCGACCGGACGAGTGACGCAGAGCGTCGCGGTGGGCAAAGAGCCCGAAGGCGTGCGCCTCTCGCCCGACGAACTACTCGTGTACGTGACGAGCGAGAGCGATCACGGCGTGACGGTGGTCGACGCGCAGACCGGCGAGGCGCGCGGCAGCATCCCGGTCGGCTGGCGCCCACGCGACTCGATCTTCTCGGCGGACGGCAGCCGGGCCTACGTCTCCGCCGAACACGGCGGCAGCGTCGCCGTGATCGACGTGGCCGCGAGCACGGTCCTCGACACGATCGAGCTGCCCGCGGGATCGCTGCCGATGGGTCTCGCGCTCTCGCCGGACGAGCGGCGCCTGTACGTCGCGAACGGCCGGGCGCAGACGGTCTCCGTCATCGATCTCGAAGCGGGCGAGCTCACCGGCGAGGTTAGAGTGGGCGCGCGGCCGTGGGGCATAGGCATCACTGCCGACGGCAAGTGGCTCTACACGGCGAACGGCCCGTCCAACGACGTGTCGGTGATCGATGCGGAATCGCTCGAGGTGGTGGCGACCATTCCCGTCGGCGCGGCGCCCTGGGGCATCGCGATCGGGCCGGCGCCGCGCTGACCGATCCAGGGCTCGGCCGGTCGACCGGCGTTGCGCGCGGCCGCGGACTTGCGAGCTCCGCTCAGTCTTCGACCGCGAGCTGGGGGTTCCAGACCACTTCCCACAGGTGCCCGTCCGGGTCCTGGAAGTAGCCGGCGTAGCCGCCCCAGAACGTCTCGTGCGCGGGCTTGACGACGGTGGCGCCGGCGCGCTGCGCCTGCGCCATGACGGCGTCCACCTCCTCGCGCGAGCTCACGTTGTGCCCCAGCGTGAAGTCGGTGGGGCTCGCCGCGCCGACGGGCAGGCCGGTGTCGTGCGCGATGCTCGCCCGCGGCCAGAGGGCGAGCTGCACGCCGTTCTGCAGCGCGAAGAATGCGACGGCGCCGTGCTCGAGCTCCGCGCCGACGATTCCCCGGGTGGACAGCCCGAGGCCGTCGCGATAGAAGCGCAGCGCGCGCTCCAGGTCGTCGACGCCCAAGGTGATCATCGTGACTCGTGGTTTCAGCGGCTTCTCCCGCCTCAGGGGCTCGGCCGGGTCGGCACCGGCGTGAGGTCCGCGCAGGGCTCCGGGCTGTACGGCACGGGCGAGAGGTAGCTCGTGTTGGAGCCGGTGTACGGCTCCATGAAATACAGCGGATCCTCCGCCACGTACTCCCGCTTGAGCGCCATCGTCTCGGTGTCGAGCCAGAAGCGCTCGACCACGTGCAGCTCGGAGCTGTGCGGCGTCGTGCCCGTCAGCGTGCCGGGCAGGAAACCGACGGTGTCGACCACCAGCACGTCGTTCTCCCAACGACCGATGGAATGCCCCGCGCGGCTCGGCTCGATGTCGCTCGGGTGCGCAGCCCTGTTCAGGTGAATCGTCCGCTCGAGGCCGAACCGGCCGTATTGCAGCGTGACCGTGGCGTCCGTTTGCGTGATCCGGTTGACGGGCTCGCCGCCCCAGTCTGACACGATGCTGCCCGGCGTGCACGAGCGCACCGCGCGCGGCACGGCGGCGAGCTCTTCCCTCGCAGCCTGCCCCGCGGCCGTGAGGCCCACGACTGCGCGAGCCGGCGGGCGGGCGAATGGATCGCGCCCTTCGGCCGCTTCCCGCGTGCCGCGGGCGCCCGGGATCTCGCGCTGACCTTCCGGCACGGCGCCCGGCGCGAAGCTAGGCGCTTGCGAGAGCGGCACGAGCGTGCCGTCCCGGCCCTGCGGATCCGTCATCACGAGCTGCTCCGCCGCCCAGTCACCCGAGATGTTCGGCTGGCCGTTCGGCAGCCGGAGTGGCCGCCCGTCGACGGACGCTTTCGCTTCGATTCGCTGCCCGTAGCGGTCGAGCTGGGTGCCGTCGGCGAAGATCAGCGTGCTCACGTAGCACGCGCGCTTGTCGTAACGGTCGGGCGAGCCCTGGACCGTGATGCGGGTGCCCGGTGCGAACATCTCCGGCGTCCAGCCCGAGCGCCGCAACGTGGTGGCGGAGCGCAGCTCGCAGCGGTAGGAAATCTTTTCCCCGCTGTCCGTGGTCACGTCGAAATGCAGCCACGAGTGCGGATTGACGAAGTCGAGATCCGTGATGACGCCGCTGAGCTCGATGTCCTCGTTCATGGCGAACGTGCCGAAGCCGTGATGGGCGAACGCCGCCGTCGCAAGCAATCCCGTCGCGAGCACTCCGATCGCTGGTCTCGCCATTGGCGCTCCCCCCTCTCCCGAGCCGCGGTCAGCATACTGACGGGTTCCGTCGCCTCGCAACAGCTCGATGTTCCTGCGCAACGAGGACGGTCGTTCTCCGGCCTTTCAAAGTCGAGCCGCATGCCGCGTTCGGCCCGTCATCGCCGCCCGCCTGGAAAGCCTGGCCGAGCCCGGCAGACCCCGAGCAGGAGGCAGCTCCCTGAGCTCGCGACCGTCCACGTTCGGGAGGTCCTTTACCTCGGGCCGCGAGCGTGGTCCACGAGGGCGGGAGCACCACGCATCGGCGCCCCGTCGGCGCCGCCCGTTCAAATGATCGTCCCGCCCGAAAGATATGTCGCCCGCTCGACCAGCACCCCGATCACCGCCACCACGAGCGCCAGCTGGAAGACCACCTCGCCGAGCCCGCCGAAACGCTGCGTCTTCCGAGGCTCGTTGTGCGTCGCATTGTTCATTGCCGTCTCCTCGATTCTTCGGTCGTTGCCTGGTGCTTCTCGATCTCCGGCGGCCGGGTCACTCGCTCCGTCCGCCTTGTGCACAGTGTCGAGGAACGCGGCCGGGCGAACCTGACCGATCGCGAAGGCTTTCGAAATGTTTTTCTGCGGATTCCTGCGGATTGCCGAGCGGCCGCGTCATCCGCCGTCACGGCTGCTGCGTTTGTAGGGGATTCGGCCGGCCGGCGCGGACACTCGTCTTGCGCCTTCGTTCGCGCCTTGTAAAGGAGAGACATCGCCATGCATCGGACCGCGGTCATCGCGCTGTGTGGGCTCCTCGCCTTCGCGGCGAGCGCCTGCAGCCTGTTGCCCTCGAGGGGCGGCGTACGCGTGGACTCGCGCACCGATTTTCCGGGCGCCCGCCCTTTCGAGGCTTCCCGGGACGAGCTTCCGGGAACGCTCCCCGACCGCACGAACGACGTGACGGGAGCCTGGTTCTTTCGTGAACGGCTCGCGGACGCGCAGCTCGAAGTGGGCCGCGAGCCGTGGCTCTACTACTCGTTATGGCTTTGGCTGCGGCAGGACGGCACCTATGACCTCGTGTACCAGGCCAGCTGGGGCTCGCGGGCACGGGAAGCGCCCGGTTTCGGCGGCATCGACGTGCGCGAGGCGGGCCGGTTCAAGATCGGGGCCGGCGGCGTCTTGTTGGTCGAGCCGGAAACGACACGCGCGACCGAGATTCGCGCAGGAAACCGCAGCGCCCGCACCCTGAGCAACGAAGATCGCGAGTATCTCGTGCGCGTGGACCGCGGTTACCTGAACGTGGCGGGCCGCTGCGCGACGTATCAGGTCGAGCCCATCTGCCGCGAGTCGCGCGACGTGCGGGTCTCGCTGCGCTCGATCTCGGTCCGGTCGCCGGAGGAGGTGCCGGAGCTCTGAGGCCGCACGGGGTGGAGCGCGGCGATGGCGTGGCCACGCAGGTCACGGCTCGGGTTCAGGAGCCGACCCTCCAGATCCGACCGTAGTGCCGCGGCACGAACAGGGAGCGCTCCTCTCCGGCTATCGCCTGGAAATTGTCCTCTCCGTGCAGGAGCTCCGTGTATTGGCCGGCGCGGTCGAAAGCGAACGGCAGAGGGAGATCCTGATCAGAAAAGTTCAAGGCCACGAGCGACAGCCGGTTCGCATCGTACCGTGAGAACAACAGCGCACCCTTCGACTGGTAGCGATCCCAGTCGTTGTAGAAGTAGTGCGCACCCGTCTGGAGCTCCACATGCGCGGCGCGCAGGCGCGTCAGCCGGCGGACGAGCGTGAGCACGCCCCGCCCGTACCCGTCGTAGAAGAGCTCCCAGGGCATCGGCCGCAGGACGCCGATGCGCGCGAAGCCGCGGTCGGGCACCACGTTGTCCGCCCCGAGCTCCTGCCCCTGCCAGAGCATCGGCACGCCGCGCGCCGTGAAGAGCGCGATGAGGTACGGCTGCACCTTGTACCACTGCGAGCGGTCCGCCTTGTCGAACAGGGGATCGTCGCCGGGCACGATGCCGAAATGCACGAGAAACCGCGAGTGGTCGTGGCTCTCGATGTATTGGAACGCGGTCTTCGGCAGCACGTCCTCGTCGTGCGTCACCGAATCGGGGTAACCGTCGAGCCCCAGCGACATGCCGAGCCCATACAGGCGGCCGTAATCGCCATGTGCCACGGCGGCAGCGGCCGAGAGCGTCTCGTTCTGCCAAGTCGCATTACTGTAGGTGGTCCAGACGATCCCCTTCGGATCCTCGAGCTGCTCGGCGCACTGGATGAGCGTGAGCTCGCCGCCGTTCGAGAAGCGCGCCCAGTGCCCGGCGCCGTCGCGGCTGCGCACCTTCTGGTAGGTGTGGTACGCGAGATTGGCGTACCCCACGCCGGCCGGTCCGTCCCAGTAGTTCGGGACGCAGTCGTAGCGGAAGCCGTCCACGTGGCACTTGTCCAGCCAGAAGTCGTTCACGGTAAAGAAGTAGTCGCGCACGAACGGCCGCGACCAGTCGGTGCTCGGCCCGAACATGTCCTTGCCGAACGAGCCCATGAACGGGTTCTCGTGGTAGCCCAAGCGCGAATAGACGTACTCGTACGGGAAGTGCGCGCCGGTGTGGCCGTAGACGACGTCGAGGATGACCGCAATCCCGTGCCGGTGCGCCTCATCCACGAACGCCTGGAAATCGGCCCGGTTGCCGAAGCGCTCGTCCACGCCGAAGAAGCCGATCGGCTCGAAACCCCAGTTGAGCGTCGCCTCCACGTTCGAGATCGGCATCACTTCGATGCAGTTGATTCCGAGGTCCGCAAGGTAAGGGAGGCGCTCCATCGCGGCGCGCAGCCCGCCCGAGAACTCGTGGAGCATCAGCTCGTACACGATGAGCTGTGAGAGCCGCGGGGTTTTCCAGGAGGCTTCCGCGGCGCTCCACGCGTGATCGGCGAATCCGAGGGTGAACGCCGACAGCTTGCCGATGCCGAACTCCCGCGCGAACGGGTCGACGATCCAGTCGAGCGGCTTGCCGAGCAGCGGGCTCGACAGCTGGTAGCGGTAGACGTAAGTGCCGGGTGTGCCCCATGCCGAGTCGGGCGTCGGTCGCTGCGCCAGATCGATCACGACCTCGGTGGACCAGCAGTCGCCGTAGGCCGGGTCGATGGAATGGGTCAGCGGGAACTCGAGCGGCGGAACGTCCTGCAGGAACTGATCCGCCTCGTGGATGATCTTCACCGACAGGCCGTTGCCGTCGGCGGCCGACACCCACGGAAGGAACAGGCCGAGCTGCACGGTGTTGGGCGCCGTCTCGCGCGGCCCGAGCTTTGACATGGGGAGCAGCTGCATCGGCGTTCTCCAGCGATTCGGCCGGCTTGCCCCGTCGAGACCTTGTCTGGAAGCATAGCGAAAGCGCCACTCTTCCAATACGCGCTACCTGGGGCGCGAGCGTGGTCTCCGAGGGCGGGAGCACCACGCATCGGCGCCCCGTCGGCGCCGCCCGTTCAAATGATCGTCCCGCCCGAAAGATGCGTCGCCCGCTCGACCAGCACCCCGATCACCGCCACCACGAGCGCCAGCTGGAAAACCACCTCGCCGAGCCCGCCGAAACGCTGCGTCTTCCGAGGCTCGTTGTGCGTCGCGTTGTTCATTGCCGTTCTCCCATGTCCTCGATGCTTGCTCCCGGAACCTTCGGCGGCCGGGTCACTCGCTCCGTCCGCCTTGTGCACAGTGTCGAGGAACGCGGCCGGCCGAACCTGAGCGATCGCGAAGGCTTTCGAAATGCTTTTCTGCGGATTTCTGCGGATTACCGGGTGAGCGGTCATTCGCGGCCGCGAGGCGTCCGGGGCCGGCCGCGCGGGGGGGCGCGATCGCGATCCCACGGACGCCGCGGTCCCGCTTGCGGAACGCGCCGGCCCGCTCCGGCGTGCTGTTCGCCGTGAGCCCGCTCGACCCGATCGGTCTGATCGGCGCGGTGCTGTTCGTGCTCGGCGTCGCGGCCGCGGCGGGCGGTGCGGCCACGCGCGCCGCGACGCGCGTCGATCCGGCGGTGACGTTGCGGCACGAGTGACGCGCCTCCGTTGGCCCAGCGTTCGCAGCCAGCTCGAGGCGGCAGGACTGTCGGACGACGGACCGCCGTTCGGCGCGCCGCCGGATCGGGTGGCAGGGCCCCGCCCGTCCTATAATCCTCCCCACCCGCTGCCGCGAACGACGAAATGCAGACGGATAAAGTCCGGTTCGGGCCGTTCGAGCTCGACTTCAAAGCCGGCGAGCTCCGGCGCGGCGGCAGGCGCATGCGGCTCCAGGAGAAGCCGCTGCTGTTCCTTCGGGCGCTCATCGAGCGGCCGGGTGAAATCGTCACGCGCGAGGAGCTGCGTGCGCGCCTCTGGCCGCCGAACATCGTCGTCGACTTCGACAACGGCCTGAACAACGCGGCCAACAAGCTGCGCGCGCTGCTCGACGACTCCGTCAGCGCGCCCAAGTACATCGAAACGGTCGGACGCCGCGGTTACCGCTTCATTGGCGAGGTCATCGCGGACGAGCGCGACGTTCCCGCCGCGGCAACCGGCACGACGACGGACCGCTCGAACGGCTCCGCCTCACCGGGTTTCCATGGATGGCGCACGAGCGTCGCAGCGCTTGCCCTCGGCTCGGCCGTCGTGGTGGCGATCGTCGCCGCGCTTTCGCTGCTCTACTCCGGTCGTGCGCCGGAACCGCGCATCCGGTCGATCGCCGTGTTGCCGCTCGACAACTTGTCGAACGATCCGCAGCAGGAATACTTCTCCGAGGGCATGACCGATGCGCTGATCTCGCAGCTCGCGGGCATCCGGTCGCTGCACGTCATCTCGAGGCAGTCCATCATGCGCTACAAGGAGAGCACGCTGCCGATGCCGGCGATCGCCGCGGAGCTCGACGTCGACGGCCTCATCGAAGGCACGGTGCTCCGCACCGACGGGCGCGTGCGTGTCTCCGTTCAATTGATCCACGGCCCTACCGACAATCACGTTTGGAGCGAGCAATACGAGCGCCCGCTCGGCGACGTCCTCGGCCTGCAGGCCGAGATCGCGAGCTCCGTCGCGCGCGAGGTGGCCGCGGCCGTGACGTCGCAAGAGGACGCGCGGCTCGAGCGGGTGGCCGCGATCGACGCCGAGGCCTACGACCTGTACCTGCGCGGCCGATACTTTTGGGCCCGACGCACGAAGGAGTCGCTGCTTCGAGCGGTCGAGTACTTCGATCGCGCGGTCGCGATCGAGCCCGAGTTCGCGCTCGCCCACGCCGCCATCGCCGAAGCCTACGGGCCGCTCGGCTACGTGGGATATGTGCCGGCAGGCGAGGCGGCGCTGAGAATGCGCGCCTCCGCCGAGCGCGCGCTCGAGATCGATCCCGACCTCGTGGAAGGGCTGACGGCGCTCGGTGCGTGCGCGGCGTTTCACGAGTGGCACTGGGCGGAGGGCGAACGGCATTTCCAGCGCGCGCTCGAGATCAACTCGAACTATGCGACCACGTACATGTGGTACGGCTTGCTGTTCGAGAACGAGGGCCGGCACGAAGAGAGCGTGCGCTTGCGGCGGCGCGCGGTGGAGCTCGATCCGCTCGGCGTCGCCGCGACGAGCGGCCTCGGCCAGGCGCTGTTCCTGAGCGGCCGCATCGACGAAGCCATCGACGTTCTCGAGCGGACCCTCGAGCTCGAGCCCGAAAGCCCGCAGCCCCTCGGCAATCTCGGCGAGATCTACGTCGCGACCGGGCGCTACGAGGAAGCGATCGACGCGTTCAGGCGCGCGGGTGAGCTCGGCGCGATGGGCCACGCGTATGCCCTCGCCGGCCGCCGCAAAGAGGCGTTCGCCGTGCTCGCCGCGCTCGAGCGCCAGGCGCAAAGCGAGTACGTGTCACCCCACGCTCTGGCGCTCGTGCACCTCGGGCTCGGCGACTCGGCCGCCGCGCTGGACGCGCTCGAGCAGGGCTTCGCGGTTCGCGACCCCGCCATGAGCGGCCTCAAGGTGGACCCGCGGTTCGCGCCGCTCGCGCGCGAGCCGCGGTTTCTCGCGCTGCTCGAGAAAATGGGGCTGCGCTGAAGCCTCGCCCGGCGCCATCGGGCCGGCGGATCTCCGTTCACATCAACCGCTTGCCGGATGAGCGCCAGTCAAGCTAAAAACAAGTCGCGGGCGATGGACCGGGTGGCCGGCCGGAGGGAGCCTCGCCGACCGCCGTCTCGAAGCGAGCGGCGGTACGGAGGAGGACACCCCATGAGCCAGAGTGAGCACAAGACGTTCGAGCACCCGGACGAGCTACGCGAGTTTCCGCGGGGCAGGGCCGAGATCGTGAAAATCGGGGGCGGCGAGGTCGGCCGGCTCGTGTTCGAGCCCGGCTGGCGCTGGTCGAACGACGTGAAGCCGCTTGCCAAGACCAAGAGCTGCGAGGCGCCTCACTTCCAGTATCACGTCGCGGGACGGCTCGCCATTCGGATGGACGATGGCACGGAGTTCATCGCCGGACCGGGCGACGTGACGGCTCTGCCGAGCGGCCACGATGCGTGGGTCGTCGGCGACGAGCCCGTCGTCGTCGTCGACTGGTGCGGCGCCAGCCGCTATGGCAAGGCAGTCTGACGGGCCGAGCGATTCGTTCGACGTCGTGGCTTGGCTCCGCGAGCTCGGGCTCGACGTTTACGCCCAGGCGTTCGTAGCGCACGACATCGATGCGACGGTGCTCGGCTCGCTCACGGACGCCGACCTCAAGGAGCTCGGCGTCGCCTCCCTCGGGCACCGCAAACGGCTGCTCCGCGCGATCGCCGGCCGTCGCGGCGCCCCGGGGGGCACGTCGCCCGCGACATCCGTAGGCGCAACGTCCCGCACCAGCGTCCTCGCCGACGACGGGGAGCGGCGCCCGGTGACGGTGCTGTTCGCCGACCTCGCGGGATACACGACGCTCACCCGGGAGCTCGGCAGCGAGGAGATGCACGCCCTGACCGCGCGCTTTTTCGCCGCGGCGGACGAGGCCATCGTGAGCCACGGCGGCACCATCGACAAGCGCATCGGCGATTGCGTCATGGCGGTGTTCGGTGCGCCCGTGGCCCATACGGACGATCCGGAGCGCGCCGTGCGCGCCGCCCTGGCCGTCCGCGCGGCGATGCTCGACCTCTCGTTGGCGGCCGGACGCGAGCTCGCCGTTCACGTCGGCATCGCCATGGGCAACGTGACGGCGAGCACCATCGGCACCGACCATCACCGCCAGTACTCGATCACGGGGGAGTCGGTGAATCTCGCCGCACGGCTCACGAGCCACGCGGGCCACGGAGAGATCCTGATCGCCGACGAGGTCCACGAGGTGCTCGCTGGAAAGGTCGATGCCGAGCGCATCGAGGATCTCGTCATCAAAGGTTTCGAGGGGCCCGTGCCCGCCTGGCGCTTGCTGGGCATTCGCGTGCAGCGAGGCCGCGGCGCGATGCCGTTCGTCGGCCGCAAGGCGGAGCTCGCACATCTCGTGCGCATCCTTCAGTCCTGCAACGATCAAGGCCGCGGCATGGCCGTCCACATCCGCGGCGAGCCCGGCATCGGCAAGTCGCGCCTGCTGGAGGAGCTCGAGCGCCTCGCCGTCGAGCAGGGGTTCGGGTGCCACGTAGGGTCGGTCGTCGCGTTCGGCGCGGAGGCCGAGCACGCGGCCATCACGAGCGTGGCGCGTAGCCTCGCCGCGGCCGCGCCCTCCCTGCCTGCGGATCCGGGACGGCGCTCCGACGGGCATTCCGTCGAGCGAGCAGGCGCGGACCGGGTATTTCTGAACGACGTGCTCGGCCTGCCGCTGCCGCCGGAGCTTCGCGGCATCGCGAGCGCACTCGATCACGCCGGCCGTCACAAGGGCCGGCTCGCGGCGCTGGCCACGCTGCTCAGGCATGCGAGCATGGCGCGCCCCGTGCTCGTGTGCGTGGAGGACGTGCACTGGGCCGACGAGCAGACGCTCGACTACCTGGCGCAGTTGACCGCGACGGTCGCGGACTGCCGCGCCGTGCTCGTGATGACCTCGCGCATCGACGGCGATCCGCTGGGGCCCGCGTGGCGCGCGCGGGTACCGAACGTGGGCTTCGTCACGATCGACCTGCCGCCGTTGCGCCAGGAAGACGCCGTGGAGCTCGCGGCCGCTCTGCTCGACGCGGACTCCGCGGTCGCGAGGCGCTGCATTGCGCGCGCGGACGGCAACCCCTTGTTCCTGGAGCAGCTGCTGCGCCACGCCACCGAGCGCGAAGACGGCGACATCCCGCCCACCGTGCAGAGCGTGGTGCTGGCGCGCGCGGACAAGCTGCCACCCGTCGATCGCCGCGCGCTCCAGGCCGCCGCCGTGCTCGGCCAGCGTTTCAAGCTGGCGGCGCTGCGCCACATTCTTTCGGACGAGGGGTTCACACCGGCCAGGCTCATCGAGCAAGCGCTGCTCAGGCCCGACGGCGACGAGCTGGTGTTCAACCATGCGCTGATCCGCGACGGGATCTACGCGTCTCTGTTGCAGGCGAGCGCTCGCGTCCTGCATCGCAACGCGGCGGCCTGGTACGCCGAGCGCGACCTCGCGCTGCACGCGGAGCATCTGGAGCGCGCGGCCGATCGGGCCGCGGCCGCCGCCTTCGCGACCGCGGCCCACGCCGAGCTCGATGCGTATCGCCCGCAACGGGCGCTCGCGCTCACGCGCCGCGGCCTCGTGTGCGCGACGGATCGCGGCGACCGGCACGCGCTCGCCCTGCTCGAGGCGGAGATCCTGCTCGATCTCGCCGAAGTGCAGGGCTCGCTGGAAGCCGCCGCGCGTGCCGTCGAGCTCTCGGCCAAGGACCACGAGCGCTGTGCCGCGCATCTCGCGCTCGCTTCCGGCTTGCGCTTGGTCGATCGACTCGACGAGGCGTTCGTCGCGCTCGACACGGCCGAGCACGCCGCGGCCGCCGCGGAGCTCGTCGAGGAGCGCGCCCGCATTCACCACCTCCGAGGCAATCTCTACTTCCCGAAAGGGCGGATCGTCGAGTGCCGCGCCGAGCACGAGAGCGCGCTCGCGTGGGCCGAGAAGGCCGGCACGCCCGAGCTCCGGGCGCGGGCGCTCTCGGGGCTCGGCGACGTCGAGTACGCGAGCGGGCGGTACCTCTCGGCACGCACGCGCTTCGCCGCATGCCTCGCGCTGTGCCGCGAGCACGGCCTCGGCAAAATCGAGGTGGCCAATCGCGGAATGCTCGCGATCACGCGCTGGTTCTGCGGCGAAAGCGCGCTCGACGAGGCGGACGCCGGCATCGAGGCCGCGCGCCGCGTCGGGCATGCCCGCGGCGAGCTGATCGCCCAGCACGGCCGCCTCATGGCGCTTCTGGGGCTGCTGCGCCTGGACGAGGCGCGCGCGAGCGTCGTCCGGGCGCGCGCGCTCGCGCAGCAGCTCGGCGCGATGCGCTTCGAGGCCGAGAACCTCTGGTTCCTCGCGATGATCGAGCGGCTCGCCGGCGATCGCGCGAGCGCCGCCGCCATCTTGCGCGAGGCGATGGCGCTGTCGCGCGAGACGAGCGTCGGATTCTTCGGCGCCGCGATCCTCGGAAGCCTCGCGCTCGTCACCGACGACGCGCGCGAGCGCGCCGCCGCGCTCGCGGAAGGCGAAGCGCTGCTCGACGCGGGCAGCGTCTCTCACAATCATTACTTCTTCGCGCGCGACGCGATCGACGCGGCGCTCGCCGAGCGCGAGGTCGAGCGTGCCTCGCGGCTCGCTGCCCGGCTCGCCGCGTACACCGCCGCGGAGCCCTTGCCTTGGTCGACGCTCGTGGTGGGTCGGGCGGAAGCGCTCGTCGCTCACATCCGCGGTGCCCGCGGCGCCGACCACGAAGCGGGACTCGCCGAGCTCGCTGCGACCGCCCGCGGGTTGGGGCTGCTCGATCTGGCGGTCGCCCTCGATGCCGCGCTCGGCGACTCGACGCGGGCGTCCGACCTCGTTTCGGGTGCCGTGCGGTCCTAGGAGCAGGACCGCCCGGGGTCACAGCGGCCACGGCAGCAAGCGCTCTAGGCCGGTACCGGCCGAGGTCAGTCGTCCGCGCGGACGTCGAACAGGCGCGGATACCGCGGCGGCTGCGAGCGCAGGTACTGCTTCGGTGCCTTGACGCTCGCACCGAAGTGGGCGGCGGCGTGCCACGGCCAGCGAGGGTCGTACAGCATCGCGCGGGCGAGCGCGATGAGGTCGGCATCGCCGGCCACGAGGATGGCTTCGGCATGATCGAAGTCGGAGATCATGCCCACCGCCACCACGGGCATCTTCACGGCCGCTTTCACCGCGCGCGCGAGCGCCACCTGATAACCGGGGCCGACGGGGATCTGCTGGGCCGGCGTCGCGCCGCCGCTCGAGACATGGATCGCGCTGCAGCCTCGTGCCTCGAGCGCGCGCGCGAATTCGACGGTCTGCTCGACATCCCATCCGCCCGGCGCCCAGTCGGTGGCCGATACGCGAACGCTCACCGGGCGTTCCGGCGGCACCGCGGCGCGCACCGCGTCGAACACTTCGAGCGGAAAGCGCATGCGGCCTTCGAGCGAACCGCCGTATTCGTCCCGGCGCTCGTTGGAGAGCGGCGACAGGAACTCGTGCAGGAGATAGCCATGCGCGGCGTGTATCTGGATGGCATCGAGGCCGATCCGCACGGCGCGCCGTGCGGCTCCCGCGAACGCCTCGCGCACGCGCGCGAGGCCGTGGCGGTCGAGCGCCGTCGGCGGCACGTCGCCCGGCCGATGCGGAATCGCCGAAGGCGCCTCGGTGCGCCAGCCGTTCGGATGATCGGGAGGCAGCTGCCCGCCGCCTTTCCACGGCACTTCCGTCGACGCCTTGCGGCCGGCATGCGCGAGCTGTATAGCGATCGGCATGTCCGACCAGCGCCGCACGCTCTCGAGCGTGCGGCGCATCGCGGTCTCGCAGGCATCCGAATACAAGCCCACGTCGCGGTACGTGATCCGGCCTTCGGCCGTGACAGCCGTCGCTTCGATCGTGAGCAGGCCTGCGCCCGACAACGCGAGGTGGCCCAAGTGAATGACGTGCCAGTCCGTCATGCAGCCGTCCTCGGCCGAGTATTGGCACATAGGAGCGATGACGATGCGATTCGCGAGCTCCAGCCCCGCCACCCGGAACGGCGTGAACAGTCGGCAGGTCATCGTACTCTCCGTGTCCCTCTCGAAAGCTTCCCTGGAGCAGCTTACGCCCGCGAGGACGGCGGCGGCACCGCCCCGCCCTGGCCCGCCGCGCGCGCCCGCGTGAACTCGACGAGCACCGCCGCGCCGCCGAGCACCGACCGCTCGATGGCGAGCGTGCCGCCGTAGAGCTCCACGATGTCGCGCACCACGGCCAGGCCGATGCCGTGGCCGGGCACGGACTCGTCGGCGCGCGTGCCCCGCTCGAGGAGCTTCGTCACGTCGTCGGGCTCGATGCCGCGGCCGTCGTCGGCCACCACGATGGAGAGCTTCCCGCCGCCGCTCGACGCCGTCACCCGCACACGATGCCTGCAGTACTTGTAGGCGTTGTCCACGAGGTTGCCGAGCACCTCGGTGAGGTCGCCCGGATCGCCCTGGAACACGGTGCCGGGCGCGACGGCGAGCTCGCACGCGACGCCCTTGTCGCGATACACCTTGTCGAGCCCCAGCCGCAGGTCCTCGAGCACCGGCGCCACTTGCACGGGCTCCACGCCGAGGCCGGTGGCGCCGCTCACCCGCGCCCGGCGGAGCTGGTACGACACGCGCTGCTCCATGCGGTCGATCTCGCGGTTCAGCGCGTCGAGCGCCGTCGCGCTCGGGGCATCGGCTTCTTTCGCGGCGAGCTCGGAGAGGAGCGTGCGCATGACCGCGAGCGGCGTCTTGAGGCTATGCGCGAGATCGTCGAGCGTGTTCCGGTAGCGCACGAGCCGGCGGCGCTCCGTGTCGATCAACGCGTTCAGGCTCGCGGCGAGCGGCTCGAGCTCGCTCGGGAATTCGCCCGTGAGCGCCACGCGCTCGCCCGCGTCCACCTCGCGCACCTGCCGCTCGAGCCGCCGCAGCGGCCGCAGCACCCACCCGAGCAGGCTGCCGATCAACGCGAGCATGGCGATGGTGATCCCTGCGAACCAGCCGATGAGATTGCGCCGGAACGCCGCCTGGCGCGTCATCAGCGGCTCGAGCGACGACGCGATGCCGAACGTATACGGCGCCGCGTGGCCGTCGGCGAACTCCCACGTAACCGCCATCATGAAGGTTTCCACGGGCGGCAGGTCCGGCGGGTCCACGCGGCTGTAGCGCTGCTCGCCGGGGCCCGGAAGGCTTTCGCCCACGGGGAAGCTCGCACCGAGCAACGAGCGCGACTGCCAAACCGGACGCCCGTCCGCATCGAGCAGCACGCCGTAGAGCCCGGAGCCCGGTACCTGGAACTGCGCGTCGATCTCGTCGTTCGGCAGCGTGAGCTCGTCGGCCTCGTCCGTCTCGGCGAGCGCGATGAGGCCGAAGAGCTGCACCTCGAGGAGCTGGCGCTGCGCCTCGTCGGTGCTGCGCCGGAACGCGAGGTCCAGCCCGACGATGGTGATGGCGAACAGCACCGTGAGCGTCACGCTCACCCAGACGATGACGCGCGCGCGTAACGAGCGGAAAGCCGGCAGTCGGCGCGCCGGCATGGCGACGTCAGGCGTTGGCAGCGGAGCCCCTCGGGAGCGCGAATCGATAGCCGCGGCCGCGCAGCGTCTCGATGGGCTTGTATTCGCCGTTCGGATCGAGCTTGCGGCGCAGACGTCCGATGAACACTTCGATGACGTTGCTGTCGCGCTCGAAGTCCTCGTTGTACAGCGCTTCCGAGATCTGCGCCTTCGACAGCACCTCGCCCGCGTGCAGCATGAGGTACTCGAGCAGCCGGTACTCGAAGCTCGTGAGATCGAGCTTGCGCCCGTCCACCGTGACGATCTGCGTGCGGGTGTCGAGGCGCACGGGCCCGCACACGAGCTCCGACTGCGCCCAGCCGCCGGCGCGGCGCAAGAGCGCATCGACTCGCGCCAGGAGCTCCTCCACGTGCACCGGCTTCACCACGTAGTCGTCGGCCCCGAGCTTCAGCGCCTCCACCTTGTCCTGCCAGCGATCGCGGGCAGTGAGCACGAGGATCGGATAGCTCTTGCCCTCCGCGCGGATGGTCTTGATGAGCTCCACGCCAGAAAGCCCGGGCAGACCGAGATCGATGATGGCGAGGTCGATGGAGTACTCGCGGGCGAAATACAACCCCTCGCGGCCGTCGGCCGCGCAGTCCACCTGGTAGCCCGCCCGCTGCAGCTGCGCGGCCAGCGAGCGGCTCAATGTCTGATCGTCCTCGACGAGCAGCAGACGCATGTCATGCCTCGGTCACGACGAGCGGCAGCGCGCTTTACATGAACTGTCCCGTCTGGGCGTCGATGCGCACGGTTCGCACGCGGTTGCCGTCGCCGATGATGCGGATGACGTGCACTTGCCGGCCGCCCTGAACCACCGTCTCCGCCGAGACGACCCGCCCGGGGAAACGCTGCAGCGCGATCGCGGTGGCCTCCTGCAAGGAAATGCCGCGCGCGAGCTCGCCGCGCTGCACGGTGCGGGCGCGCGGGGCGGGCGTGTCCTCGACCGTGGCCGCGGGCACGTCCGGCCGCGGCCGTGCCTCGGCCCCGAAGGCGCCGAGCCACGCGGCCGCGACGGCGGCGCAAGCCGTCACGTGCAGCAGGTTTCGCTTCATCGCGCGCATTGTCGCAAAGTTTTCAGATCGTAGGAGGCCCTGCCAACGAGAATCGCGCCTGCAAAGGCGCTCCCACCGGGGAACGAAGCCTGTGGGAGCGGCTTTCCAGCCGCGATTCTTCTCGCGCGCAGCCGAACGAGCCGTCGCGCCCGGAAGGGCGCTCCCACCCGAGATGCCGCGATGGGAGCGCCCTTCGCACCGGCGTCAGTACCGTACCGGCACCGCGCTGACCGCGAGGGCCACGCGATCGCCGGGGTGCGCGGCGGAATGCATCACGTGTCGCCGGCCGTCGTACACGTACGTCACGCGGTAGCCGTCGATGCGCTCCTCCGTGTAACGCTCCGGCACCACCTCGCAGCGGTCCACCGTCACGGCGCGCGTCCCGCCGCTCACGGTCTGGTTGCGGACGGCGCGCTCGTGCGCCACGGCCGCGCCGGCGATCGAGCCGATCAGCGTCATGGCGTCGCGGCCGCTGCCGCTGCCGAACTGCCGGCCGATGGCGGCGCCCACGATGCCGCCGGCGATGGTCGGCCCCGCGATGCCGGTGCGGTTCACCGGCTCGTACACGACCTCCTGCCAGCACTCCCGCCGGGGCCGCTCGACCGTGACGTAGCGGATGATCGGCTCGACGTCCACGACGCGCGCGTAAACGACATCCGCGTGGTGGTGACCGTGATGATGGTGACCATGGCCGCGGCCATGACCATGCGCCGAGGCCGTGCCCGCCGCGAGGCATCCCACCACCGCCGCCGCCAGCACCGCTTTCCCGAACATGACGCACCTCCCGTTTGTCAGCGCGATTCGCGTCTTTTCCGCGAACCCGGGGGGCACGTTAACGCCGCGGCACTGAATCGCGCCTGAACGCTCGCGCTCAGCGCCGCTTCGCCTCCTGCCAGAGTGCCTCGAGCGCCGCGGCGTCGAAGGCGCCCCAGTCGCCGCCGGCGGCCGCTACCCGCGCTTCCACGTGGCGGAACCGCGTCTCGAACCGCCGATTGGCGCCGCGCAGGCAGTCTTCCGGATCGAGGTCCAGGTGCCGGCAGAGGTTGGCGAGCGCGAACAGAACGTCGCCCATCTCGGCCGCTATCGCTTCCCGGTCGCCCGCCGCGCGGGCTGCGTCGAGCTCCCGGAGCTCCTCGTCCACTTTGTCGCGCACGCCGTCAGCGTCGGGCCAATCGAACCCGACGCCCGCGGCCCGCCGCCCGAGCTTCGCGGCCCTCGTCAGCGCGGGCAGGCCCACGGGCACGCCCCCGAGCACGCCGGCCCTCGCCTTGGCCGCGCGCTCGCTGCGCTTGAGCGCTTCCCATGCCTCGGTCTGCTCGGCCGCGCTCTCGATGCGCTCGTTGCCGAACACGTGCGGGTGCCGGCGTATCAGCTTGTCGCAGATGGCCCGCACCACGTCTGCGAAGTCGAACAGCCGCGCCTCCTCCCCCATGCGGGCATGGAAGACCACCTGCAGCAGCAGGTCGCCGAGCTCGTCGACGAGCTCCTCGTGCGCCTGGCGCCCGATCGCGTCCGCGACCTCGTAGGCCTCCTCGATGGTGTACGGGGCAATGCTGGCGAACGTCTGCTCGCGGTCCCAGGGGCAGCCGCGGACCGGGTCGCGCAGCGTCGCCATGACCTCGAGCAGTTTCGAGATACTCGCCTCAGGGCTCTGTCTTTCAGGATTTTTCATCATCGCTAATCACGTCCCTGAAGGTCATCAGCATGGCCGCGGTGGCGCCCCAGATCCGGCGCCCGTCGTACTCGAGCTCGTACACCCGGAACCGGGTGCCGTAGCGCTCACGGGTCATGACGCGGATGGCGTTCGGCTCGAGCACGTAGTCGAGGGGCACCTCGAACACGCCCGCCACCTCCGCCGGATCGGGCCGCGCCACGAACGAGCCGGCCACGAACCCCACGACGGGCGTCACGACGAAGCCCGTGCCGGTCAGATGCGGGTCCAGGCAGCCGGCCACCGTCACCTGGCGCTGGTCGAGCCCCACCTCCTCGCCCGCCTCCCGCAGCGCGGCCGCCACCGGGCCCTCGTCCGCGGCGAGGCGGCCCCCGGGGAAGCTGATCTGCCCCGCGTGGTCCCGGAGGTGCGCCGCCCGCTCCGTGAAGAGCAGCGTGAGGCCGCCCGGCCGATCGATGAGGCCGAGCAGCACCGAGGCGCTCCGGCCGGGCTGCTCGAGGATGCGCTCGAGCTCCGGCGAGACGGGCCCCACCACGTGCTCGAGCAGCCGCGCGCGGGGATCGCGCGGCGGGCCGCAGGCCGCGAGCCGGGCGGCGATCGACTCGAAGGTCAGGGGCTTCTCAGCCCTTGATGCCACCGCGTGTGAGCTCCAGCGGATCGAGCAGCGACGCGAGCTCCGCGGCGGACAGGTCGGTGCGCTGGGCCGCCACCTCGCGGATCGGCCGCCCTTCCTTGTAGGCCTCCTTCGCGATCGTGGCGCCCTTCTCGTAGCCGATGACCGGGTTCAAGGCCGTGACGAGGATGGGGTTGCGCTCGAGCGCCTCCTGGAGCCGCGCCTCGTTGACCGTGAAGCCCTGGATGGCCTGGTCGGCGAGCGCGCGGGCCGCGTTGCCGAGCAGCGCGATGCTCTCGAGCAGGTTGCGGGCCACGAGCGGCAGCATCACGTTGAGCTGGAAGTTGCCGGACTGGCCCGCCACGGCGATGGCGGCGTCGTTGCCGATGACCTGCGCGGCCACCATCGCGACGGCCTCGGGAATCACGGGATTCACTTTGCCCGGCATGATGCTGCTGCCCGGCTGCAGCGCCGGCAGCGAGATCTCGCCCAAGCCCGCGAGCGGCCCGCTGTTCATCCAGCGCAGGTCGTTCGCGATCTTCATGAGGCTCACGGCCGTGGTCTTGAGCTGCCCCGAGAGCTCCACCGCCGTGTCCTGGCTGGACAGCGCCTCGAAGTAGTTGTCCGCGGGACGGAACGCGACGCCCGTGCGCGAGGCGAGCGCGGCGGCTGCCCGCACGCCGAACTCGGGATGCGCGTTGATGCCGGTGCCGACCGCCGTGCCGCCGAGCGCGAGCCCCGCGAGCCGCGGCAGCACCCCGGCCACCCGCTGGTAGTCGTTGCGCACCTGGGCCGCCCAGCCGCCGAGCTCCTGGTCGAAGCGCACCGGCATGGCATCCATGAGATGGGTGCGGCCCGTCTTGACCACCCTCGCGAGCGACGCCGCCTTGGCCTCGATGACCTCCGCCAGATGCTTGAGCGCGGGCAGCAGGTGGCTCGTCACCTCGAGTGCCGCGGCCACGTGGATGGCCGAGGGGACCACGTCGTTGCTGCTCTGGCTCATGTTGACGTGATCGTTCGGGTGCACGCGCCTGCCGAGCGACCGGGACGCGAGCGTGGCGATGACCTCGTTCGCGTTCATGTTGGAGCTCGTGCCGGAGCCCGTCTGGAACACCTCCACCGGGAAGTGCTCGAGGTGCTTGCCTTCGGCCACCTCGATGGCGGCGGCTTCGATGGCGCGGGCCACGTCGTCGGGCAGCAGGCCCAGCGCGTTGTTGGTGTTGGCCGCGGCCCACTTGATGAGCCCGAGCGCGCGAATGAACGGCGCCGGCATCGGTTGCAGGCCGATGCGGAAGTTGTTCACGGCGCGCTGCGTCTGGGCGCCCCACAGCGCGTCCTCGGGCACGTTGAGCTCGCCCATGCTGTCGCGTTCGACTCTGAATCCGGCCGCCATGATTGCTCCTCGGGAACGAAAACGACGCGCGTCCGCCCAGGCTGCGGGCGGCCGACGTCGGAGATGAACGATTGGAGCGTGTATCATGCGCACTCCTAAATGGCTTGTATAGGCCGCACGAGCTGCGGACCGAGCCCATGGACGTATCGCCGCTGACCGCGCTCTCCCCCCTCGACGGACGCTATGCGCGCAAGGCCGCGCAGCTGCGCGAGTACCTCTCGGAGTACGCCCTGATCCGCTATCGCGTGCTGATCGAGGTGCGCTGGCTGCAGCATCTGGCCGACGAGCCGAGCGTCCCGGAGCTCGAGCCGCTCGCGTCCCCCGTCAAGGACGTGCTGAACCGGCTGGTGGACGACTTCAGCGTGGACGACGCCCTGCAGGTGAAGGCGCTGGAGGCCGAGACCAACCACGACGTCAAGGCGGTGGAGTACTTCCTCCGCCGTAAGCTCGAAGGCGTTTCAGGAGTTGCCGGTAACCTCTCGTCGTTCCTGCACTTTGGCTGCACGTCGGAGGACATCAACAACCTCGCCTATGCGCTCATGCTGCGCGACGCCCGGCAGCGCGTGCTGCTGCCCGCCATGAAGGCGCTCGCGGCGGAGCTGCGCGGCGAGGCGCACCGCTTCGCCGACGTGCCGATGCTCTCTCGCACGCACGGCCAGGCCGCGTCGCCCACCACGCTCGGCAAGGAGCTCGCCAACTTCGTCTACCGCCTCCAGCGGCAGACGGAGCTCTTCGCCGGCGTGCGCGTCCAGGGGAAGTTCAACGGCGCCGTCGGCAACTTCAACGCCCACGTGCTCGCCTATCCGAACGCGGACTGGCGCGACATCAGCGCGCGCTTCCTGCAGTCGCTCGGGCTCGAATGCACGCCCTACACCACCCAGATCGAGCCGCACGACTGGCTCGCCGAGTACTGCCAAGCGCTCGCCCGCTTCAACACGGTGGTGATCGATCTCTGCCGCGATCTCTGGGGCTACATCAGCCTGGGCTACTTCCGCTCGAGGCCGGTGGCGGGCGAGGTCGGCTCGTCCACCATGCCGCACAAGGTGAACCCCATCGAGTTCGAGAACGCCGAAGGGAATCTGGGCGTCGCGAACGCGCTGCTCGAGTTCCTCGCGAGCAAGTTGCCGGTCTCCCGCTGGCAGCGCGATCTGACGGACTCCACGGTCCTCCGGAACCTTGGCGTGGCCCTGGGCCATGCCCTCGTCGCGCTCGACTCGTGCCGCCGGGGGCTCGGCAAGCTCGAGGCCGACAAGCAGCGGATCGCGGCGGACCTGAACGACCGCTTCGAGGTGCTCGCCGAGGCGCTCCAGACGGCCATGCGCCGCCACGGCATCGCCGACGCCTACGAGCGCTTGAAGGAGCTCACGCGCGGGCGCGAGGTCACGCGGGAGCTGCTGCACGAGTTCATCCGGGGCCTCGAGCTTCCGGAGGCGGAAAGGGAGCGGCTGCTCGCCCTCGAGCCCCCCGCCTACACGGGGCTTGCCGCCGTCCTGGCGCGCGAGGTGTAACCGGTGCGTAAACGGTTGATTCAGCAAAAGACTGAACGCAAAACGTGATGCACGCCACAGTGCCGGGCGCCACGTTAAGTAGACTGCCGTGTCAAAGCCCGGCATTCCGCCGACACGGCGAAGGGGGCAGTGACCGAGCGGGTCTACATCGAGGCGCAACGGCGAAGCGGGCACACAATAAGCGACTCGACATGAGCGACGAACAGGTCAAGACGAAAGGCGTCCGACAGGTGTTGTCAGGCGTGGACGAGGTGCGTGCGGCGGTCGTCGAGATCACGCGCCACGCCAATCGGTCCTTGTCGATCATGACGCACGATCTCGAGCCCGCCATCTACGATCACGACGACTTCCTCGAGACGCTGAAGCGCTTCATCCTCGCGCGCACCTTCGCGCGCGTCCGCGTGCTCATCATGGACCCCGGCCGCGTCATCAAGACGGGCAGCCGCTTCGTTACGATCGGCCGGCGGCTCAACAGCTACATCGAGTTCCGCAACGCCAAGCCCGAGTACCGCAACCATCCGGAGGCGTACTGCATCGCCGACGAGCACGCCCTGGTCTACCGCGCCCGGGCCACGAGCTGGGACGGGGTCTCGGACACCTACGAGCCGGCCATCTGCCGCCATTACCTCACCACGTTCGACGAGATCTGGCACGCCTGCGAGGTCGAGCCGGAGCTGCGCGCCATGCAGCTGTAGTGCGGCGCCGCGAGCACCGCTACACTTTGCTCATGGAGCAGCGCATCGACGTGACGGTGGCCGCGGTCATCGAGCGCGACGAGCGGTTTCTCCTCGTCCAGGAGCGGGTGGGCGGTCAACTCGTGCTGAATCAGCCGGCCGGCCACGTGGAGGTGGGCGAGTCGCTGCTCGACGCCGTGGTCCGGGAAACGCTCGAAGAGACGGGGTTCACCTTCCAGCCGCGCCACCTCCTCGGCATCTACTCCTGGCACAATCACGAGGCCGGCATCACGTTTCTGCGCACCGCCTTCTGCGGCACCGCGCAGCCGCCCCGCGACGACCCGCGCCTGGACGAGGGCATCGTCGGCGTGCACTGGCTCAAACGCAGCCAGCTGCTGTCGCGGGCGGAGGAGCTGCGCAGCCCGCTCGTGCTGCGCTGCATCGACGACTACCTGGCGGGCGTGCGCCATCCGCTGAGCTGCATCACGCACCTCGACGCCTCCGTCGCCCCGCCGCGGGTGACGCTCGTCTCGCGCTGAGCGCCGGCCCCCTGCTGCCCTGCGAGCCGGCCGCGGCCCCGTGCTCCCACCCGGGTCGCTTAAAATAAGGTCATGAGCGAGCGCGGATTGGTCATCGTGGCCCTGTCCGGCGGGGTGGACTCCGCCGTCGCCGCGCTGTTGCTGCGCGAGGCGGGGTACCGCGTCGAGTGCCTGCACATGACGAACTGGCACGACGACGGCTACTGCGACGCGGCGGCCGACTTCCAGGACGCCCGTAGCGTCTGCCGCGACCTGGGCCTGCCGCTGCATCGGGTGGACTTCTCCCGCGAGTATCGCGCGCAGGTGTTCGAGCACTTCCTCGAGGAGCACCGCCGCGGCCGCACGCCGAACCCGGACGTGCTCTGCAACCGCGAGATCAAGTTCGGCGTGATGCGCGAGTACGCGCGGCGGCTCGGGGCGCAGGCGCTCGCCACCGGGCACTACGCCCGCCTCGAGCGGCGCGCCGACGGGATCGCCCTGCTCAAGGCCCGGGACGCGAGCAAGGACCAGAGCTATTTCCTGTGCGCAGTGGCGCAGCGCGACCTCGAAGGCGTCCTGTTCCCTCTGGGCGAGCTCGAGAAGCGCGAAGTGCGCCGGCTCGCCCGGCAGGCGCGGCTCCCGGTGGCCGACAAGCGCGACAGCACGGGCATCTGCTTCATCGGCGAGCGGCCGTTCGCCGAGTTCCTGAGCCGCTACGTGCCCGCCGAGCCGGGCCCGATACGCGCGAGCGACGGGCGAGTGCTCGGCACGCATCGGGGCCTCGCCTGCTACACGCTGGGCCAGCGGCAGGGCCTCGGCATCGGCGGCGTGGCGGAGCGGCCCGAGGCCCCGTGGTACGTGGCCGCGAAGATCCCCGAGACCAACGAGCTCATCGTCGTGCAGGGCCACGACCACCCGCTGCTCTTCCGCCGCTCCCTGATCGCCACGGACCCGCACTGGATCGGGCGTGCGCCGGGGGGGCTCGACGCGGGCGCCGCCGTGCCGTGCGCCGCGAAGATCCGCTATCGCCAGCCCGATCAGGCGTGCACCATCCGCCGCGTCGGCGAGCGCGAGATCGAGGTGCGATTCGAACGGCCGCAGCGGCTGCCCACGCCCGGACAGTACGCGGTGTTCTACGACGGCGAGCGCTGCCTCGGTGGCGCGGTGATCGACCGCACGGAGGACCCGGCCGCGGCGTTGCCCGGCGCGGCGTGAGGCCCTGCGCGCCCGATCGCGCGCGGCCGCCGCTCGTACGTATAATTCCTCTTCGATCCCCTGCACTCCCCCGAGGGTTTTTCATGACAGACAGCTTCGGTGCCCGCCAATCTTTGGCGGTGGGCGGCGCTCGCTACAGGATCCACAAGCTCGACGCGCTCGGCCCCCGCGTGGAGCAACTGCCGTATACGCTCAAGATCCTGCTCGAGAACCTGCTGCGGCACGAGGACGGTGAGAACATCACCGCCGACGACATCGAAGCGCTGGTCAACTGGGATCCCGCCGCGGAGCCCGAGCGAGAGATTTCCTTCACGCCGGCGCGCGTGATCCTGCAGGACTTCACCGGCGTGCCGGCGGTCGTCGACCTCGCCGCCATGCGCGACGCCGTGGTGCGGCTCGGCGGCAAAGCCTCGAGCATCAATCCCCTCTCGCCGGCAGAGCTCGTGATCGATCACTCCGTGCAGGTTGATCACTACGGCTCGCCGCAGGCGCTCGCCGCGAACAACGCCATCGAATTCGAGCGCAACCGCGAGCGTTACGCCTTCCTGCGGTGGGGGCAGAGCGCGTTCCGCAACTTCCGCGTGGTGCCGCCGAACACCGGCATCGTCCATCAGGTGAACCTCGAGTACCTGGCGCGCGTCGTGTTCGAGGCGGAGCAGGACGGCGAGCGCGTGCTCTACCCCGACACGCTGGTCGGCACCGACTCCCACACCACCATGATCAACGGCCTCGGCGTGCTCGGGTGGGGCGTGGGCGGCATCGAAGCCGAGGCCGCGATGCTCGGTCAGCCGATCACCATGCTGATCCCGCAGGTGATCGGCTTCGAGCTCAGGGGCCGGCTGGCCGAGGGTGCCACAGCCACCGACCTCGTGCTCACGGTGACCGAGATGCTCCGCAAGAAGGGCGTGGTCGGCAAGTTCGTGGAGTTCTTCGGCGACGGGCTCGACCAGCTGCCGGTGGCGGACCGCGCGACGATCGGCAACATGTCGCCCGAGTTCGGTTGCACCTGCTCGATCTTCCCCATCGACGACGAGACGCTGCGCTATCTCGCGCTCTCCGGCCGACCGCAGGAGCTGATCCGGCTGGTCGAGGCGTACGCGAAGGAGCAGGGGCTCTGGCGAAGCACCGTGCGCGCCCGGTACACGGACGTGCTCACGCTGGATCTCTCGCAAGTGGAAGCGAGCATCGCGGGGCCGAAGCGCCCGCAGGACCGCATCGCCCTGAAGAGCGCGGCCGCCACCGTGAGCAAGCAGCTCGAGACCGCGGGCAAGGGCAAGCGCGTGAGCGTCACGCGCGAAGGGAAAACCTTCGACATCGAAGACGGCTCGGTGGTGATCGCCGCCATCACGAGCTGCACGAACACGTCCAACCCCGCCGTGATGGTCGGCGCCGGGCTGCTCGCGCGCAACGCCGTGGCGAAGGGCCTGCGCAGCAAGCCGTGGGTCAAGACGAGCCTCGCGCCGGGATCGAGGGTCGTCAGCGATTACCTCGCGAAGTGCGAGCTGCTCGACGACCTCGAGCAGCTCGGGTTCAACCTGGTCGGCTACGGCTGCACCACCTGCATCGGCAACTCGGGCCCGCTCGCGCCCGAGATCGCCAAGGCGCTGGAGGAGAACAAGGACATCCAGGTCTGCTCCGTGCTCTCGGGCAACCGCAACTTCGAGGGCCGCATTCACCCGCAGGTGCAGATGAACTTCCTCGCGTCGCCTCCGCTCGTGGTGGCCTACGCGCTCGCCGGCAACATGAAGGTGGACCTCATGAACGATCCGCTCGGGCACGACGCGAGCGGCAAGCCGGTGTACCTGCGCGACATCTGGCCGAGCAGCCGGGAGATTCAGGACCTCATCGCCCGGAACGTGACCTCGGAGATGTTCGCGAAGAACTACGCGAGCGTGTTCGAGGGCGACGAGAACTGGAGAGGGCTCGCGGTGCCGACGGGCGAGACCTATCAGTGGGACGAGGCTTCCACCTACGTGAAGCACCCGCCCTACTTCGAGGGCATGACGCTCGAAACGCAGACGCCGCAGGACATCCGCGGCGCCCGCGTGCTCGCGTTCCTCGGCGACTCCGTGACCACCGACCACATCTCGCCGGCCGGCAGCATCGCGCCGGACAGCCCCGCCGGACGATACCTGCTGTCGCTCGGCGTGCAGCGTAAGGACTTCAACTCCTACGGCTCGCGCCGCGGCAACCACGAGGTCATGGTGCGCGGCACGTTCGCGAACATCCGGCTGCGCAACAAGCTCGCGCCCGGCACGGAAGGCGGCTGGACCGTGCACATGCCGAGCGGCGAGCAGATGTCGATCTACGACGCGTCCATGCGGTATCAGCAGGAGGGCACGCCGCTCATCGTCATCGCCGGCCTCGACTACGGCGCGGGCTCCTCCCGGGACTGGGCGGCGAAAGGCACGGCGCTGCTCGGCGTGCGCGCCGTGCTCGCCGAGAGCTTCGAGCGCATCCACCGCTCCAACCTGATCGGCATGGGCGTGCTGCCGCTGCAGTTCCTGGACGGCGAGAACGCGGCAAGCCTCGGGCTCACCGGGCAGGAGACCTACGACATCGTGGGTCTCGGGCGCGAGCGCGCGAAGACCGTGCAGGTGACGGCCACGGCGCCCGACGGCAGGCGGACGACGTTCCAGGCGCGGGTGCGTATCGACACGCCGAAGGAGCAGGAGTACTACATCCACGGCGGCATCCTGCATTACGTCCTGCGGCAGCTCGCGCGCTCGCCGCAACCCGCGTGATCGCCCGGCTCAAGGAACGCTTCAGGCGGCCCGGCCCGGCCGGCTGGCTCGCGCTCGGCGGCCTCGGCGTCCTCGTGCTCGTGGCGCTCGCGCTCGGCTGGTACTGGTCCCGCGAGCCCGACACGTTCTGGGTGAACGAGCGCCCGGAGAACCGCCCGGACGCCGTCGGCTACTCGACCGTGGACACGCTGGTCCGCACGGTGTCGTGGCTGCTCGAGAAGCCGGGCGGCTACCTGAGCAACGACGTGATGCCGCCCAGCGTGTGGCTCGACAACATGCCGAACTTCGAGTTCGGCGTGCTCGTGCAGTGCCGCGATCTCGCGCGGGTGCTGCGCAACGACTACAGCCGCTCGCAGTCGCAGTCCGTGGAGGATCCCGATCTCGCCGTCGCGGAGCCGGCGCTCAACTCGCCGAACGACTCGTGGATCTTCCCGCCGTCGGAGAGCCGCTACCGCGAGGCGATCCGCGCGCTCGAGTCGTATCGCGCGCGCCTCGTGGACGACGATCACGCCGACGCGCGCTTCTATGCGCGCGCGGACAACCTGCGGGAGTGGCTCGCGGTGGTGGAACGCCGCCTCGGCAACTTGTCGCAGCGGCTCGCGGCGAGCGTGGGCCAGGCGCGCGTGAACGTGGATCTCGCCGGTTCCCCCGCGGGCGAGGCCTCCCCCACCCCCGTCGAGGAGGTCATCGTCAAGACGCCATGGCTCGAGCTCGACGACGTGTTCTACGAGGCGCGCGGCACGGCCTGGGCGCTGCTGCACTTCCTGCGTGCCGCGCAGTTCGATTTCGCGGGCGTGCTCGAGGACAAGAACGCCGTCGTGAGCATCCGGCAAGTCATTCGCGAGCTCGAGGAAGGGCTCGCACCGGTGCGCAGCCCCGTCATTCTGAACGGCAGCGGCTTCGGCATCTTCGCGAACCACTCGCTCGTGCTCGCCTCGTATCTCTCGCGGGCGCATTCGGCCGTCATCGACCTGCGGGAGCTGCTCGCGCAAGGTTAAGGAGGCGGCACCGGTCGGCGGGCCGACGGCGTACAATGCGCCGCGAAGGCTCAGCGATAGAACGCCATGGAAGCGAAGCTCTTTTTCACCGTTTTCGCCACCGTCTTTCTGGCCGAGCTCGGCGACAAGACCCAGCTCGCCACGCTGCTCTTCGCCACCAAGTCGCCGGCGAGTCTGTTGACCGTGTTCCTGGCCGCGGCGGGTGCATTGATCCTCACGTCGGCCCTGGGCGTGGCGGCCGGGGCATGGCTCACGCACCACGTGAGCCCGAAGCTGCTCACCTACGCCGCCGGAGCCGGCTTCATCGCCATCGGCGTCGTCACCCTCCTCCGAGGCTGAAACCTCACGCGAGCGCTTCGCCGACGCGATTGGCCGGCGCGGCAGCGCCGTGCCGGCACGAAACGCCCGCTCCGGCACCCTCGCGACGCGACTCGTTGGCGACACCGCAACAACTGTCCGACCGCAGTTCGCGACGCCGCAACACCTAGCCCCGGCTAGAAAGAAAGCCCGTACGCATCATATTTGCTGCGTATGGTGGGACTGTTGCGCACCCCCCACTATGGTGTTAACCTCGGGATGTTCTTGCCAAGGATGTTCGCGCTGGCAAACGTCGGCGCCTAGTGGGGAGGAAAACGTGACATCTACGACCAAGGTGGGCGTACGCCCGCGTCCTGGCGTATTGCGTGCAGCAATCGCAGAAATCTTCCGCAACATGTCCATCTCCGCAGCCCGCCGCCGGCTGCACACCAACGGCCTGAGATCCTCCGTGGCTGCCGCCTCGGGCGGGGCGATGCTGGCCTCCGCGCTGGTGGCGTTGCCGGCGCCGCAAGCGGCCGCTCAGGTGGCGACGCCGCCTCAGCAGCTCGACGAGATCACGGTGACGGGCTCGCGCATCGTGCGCCGGGACTATCAATCCAACAGCCCCATCCTGACGGTCGACTCCGACGCGTTCGAGACTCAGACGGGCCTGAACGTCGAGTCGTACTTGAACCAGCTTCCGCAGTACAACCCGGCCGCCTCGCCGACGACCACGGAGCAGGACGTGCAGATCACGCCGGTGAACTCCGTCGGCATCGCGTCCATCTCGCTGCGCGGCTTCGGTCCGAATCGCAGCCTCGTGCTGGTCGACGGCAAGCGCATGGTGCCGATCAATGCGCTGATGGTCACCGACGTCAACAGCATCCCGTCCGCGCTGATCGAGCGTGTCGAGACGATCACGGGCGGTGCGTCGGCCGTGTACGGCGCGGACGCCGTCGGCGGCGTGACGAACTTCATCCTGCGCGACGATTTCGAAGGCTTCGACATCGACATGCAGCACGGCGCCACCCAGGAGGGCGACGGCGAAGAGTCGCGCTTCTCGGTGGTGATGGGCACCAACTTCGACCAGGGCCGCGGCAACATCACCCTGGGATTCGAGACCTACAACCGCGACCCCGCATTCGAAGCCAATCACGACTTCTTCCGCGAGAAGGTCTTTGCGAACCCCGACGTGCCGGGCAGCTTTCTGTTCCTGCAGGGAGTGAACGGCTACAACTGCTTTAGCAATCCCAACAACAAGGGCGTCCACAACTGTCCGTCCATCGCGACGGTCAACGCGCTCTTCGCCGACCGGCCGACGGGCACCAACGTCTTCCACCCGGGCTTCTACGGGACGCAGTTGGCGAGCCAGTTCGCCTTCAACCCCGACGGGACGATCTTCGTCCCGGGCAGCCGAGGAGGCCTGTACCGCGCCGACGGTACGCTGCGCTTCAAAGGCACCGTCGACGGCACGGAGTACGGCTTCCGTCGCGCGATGGACGGCTCGATCCCGCCGGGCAACCAGGAATTCACGGGCCTCAAGTGGCACAACCAGAGGGCGTTCATCAGCGCGCCGCAGGAGCGCCACTCGTTCTTCACGTCGGGCACGTTCGACATCAACGACCGGGCGTCGCTCTTCGCCCGCGCAACGTTCGCGGAAAGCAAGACGCGCACGCTGCTCTTCGGCACCAACGCCATCGCGGGCTGGGAGGGCTACATCCCCTACAACCCGACCACCGATAGCCCCGTCGATCCCCTGCTCGACTACACGAATTCGCAAACGGTCGCGGACGTCCTCGCGAACCCGGCGGCGTTCGCGAACCCCAACTTCATCGACACCGGAAACCCGGGCGCTCAGCATCCGGTGCCGCTCGAGCTCGCGATCCTGCTGAACGCGCGCCCCGATCCCACCGCCCCCTGGCAGCCGGACTGGAACCCCGACGACAGTCTCCCGCCGCGCCAGACGACCAACACCAACACCGTCTGGCAGGTCGAGACCGGCGTGAACTTCGAGATTGGCGACTCCTGGACCGGCGAGCTCTATCTCTCGCACGGCGAATCGAGCACCTACAACATCGCCGGCGGCAACCTGTCGCTCCAGCGGTATCGGGCGCTCATCGAATTGCCGGACTACGGCCGCGGCGCCCGGATCTCGGGCAACGACGAGAGCATCCGGCCGAACTTCGGCGCGGGTGACATCACCTGCGCGTCCGGCTTCTACGACACGTTCTTCCGAGGCGACGCCCCGCTCTCGCAGGATTGCTTCGACGCCATCAACGCCACGCTGCAGACGCGCACGCAGAACACGCAGGACGTCGTGGAGCTGAACTTCCAGGGCGGCGTGTACGATCTGCCGGCCGGCGAGGTCCGCGCGGCCGCGGGCTTCCAGGCCCGCCGCAACACGGCCCAGTTCTACCCGGACATTCTGCAATCGCAGGTGTCGTTCACGGACCAGGTCGTCGGCGTCTATCCCACGGGCTACCTCGACGCCTCCACGTCGGTGAAGGACTACTACCTCGAGGGGCTCATCCCGGTCATCTCGGGCAAGCGCGGCGCCGAGCTGCTCGAGCTCGAGCTCGGCGCGCGGTACTCCGACTACGAGCACACGGACGAAGAGAACACCTGGAAGGCGCTGATCAACTGGCAGATCAACGACTGGGCGCGTTTCCGCGGCGGCTTCAACCGCGCCACGCGCGCGCCCAACCTCGGCGAGCTGTTCCTGAACCCGCAGGAAATCTTCACGGTCGGCGGGAACTTCGCGGACGCGTGCGGCCTGCGGTCCAACGCGCCGTACGGCGCGGGCGGCAGCCTCCCCGACCCGCAGATGGATCCCGGCGAGCCGCCCACCTCGGTCGCGCCGGGCCAGACGCCGGAAGGTGCCGAGAGCACTCGCCTGATCTGCGAGGCGCTCATGGGTCCCGCGGCTGCCCAGTACTTCTACCACACGGCGAACGCCGCGGCTCCCGGCCCGGGCGGCGGCTTCGCCTGGGTCATGCAGCGGGGCAATCCGGACCTCAAGTCGGAGACGGCGGACACGTGGACCTTCGGGTTCGTCGCGAACTCGCCGTTCGAGTCGCGGTGGCTTTCCAACGCCACGCTGGCGCTCGACTGGTACAAGGTCGAGATCGAGGACGCCATCATGCTGTACTCTCTCGACTACGCCGCGTACCGGTGCTTCGGCACGAGGACCGTCAGCACGCCCCAGGAGGCAGCCGAGCAAGCCGCCACGCCGGCCTGTCAGCTCCTGCCGAGGGACCAGGTGAACGGCGCGCCGCTGACGACGACGGTGTCGTATGACAACCAGGCCACGATCGAAACGGCGGGCATGGACATCTCGTTGAACTGGTTCCTGCCGCTCCGGGGCGAGGGCACGTTCGGCGTCAACCTGCAGGCCACCTACTTGGACTACTACCGGACCAAGCAGTCGCCTGCCGTGTTCGACGTCGTCACGGACTGGAAGGGCAGCCTCGGCCCGAACCTGGTCGGCACGAACGGCGGCGCGTATGACTATCGCCTGTTCGGCTCGTTCAACTACTCGCGGCCCAACTGGACCGTGAATCTGCGCTGGCGCCATCTGCCGTCCGTCTGGTCGGCGAGCTACGCCAGTCAGCGGGCCGTCATCGAGAACAACGCGCGCGTTTCCGCGGGCGAGCCGGGTATCCTCCTCGGCTACACGCCGAGCACGGAGATCAAGACCGACAGCTACAGCGTGTTCGACTTGTCCTTCAACTACAACATCAACGAGACGATCACGCTGCGCGGCGGCATCACCAACCTGTTCGACACGGAGCCGGAGTTCTCGGGCCAGACGCGCGGGCGCCCCGGTGACATTCCGCTGAACTCCTATTGCAACAACGCACCGGGGTGCATCAACCCGATCACCTACGAGGCGGTCAACGGTGCGGGGGGTGCAGCGGCCCTGAACGGCGGCTACTACGACCTCCTGGGTCGCCGCTTCTTCGTGGGCCTGAACGTCCGGTTCTGAAGCGGAAGCTCTTCGCAACTTCGCGGC
Source organism: Gammaproteobacteria bacterium (assembly GCA_036563665.1). Classification (GTDB taxonomy): domain Bacteria; phylum Pseudomonadota; class Gammaproteobacteria; order Steroidobacterales; family Rariloculaceae; genus FEN-1219. Next base: position 117,657 of record DATCLY010000070.1, read on the forward strand.
GGGTCGAATCGGCCCGCCGCTTTTTTTTTTCCTCGGATAGCCCCGCGTTTTCCCGCGCACACACACCGCGCTGGCTCGATTCTTGCTCGCCCGCCTGCTGCGTTTCCTGAGTGGGGTTCGATCGTTCGATGACCTTCTGTCTTTCGCGGCGCCGCGGCTCGATGCCGGCGGTGCTCGGGCTCGCCGGCCTGACGGGCGTGCCGTCAGTCTTCGCGGACACCTTGCGCGTCCCCGAGGATTTCTCGTCCATCCAAAGCGCGATCGACGAGTCCGAGCCGAACGACATAATCATCATCGCTCCAGGCACTTACAACGAGAACCTCGAGCTTCTCAGTAACCTCGATATCCGCGGCGCGGAGACGGCCCGCACGCTGCTCTCCCCCGCCGACGACGAGCTCCCCGCCGTGACGATCGACAACGCGAGCGGCGTGCGCTTGTCGAGCTTCACGATCGTCGATGCCGCCGTCGGCGTGTCGGTGACGCGGAGCAGCGGCGTGGACATCGCCAACGTCGTGTTCGATCGCATGACCGAGGTCGGCCTCGAGACGGACACGTTGTCCGCCGTCAACGTGACCAACAACGTGTTCTTCGAGAACGGCACCGCCGTGAGCCGCGGCTCGAACGCCGTGCGTGTGGAGAACAACATCTTTGCCGGCAACGGCGAGTCCATCGTGACCGTGCTGCTCCCGGGCGCCGATCCGCTCGGCAACGTGCGCGCGAACTGCTTCGATGAAGCGTCGCAGCCGGACGTGGACCAGGAGGTGCTGCTCGGGATCGGCGCAACGATTGGCGAGCCGCGTTTCGTCGATCCGGAGGTTCGCGACTTCCATCTGCGCGAAGGCTCCGACTGCATCGACGTGGGTCGCGGCACGGACGTGATCGACGGCTCGGTGGCGGACGCCGGCGCCTACGGCGGTCCGTTCGCCGATCCCACGCCGTTCCCCGTGCCCGCGCCCGCGCTCACCGATCTCAGCACGGAGGGCACGCTGCGCATCGGCGTGTCCTGGGAGCCGAGCCTCGACTATCGAGTGACGAGCTCGACCGTGCCGGGCGCGTACCGCGTGCACTACGAGCGCGGCACCGATCCCACGCCGCCGCTCGAAGGCACCGATGCGGGCGGCGGCACGCAGCCCTCGCCCATCGACGTGGGCAACGTGACGAGCTTCGTTCTGGAGAACCTGAGCGCCGAGACGAGCCCGCCGCTCACTCCGCGATTGCTGACGGCGACTGCGCGCAACGAGTCCGTCCTGCTCACCTGGGAAGCGGTGCCCGACGCCACCGGTTATCGCGTGCTCTACGGGGTGGCGGCGCCCGGCGAGCAGGTGCTCGACGCGGGCAACGTCACGCAGGCCACGGTCACGGGACTCGTCAACGACACGACCTATCGCTTCGCCGTGATCGCATTGCAGCAACCCATCTACCAGGTCGCGGTCACCGCCGTCGACAACACGCAGAACCGCAACGAGAGCCCGATCACGGAAACGTCCGCCCTCTCGCTCGGCGCAGGCTCCGCGAGCGCGCCGTCGAACGAGCTCACGGCGACGCCGGCTGCGATCGAGCCGTTCCCGGACCTGCCGGACAACGGCTGCTTCGTGGCCACGGCGGCGTTCGGCGCGGACTGGGCGGCAGAGGTGGCGACGCTGCGCGATTTCCGCGACCGCGTGCTGCTGCGGACCGCGCCCGGACGCGCGCTCGTCCGCCTCTACTACCGGCACGGCCCGCGCGCCGCCGCGTTCCTCGAATCGCATCCGGCGCTGAAGCCCGCGGCCCGCGCGGTCCTGTGGCCGTTCGTCGTCGTGGCGCTCGTCGTTCTCGGCGCCTCGCCGGCGCAGCTCGCCGCCCTGGCCGCGCTCGTGCTCGGGCTGCTCGCGCTGCGCGCCCGGCGGCGCCTGCTCGTCGTGGCGCTGCTCCTCTGCGTCGGCACCGCCCACGCCGCGGACCCGCCCCGCGAGAGCCCGCGCTGGATGTACGAGCTCAAGGTCGGCGAGTACCGGCCGGACCTCGCGGGCTACGAGGAGTTCTACGGCGACGATGCGGACACCGTCCTGAGCGTGGCGGGCGCGTTCCGCGTGCGCGACTGGCTCGAGGTCGGCGGCGAGGTCGGGCGGCTGCGCGACGAAGGCATCGGCGTCGCGCCGAGCGGCAACATCGAGGATGCCGTGAAGCTCACGCTGTTCCCCGTGCAGGTCTTCGCGACGTTCGTCCTGCAGCCGACGCGTCGCGAGCGACGCTTCGTGCCGTACGTCGGTGTGGGCGTGGGCGCCGTGCGCTACGAGCAGGACATCGAGCTGCAGGAGAGCCGCGAAGGCCGAACGGACGCGGCCCCCGCCTATCGGGCGGGGCTCCGCTGGCTCGCGACCTCGCAGGGCCGACAGCAGAACGGCGGGATGGCGTCGGCGTCGGACGACATCTACTGGCGCGGCTACGCATTCATCGAAGCGCAGCGGCTCGACACCGACGTCGACGGCATCGAGCTCGGCGGCACCGTGTACCTGCTGGGCTTTCGCGCGGAGTTCGAGCTCGGTCGGTAGCGCGAATCATTCTTGCGATCCGTGCGCCCGCCGACGGGCATGAAAGCCGTGCTGGACACGACGCGCTAGGGACGCGAGGCCACGGCCGCCTCCTCGAGCTGCTCCGCCAGGATGCGCTTGCCGAGCGATCTCGCGTGCGCGGCGAGCGCGCGGGCCTGCTCGGGCGGCGGCACGAAGCTCGGCTCGACGCGGCGGCAAAGCATGAGGAGCTCGAGCGCGACGTCCGGCTCGCCCCGCGCCAGCGAGCTCGCGATAAACGTTCCTCCGACCCGGAGGGCGTGCTGCGGGAAGTCCCACGCGCACATCTTGCCGACGATCCATAGCTCCAGCTCGCCGCTCTCGCCCTCGTCCGCCACGAGCTCCTCGATGGTGCGATAGCCCTGCACACCTAAGCCGCTGCGGATCGAGCCGTAAGCGCGATCCAGGGTGCGCCGCCGCCGTTCCAGCACGTCGCGCCGCTCGAGCTCCTCGCGGCGCGTGTCGACGTCTCCCGGTATGTCGATCTCGAGCCGCGCCATGCGCAACCCCGCGCCGGTCAGCGCGAACGCCGCCAGGAACGTCCACACGGCCGCGACGGTGGCGAGCAGGATGAGCAGCGGATGGCCGGCCGGCCAGAGCAATGCCATCGCGCCGAACCAGACTGCGAACAGCGCGGCAGCGGTCAGCAGGAGCAGCGCGTAGCGGCGGCCGAGCGTGCGCACGAGCGCGCCGATCCGCACCGGGCTCAGCGCGCCGCCCAAGTCGTCCGTGAGCGCCACGAGCGCGGCCGACGCCGGGAAGGCGGCCACCACTGCGCCTGCGAGACATGCGCGAAGCGCGTTGCCGGCCATGCCGCCCGGGAGCCACGGCGTGACCACGATGAGAAAGGTGAGCGACGCGAAGAGCACGAAATGGAGCAGCGCGTTGCGGTCGCCGCCGAAGCGCATCGCATCCCAGCCGGGACCGGGCACCACGCTCCGGCCTTGGGCCACCCAGCGCAGCAGCGTGTAGCCGTACTTGCAGAGCGAGAGCACGAGCAGCAACGCCAGGGCGAAGCCCAAAAGCCCCAGCACGGGAACCACGAGGATGCCGACGCCGTAGATGCCGGCGACGATCAGGAGCGTGGTGTCGTCGAGGCGAGCGAGGCGGACGAGCTCCGCCGCCCGCTCGGCGGCGGCGCGGCTCAGTTGCGGCCGTGCGCCCAGAGCGGGACCTCGTCCCAGGCGTTGCCGAGCGTGCGGTCGAGGCGCTCGTAATCCGGCTCGAAGCGGGCCACGTGCGCCCAGAACCGCTTCGAATGATTCATGTGCTTCAGGTGCGCGAGCTCGTGCACGAGCAGGTAGCGCACGACCTCCGGCGCGAGGAACAACAGCGCCGCGTTCAGGCTGATGCCGCCGCGCGCGGAGCAGCTACCCCAGCGCGTGCGCTGCAGGCGCACCCGCACGTCGGTGGGAGCGCCCGGCATGAGGCGCGCCTCGCGCAGGAGCCACGGCTTCAAGTGCAGCGTGCCTTGATCGAGCAGCCAGCTGCGAAACAGCGCGGGCGCGCTCTGCCGCTCCTCGTCGGGCGTCACGATCGTGAGCGACTCGCCGTCGTCGATGCGCCGCGGCCGGGCGCCGGGCACGGTGCGGTACTGCACGCGCCACGATCGGCCGATCGCGGGGAGCTCGATGCGCTCGGGCAGGAGCTCGCGCTCCGAGGAGTAGCGGCTCGCGATCTCCGCGCGCGCCCGCGCGATCCAGTCGCGATGCTCCGCGACGAAAGCGGCGATCTCGTTCGGCCGAGTGCCGCGCGGCACGACGAGCTCCAGCGTGTGCGGCGGGACGAGTCGCAGGATCAGCCGGCGCGCACGGCGGCTCGTGCGCACCGCGAGCGGCGCCTCGTGGGCGCGCGACGGCCGCACTCGATGCTCGTCGAAGAGACGCAGTTGCTCGCCCATGGCGGCCGGTCGGGTCGTACGACGCTCTCGAGAACCGATCCTGTCCCTATCATACCGGCTGGCGAGCGCCGCACCGCAATCATGGTGCGTTACCGGCCCGCGAGCACTCGCGCCCGCAGCTCGAGCGCCGCGCGGTATTCCGGCGCGACGAGCAGCGCCCGGTCGAGGAGATCGCGCGCCTGCCGTGCATCCCCTGTCGCATGACGGCGCTCGGCGAGCGTCACCAGCGCCTCCGCCTCTCCCCATTGCGGCCCGTCGGTCCGCGCCGCGAACTCGGGAAGCGCGGCCTCGAGCCTGGCGACCGCGTCGGCCTCGCGGCCGGCTTCCGCGAGCAGGCGCTCCGCCTCGACCAGCGCGAGCCGCGGGTTCTTGGGATCGAGCGCAGCGGCACGCTGGAGCGCCGCTTGCGCACGCCGCTGGTGCAGCACGGCGCGCACGGGCTCGGCGCGCGCGGCGCGGGCGGCGCACGCGGCAGAGAGCACGAGCGCCTCGGCGCCGGCCGCGCCGGGCAGCTCGCTCCTGCTCGCGGCCTGCATGCAGCGATCGAGCCACGGCCGCGGGTCGCGGCCCTCGGCGGTTGCGAGCTCCGCCAGACGGAACGCGCCGAGCGCCTCGAAGTAGCGCGCGAGCGCGTCGCCCTCCGCGAGCCGCTCGAGCGAGGACACGGCCGCCTCGACGATGCGCGGGTCGCCGCTGTAGTAGCCGTAGTCGATGCGGGCAACGGCGTCGGCGACCTCCACCGTGGGCGTCGCAACGGCGGCGCCCGCGAGGAGCCCGGCCAGGGCTGCATTACGACAAATCGCGTGGAAACGCATGCCCCCGAATCTAGCGACGTTCGTTGCCGGCGACGCCGTCGGTCGTCACAATCCCGCGTGCCATGCGATGGGTGGACATCGGCGTCAATTTGGCGCACGACAGCTTCGACGCCGACCGCGACGCGGTGATCGCCGCCGCGCGGGCCGTGGGCGTCGACCGCCTGATCGTCACGGGCACGTCGGTGGCGGCGAGCGCGCGGGCGGTGGAGCTCGCGGAGGCCCGCCCAGGAGAGCTCTTCGCCACCGCGGGGGTGCACCCGCACCACGCGGGCGAGTTCGACACCGCTACGGCCGCCGCGCTCGAGCCGCTGCTCGCGCATCCCCGCGTGGTCGCCGTCGGCGAATGCGGCCTCGACTTCTTCCGCGACTTTGCGCCGCGGCCCGCGCAGGAGGCGGCGTTCAGCGCGCAGCTCGAGCTCGCGGCCGCCACGGGCAAGCCCGTGTTCCTGCACCAGCGCGACGCCCACGAGCGCTTCGTGGCCCTGCTCGCCCCGTGGCGCGACCGGCTCGCGGGCGGCGTGGCGCACTGCTTCACCGGCGGCGTGCGCGAGCTCGAGGCGTATCTCGAGCTCGGGCTCTACATCGGCATCACGGGATGGCTCTGCGACGAGCGGCGCGGCCACGCGCTGCGCGAGGCGCTGCCGCGCGTGCCGCTCGATCGGCTGCTGCTCGAGACGGACGCGCCTTACCTCTTGCCGCGGGATCTGCCGTCTCCCCCGCGCAACCGGCGCAACGAGCCGCAGTACCTGCCGCACGTCGCCGCGCGCGCGGCGGCGCTCATGGGCCGCTCCCTCGAGGAGCTCGCCGCGGCCACCACGGCGAACGCCGAGCGCCTCTTCGGGCTCTCCTAGCCCGCCTTCAGGCCGCGGGCTGGGCGACGGCGCGCACTTGCTCCCAGTGCGGGAGATAGGCCTCCAGCACGCGCTCGATCTCGGCGCGATCGGGCTTGGCGTGCCACTCGGCGAGCTCGCGGGGCAGGATCACGTCGCGCGGGCGGCCCTTGCTGAAGTCGGCGCCGTTGCCGAAGAGCACGTATCCGGCCACGGGCACGTCGCGCACGAGCAGACGCAACGCCGCCACGCGGTCGTAGAGCGTCCCCTGCGGGTTCGGGAACGTGAACCGCCCGCGCGCGCCGATCACGGTCCATTCCGTCATCCGGTCGCTCGCGAAGACGACGCCTTCGATGGGCTTCACGTCGATCACGACGAGCCCCTGCGCCGTGAGCAGCAGGTATTCGAGCTGGATCTGGCCGCCCATGCCGTCCGGCAGCAGCACGTGCTGCAGCTTGCGCAACGCGACCTCGTTGAGCAGGCGGTCGAGCCCGCTCCCCCGCCTGCGCCAGACCGCATAGCCGAGGCCGGCTGCGAGCAGCACCGCGACGACGGCCAGACCGACCCAGATCCAAAGCTCAGAAGTCACCGCTAGATTCGTCTATATCTTATTGTTTTTGAATCACAAATATCATCTACCACCGGTCGAGCTCCTCGGCCAGTGCCTCGAGGCGCGCCTCGAGGGGCGTGCTCACGGAGGGTCGCTCGAGGAGCGCCGCGAGCGCGGGCGGCACCGGCACCTCCCGGCCGATGAGCGGCTCGACGATCGTCTCGAACTTCGCCGGATGCGCCGTGGCCGACACGATCCACGCGCCCGCGGCGCGGCGCGCCTCCGGCAGGTGATCGTAGACCCAGAACCCGGTCGCCGTGTGCGGGCACCAGATCTCGCCGAACCGCCGGTAGCCGGATGCGATCGTCTCGCGGATCGCGTCGTCCTCCACGGGATAGGCCTCGACGTTCTGCCGCAAGGCGGCGAACTCCGGCAGCAGGTGCCGCAGCCGCTCCATGTTGCTCGGGTTGCCCACGTCCATCGCGGAAGCGAGCGTCTGCACGCTCGGCCGCGGCAGCCACTCGCCGGTGGCGAGGAAGTCGGGGATCGTGCGGTTCGCGTTGACCGCCAGCACCACCTCGCGAATCGGCAGTCCCATCGCGCGCGCCCACAGGCATGCCAGGCCGTTGCCGAGGTTGCCCGTGGGCACGATCGAGCCCGCCGCCTCCCCGTGCGCGCGCCAGTGCCACAACGCGCCCGCCGCGTGATACGCCACCTGCGGCAACAGCCGGCCCATGTTGATGCTGTTGGCGGCGCTCAAGCGGTGGCGCTCGTTGAGCGCCCGGTCGGTGAACGCGGCCTTGACCAGGGCCTGGCAGTCGTCGAAGGAACCCGCCACCTCGAACGCGCGCACGTTGCCGCCCCAGCAGGTGAGCTGGTGCCGCTGCCGCGGCGAAACCTGCCCGCGCGGGAACAGCACGCCGACGCGAATGCCGCGCCGGCCGTGGAACGCCGCCGCGACCGCGCCGCCCGTGTCGCCCGAGGTGGCGACCAGGATCGTGAGCGGGCGGTCATCGTCGCCGGCGCGCAGCGCGAGCGCCCGCTCCATCGCGGCGGCCAGGAACCGCGCGCCCACGTCCTTGAACGCGGCGGTCGGGCCGTGGAACAGCTCGAGCACCGACAGCTCGCCGTTGGGGGTGAGCGGGCGGAGCGGCAGCGGAAAGTCGAGCGCGTCCGCGCAGATGTCGGCGAGCGCGTCCTCGAGCTCGGAGCCCCGGAAGAACGGCGCGAGCAGCTCCGCCGCGATCTCCGGGAACGTCTCGCCGCGCAGGCTCGCGGGATCGAAGCGCGGCAGCTCCTCGGGCACGAACAGCCCGCCGTCGGCGGCGAGCCCGGTCAGGATCGCGCCGACGAGGTCCTGCTGCTCCGAGCCTCGAGTGCTGTGAAAACGCATAAAGGCCCCGGTCGGGCGACGCCGGGTCAGTCCTGGTTGCCGCTCAACATGCTACAGAGGCGCAGCAGATCCGCGAAGATGCCGGCCGCCGTGACGGCCGGCCCCGCGCCCGGGCCGCGCACGATGAGCGGGTTGTCGCAGTAGCGGCCGGTGACGAACTGGACGATGTTGTCCGTGAGGCTGATGTTCGCGAACGGATGCTGCGGCGGGAAGCTCTGCAGCTCGACGCGCGCCGTGCCGGCCCGCACGTCGACGTCCGCCACGTAGCGCAGCACCTTGCCCTCGCGGCGCGCGGCGGCCGCGCGCTCGGCCATCGGCGCGTCGAAGTCCGCGAGGCGCTCGAGGAACTCGTCCACGGAGGCGTTCGCGAGCGCCGCGGGCACGAGGCTCTCCACGTCGATGTCGGAGAGCTCGAGCTTTAGCCCCGCTTCGCGCGCGAGGATCACGGCCTTGCGCGCCACGTCCATGCCGGACAGGTCGTCGCGCGGATCGGGCTCGGTGTAGCCCCTCGCCTTCGCCTCGCGCACGATCTCCGAGAACGGCCGGCTGCCGTCGAACAGGTTGAAGAGATACGCGAGCGTGCCGGAGAAGATGCCGCTCACGCTTCTGATCTCGTCGCCCGTCTCGACGAGGTCCTTGAGCGTGTGGATCACGGGCAAGCCCGCGCCCACCGTGGCCTCGTAGAGGAAATGCACGTTGCCGTGACGCGTGAGGCCCTTGAGCTCCTCGTAATACGCGATGGGGCCGCTGTGCGCGCGCTTGTTCGGCGTGATGACGTGGATGCCCCGCCGCAGCCATTCCGCGTAGCGGTCCGCGACGGCCTGGCTGGCCGTGCAGTCGATCAGCACGGCGTGCGGCAGGTAGTCGGCACGCACGTGGTCCACGAGCCGCTCGAGGTCGAACGCGTCGCCGCCGGCGATGCGCTCGCGCCAGGAGCCGAGGTCGATCTGCCGCTCGTCGAGGACCATGCGCTTCGAGCCGCCGATGGCCCGCACGCGCAGGTCCAGGTTGAACTTGGCGCGCAGGTTGTCCGCCGCCGCCGCGATCTGATCGAGCAGCGCGCCGCCCACCGAGCCCGGGCCGATGACGCCGATCGACACGGTCTTCGCGGACAGATAGAAGCTGCTGTGCACGGCGCGCAGCGCCCGTGTCATGTCCTTCGCGGCGATCACGGCCGAGATGTTGCGCTCGGACGCGCCCTGCGCGATGGCGCGCACGTTGATGCCGGCCGTGCCGAGCGTGCGGAAGAACTTGCCCGCGCTGCCCGGCAAGCCCGCCATGCCGTCGCCCACGATGGCGAGGATCGCGCAGCCCTTGGTGACCTCGACCCGCTGCACCTGGCCCTGCTGGAGCTCCACCGCGAAGGCGCGCTCGACCACGCGCCGCGCGAGCTCCGCGTCCTGCTCGCGGACGGCAAAGCAGATCGAGTGCTCGGAGCTCCCCTGCGAGATCAGCATCACGGAGACGGACGCCTCGCGCAGCGCGCCGAACAGCCGGTCGGCGGTGCCGGGCACGCCGATCATCCCGGAGCCCTCGAGGTTCACGAGGGCGACGCCGTCCACGCCGCTGATGCCCTTCACGAGCACGCTGCGGTTCGGCACCGCGGGCGCGATGCGCGTGCCGGGGTGCGACGCGTTGAACGTGTTGCGGATGCGGATCGGGATGTTGAGGCCCACCGCGGGCGCCATCGTCTGCGGATGAATCACCTTGGCGCCGAAGTACGCGAGCTCCATGGCCTCGTTGTAGGACATCTCCTCGATGACCTTGGCCTCGGGCACGCGCCGCGGGTCGCCGCTCATGACGCCGTCCACGTCGGTCCAGATCACCACCTCGTCGGCCGCGAGCAATGCCGCGAAGATGGAGGCGGAGTAGTCGCTGCCGTTGCGGCCGAGCGTGGTCGGCAGGCCTTCGCGGTCGGACGCGATGAACCCCGTGATGACGGCGATGCCCTTGAAGCCGGACGGCAGCACCTTCGCGAGATGGAGGCGCGTCTCGTCCCACACCACGATGGGCCCCATCTCGCCCTGCTCCACGACGAGCACGTCGCGCGCGTTGATGAACCGCACCTCCCGGTCGCGGCCCACGCGGGAGTGCAGCAGCGACGTGAGCAGGCGGGCCGACCACAGCTCGCCGAAGCCCGAGATCAGGTCGCGGCTGCGCGGCGAGGCGGCACGCACGAGCGTGAGCGCCTTGAGCACGCTCTCGATGTCCTCGAGGTCGCGCCCGAGCTGCTCGAGCAGCGGCTCGGCGCGGGCGCTTCCGAGCAGCTCGAGGCAGGTGTCCTCGTAACGGCGGCGAAGAGCCGCGATCCCTTCAGCGTAGGGCTCGCGTCGCGCGGCGTGGTCCACCAGGCCGAGCAGCTGGTCGGTAACGCCGCGCATCGCAGACACGACCACGGCGAGCTGCTCGCCGGGTTGCGACAGCACGATGTCGGCCACGGTGCGAAAGCAATTCGCGTCCGCGACGCTCGTGCCGCCGAACTTGTGGACCGTCCAAGTCATCGAAGCTCACTTGCAGGTGCCGGCTTTTGCCGCGCGCGAGCATAGCAGAACCGGGGTGCAAAGATCGCGGCGGCGAGCCCAATCCGCCGTTTGC
>DATCLY010000074.1:0-23836 GCA_036563665.1 Gammaproteobacteria bacterium
CTATCTGCAGCGCCAGCTCGACAAAGGGCTCTCCAAAACCGCCGCCCGCGTCGTGCTCGCCCGAAAGCTCGCTCGCATCGCCTTCGCCCTGCTCTCCTCCCAGCAGTCCTTCCAACCCGCCACCCCATGACCCCACCTACCGCTTGCAGGGAGCCATAGAATCTCCCACGGGCTTCGCTCGCCGGGTGGCAGCGGCTTTCCAGCCGCGACTCTTCTTGACCTCCCCCGTCGATCCGTATACCCTGTGCCCGATTCAATGTATTAACGCGTTAGTACGTTAGCATGTTGTTACAAGGCCGCTGCGCCGCGGGGCGCCCATGAAGGCCAAGCGCGACGGCAGGAAGCGCGTGACGGCGCGGGCCCGGCAAGGGCTGTACCGCGCCCTGCTCACGCTGCGCACCGAGGACGAATGCGAGCGGTTCCTGAACGATCTTTGCACGCCCGCGGAGCTCGAGGCGCTCGCGGACCGCTGGGCCGTGGTGAAATACCTGGAAGACGGCCTGCCCTACCGCAAGATCCACGAGATCACCGGCGTGTCGGTGACCACGATCGCGCGCGTGGCCAGGTTCCTTACCTCGGGCAACGGCGGCTACCGGGTCGCGCTCGAGCGGCTCAAGCCACTTTGAAGGAGGACGCCCCGACATGCGCAAGACGCCGGAGCCGCGGATCAAGATCGCCATCCAGAAATCCGGGCGGCTGACCGAGCACTCTTTGGAGCTCCTGACCCGCTGCGGGCTCTCCTACGTCCGCGCCAAGGATCAGCTCATCTGCTACGGCGAGAACATGCCGGTGGACGTGCTGCTCGTGCGCGACGACGACATCCCCATGCTCGTGCAGGAGAACGTCTGCGACCTGGGCATAGCCGGCCGCAACGTCATCGAGGAGCGCCGCTACGAGCTCGCCGAGCGCACCGAAGGTCCGCTCTTCAAGGAGATCAGCCTGCTCGACTTCGGCCGCTGCCGGCTGTCGTTCGGCGTGCCTGAGGGCTTCCCCTACGACGGCGTGCAATCGCTCGCCGGCAAGCGCATCGCCACGAGCTACCCGCGGACGGTGCGAGCGTATCTCGAGCGCATGGGGATCGACGCGCAGGTCATCGAGTTCTCCGGCGCCGTGGAGATCGCGCCGAGCCTCGGCAAGGCCGACGTGATCTGCGACCTCGTGTCGAGCGGCAACACCCTGCGCGCCCACCACATGTACGAGGCGGACACCATCCTCGAGAGCACTGCGGCGCTGATCCAGACGCCGGAGCCCGTCGTGCCCGAGGAGAAGGCCAAGTGGCTCGCGCGGCTCCTGCTGCGCATCCAGGGCGTGCTCCAGGTGCGCGAGAGCAAGTACATCATGCTGCACGCGCCGCGCTCCGCGCTGAAGGAGATCACCGCCCTGCTGCCCGGCAGCGAGGCGCCCACGATCATGCCGCTCGAAGGCCGCCCGGACAAAGTGGCCGTGCACGCCGTCTGCCGCGAGAACGTGTTCTGGGAGACGCTCGAGCAGCTCAAGGAGGCCGGCGCGAGCTCGATGCTCGTGCTGCCCGTCGAGAAGATGCTGTCGTGAGCGCGCTGCGCCGACACGTCTGGGCCGAGCTCACGGAGGAGCGCCGCGGGGAGGTGCTGCGCCGGCCCGCGCTCGCGTCCGACGCCGCCGTCCGCGAGCAGGTGGCGGCCATCGTCGCGCGCGTGCGCCGCGACGGCGACCGCGCGCTACTCGAGCTCGCGGAGTCGCTCGACGGCGTGCGCCTCGACTCGATCGAGGCGGACGAAGCGGAGCTCGCGGAAGCGGAGGCGCTGCTCGCGCCCGAGCAGCGCGCCGCCATTTGTGCGGCCGCGGCGAACATCGAGACGTTCCACCGGGCGCAGGCGCCCGCGCCGCTCACCGTGGACACGGCGCCCGGCGTGCGCTGCGAGAAGGTCGCCCGTCCCATCCGGCGCGTGGGTCTCTACGTGCCGGCGGGCACGGCGCCCCTGCCCTCCACCGCGCTCATGCTCGGCATCCCGGCGCGGCTCGCCGGCTGCCCCGTGCGCGTGCTGTGCACGCCGCCCCAGAAGAGCGGCAAGGCGGATCCCGCGGTCCTCTACGCCGCGCGCGTCGCGGGCGTGCAGCGCGTGTTCAAGGTGGGCGGCGCGCAGGCCATCGCGGCGCTCGCGTACGGCACGGCCACGATCCCCAAGGTGGACAAGATCTTCGGGCCCGGCAGCACGTGGGTCACCGAGGCGAAGGCGCAGGTGGACCGCGATCCCGACGGCGCGAGCCGCGATTTCCCCGCGGGGCCGTCCGAGGTCATGGTGCTGGCCGACGACACGGCGAACGCGGCGTTCGTCGCCGCAGATCTGCTGTCGCAGGCGGAGCACGGCGCGGACTCGCAGGTGTTGCTGGTCACGACGAGCCCGGGGCTCGCCGATGCCGTGTCCCGCGAGGTGGACGAGCAGCTCGCGCGCCTGCCGCGCGGCGACATCGCGGCCAGATCGCTCGCGGCGTCGTGCGCGATCCTCGTGGACGACCTCGAGACCGGGGTCGAGGTGGCGAACCGCTATGCGCCCGAGCACCTCATCCTGCAGGTGCGGGAACCGCGGCGCTGGCTCGAGCGCGTGGACGCGGCGGGCTCCGTGTTCCTGGGCCCGTGGGCGCCCGAGTCGGTGGGCGACTACTGCAGCGGCACCAATCACGTGCTGCCGACCTACGGCTATGCGCGCCGCCAGTCGAGCCTCGGGCTCGCGGATTTCATGCGCTCGATGACGGTGCAGGAGCTCACGCCGGAGGGTTTGCAGCACATCGGTCCCACGGCCGTCACGCTGGCCGAGCTCGAAGGGCTCGACGCGCACGCGCGCGCCGTGACGACGCGGCTCGCGGCCCTCGAGGCCGGGAGGCGGGCATGAGCGAGCTGCTGCACCGGCTCGCCCGCCCGGAGCTGCGGGACCTCCGGCCGTACACGCCCGGCGCCTACGAGCCGGGGATGATCCGGCTCAACGCCAACGAGTCGCCGTGGCGCATGCCGGGCGATCGCACCGAGCGGGGCCTCAACGTCTATCCCCCGCCCCGCCCGACGGCGCTGCGGGAGCGCCTCGCGTGGTACTACGGCTGCGACCCGCGGGAGCTGCTGGTCACGCGCGGCAGCAGCGAGGCCATCGATGTCCTGATCCGCGGCTTCTGCCGCGCCGGCCGCGACCGGATCCTGATCTGCCCGCCCACGTTCGACATGTACCGCTTGTACGCGGGCATCCAGAACGCGGGCGTGCTCGCCGTGCCGTTGAGGCGCGCCGCCACGCCCTCGGGACCGGGCGTGTTCCATTTCGATCCCGACGCCGTCATCGCGGCCGTGGACGACACGGTGAAGCTCGTGTTCGTGTGCTCGCCGAACAACCCCACCGGGCACTCCACGCGCCGCGGCGACATCGAGCGCGTGTGCCAGGCGCTCGCCGGGCGGGCGCTCGTGGTCATCGACGAGGCCTATCACGAGTTCTCCGACGCCGGCAGCTTCCGCGATTTCCGCGCGCGCTACGAGCACGTCGTGCTGCTGCGCACGCTGTCGAAGTTCGTGTCGCTCGCGGGCGTGCGCTGCGGCGCGCTGATCGCCGACCCCGCGATCGTCACGTACCTGGAGAACGTGCTGCCGCCGTACACGTTCCCCACGCCGTCGATCGAGCTCGTGCTCGAGGCGCTCACGGACGAGTCGCTGCGCGTGGCGCGCGAGCGCGTCTCGCTCATCAAGGCGGAGCGGCGGCGGCTCGCCGAGGCGCTCGCGGTGGCGCCGCAGGTGGCGCGCGTGTTCCCGAGCGACGCCAACTTCGTGCTGGTGGAGACGCGGGACGGCCTGCGCTTCCGCAACGCCGCCCGCAATGCCGGCATCCTCGTGCGCATGTTCGACGACCCGCTGCTCGAGAACTGCGTGCGCATCACGGTGGGGCGGCCCGAGGACAACGACCGGCTGCTGCAGGCCGTGTCGGGCGCGGAGCGGGTCGGCCATGCCTGAGAACGCGAGCCGGCGAATCCTGTTCGTCGACCGCGACGGCACCCTCGTGGAGGAGCCCGCGGACGGCAAGGTGGACTCGCTCGAGAAGGTGCGCCTCGTGCCGGGCGTGATCCCCGCGCTGCTCGAGCTGCAGTCCGCGGGCTACGAGCTCGTCGTCGTGAGCAACCAGGAAGGGCTCGGCGGCCCCGAGTTTCCGCGCGCGGCGTTCGACGCCGCCGACCGGCACGTGCGGGCGCTGTTCGAGTCGCAGGGCGTGCATTTCGCGTCGATGCTGATCTGCCCGCACCGGCCGGACGAACGCTGCGCGTGCCGCAAGCCGAAGACGGGGCTCGTGCAGGACATCGTGGCGGCGGGCTTCGATCGCGAGCGCTCCGCCGTCGTCGGCGATCGCGACACGGACCTCGAGCTCGCCCGCGCGCTCGGCGTGCAGGGCTTCAAGCTCGGCCCCGGAGGTGCGACGTGGGCCGACGTGACCGCCGCCCTCGCCCGCCGGCCGCGCACGGCCGCCGTGCGCCGCACCACGCGCGAGACCGACGTCGAGGTGGAGGTCGATCTCGACCGCGAGGCGGACGCCGCCGTCCACACAGGGCTCGGCTTCTTCGATCACATGCTGGAGCAGCTCGGCAAGCACGGCGGCTTCGCGCTCACGGTGCGCTGCAGAGGCGACCTGCACGTCGACGAGCACCACACCGTGGAGGACGTGGCGCTCGCCGTCGGCGAGGCGCTGCGCAAGGCGCTCGGCGACAAGCGCGGCATCCAGCGCTACGGCTTCCTGCTGCCGATGGACGAGGCGCAGGCGCAGATCGCGCTCGACATCGGCGGCCGGCCCTACTTCGTGTTCGAGGGCGAGTTCAAGCGCGAGCGCGTGGGCGACCTGCCGACGGAGCTCGTGCCGCACTTCTTCCGCTCGCTGGCGGAGTCGCTCGGCGCCGCGCTGCACGTGTCGGTGCGGGGCGAGAACACGCACCACATGATCGAGGCGTGCTTCAAGGGGGTGGCGCGGGCGCTGCGCCAGGCGGTCGCGCGGAGCGGCGACGCGCTGCCGAGCACGAAGGGAACGCTGTGAGCAGAGACGTGGTCATCCTCGGCGGCTGCGGCGCCAATCTCGCCTCGCTCGGGTTCGCGCTCGAGCGGCTCGGCGTGTCGGCGCCCGTCACCGAGGACCCCGAGCGCGCCGCGCGCGCCACGCACGTGATCCTGCCGGGCGTGGGCTCGGCCGGCGCCGCCATGCGCCGCCTGCGGGAGACGGGCATCGCCGAGCTCGTGCCCCGGCTGCGCCAGCCCGTCATCGGCATCTGCCTCGGCATGCAGCTCCTGTTCGAGTCCTCGGACGAGGAGGACGTCGCCTGCCTCGGGTGCATCCCGGGCCGTGTCCAACGGCTGCCGGAGCGGCCGGATCTCACCGTGCCGCAGATGGGCTGGAACGCGCTCGAGGTGACGGCGCCGTCGCCGCTGCTCGAGGGCATCGAGTCCGGCGACTACGCCTACTTCGTGCACAGCTACGCCGTGCCCGTGGGGCCGTACACGCGCGCCGTGGCCGACTACGGCGGGCCGTTTTCGGCCGTGGTGGAGCACGGCAACTTCTACGGCACGCAGTTCCACCCCGAGCGCTCGTCGCGCCTGGGCGCCCGCGTGCTCGAGAATTTCCTGAAGCTCTAGGGCGCGCCATGGAGCTCTACCCCGCTATCGACCTCCGCGACGGGCGCTGCGTGCGGCTGCTCAAGGGCGACTTCGACCAGCAGACGAGCTACGACGTCGACCCCGAGGCGCTGGCGCGCCGCTATCGCGACCTGGGCGCCCGCTGGCTGCACGTGGTGGACCTCGACGGCGCCGCCCGCGGCGCGCCGGCGAACCTCGACGTCGTGCGGCGGCTGCGCGCCGTCGCGGGCCTGCGTGTGCAGCTCGGCGGCGGCATCCGCGGGCGGGGCGAGCTCGAGACGGCGCTCGCGATCGCGGACCGCGCCGTGATCGGCAGCCTGGCCGTGACCAACCCCGAGCTCGTGGCGGAGTGGCTCGCGGAGTTCGGGCCGGAGCGCCTCACGCTCGCGCTCGACGTGCGCATCGACGAGCGCGGCACGGCGCGCGTCGCCACGCACGGCTGGACGCGCGCATCGAGCGTCACGCTCGAGGAAGCCGTGGAGCGCTACCGCGGTGCGGGCCTGAAGCACGTGCTCTGCACGGACGTGAGCCGCGATGGCGCGCTGGCCGGGCCGAACCTGGATCTCTATCGCGACTGCGTCGCGCGCTGGCCGACCATCGCGCTGCAGGCCTCGGGCGGCGTGCGCGACGCGGGCGACCTCGCCGCGCTCGCGGCCACCGGCGTCGCGGCCGCCGTCGCCGGCAAGGCGCTGCTCGAGAACCGCATCACCGACGAGGAGATGAAGCCATTCTTACCCGCCGCATAATTCCCTGCCTCGACGTGCGCGACGGCGTGGTGGTCAAGGGCGTGCGCTTCCGCGACCACCGGGTGGTGGGCGACATCATGGAGCTCGCGCGCCGCTACCGCGACGAGGGCGCCGACGAGCTCGTGTTCTACGACATCACGGCGAGCCCGCAGGGCCGCTCGGTGGACCGGAGCTGGGTGAACCGCGTGGCCTCGGTGCTCGACATCCCGTTCTGCGTGGCGGGCGGCATCCGCTCCATCGCGGACGCGGAGAGCGTGCTCAACCTCGGCGCCGACAAGATCTCCATCAACTCGCCGGCGCTCGAGAACCCGGACCTGATCGACGCGCTCGTGCGCAGGTTCGGCTCCCAATGCGTGGTGATCGGCATCGACTCGCTCGAGCGCGACGGCGACTACCACGTCTACCAGTACACGGGCGACCCCGAGCGCACGCGCGCGAGCGAGCGCCGCACGCTCGACTGGGTGCGCGAGGTGCAGGACCGCGGCGCCGGCGAGATCGTGCTGAACTGCATGAACCAGGACGGCGTGCGCAAGGGCTACGACGTGACGCAGCTCGCGCGCGTGCGGGAGGTCACCCGAGTGCCGCTCGTGGCCTCGGGCGGCGCGGGCGCGATGGAGCACTTCCGCGACGTGTTCGACAAGGCGCGCGTGGACGCGGCGCTCGCCGCGAGCGTGTTCCACACGGCCGCGATCGCGATCCCGGATCTCAAGGCGTATCTCGCCGACGCTGGCATCGCGGTGCGCCCGGTGGCCGGGCGCGCGCGTGCGGGGAGCCCGGCATGAGCGAGCTCGAGTTCCTGAAGACGCTGCAGTCGATCATCGAGCGGCGGATCGCGGACGCGCCCGAGCAGAGCTACACGGCCAGGCTCGCGGCGCAGGGCACGCTCAAGGTCGCGCAGAAGGTGGGCGAGGAAGGCGTGGAGCTCGCGCTCGCGGCGGCCGCGCAGGACGACGGCCGCGTGACCGCCGAGGCGGCCGATCTCCTGTACCACCTGCTCGTGCTGCTGCGCCTGCGCGGGCTCACCCTCGAGGACGTGGTGGCCGAGCTCGAGCGCCGCCACCGGCGCTGAGCGGCGCCGTCAGCGCGGCTTCTCGAAGCGCAGCACGAAGCGGTCGGTGCGGCCGGCGATGGCCGGGTCGAACACGCGCCGCGTGTGGTCGTCCTCGGGGTTGCGCAGGAAATCGCCCTCGCCCGCGAGCACGAAGCCCGCGGCCCGAACTTCCTCGATTACGACGTCCTGCGGGATCCGGTGGAGCGACTCGGCGGCGTCGGTGCCGGCGCCCTCGGCCGCCTGGTGGTCGATCACGCCGAACACGCCGCCGGGCTTCAGCGCCGCGAAGATCTTGCGGTTCATCGCCGCGCGGTCCTCGTCCGTCAGGAACAGGTCGTGATAGGCGAGCGACATGAGCGCGGCGTCGAGCGACGCGTCGGCGGGAAGATCGATCTCGTCCACGGGACCGTCGATGCGCACCACGCGCGCGAACGCGGGCTCGCGCAGCAGCGCGTCGAACTGCTCGGCATAGAACCGCGCGAAGAAGGGATTGTTGCCGGCGTAGACGCGGCCTTCGGGGCCCACCAGCGGCACGAGGATCCGCGTCCAGTAGCCGCCGCCCGCGAGCAGATCGGCCACGCGGTCGCCCGGCCCTATGCCGAGGAACTCGAGCACCTCGGCGGGCTTGCGGCTCTCGTCGCGGGCGCGATCCTCCTCGGGACGGCTCGGGTCCGCGAGGATGGCGTCCAGATCGGCTTGCGCGGCGCTGTCCGCGAGCGGCACGACGGCGAGCGTCATGGCCAGCATGAATGCCCGAAGCAGTCGCTTCATGATCGTTCTCCTTCTACGCGACCTCTCGTGACGGCGCGACCGCCGCCGACGAGGCGGAAGTCGACGGCCTACGCCCTGCGGGACTATAGCACCGCGCGCGGCCGCAGCGGCCGCGGTCCGACCCTTGCGCGCGGGCCCGTCTCGTCGTAGCTTCGCGACGGTCCAACAACAAGTGCGGCGGCGGAAACCCGCGCCGCCTCTAGGGGAGAGCGCGTGGTCGCCCCGGTGGCGGCCGCGCGGCGAGACGAACATGAGCAAGACGATCTCCTGGTCGGCGATCGCCGTGGTGGCGACCGCCCTGTGCCCCGCCGCAAACGCCCAGCGTGCCGCGTCGGTGGACGATGCGGCGCTCGTCGCCGCGGCGCAGTCCGGCGAAGAGTGGCTGACGTACGGGCGCGATTACGCCGAGACCCGCTTCAGCCCGCTCGATCAGATCGATGCGCGCAACGTCCGCCGGCTGGGCCTCGCGTGGTACTACGACACCGGCTCGCTGCGCGGCCTCGAGGCGACGCCGCTCGTGGCGGACGGCGTGCTCTACGCCACCACGAGCTGGAGCAACGTGTTCGCGCTCGACGCGCGCACGGGCCGGGAGCTCTGGCGGTGGGACGCGCGGGCCGACCGCGCGCGCGGTGCGCGCGCCTGCTGCGACGTCGTGAACCGCGGCGTGGCGCTCTACGAGGGCAAAGTGTTCGTGGGCGTGATCGACGGGCGGCTGGTGGCGCTCGACGCCGACACGGGCGAGGTCGTCTGGGAGGTGCAGACGACGCCCACGGACCAGCCCTACACGATCACCGGCGCCCCGCGCGTGTACGACGGCAAGGTGCTGATCGGCAACGGCGGCGCCGAGCTCGGCGTGCGCGGCTTCGTCTCGGCCTACGACGCGAACACGGGCGAGCTCGTGTGGCGCTTCTACACGGTGCCGGGCGACCCCTCGAAGCCGTTCGAGTCGAAGGCGCTCGAGGAGGCCGCGAAGACCTGGACCGGCGAGTGGTGGAAATATGGCGGGGGCGGCACGGCCTGGGACGCCTTCGCCTACGATCCCGAGGCCGGCCTCGTGTACGTCGGCACCGGCAACGGCTCGCCGTGGGTGCAGGCGATCAGGAGCCCCGGCGGCGGCGACAACCTTTATCTCTCCTCGATTCTCGCGCTCGACATCGACACCGGCGAGCTCGTCTGGCACTACCAGACCACGCCGGGCGACACGTGGGACTACACCGCGGTGCAGCAGCTCACGCTCGCCGAGCTCGAGATCGGCGGCCGCGAGCGCAAGGTCGTCATGCAGGCGCCGAAGAACGGCTTCTTCTACGTGCTGGACCGCCTCACGGGAGAGCTGCTGTCGGCGGAGCCGTTCGCGCACGTGACGTGGGCCAAGGGCGTGGACCTCGAGACGGGCCGCCCCATCGAGACCCGGCACGCGCGCTTCGGGCAGGCGCCCACCCAGATCTCGCCCGGGCCCGGCGGCGCGCACAACTGGCAGCCCATGTCGTTCAGCCCGCTGACGGGCCTCGTCTATCTGCCGGCCTCCGAGAGCAGCTTCTTCTACAGCACGAATCCCGACTTCCAGTTCCGGCCCCGCGCCTGGAACGTGGGCATCTCGCTGGCGGCGGCGTTCGGATTGCCGGTCGGCGTCGAGCCGCTGCCGGAGTCCGCTTACGAGCCGGGCACCGGCGAGCCGCCCGTCGCGCCGAGCTCGCTGCTCGCGTGGGACCCCGTCGCGGGCAAGGCCCGCTGGCGCGTGCCGTACCAGGACACGATCGGCGGCGGCACGCTCGTGACGGCCGGCAATCTCGTCTTCCAGGGCACGGACGACGGCCGCTTCATCGCTTACAGCGCGGACCGCGGCGAGAAGCTGTGGGAGATGTCGCTCGGTCAGGGCATCATGGCGGCGCCGAGCACCTACATGCTGGACGGCAAGCAGTACGTCGTCGTGCTCTCCGGCATGGGCGGCGCGGCGGGGCTCTATCGGTCGCACCCGAGCACGCCGTACAAGGCTACGGGGCGGGTCTGGGCGTTCGCGCTCGACGCCGATGCCCCCTTCGAGCCCGTGCGCGGCATCGAGAAGCCCGCCCTGACGCCCATCGAGCACGACGCCACGCCCGAGCAGATCGCCCGCGGCGCGGTCCTCTACGCCGAGCGCTGCTCGATGTGCCACGGCGTCGGTGCGGTCAGCGCGGGCTCCATCGCGGACCTGCGCTACTCGACGCCCGAGACGTACGCGGCGCTCGACCGCATCCTGCGCGAGGGGGCCTATCAGGGGCTCGGCATGCCGCAGTTCGCCTGGTTCACGGCCGACGACGTCGAGGCGATCCGCGGCTACCTGCTCGAGCAGCGCGCGGCGCTGCTGCAGGCGCAGACGTCGCGATAGCGGGGGCGTCGCGCGGCGATGGCCCGCCGCGCGGCGGGCCGGGTCAGATCACGAGCTCGGCCGCCGGCTCGCGCAGGTTGTAGCGCGAGCTCATGACGAATCCGTACGCGCCGGCGTTGGCGATCAGGATCACGTCCCCTTCGCTCGCCGGCGGCATGAGCCGGTCGGAGCCCAGGCGGTCGCCCGTCTCGCAGATCGGTCCCACCACCGTGACGATCTCCGTGGCCGGCTGCCCGTAGCGCGTGAGATTGATGATGTCGTGATAGGCGCCGTAGAGCGCGGGCCGGATCAACGAGTTCATGCCCGTGCTCACGCCCACGTACTGCACGTCGCCCTTGCCCTTCGTCTGCGTCACGCGGGCGAGCAGCACGCCCGCCGGGGCCACGACGAACCGCCCCGGCTCGAGCCAGATCTGCCGCTCGCCGGCACGCCCCTTGATGGGCGCGAGCGCCTCGTCGAGGGCCTGCAGATCGAGCGCGCCCTGACCCGGCTTCTCCGGCACGCCGAGGCCGCCGCCCAGGTCGAAGAAGCGCACGTCGGGGAAGCGGCCCGCGAGCTCGAGGAGCTGCTCGCCGGTATTGCGCCACGCGTCGGGATCGAGCACGCCGCTGCCGGTGTGCGCGTGCAGCCCCACCACCTTCGCGCGGGCGCGGCGCACGCATGCGACGAGCTCGTCGATCTCGGAGAGCGGCACGCCGAACTTGGAGTGCCGGCCCGCCGTGCGCACGTGCTCGTGGTGGCCGCGGCCCTGCCCGGTGTCCACGCGGATGAACACCTCGCGGTTCGCGAAGAGCTCCGGCCAGTGCTGCAGCGGATGGAGGTTGTCGAGCGTGACCCAGACGCCGCGCTCGAGCGCCCATTCGTACTCGGCGCGCGGCGCGAAGTTCGGCGTGAACAGGATCTTCTGCGGCTCGAGCCCGGGCAGCGTCGCGAGCACGCGCTCGATCTCGCCCGGCGACACGCACTCGATGTTGAGGCCGTGCTCGTGCACGAGCCGCAGCACCGCCGGGTTGGCATTCGCCTTCATGGCGTAGAAGACCTGGTCCACGTTGCGCAGCGACTTGAGGGCCCGCGCGGCGGCGGCGATCGTCTCGCCGTCGTAGACGTAGGCGGAGCCGCGCTCGGCTGCGATCTCGAGCAGGCGCTCGCGCTTTTTGACCCACCAGGGCACCGGGAGCTCGGCCTGCTCGGCGCGGTCCGCCGTGAGCTGCTCCCAGGTGGGGCCGAACACGCCGCCCTCGAGCTTGTGCACGAGCAAAGCGTGCAGCCGCTGCACGAGGCGGTGCGCGTGCTCGGAGCTCACGACGAACGTGAGGTTCAGGTCGTTCGCGGCCTGCGTCACGAGGTGGACCTTGTGCTCCTGGAACACCTCGAGCACGGGCGCGAGGTCGCGCAGGATCGTGCGGATGCGCCGGCCGATGAGCGTGATGGCCGCGCAGTCCTTGATGACGTTCACGCGGCAGAGCTTCCGCAGGTCGGCGGCGAGCGCCTCGATGGCCGCCTCGTCGGCCACGTTCTGCGGCATGTCGATGGACACCGTGACGTTGCTCTCCGAGGTGGAGATCAGGTCCACGGACAGGCCGTGCTCGCGGAAGCAGGCGAAGGCGTCCGCGAGGAACCCCACCTGATGCCACATCTCCATCGATTCCATGGAGACGAGCGTGATGCCGCTGCGCTGCGAGATGGCCTTCAAGTGCGGCACGTCGTCGCCGGGCGCGCTCGATATCAGCGAGCCCTCCCACTCGGGGTGGGCCGTGCACTTCAGGAACAGCGGGATGCCGGAGGCGCGCACCGGCGAGATGCTGCGCGGATGCAGGATGCCGCCGCCCGCCGAGGCGATCTCCTGGGCCTCCTGGTAGTGCAGGCTCTTGATGAGCCGCGCGGACGGCACCGTCTTCGGGTCGGCGCTGAAGAACCCGGGCGCGTCGGTCCAGATCTCGAGCCGGCGCGCCTCGAGCTTGCCGGCGAGATACGCGCCGGAGGTGTCCGAGCCGCCGCGGCCGAGCAGCACCGTTTCGCCTTGCGGGTTGCGCGCGATGAAGCCCTGCGTGAGCAGCACGCCGTCCAGCGCCTCGAACCGCGCCTTGAGGGCGGCGTCGGGCGAGTAGTCGCAGCGCGCCGAGAGATACCGGGCGCGGTCCGACTGTTGCTTGATGGGCGAGCTCACGAGCAGCTCGCGGACGTCGAGCCAGCGCGTGGCGATGCCTTGCGCGTTGAGGAAGGCCGCGCCTAAGAGCGTGGCCGAGAGCTCTCCGGTCGCCAGGATGCGGGCGTGCACCCGGGGGCTCGCTTCGCCCACGAGCTTCACGCCCGCGACGAGCTGGGCGAGCTTCTCGAACTGCTCGTCGAGGAGGCTCGGCGCGACGCCGAGCGCTCCCGCGAGCGAGACGTGCTGGTCCCGGATGCGGTCCAGCTTCTCGTCGGTGGGCTTCCCCGCCACCGCCGTGTCGATGAGGTCGATGAGCGCGTTCGAGACGCCGACCAGCGCCGAGTGCACGATCACGGGCCGCACGCCTTCGGCGAGCCGCTCGCGCACGAGCCGGGCGATCACGGCCCAGTTCTCGGCGGTGGACACGCTCCGCCCGCCGAACTTCATGACGACCCAGGGCGAGTCGGGATACGGCGTCTCGACGGGCTGACGCACGCCGAGCGCCTCGTGCAGGACCATGGTCATGTGTGCGGCCTTATTCCCTGGCGAGCCCGCGGTCCGTGACGGCGCCTTCCGAGGCCGAGCTCACGAGATGCGCATACTTCGCGAGCAGCCCCCGCTCCGCCTTCGGCGGCGGCGGGCGCCACGCGCGCAGCCGGCGATCGATCTCCGCGGGGGACAGCGCGAGCTCGATGGTCTTGGCCACCGCGTCGATCACGATCGGGTCGCCGTTCTCGACCACGGCGATGGGCCCTCCCACGGCCGCTTCGGGCGTCACGTGCCCCACGACGAAGCCGTGGCTGCCGCCGGAGAAGCGCCCGTCGGTGATGAGCGCCACCTTGTCGCCCAGGCCGCGCCCGATGATGGCGCCCGTGGGGCTCAGCATCTCGCGCATGCCGGGCCCGCCCTTCGGCCCCTCGTAGCGGATGACCACCACGTCGCCGGCCACCACGACGCCGCCCAGGATGGCCTTGAGCGCCTCCTCTTCCGAATGGAACACGCGCGCCCGCCCCTCGAAACGCAGGCCTTCCTTGCCGGTGATCTTGGCGACGGCGCCGCCGGGCGCGAGGTTGCCGTAGAGCACCGCCAGATGGCTGTCGGGCTTGATGGGGTTGTCGAGCGGGCGGACGATCGTCTGCCCTTCCGGATACGGCCCCACGTCCGCCAGGTTCTCCGCCACCGTCTTGCCCGTGACCGTGAGGCAGTCGCCGTGCAGAAGCCCCGCGTCGAGCAGGGTCTTCATGAGCGGCTGGATGCCGCCGATCTCGATGAGCTCCGACATCATGTAGCGGCCGCTCGGCCTGAGATCGGCGAGCACCGGCACCCGCGCGCCGACGCGCGTGAAGTCGTCGAGCGTGAGGTCCACCCTCGCCTCGTGCGCGATGGCGAGCAGGTGCAGCACGGCGTTGGTGGAGCCGCCGAGCGCGATGACCACCGTGATGGCGTTCTCGAAGGCCTCCTTCGTCAAGATGTCCGACGGGCGGATGCCGCGCTCGATGAGATGGGCCACGGCACGGCCGGCGCGCCGGCAATCCGCGCGCTTCGCGTTCGACACCGCCTCCTGCGCCGAGCTGTTCGCGAGGCTCAGGCCGAGCGCCTCGATGGCCGAGGCCATCGTGTTCGCCGTGTACATGCCGGCGCAGGAGCCCGGGCCCGGAATGGCCGTGGACTCCACTTCATGGAGCTCGGCGTCGCTGATCTTGCCGGCCGCGCGGGCGCCCACCGCCTCGAACACCGAGACGATGTCGCGGTGCTTCGGCCCCGGCTTGATGGTGCCGCCGTAGACGAACACGGAGGGACGGTCGAGCCGGGCCATGGCCATGACGCAGCCCGGCATGTTCTTGTCGCAGCCGCCGATGGTCACCAGGCCGTCGAAGCCTTCGGCGCCGGCCACGGCCTCGATGGAGTCCGCGATCACCTCGCGCGACACGAGCGAATAGCGCATGCCGGGCGTGCCCATGGAGATGCCGTCCGACACCGTGATGGTGTTGAACAGAACGCTCTTCGCGCCCGCCTCGTCCGCGCCTACGGCCGCCTCCCGCGCGAGCCCGTCGATGTGCATGTTGCAGGGCGTCACCATGCTCCACGTGGAGGCGATGCCCACCTGCGGCCGCGTGAAGTCCCGGTCGGTGAAGCCGACGGCGCGGAGCATCGCCCGGCTCGGGGCCTGCTCGAGCCCGTCCACCACCACGCGCGAATGCGCGCGCGGGTCCGGCGGGGGCCTGGTCTTGCCTGTCATGGCGGAAATCCGTTATGAGTTCGGTCAAGCGGGGCGCCGATTATGTGCGTCCCGGCGCAGCGACGGCAACCCGCGCCCTTGCGCGTACGCCGCGCCGGAGTATGATCCGCGCGGCCGCAGGCACGTGGGGACCGTCGAAAACGGAATGGATCTGGGGAACTCCGGCATTTTCCGGCTCGCGAGCGTCGGGAGCTATCTCGACGCGCTCTCGTCGATCACCGACGAGATGAGCCTCAGGGAGCGGAGCAACCTCATCTTCCTCGACAAGTGCCTGCACGCCTACTGGGGGCTCGGCCAGAACGTCATCCTGAACTGGTGCCCGCAGGGCGACGGCATCGACCTGCTGGCGATCCCGCATTACGCGGTGGCGGAGTATGCGAGCCCGCCCCCGTCCCCGGACGCCGCCGGGCAAGAGCCTGGCGCGCCCAAGCAGATCAGCGCCAAGGAGCATTTCTTCCAGTCGCTCCTCTCCGGGCGCCGCCGCCTGAGCCCCCGGCAGATGGCGAACGTGGAGCGCCTGCTCGGCATCGAGCGCACCCACCTCACGCTGCGCGATCGGCTCACGGGCACGGCCGCGCAGAACGAGATCATCGAGAAGATGATCAAGCGCTACAGCATCACCTACGTGCCGGCCCGCGGCGTGGCGCTGTTCGACATCGTGGGCTTCAGCCTGCTCACCCCGTTCGAGCAGATGATGCAGCTCAACAGCCTCGCCTACTCGCTGAACTCCGCCCAGAGCAAGCTGCTGTCGAAGGACATCGCCGTCGATTTCGCCCGCACCACCACGGGCGACGGCTTCTACATCTGGAACCGCGACCTCACGCTGCAGGGGAACGTGAACCTCTATCACTTCGTGCAGATCGTGCTCGCGGACAATGCCATCGCGCACCGCAAGGCCGAGCGCAACACGGTGCCGAGGCTGCGGGCCGCGTTCCACGTGGGCAGCAGCTACGAGTTCCATCAAGCCGAAGGGTTGAACCCCACGCTCTACAGCTACATCGTGGGGGACGTGACGGTGGACCTCGCGCGCATGATCGAGCGCGCGCTGCCGGGGCAGATCCTGCTCGGCGATTTCAAGGCCGAGATGCTCGACGGTGGCGACGATCCCGTGCCCGTGCAGATCGACTCCATCGGGTTCGTCGCGCGCGCCATCAAGGACACCGACCGGCTGAACGGCCTGGAGCTGTCGGGGGAGCGCGTGGAGTCGATCAAGTGCTACCTCACGGGCACGCAGCAGCAGGACGGCCAGTTCTCCGTTCGCCGCATCGTGATCGCCGACAAGCACGGCATCTCGCGGCACGTGTTCAACGCGAAGGTGAACATCTACCGGCACAACGCCGAGCCGATCCTGCTCGGCATCGAGGACAAGACCCTGTCGTCGCCGGCGTACGCGCGGCACTTCGCGTCGCCCGGCCACGCGTAGAGCGGGCCGAGATCGCGGCTGGAAAGCCGCTCCCACAGGCTTCGTTCACCGGTGCAGGGGCGCCTTAGCAGGCGGCGATCCCTCGCTTCAGGCGCGACCCACCTCGGCCTTCGGCGTGACGAGCGTGGCGTCGGCCGCGTCGCTGCGCTGCGCGGCGTTGTCTTCCTGCGCTCTCTGCGGGCAGAGGAAGCGCAGCTGATGGTGGCCCACGGCGATGAGGTCGCCGTCCCGCAGGTGGTGCTCGCGCACGCGGCGGCCGTTCACGAAGCAGCCGTTGGTGCTGCCGAGGTCGATCAGGAGCCAGCCCTCGGCGGTCTCCATGAACAGGTTCTGGTAGCGGCTCACGTACATGCTGTCGAGGCTGATGTCGCAGCTCTTGTCGCGCCCGAGCACCATGCGTGGCCGGTTCAGCGTGATCTCCGCGATGCGATTGCGGCCGCTGGACACGACCAGGCGCGCGGCCTCGATCCGCAGCTCGCTGGTGTCGGACAGGTGCACGGCATCGGGCGACAGGGTCTCCTCGGATACGGACCACGCGGAGGCGTCGTAGCGCAGCCGGAGCTCGGCGGCGGCCTCCTTCAGCAGCCCACGGGTGACCTTTGGCGGCGTCGAGCCGTCGGCGGATCGCTGAACGAGCAGGTCCAGGGCGCGGGCGCACAGGGCGTTGATGTCTCCGACCACCCCCTGGGTGAACGCCTGCACGTCCGCGATCACGTCCTCGGACATGAGCTCGTCGCTCCATTCGCAGCCCGCGCCCCGCAGGCAGGCGCGGATGTAGCCCCGGGTCTCGTCCAGCGTGAAGCCGATGAGCCGCTGATGGACGGCGCGGGCCAGCGGGCCCCCGTCGTACTGCGGCAGCATGTTGTCGACCAACTCGTCGTTGCGGGTGGCGAGCAGCAGGTAGACGATCGGCCGGTTCCTGAGGCGGACCTGGGCCAGCGCCTCGAGCTCCTGCAGCGCAAACGCGGACACGCGCTCGAGGTTGTCCGCCACGACGTAGCTGTAGCGCCCCTTCCCGGTCTGATGGCGCAGGAACACCTCGAGGATGTTGCGCAGCTCCGCGGGGCTGCCGTCCACGTCGCCCGGCCCGATATCGTGAAGCAGCTGATGCAGCAGGTCGGCGCGCGACTCGATCCCGGGCTTGAGCCAGCTCACGACGGCGGGATCCACCCCGGCGAGGTGCTGGCGGATCAAGGTGGTCTTACCCACGCCTGCGACGCCGCTCAGGAACAGGCAGTGCATGCGGGTACGCAGCAGATCGAGAATCTTCTGCGAGGCGATCTGCATCGAGGCCGACGAGAAGACGGGCCTCGGCCGTCCCGGCGCGAAGGGGTTCGTTTCCAGCCTGTATTGCTCGAGGAACAAGGGTGGTTCAGTCGTCGTTATGGTCTTTTTCGGCTGGCGCCCACCCGGTGGCAACCGGTCGTATATGTGTGCGCATCAAGGCCAGATTGTGCACAAATAGCGCACCGACGCCAGCTTGGCTGCCCGTGCCTATAACCTACCTAAAACAACAGAACTAAGATACTGAATTTCAATAGTTCTTCTAGCGAGTCGCGCAGGCCGAAGACCGGGCGATCGGCTTTCGTGTCGTTTCGATCGCGACCCCTGCCACGATCGAGCCGGGATCGCGCCCAAGCACCCCGGGCGGTCACTCCTCTATCGTCCCCGTGGCTGAATTGTCCCGCACGTTGGAGGTTGCGGCCTCACCCCGGAGGGTGATCCGCACGAGCGAGTGGAAGCTCGGGGGGCGTGCAGGGACCCGTGCGGGGCAGCGGAAGGCTCTCACCGGCCCCATTCGGGGGCCGGCCCGAGCGAGCAACCGCAAGTGATTGGAAAAGCTGGTCGGGGCGACTGGATTTGAACCAGCGACCTCTTGCGCCCCATGCAAGTGCGCTACCAGGCTGCGCCACGCCCCGACCGGGGATGCAAGTCTAACCGATTTGGTCGCCCGCGCGGGGCTCAGCGTCGCAGCAGCTTCAGCACGTCCTCGAGCTCGGCGCGCACCTGCTTGATGATCTGCTGCGCCTGGGTCGTGTCGCTCTTCGCTTCCTCGCCCGCGAGCCGCTGCCGGGCGCCGCCGATCGTGAAGCCCTGCTCGTAGAGCAGGCTCCGGATTTGACGGATGATCAGCACATCCTGACGCTGATAGTAGCGGCGGTTACCGCGCCGCTTGACGGGCTTGAGCTGCGGAAACTCCTGCTCCCAGTAGCGGAGCACGTGCGGCTTCACGCCGCACAGCTCGCTCACTTCACCGATGGTGAAGTAGCGCTTACCTGGAATCGGCGGGAGATCGTCGTTATTCCCGGGTTCCAGCATACGCTTCGACTCGCGCTTTCAGTTTTTGGCCGGGCCGAAACGTCACGACGCGCCGCGCCGTGATCGGGATCTCCTCACCGGTCTTGGGGTTGCGTCCCGGCCTCTTGTTCTTGTCGCGCAAGTCGAAGTTCCCGAAGCCCGAGAGCTTGACCTGTTCGCCCGAAGCCAGCGCAGCACGCAGGTCTTCGAAGAACGAGTCGACTAGCTCGCGCGCCTCGCGCTTGTTCAGCCCCAGCTCGTTGAACAAAGACTCGGCAATGTCAGCTTTTGTCAGCGCCATAGCAATCAAAAACAGGGTATCGGTTGTGTTTACGTTCTTATTCTTGCCCCGAGCTCACGCGCTAGCCGCTGCGTGACCGAACGCACGGTGTCATCGGCGTCCGCGTCGGTAAGCGTGCGATATGTGTCCTGCAAAATCAAGCCTAAGGCTATGCTTTTTCTACCCGAATCTACCCCCGGCCCGCGGTAGACGTCGAACACCACTACACGCTGCACGAGGCTGCCGCCCGCCTCGCGCGCCACCTCCACCAGCCGTTCTGCCGGCACCTGCTCGTCCACGACCACGGCGAGGTCGCGGCGCACGAATGGGAACCTCGAGTACGGCTTGCTCGCGGGTTTGCGGGCGGCAGAGGCCGCGTCGAGATCGAGCGTGAAGAGCACCGCCGGGCGCCGGAGCTCGAGTCGCTTCTCGATCTGCGGGTGGAGCACGCCGATCCACCCCACGGTGAGGCCGCCCGCGCTGACCCGCGCGGTTCGTCCCGGCGCGAGCGCGGGATGCTCGGCGGGCTCGAAGCGAAACTCCTCGGCCCGACCCGTCAGCGCGAGCAGCGCTTCCACGTCGCCTTTCACGTCGTAGAAGTCCACCTCCTGCGCCGCTTCGTCCCAGTGCTCCGCGCGGCGCTCGCCGACCGCCACGCCCGCGATGGCCTGGCGTTCGTGCACCTCCCCGCCGCGCAGCGAGAACTCGGTGCCGGTCTCGAGGAGCTTGAGCCGCGTCTGCTGGCGGTGCAGGTTCTGCCGTGCCGCGAGCAGCAGGCCCGGCCAGAGCGACTGCCGCATGACGGCGAGGTCGGCCGAGATCGGGTTCGCCACCTCTACCTGCGGCGCGCCCGGCGTAACGAGCGCGTCGAGCTCGGGATCCACGAAGCCGTAGGTGATGATCTCGTGATAGCCGCGCGCGACGAGCAGGTCGATCTGCCGATCGAGCAGCACCCGCGACTCGCCCGCGCTCGCGGGCGCTTCCTCCACCCGGGCGGGCGTCTGCGGGATGCGGTCGTAGCCGACCACCCGGCCGACCTCCTCCACGAGGTCCTCTTCGATCGCGATGTCGAACCGGAACGCCGGGGGCACCACGAGCCAGCCGTCGTCCTGCGGCGTGACGCCCATCTGAAGTCGACGCAGCGCCTGCTCCACCTCGCCGTCGTCGAGCGGCAGGCCGAGCAGCGCCGTGAGGCGCTGCCGCCGCAGCGGCACCGGCGAGCGGCGCGGGACGTCTTCGGTCCGCTCGGTGACGACCAGCGGCCCCGCCCGCACGCCGCAGATTTCGGCCAGGAGCTCGGTGGCGCGCTCGATGGCGCGCGCCTGCCCCTCGGGATCCACGCCGCGCTCGAAACGCTGCGACGCTTCCGTGTGCAACCCGAGCCGGCGTGCACGGCCGGCGATGGTGGACGGCGCGAAGAAGGCCGACTCGAGGAAGATCTGCGAGGTCTCCGGCTCCACCGCCGTGGACTCGCCGCCCATGATGCCCGCGAGCCCCACCGGGCCCGAGCCGTCGGCGATCACCAGCATGTCGGGGTCGAGGTCCACCTCGCGGCCGTCGAGCAGCACGAGCTTCTCCCCGGCGCGCGCGAAGCGCACGTCGATGGCGCGATCGAGCTTCGTCAAGTCGTATGCGTGGAGCGGCTGACCGAGCTCCAGCATCACGTAGTTCGTCACGTCCACCACCGGGTGGATGGCGCGCACGCCCGCGCGGCGCAGCCGCTCGCGGAGCCACATGGGCGAGCGGGCGACGCGTCGCTCGAGGTGCACGACGCGGCCCGCGAAGCGGGAGCATGCCGGGCCGGCGCTCAGGGTGACCGGGAAGCGGGCGTCCAGGGAGCCGACGGGGCGGTCGCCGCCTGCGGCGCCCTCTCCCCGCCGCGCGCCCGGCGGCGGCAGGTCGAGCAGGGCCGCGACCTCGCGGGCGATGCCGAGCACGCTGAAGCAGTCGCCGCGATTCGGCGTGATGTTGATGTCGAAGACCGTGTCGTCGAGGCCTAGATAGCGGGCGAGCGGCTCCCCGATCGGCGCACCGTCGTCCAGCACGAGCAGGCCCGCCCCGTCGTCCGAGAGCTCGAGCTCCTTCGCCGAGCAAAGCATCCCCGCGGACGTGATGCCGCGGATCTCGGCCGCGCCGATCTCCCGCCCGCCCGGCAGGCGCGACCCCACGCGGGCGTACGGCACGAGCAGCCCCGGAGCCACGTTGGGGGCGCCGCACACGACCTCGCGTCGCTCGCCCCCGTCGTCCACCGTGCACAGCGACAACCGCTCGGCGTTCGGGTGGCGCCGCACGTCGACCACGCGCGCCACCACCACGCCCTCGAGCGGCGGGCCGGCCTGCGCCACCTCCTCCACCTCGAGGCCTGCCATGGTGAGGCGCTCGGCCAGGGCCGTCGTGGGGCCGACCGGACCCACCCACTCGCCGAGCCAGTCGAGACTGATGAGCACCTGCTAAACCCGCTCGCTGCGCTTCAAACGAACTGTTCCAAAAACCGCAAGTCGTTTTCGAAAAACGACCGCAGGTCCTCCACGCCGTAGCGGAGCATCGTGAGCCGCTCGACGCCCATGCCGAACGCGTAGCCGGTGAACCGCGTCGGATCGATGCCGGCGTTGCGCAGCACGTTCGGGTGCACCATGCCGCAGCCCAGGATCTCGAGCCAGCGGCCGGACTCCGAGCGCACGTCCACCTCGGCGGAGGGCTCCGTGAACGGGAAGTACGAGGCGCGGAAGCGCAGCTCCACGTCGCGCTCGAAGAACTGACCCACGAAGCGGTAGAGCAGCGCCTTCAGGTTCGCGAAGCTCACGTCGGGACCGACGGCGAGCCCTTCCACCTGCGTGAACATGGGCGTGTGGGTGACGTCCGAATCGCGGCGATACACGCGTCCCGGCGCGATGAGCCGGATCGGCGCGCCGTGCCGCTCGAGCGCCCGGATCTGCACCGGCGACGTGTGGGTGCGCAGCAGCAGCCCCGAGCGCAGATAGAACGTGTCGTGCATCGCCCGGGCCGGATGGTCCTCGGGGATGTTGAGCGCCGTGAAGTTGTGGTGCTCGTCCTCGACCTCGGGCCCGGTGTGCACCTCGAAGCCGGCGGCGCCGAGGATGCGCACGATGCGCCGCAGCGAGCGCGTCACGGGGTGCAGCGTGCCGACTTCGGCATTGCGGCCGGGCAGCGTGACGTCGAGCCGCTGCGCCGCGAGCGCGGCCTGCAGGCGCTCGGCTTCGAGCGCCTCGCGCCGGGCCTCGATGGCGGCCGCGAGGGCCTCCTTGGCCTCGTTGATTTCCTTGCCGGCGGCCGGCCGCTGCTCGGGCGGCAGGGCGCCGAGCTCGCGCAGCCGCAGCGTGAGAGCACCCTTCTTGCCCAGGTACTCCACGCGAATGGCGTCGAGCTCGGCCAGGCTCGTCGCAGCGGCAACCGCCGATCTCGCCCGGTCGAGCAGCTCGAGCGTACCGCTCACAGCGAGGCCCAACCTGTTGGGAACGGGCTCAGGAGCTCGCGAGCGCCTCTTTCGCGGCCCTGGCGAGCGCCGCGAACGCATCGGGGTCGAACACGGCCAGGTCGGCCAGCATCTTGCGGTCGACCTCGATACCGCCCTTCTGCAGCCCGTTGATCATCCGGCTGTAGGACAGGCCGTTCGCCCGGGCGGCCGCGTTGATGCGAGTGATCCAGAGCGCCCGGAACTCGCGCTTGCGGGCGCGCCGGTCGCGGTAGGCGTACTGCCCCGCCTTGATGACCGCCTGCTTCGCGACGCGATAGACCTTGCGCCGCGCGCCGTAGTAGCCCTTGGCCTTGTCGAGGACCTTCTTGTGCCGCGCCTTCGCCGTGACGCCTCGTTTGACTCTCGCCATGGCGACCTCCTAGGCGTAGGGCAACATGCGCCGCACGGCCGCGACGTCGGCGTCGTCCACCTGGGCCGGCCGGTCCAGCTGGCGCTTACGCTTGGCGTTCTTCTTGGTGAGGATGTGGCGCTTGTGGGATTGGCCGCGCTTGAACCCGCCATTCCCTTTGGGGCGAAAACGCTTCGCCGCGCCGCGGTTCGTTTTCAACTTCGGCATGACAACTTTCTCCTCGTTGTAATGGCCCGTTCCGGCCGCTGCCGGCAGACCAAACGGGCGGCCCCGCGGCGCCGGATCTCTCCGGCGCCGCGACGGCGCTTGTCTTCGTTACGGTCGCGCTCAGCGCTTGCGCGGAGCGATGACCATCACCATCTGCCGCCCCTCCATCAGGGGGCGCTGCTCGACGGTGCCGTGTTCCTCCAGATCCTGCTGCACCCGCTTCAGCAGCTCGACGCCGAGCTCCTGGTGGGCGAGCTCGCGCCCGCGGAAACGCAGCGTGACTTTAGCTTTGTCGCCGTGGCGCAGGAAGCGGATCAGGTTGCGAAGCTTGACCTGGTAGTCCCCTTCCTCGGTACCCGGCCGGAACTTGACCTCTTTGACCTGGATCTGCTTCTGCTTGCGCCGCGCGGACTGGGCCTTCTTGTTCTGCTCGAACACGAACTTGCCGTAGTCCATGATGCGGCACACCGGCGGATCGGAATTCGGTGCCACCTCCACCAGATCGAGGCCGCTGCTATCGGCTGTCGCGAGCGCTTGCTGGATCGGCATGATGCCGAGCTGGTCACCGTTCGGACCAATGACTCGGACCTGCGGACTGGTGATCTCCGCGTTGCGCCTTACGCGCTTGGAAGCTTGGACGATTCTGTACTCCTTGCCTTAACAGGCGGTTGAAACGACTGCGGCCGTGGGCTCACGTCCAATAAGCACATTTTGTGCCTTGGCTGACGCTCGCCGACGGCCGACCCGTAGACGGCGCAGGCGCGCGCAAGTTCCGCCACGCCCGGCCCGAAGGGCGATTGTACGGGGGACCCTGAACCGAGACAAGCGGCACCCGGGGC
>DATCLY010000079.1:0-4311 GCA_036563665.1 Gammaproteobacteria bacterium
GTATAGCGTTGGGCGTCGAATACGACGGCACCGATTTCGTCGGCTGGCAGCAGCAGCGCAACGGCCGCAGCGTCCAGGAGGTGCTCACCGCCGCCGTCGCGCGCGTGGCCGCCGAGCCCGTGACGTTGACCGCCGCGGGCCGCACCGACGCGGGCGTGCACGCCACGCAGCAGGTGGTGCACTTCGACACGAACGCCGCACGCACGCCGCGTCAATGGCAGCTCGGCGTGAACGCCAATCTGCCGCCCGACGTCGCCGTGCGGTGGGTGCGGCCGGTGCCGGACGACTTCGATGCCCGGCGTTCTGCGCGCTCCCGCACGTACCGCTATCTGCTGCTCGTGCAGCCGCATCGTCCCGCTCTCGCGCGCCGGCGCGCCTGGTGGGTGCGCGAGCCGCTGGACCCCGCCGCCATGAGCGCGGCGGCGCTGCACTGGCTCGGCGAGAACGACTTCTCGGCGTTCCGCGCCGCCGGTTGCCAGTCCGCATCGCCGAACCGGCGGCTCATGGCGGTGCGCGTGGTGCAGGACCTGGCGGGGCATCCGGGCCTCTACGCGCTCGAGTTCACCGCCAACGCCTTCCTGCAGCACATGGTGCGCAACCTCGTCGGGCTGCTCGCGGCCGTGGGGCGCGGAGGCCTGCCGCCGCGGGCGGCGGCCGAGGTGCTCGCGAGCCGGGATCGGCGCCAGGCGGCCGAGGCCGCGCCGGCGCAGGGCCTCACGCTGATCGCCGTGGACTACCCGGAGCGCTTCGACCTGCCGGCCGCCGAGGACGGCCGCCACGACGCGCCGCTATAGGGCCGGCGGCGGATTCCGGGCAGAGGTCGCATTGCGGGCCGGCGCTTTGGGCTATCATTCCGCTTCCCTCAGGCGGCCCCGTTCCTCCCATGAGCTGGTTCGACAAGCTGATGCCCTCCCGCATCAGCACCGAGAAGCGCAGACGCTCGGTGCCGGAAGGCCTGTGGGTGAAGTGTACCGGCTGCTCCGCGCAGCTCTACCGTGCGGAGCTCAAGCGCAACCTGCACGTCTGCCCGAAGTGCAACCACCACCTCCGGATCGGCGCGCGCGAGCGGTTGGAGCTCTTCCTCGACCCCGGCTCCGGCCACGAGATCGCGGCCAACCTCGAGCCGCAGGACCCCCTCAAGTTCCGCGACACCAAACGCTACCGCGACCGCCTGAGCCAGGCGCAGAAGGAGACCGGCGAGCGCGACGCGCTCATCGTCATGGCCGGCACGGTGAAGGCCATCCCGGTGGTGGCGGCCGCGTTCGAGTTCCGCTTCATGGGCGGCTCGATGGGATCCGTGGTGGGGGAGAAGTTCGTGCGCGCGGTGGCGTACTGCATCCAGCACGAGCGCCCGCTCGTCTGCTTCACGGCGAGCGGCGGCGCGCGCATGCAGGAGGGTCTGTACTCGCTGCTGCAGATGGCGAAGACGAGCGCCGCGCTCGCCGAGCTCGCCGAGGCGCGGCTGCCGTACATCTCGGTGATGACCGACCCCACCACGGGCGGCGTATCCGCGAGCATCGCGCTGCTCGGTGACGTGAACATCGCCGAGCCCGGCGCGCTGATCGGCTTCGCCGGCCCGCGCGTGATCGAGCAGACCACGGGCGAGACGCTGCCGGAAGGGTTCCAGCGCGCGGAGTTCCTGCTCGACAAGGGCGCGATCGACATGATCGTGGACCGCCGCCAGGCGCGCGATCAGATCGCGGCGCTGCTCGCGAAGCTGCTGGACCGCTCCGAAGCCGCCTAGCCTGCATGGCCACGCCCGCCCGCCGCTTCCCGAGCCTCGACGCGTGGCTCGCATGGCTCGAGACGCTGCATCCCAAGAAGATCGACATGAGCTTGGGCCGCGTCGTCACGATGCTCGAGCGGCTCGGCGTGCGTCACCCGCCCTACAAGGTCATCACCGTGGGCGGCACCAACGGCAAGGGCTCGTGCGTGGCGATGCTCGAGAGCATCTACTGGCATGCGGGCTACAAAGTGGGCGCGTTCACTTCGCCCCACGTGTGGCGCTTCAACGAGCGTATCCGCGTGGACGGCGTGGATGCCACGGACGAGGAGATCATCCGGCTCCTCGAGACCATCGAGGACGCGCTCGGCACCGTCACGCTCACGTACTTCGAGTCGTCGGCCGTGGCCGCGCTGCTGCACTTCGCACGCGTGGGCGTGGACGTGGCCGTGCTCGAGGTGGGCATGGGCGGTCGGCTCGACGCCGTGAACGCCGTGGACGCGGACGCGGCGCTCATCGCGAGCGTGGACATCGATCACGTGAGCTGGCTCGGCCCCGATCGCGAGGCCATCGGCCGCGAGAAGGCGGGCATCGCACGCAGCGGGCGGCCGCTCGTGGTCGGCGACCGCAATCCGCCGCGCAGCCTGCTCGACCACGCGGCCGAGGTCGGCGCGGTGCCGGTGCTGATCGGCCGCGACTTCGACTACGTGCCGCGCGGCGAGGAGTGGGAAGACCGCTCGGGCGCGCGCTGGCCGCTGCCGCCGTTCGGCGGCGCGGAGCAGCATGCGAACGCGGCCGCGTGCCGCGCGCTCGTGGAGCGGCTCGCCGACGTGTTGCCGGTGAGCGCCGACGCGCTCGCGGCCGGCATCCGCCATGCGTATCTGCGCGGGCGGCTCGAGCGGCACACAGTGGACGGCGTCGAGTGGCTCTTCGACGTGGCCCACAATCCGGCGGCGGCCGCCGTGCTCGGCGAGTCGCTCGAGCGGCTGCCGCGGGCTGCGCGGACGCTGTGCGTGTTCGCGGCGATGCACGACAAGGATCTGGGCGGCGTGCTGCGGCCGTTCGTGCCGCACGTGGACGAGTGGCACGTCACGCGCGCCGATCCCGAGCGGGGCGCCACGCCGCCGCAGCTCGTCGAGGTGCTGACCGCGCTCGGCGCCCGCGACGTGCAGACGGCAGCCGACGTGCCGGCGGCGATCGCCGGCGCGCGCGAGCGCGCGCGCGCCGGCGATCGCGTGCTCGTGTTCGGTTCCTTCCACACGGTCGGCGCCGCCACGGCCGCGCTTGGGCTATACTCGCCTCCCACGCGACTGGGCAACCCATCCGCCACATGGACCAGGGGCTGAAGGAACGACTGATCGGCGCGGCCGTTCTCGTCGGGCTCGGCGTATGGCTCATCCCCTGGGTGCTCGACGGCTCCGGGCCGGAGGAGCGGGCGGCGCCCGAGCTCGAGCTGCCCGCCCAGGAATCGTTGCCCATGCGCACTCATACGATCGATCTGAGCGAGCCGCGGCAAACGCCGGCACCCACGACGGCCGCGGTGGCACCGGAGCGCGCCGCGCGCACCGAGCCCGCGGCGAGCGCCCCGGCGCAAACGGCGAGGCCGCAAGCCGCGAGCGCGGAGACGCCCGAGAGCGACGCGCCGGCCCCCGCCGTGGCCGCCGCGTCTTTGCAGCCCGCGCCTGAGCCCGCGGCTCCGGCTGCCGCGGAGCCGGCCGCCGATGCTGCGGCCGTGTCGAACAAGCCTGCGGAGCCGGCTGCTGTGGTTGCGAAGGCCGAGGCCGAGCCGCAGAAGCCCGCGGCGGACTCCGGCCCCGCGTCCGCCGCGGCGCGGCCCGCCGCGAGCGGCGAATGGATGGTGCAGCTCGGCAGCTTCAGCGAGGAGGAAAACGCGAAGCGGCTCGCCGAGCGCGTGCGTACTTTCGGCTACCGGCCAGACATCTCGAACGTTCGCACGGGTGGAAGATCGATGTACCGCGTGCGAGTGGGCCCCCATGCCACGCGCGGCCAGGCGGAGGCTGCGGCGTCGTCGTTGTCGGCGCATGGCTTCGTGGCCCAGGTCGTGGCCGCGGAATGACGTGGCGCCGGCCGATTACGTGATTCTGTTCGTGTGCCTCGCGTCCGCCGCGGTCGGCGTGTGGCGCGGCTTCACGAAGGAGGCGCTGTCGCTGCTCACCTGGCTTGCGGCGATCTGGCTCGCGTGGCGGTTCTCCTGGCTCGTGGAGCCGCTCGTCGGCCGCTGGGTGGAGGCGCCCTCGGCCGGCGTGTGGATCGCCCGGGCGATCGTGTTCCTGCTGGTGCTCATAGCGGGCGCCGTGATTGCCTGGCTCGTGCGCGAGCTGGTTCGCCATACAGGGCTGTCGGGTGTGGACCGGCTGCTCGGGGGCGTGTTCGGCTTCGCCCGGGGCGCGCTGGTGGTCGGCCTCGCGGTCCTCGGCCTGCAGCTCACCGGCCTCGACCAGGACCCATGGTGGCAGCAGGCGCGGCTCAAACTGTACGGAGATCGCATCGCGGCCGGCATCCGCTACTACGCGGAGCTCGGCGGCCGCTATCTCCAGGAGCGAACGGCCTTCGAGCCGGTCTAATGT
>DATCLY010000084.1:0-21420 GCA_036563665.1 Gammaproteobacteria bacterium
TTGTAGCCGTTGATGGATTGCATCGTCGAATGCAGGCGGATCATCGTTCTTCTCCGGCGTGTCGACGCCCGTCATGATAGACGCAACCGGGGCGGCGGCCCCAGCGCGACGAGCCGGGCGTCTTTTCTGCTCAGAACCGATAACTTACCCCCGCCTGCACGTTGCGGCCGCGCGCATAGATGATCTCCGCGTAGCCGAGCGTCGCGAGTGACGCATTGCCCTGCACCGGGTAGAGCTCGTCGGTCAGGTTCTCGACGAGAAGCGTTGCTCTCCAGCGGCTGCCGCTGTCGAGCACGAGCGAGAGATTCGTCACCGTCACGGACTCTTGCTGGGCGGTGATCTCCGTGTTACCGGCGTCGAAGTACTGCTCGTCGGTGTAGGAAACGTCGAGACGCGGCGTCAGGCTCCACCCGTTATTCAGCGGAAACCGGTACCCGATGCCGACGTTCCCCTGCAGCTCCGGAGTGAACGGAAGCGTGTTGTCCGGTGTGATCGTGGCGGTCGCGCCCGGAACTTCGGTGATGTCCTTGATCTCGTCGTCGAGGTAGCTCAGTCCGCCTTCGAGGATCAGCCGATCGTTCGGCACGAACTGAAACTCGAGCTCGGCGCCGTCGATCGTCGCCCTGCCGGCGTTGAAAAGCAGCGGCACGACCCCCTGCCGGTAGATGAGCTGAATATCGTCGTAGTCCGACGAGAAGATCGCGGCGTTCAGCCTGAAGGTATCGGTGATATCGGCCTTGAAGCCGAGCTCGATCGAGTCGACCGTCTCCTCCGCGAATGGCAACGGCACGAATCCCTCCGGCGGCGCGTTGAAGCGCTGATTGAAGCCGCCCGACTTGAAGCTGCTCGAGTAGCTGCCGTAGACCATCCAGCCGTTGTCGAACGTGTACTTGATGCTCGCGGAGCCGGTGACCTTGTCGAACGTCTCGCTGAAGCGGTCCGGATAGATGAAGAGCGGCCCTCCGTCCGGAATCGCGAGCGTCGGCAGCGGGCTCGGATCGGGCGCTGTCGCCGGGAAGATGTTCCAGATGAAGCCCTGCATCGACTTGTCGTCTTCCGTATAGCGAACGCCCGCGGTCAGGCTCAACGCGTCGGTGACGTCGTAGGTCCACTCCGTGAAGACGGCGATCGATTTCGTCGTCAGGTTCACGAACTGCAAGTCGCGCGAGCCCGGTCCGCCGGAGATCAACGACGCGATTACCGGCGGTGCGGGCGGGAAGGCGAGAGGCACGGTGACGTGGTCGTCCGTGTCTTCGTCGAAGTAGTAGACGCCGACGACGCCATCGACGCGCTCGCCGCTATAGTCCAAGCGAACTTCCTGGCTGGTTTGCGTGGATTCGCTCGTGTAGTCCGTCGTGATCAGCGTCAGAGGCGTATTGTCCGCATCGCGGATGCAGGTCCAGTCCGAGTTGCGGTATGCCGAGATCGAATGCAGCGTCAAACGGTCGTTGATATCCCAGTTCAACGTGACGGACGTGCCCCTCACGTCGAACGTGCTCTCGACCGGCGCGTTGCCGCCGTTCGTGTAGGGTCCCAAGTTCCAGGCGTTGTTCGCGCATCGCGGATCGGGGGTCTCCGGAACGAACGGCGGGCCGAAGCGTGGATCCCCGGGCGTGAGCGGCGCGAACGGAATCGTCGCGCCCGGGCAGCCCGCCCCTACGCTGGCAATGGCCGCCACCGGCGCGCTCGTGTTGATGCCTTTGAAAACGAACGGCGAGCCGTTCTCGTCCTCTCTCGAGTAGTCGGCTCGTACGATCATCTCGAGCGAATCGGAGACGTCCCAGCGTAGCGACGCGTTGAGCGACACGACGTCATCGTCGCCGAGATCGAGTCCGTCGAACACGCGAGTCACATAGCCGTCGCGTTTGCGTGCTCCACCGGCAAATCTTACGGACGCTCGATCGCTGAACGGCAGCGTGACCGCACCGAATACTTCACGCAGGTTGTCTTCGCCCACGCGCGCACGCAACGTCGCTTCGCGCTGGTCGCCGGGGAGGACGGTGTTGATCAGCACGGCGCCGCCGATCGTGTTGCGGCCGAAAAGCGTCCCCTGCGGTCCGCGCAGCACCTGGATGTTGTCGACGTCGAAAAAATCCATTGCACCGCCGACTGCGCGGCCCATGTAAACGTCGTCGATGTAGATGCCGACCCCCGGATCGACGGCCGGCGTCGGATCGAGCTGACCGACTCCGCGAATGAAGACTACCGCGGCGGAGTTGTTGCCGGAGAGCTGACCGTAACTGGTGAACTGCAAGCTCGGCGTCACGCGGTCGAGCTCGGTCGTCGTCTGGATCTGTCGGCGCTCGAGCGCCTCAGCCGTGAGCGCGGTGACGGCAACGGGCACCGCTTGCAAATCCTCCGCCCGCCGGCGCGCCGTGACGACGATCTCCTCGAGCGCCGGTCGCGCCGCAGGCGCTGCTTGCGCCAAAGCCTCGGACTGTGCGCCGAACAGTAGTGCAAGCGACGCGAGAGAACCGCGTAGCTGTACGGACGTTTCCACTTCCCATTCTCCCGTTTGCGTTAAAGCGCCCGGAGGCAACGGCATAGGAAGCCATTATGCCAGCAGCGAGACCATCGCAAGCGGCTCGTGGCCACGACCGGCGGCCTCGTCTGGTATGTCGCGGCACCAAGCAAGGGAGCCGGATGCTCGCCGGGCGTGGTGGGGGGCGGCGCGCGATCGTCGGCCCGTCCCGCCTCGAAGCCCGGGGACCGACGCCGCCGCTGCCAGCAAGGGGGCGAGGTCTCGGCCAGCGACCGGACAACGTGCCCGCTCCGCCCGCTTGACCGCGCCGCTCGCCGCCTCTCCGATCCTTCACGTTGGTCGTGGATGCGATCGGTTACAATGGTCGCGGCGTTCTGAACAACGAGCTCGTGCATTCGAGCGCGCTGCACATGGCGCAGCGGATCACGAAAAGCGACGAAGGCCCGACGCTCCATATCGAGACGACGCTCGAGGATCTGGGGATATTCACCGAGCCCATGACGGTGAAGCGCGAATGAAGCCCTGACCTCGCGCCTTAGGGGGAGATCCGTGAGCAACGATCCGCGCGAGACGCTCGCCGGCAGCCCGATGAGCCGGCTACAAATCACCGCCGTCGGGATCACGATCGCGTTGAACGCGCTAGACGGCTTCGACGTGCTGTCGATCAGCTTCGCGTCGCCCGGCATAGCCGCCGAAT
Source organism: Gammaproteobacteria bacterium (assembly GCA_036563665.1). GTDB lineage: Bacteria > Pseudomonadota > Gammaproteobacteria > Steroidobacterales > Rariloculaceae > FEN-1219. The sequence goes on from DATCLY010000084.1 coordinate 3,180, forward strand.
GGGGCATCGACCCGGCCGCGCTGGGTTTCGTGCTGTCGATGGAGCTCATCGGCATGTCGCTCGGCTCGGTGCTCCTCGGGGGCGTCGCAGACAAGCTCGGACGCCGCGCGACGATGCTCGGCTGCCTCGTGCTGATGGCGGTGGGCATGTTCATGGCGACGACGACGCGCGGCATCGTCGACTTGTCGTTTTGGCGGATCGTGACCGGCGTCGGCATCGGCGGCATGCTGGCCGCGACGGCGGCGGTCGCGGCCGAGTTCTCGAACCGCCGACGCCGCGATCTCTGCGTGTCGCTGATGGCCATCGGTTATCCGATCGGCGCGGTCGTCGGCGGCTCGATCGCCGCGGAGCTGCTCGGGCAGTACGGGTGGCGGTCGGTCTTCTACTTCGGCGCGACGGCGACGGCGGCGTTCATCCCGATCGTGTTCTTCCTGGTCCCCGAGTCCGTGCACTGGCTCGCGCGCAAGCAGCCGGAAGGTGCGCTCGAGCGGATCAACCGTACGCTCGCGAGGATGGGCCATGCGGCAGTTCGGGCGCTGCCCGAGCTTTCATCGGACGCCCGCAAACGCAGCATCTCGGACATACTGGCGCCCGGGCTGCTCGGCACGACGGTGATCGTCGCCGCGGCGTACTTCTTCCACATCATGACGTTCTACTTCGTGCTGAAGTGGGTGCCGAAGATCGTCGCGGACATGGGGTTCACGGCGTCGTCGGCAGCCGGCGTGCTGGTCTGGGCGAACGTGGGCGGCGCGATCGGCGGCGCAGTGCTCGGCATCCTGACGCAGCGTTTCAACGTGAAAGCGCTGACGATCGGGGCGATGCTGCTCTCGACCGTGCTCGTCGCCATCTTCGGGCACTCGCCGGAGGATCTTGCCCGCCTGTCGATGCTGTGCGCGTTCGCCGGGTTCTTCACGAACGGCGCGATCGTCGGCCTGTACGCGATCTTCGCGAAGGCGTTCCCGACGCACGTGCGTGCGACGGGCACCGGCGTCAGCATCGGCGTCGGTCGCGGCGGCTCCGTGCTCGGGCCGATCATCGCGGGGTTCCTCTTCGACGGGGGCGTCCGGCTGCCAACCGTGGCGCTCCTGATGGGCTTGGGCTCCCTGCTCGCGGCGGGTGTGCTGATGCTCCTGAAGCTCGAGCCGACGGGGCCCGAGGCGGCGGAGGGTGCGCGCGATCGATCTCCGCCCTCGCGCCGCAGACTTCAAGGCCCAGCTGCGGATGCGGCTGGCACTTGAAGCTCAGAATGCCGGTTCTCGACGCCATCCTCACTCGGCTCTGAGCGCTTCGCACGGATCGGTCCGCGTGGCGCGCCGCGCCGGCAGGTAGCTCGCGACCGCATAGGCGACTACGCCGAGCTCATCTCGACAGGCCTGTGCGCAACCTTCGTGCCAACGCTCAGGGGCATCGCAACTGTTTGTTGCGGCGAGGTTCGCCCGGACGGATCTACGTCGGCTCGCACCGATCCGTCCTGCCAGCGGGACTCGGCGTCCCGGTTTCGGGTGGCGGCGGCTCTGGACCAGCGGCCGGCCGAGCGGGTGGAGGGCGACACCGGATCCGCAGTGCTGGCGTGCGCGGCTCCGATTCGGGGCGAAGAACGGAGGCGACTTCGCCTTGGCCGACAGGAGCTCGAAGCGCGCGTCTCGGCTGCGCTGGGCCGAGGGTCGATTGACCGTGGAGTGCTAACGCCTCGCCGCGCGCGCGGAGCACGCCGGTGAGCAGCCTGGCGAGCTAGAGTGATATAGTTGAATTCATAACTTACGGAACTAACCTAGCGTCAATTCTAGGTCTCGGCCAAATCGCTCACCGGCGCTCGCCCGCGGGCGCCCATCCCTTCTTCGCCGCCCGCCCGCGCCGCGCCGCGAGCAGCAGCACGCCCGTGGCGAGCAACAGCGCCGCGCCGGGCTCCGGCACCGACACCGGCCGGAACCGTGCGATGGCCACGTAGTCGTCGTGGTCGTCGTCGTTCGAGGCGCCGGAGTCGTCCCAGAAGAGCGCCCACAGGTCGCTGGCGCCGTCGAGCGACAGCCAGTTGAAGCTCCCCCCGACGTCCTCGAACGGGCGGAAGCCGATGCTGCGATAGCCGTTGACGCCCCCATGGTTGAACTGCGCGATCAGCGAGTCGGCGTCGGCGTTGCTGGCGCAGTGGCCGTAGCCGCCGACCGCGTCGCCGCCGCTCGTGCAGAAACCGAAGTCCGCGAAGCTGCCGGCGCTGACGGCGAGCGAGCCGAGGAACAGCCCGCTCCCGAAAGTATCCGGCAAGCCTTGGGTCGAGTGCACGGACGAGCCGCCGAGCACCAGGCTGTTCGTGTAGCCCGCCTCGTTACCCAAGTAGAAGAAGTCGATGAAGCCGTCCGCTTGCGCCTGAAGCTGCCCGAAGTAGAGGGTGTCGGGATGTCCCGAAAGGTCGTTCCCCACGGTGGTGGTCGACGTCATGCCGCCGAACGCGTGCGTGACTTGCGTGTCGAGAAGCAGGCTCGCGCTCGCTTGCGAGCCGTAAGCCAAGGCCGAGACGGCGACGACGGTGAGTGCTCGATTCAAGGTCCGCTCCCTGTGACAACTTGCTCGTCGGCAGCGGTTCACGAAGCGTGCCAGCAACTCAAGTCGTTGATCTGTCGCCTGCGTTATGTCGCCGTCGGCCGACGGTGTAAAAGGTTCCGACCGGCCCCAAAACGGAACCAAACGCGGAGCCGTTCGTGTAACGGCTCTGGGGGGCTCTCGACAACGAGCAGGTGTTACATGGAATCGTGGCAAGCGATGTTGTTGGTGCTCGCCGTGCTCGGGGTGCTGGTAGCGGCCCGGGCCTTTCTCGCCACGCGGCGGTAGTCACCGCGCACTCCTACGACCCGAGCACGTGAGACCGGAGCGGCTCTGCGGAGCCGCTTCGGCTCGCGGCTGCGCGCCGATCGCGTTCCCCTGCGGAAATGAGCGCTCCTTTCCTTCGCGTGCCGACACTCGCCGGCTTGTGGGTGGAACGCGGGCCGCAGCATAGGGCGGGAACGGGCGGAGGCGCGATGAACGCGGTCACGTTTCCGGCGTGCCGAAGCGTCTGGCATGCGACTTGCACTTCTCGGCCCCATTCGGGCTCGCGGGGGCGTCTCATGCAGCGTCTGCGTGATCGGCGCGGCCGATGTACACGCTAGGGATCAACGCCGCCTACCACGACAGCGCCGCGTGCCTGGTTCGAGACGGCCGCGTCGTGGCGGCAGCCGAGGAAGAGCGCTTCACGCGGATCAAGCACGGCAAGCGGCCGCTGCCGTTCACCGCCTGGGAGCTGCCGTACCACGCCATCGACTACTGCCTGCAGGCGGCGGACATCGAGCTCGCCGCGGTCGATCACGTGGCGTATGCCTACGATCCGTATCTGCTGCTCGACGGCCGGGGCGACACCATCACGTTGCCGCTCGAGCCCAGCGCCCGGACGGCGCCCGGGCTCGCGCCGTGGGAGCCGCTGTTCCTGTCCTACATCGTCAACGCGGAGCGCCAGCTCCTGGACGGAGCGCCGCACCATCTCGGTGCGCGCTTCCGCGGCGCGAAGCGCGGGCGGCGCTGGCGCTGGCACTTCGTGGAGCACCATCTGAGCCACGAGGCGAGCGCGTTTCTCGCTTCGCCGTTCGACGAGACGGCCGTCATGACGCTCGACGGGCGGGGCGAGCGCACCGCCACGAGCTACGGGCATTTCGCCGGCGGCGACTATCGGCGGCTGGGCCAGGTGCCGCTGCCGCATTCGCTGGGGCTGCTGTACGAGGAGGTGACGAGCTACCTCGGCTTCCTGCGCTCTTCGGACGAGTACAAGGTCATGGCGCTCGCTTCCTACGGCACGCCGCGGCACGCGGACGTCTTTCGCGACATCGTGCAGGCGGCGCCCGACGGCCGCTACGAGGTCCGGCCGCTCAGGCTCGAGGAGCGGCTCGGCCCGCCGAGACGGCGAGGCGCCGCGCTCGAGCCGCGCCACTTCGACATCGCCCGCTCGCTCCAGCTCGTGCTGGAGGAGACCGTGCTGGAGCTCGCGCGGTGGCTTCACGAGGAGACCGCCGCCGACAACCTCTGCATGGCGGGCGGCGTGGCGCTCAACTGCGTGCTGAACGGTCGGCTGCGCCACGCCGGCCCGTTCCGGCGCGTGTGGGTGCAGCCGGCCGCGGGCGACGCCGGCACCGCGCTCGGCGCAGCGCTCTGGGTGGACTGGCGCGAGCGCGGCGGAGGCCAAGTGTACAGCATGGAGCACGCCTATCTCGGGCCCGAGTACTCCGCCGCGGAGATCGAAGCTTGCCTGCGGCGCGCGAAGCTCCAGGCGCGGCGGCTCGAGAACGTGGCGGAGGAGACGGCCGAGCTGCTCGCGCGCGACAGGATCGTCGGCTGGTTCCAGGGACGCATGGAGTTCGGGCCGCGGGCGCTCGGCGCGCGCTCGATCCTCGCCTCGCCCATGAGCCCCGCCATGCAGCAGCGGCTCAACGACATCAAGGACCGCGAGGATTTTCGTCCGGTGGCGCCGGTGGTGCTCGAAGAGGAGGCGCCTCGCTGGTTCGTGAACGGCGAGCGCTCGCCGTTCATGCTGTTCGTGTTCGACGTGCGGCCCGAGAAGGCCGAGCGCATCCCCGCGGTGCGCCACGTAGACGGCACCGCGCGCGTGCAGACCATCCGCCGGGAGCAGCACCCGCTCTACTACGATCTGGTCGACGCGTTCCGGCGGCGGACCGGCGTGCCGGTGCTCGTCAACACTTCGTTCAACACGCGCGGCGCGCCGATCGTGTGCACGCCGCGCGACGCCGTGGAGTGCTTCGCGAGCTCGCCGCTCGACGCGCTGGTGATCGGGCCTTGGCTGCTCGAGAAGTAGTCAGGCCGCGAGTTTCGGTCGTGGTGCCGACCTACCGCCGGCCCGAGCTCCTCGACCGCTGCCTCGCGGCGCTGGCCGCGCAGACGCTGCCGGCCGACGAGATCGAGGTGATCGTCGTGCACGACGGGCCGAGCGAGGCGGCCCGCGCGATGGCGGAGGGGTGGCGCGCCCGCTGGCGCCGGGACGACGGCCCGCGCCTCACGTTCCTGTCGCCGCCGCACCGCGGACCGGCGGCCGCGCGCAACGCGGGGTGGCGGGCGGCCGCGGCGGATATCGTCGCCTTCACGGACGACGACACGGTTCCCGATCGCGCGTGGCTCGAGCGCGCGCTCATAGCGTTCTCGGACGACGTGGACGCGGCGTGGGGCCGGATCGTCGTGCCGCTCGGGGGCGATCCCACGGACTACGAGCTCGACGCGGCGCGACTGTCGCGCGCCGAGTTCGCCACCGCGAACTGCTTCTGCCGCAAGCGCGCGCTCGAGCGCGTGGGGGGATTCGACGAGCGCTTCGAGATCGCCTGGCGCGAGGACTCGGACCTGTTCTTCCGGCTGCTCGCGAGCGGCGTGCGCGTCATCCACGTGCCCGACGCGGTGGTGGTTCACCCCGTGCGCCCCGCGCCCTGGGGCGTGAGCCTCGGCCAGCAGCGCAAGGTGCAGTTCGATGCGCTGCTCTTCAAGAAGCACCGCGCGCTCTATCGAGAGCGGATCAGGGAGCGAGCGCGCTGGGACTACTACGCGATCGTCGCGGCGCTCGCGGGCACTGCGGGTGCGCTCGCGGCCGGCGCCACGGCAGCGGCGCTGACGGCGGCGGGGCTCTGGGGTGCGCTCACGGCGTGGTTCTGCGCCGCGCGCCTGCGGCGCACGACGAAGCGCTGGTCGCATGTCGTGGAGATGGTCGTGACCTCGGCGCTGATCCCGCCGCTCGCCGTGTTCTGGCGTGCCCTGGGGGCGCTGCGGTTCGCCGTCGTGTTCCTGTAAGCGGCTGCGGTCGGGAAATGGTGCCCGGGACCGGACTCGAACCGGTACGGAGTCGCCTCCGAGGGATTTTCGTACTCGCTACAGCTTTCGCTGCTGAGCCGCGGCGCGGCCCATTTGGAGTCTGGACTTTCTCTTTGCCGTGTCCCCGGCGGCGGGCGCCGGGAAGTTAGGCAGGGGCCGTCAAGTCTCTACACTTTCCCGCGCGCGGCGCGCGACCGCTCGCGGGCTTAGCTCGGGATTGCAGGCACGTCCGCGCGCATCGCGGGCCGTGGGGCTGTTCCCCCGAATTTGACCCCATTCACCCGGCCGTTTCCGTGCCGGGTGCTCAATTGCTCAAGTCCCTTGCGTCTACCAATTCCGCCACCCGGGCGAGGGTGTGCCCGGTCATTCTAAGCCAATCTGGAGCGCGGGGTCGCTCTTCACGCGGCCGGCCTGCGGGCGAACCCGCATTAACGATTCCGTCACGAGCCCGTAAAGCGCCTGCAAAGAAGCGGTGCTCCACTCCCTGCGAAACGGAGCAGGGGAGACGGCAGTTGTCCACGGTTCTGTTCGTGCATCGGGACGCGGCGCTGCGCGCGTTCGCCCGACGCGCGCTGGAGGCCGAGGGATTCCGGGTGGCGGCGAGCGGCGCGGTCGCCGCCGTGTGCGAGCTCGCGCGCGAGGAGGCCGCGGCGTTCGTTCTGTTGCCATGGACCACGTCCGAGGCCGTTCGGACGCTGGTCGCCGGGCTTCGAGAGCAGGCGGAGACCGCGCACTGCCGCATCGTGGTGCTCGCGGACCGCACGCGGATGGGCGAGGCGGTTCGCGCGCTCGACCTCGGCGCCGACGAGTGCTTGGGCCTGCCGTGCGAGGCGGCGGAGCTCGTCGCGCGAGTGCGCGCCTGCGCCCGCCGCCCGCCGGCCGCAGTCCGCGTGGAACGCCTGTCGGCAGGACCGCTCGCGCTCGATCGCGCGGCGCACGCGTTCACCATCCATGGACAGGAGGTGAGGCTCGCGCCCACCGAGTTCCGGCTCATCGCTTTCCTGCTCGAGCACCCGGGGCGCGTCTTCACTCGCGCGGAGCTGTTGCGCCGTGCCTGGCCCGCGCACATCGAGGCCGGGCCGCGCACGGTGGACGTGCACGTGCGGCGGCTGCGGCAGCTGTTCGAGTGGCACGGCTGCCCGGACATGATTCAGACCGTCCGCGGCTTCGGCTATCGCCTGGCGCCGTCGCCCGCGCCGCGCGCCGTGACCGGACGTGCCCGGCTGCCGGGTCACGCGTCGCGCGTCGCCGGGGAAGGCGATGGCTCCGCGTCGTAACGATCCCGTAAACGTCTTTTCACATTTCCTACACCGGGCGCGCCTACCGTGGGCGCCGCACATCGGCAGTCGGAGAAACCACCGAATGAATGCGAAGCGTCTTGTCGTTCTCGCGCCCATGGCGGCGCTGCTTGCGGCGTGCGAATCGGGCGACGTGAACCTGGCTCCCACGAACATCGACAACTCCACCAGCACCGGCGGCGGAGGCGGGGGCGGCACGAGCAACCCGTGCGCCGCGTACACGACCCCCGGCGGGACGGTGCGGCAGGGCGTCTTCGACGGGCAGAACTGCATCTACTCGTCCACGTTCTCGAGCGCGGCCAATCCGGTCACCGCGGACCTCGACATCCCGCTGATCGACGGCGTGCACATCTTCCAGGACGTGCTCGCCATCGGCCAGGACGTGAGCTCCGGTCCTGCACCCGCGGGCGGCACAGGGCCCGTGCTGACGATCGCGCCGGGCAGCACGCTCGCGTTCAACGATCAGTCCGACTACCTCGTCGTCAACCGCGGCTCGCGCATCGTCGCGGATGGCACCGCCGACGCCCCCATCACGTTCACGAGCGTGACCGACGCCGTGCTCGGCACGGTGGGTCCCGAGGACGTGCAGCAGTGGGGCGGCATCATCATCAACGGCAACGGCATCACCAACAACTGCACGGACGCCCAACGGCAGAACGACCAGTGCCACGTGCTGTCGGAAGGCCAGCCGGTGCACTACGGCGGCAACGACAACGCCGAGAGCTCGGGCGTGCTGCGTTACGTGGTGGTGAAGCACACGGGCTCCGAGGTCGTGCCCGGCAACGAGCTGAACGGCATCACGTTCAACGCTGTGGGCTCCGGGACCATCGTGAGCCACGTTCAGACCTATAGCACGTACGACGACGGCATCGAGTTCTTCGGCGGCGCCGTGAACGTGGACCACTTCGTGGCGCTGTACGTGAAGGACGACTCGATCGACTTCTCAGACGGCTACGTGGGCACGATCGATACGGCCCTCGTGATTCAGGCGCAGGGCGACGGCAACCGCTGCATCGAGGGCGACAACATCGGCGAGGAGCGCGCCGGGGCCGGCGTGCCGCTCGACACGCTGCCGATGACCAGCCCCACGATCCGCAACCTCACCTGCATCCTCGGCAACGGCGACGCCAACACGCACGACCCCGCGGAGGGGCCCACGCTGCGGCGCGGCCCGCAGATGCAGCTCGTCGACAGCATCGTGTTCGGCGCCTACGCCGACGACGTGGACTCGAACAACGAATGCTTCGAGCTCGCCGCGGACAACGTCACCAACAACTGGGCGCAGCTCGGCAACTCCACCGTGAGCCACACGCTGATCGCCTGCGAGCAGGCGACGAACGGCGCGCTGCCGAACGGCGACACCGTGGCGGCGTGGCTCACGAACACCGGCACGGCCGACTACGGCTTCAACGTCGGCAACGTGGTGATCGAGGCGCCGGATCTGTTCGCGAACGGCAACCTGCGAGTGCTCGACTCCTTCTACACCGCCGACAGCCTCGTCGATCCGGCGGGCACTCCCATCACGATGACGCCGGCAAGCGGCAAGCTCGGCGCCGTCACGCGGGCGGACGACTGGACGGCCGGCTGGACGTACGGCCTGCACCCGGACAACCAGGGCCAGCCGCTCTGGTTCGGCAACCCGTGAGGGGCGGAGGACGATCGATGCAGATCGGAAGGCTCGCCGCCGCCGTGGCCGCAGCCCTGCCCACGATGGCTCACTATCCGCTCGCCGCGCAGGAGGCGGGGGCCGAGCAGGGCGCGCCGGCCGTGCCGGCAGGGGTGGAGGAGATCGCGGTGATCGGCCGGCTGCGCTCCACCGCCATGGACGTGGTGCAGGAGCGGCTCGAGCAGGAAGTCGTGGCCGATTTCCTCACGGTGGACCAGATCTCGCGCACGGGCGACAGCACCGTGTCGCTCGCGCTGCGCCGCATGCCCGGGCTCACGCTCGTGAACGATCAGTTCATCTACGTGCGCGGCCTGGGCGAGCGCTACTCGAGCACGCTGCTGAACGGCGCTTCTGTGCCGTCGCCGGACCTGACCCGAAACGTGCTGCCGCTCGACCTCTTCCCGTCCGAGATCATCCAGGCGCTGACCGTGCAGAAGGCCTATTCGCCGGACATGCCGGCGGCGTTCGGCGGCGGCAACGTGAACATACTGACGCGCGGCATACCTAACGGCCCCATCGCGTCGGTGGAGATCGCTTCCGGCTACAACTCGGCGAGCGACGACGACGGTCTCACGTACGCCGGCGGCGGCGACGACTCGCTCGGCACGGACGACGGGACGCGGGCGTTGCCCGAGGCCATCGCGGCGGCCATCCAGGAGTACCGCGGAGAGATCTCGCCGGTTGGGATCCTGGACGGGTTGAATCGGGACGGGCGGCAGCATTCGTTCGAGGAGGCGGCGGCCATCAATCGGCAGCTCGCGACCTCGCTCTACCGCGACATCGACTTCGAGCGCAAGCGGCTCGGGCCGGATGCGGGCCTCGAGGCGGCCCTCGGCAACCGCTGGTACCTCGGCGAGGAGGAGCGGTGGGAGCTCGGCGCCCTGGGGCTCGTCTCCTACGACAACGCCTGGCGCAACCGCGAGCGGACCGTGCGCAACGTGCTGAACCCCGACAACGAGTACTTCGAGCAGACGCGCACGACCAACCAGGTCGCGGCGACCGGCGTGGTGAATCTCGGGTTGACCTTCTCCGACGAGCACGAGGTCGCGACCAGCAGCCTGTTCCTGCGCAACACCGAGGACGAGGCGTCGATCTCCGCCGGGCACACGTTCAACTTCCAGCGTGAGGACGGCCGCGGTTTCCGCGACTATCGGATCAGGTTCGAGGAGCGCGAGCTGCGCTCGAGTCAGATCCGCGGTCACCACGTGGTGGGCGACGACACGGCCGAGATCCTGCCCGTGCTCGACCGGCCGTTCTTCGAAGGGGTGACCTACGACTGGTACTGGTCCGACTCCACCGCGACGACCGACATCCCGAGCGAGATCCACGTCTCCGCGGAGGACACGCTCGATCCGACGACGGGCGAGCTGATCCAAACGGCGGTGCGCCGCACGAGCTCGGCCGCGAACTACCGCTACACCGATCTGCGCGACGAGGTGGAGAGCCACGGCTGGGATCTCATGAAGCCCTTGCGCTTCGCGCGCTCGGACGTGGAGATCAGCGGCGGCTGGGACTACTCGCGCAAGGCGCGCAGCTACCTGCAAACCGAACTCACGCTCGGCACCACGGCGGCCGCCGCCACGCCGGTCCTGATCGGCACGCCGGGCAGCGTTTTCACGGACGATAACCTGCTGAACCCCGCCAATCAGTTCCGCCTCGGCATCGGCGGCATCGGCACGGAGAGCTACCTCGCCGCGCAGACGGTGGAGGCGAGCTACGTGAAGGCCGATGCGATGCTCGGCGACCGCTGGCGCGTATCGGGCGGCGTGCGCTGGGAGCAGTTCCATCAGGTGTCGCTGCCGATCGATCCGCTCGAGTTCGACGTGAGCATCGGCCAGAGCGTGATCCCCAGCACGGGCGACGACGCGGTGGAGCAGCTCGCGTCGGCCGTGTACAGCGAGGACGACGTGTATCCGGCCGTGTCGGTGACGTACAGCCGGCCGGGCTTCTGGGCGGAGACGTTCCAGCTCCGCTTCGGCGCGAGCGAAACGGTTGCGCGCCCGGACCTGCGCGAGGTCTCCGAGTCGACCTACATCGACCCGTTGACCGAAGCGCGCGTGCGCGGCAACCGCCGCTTGCGCACGTCGCCCATCCGCAACTTCGACGTGCGCGCGGAGTGGTTCTTCGACAGCGGCGACAACTTCACGGTGTCGCTGTTCCACAAGCAGATCGATCACCCGATCGAGGCCGCGGAGGGCGCCGGCAGCGACGACGACGTGTTCATCACATTCGTGAACACGGAGTCCGCCGAGGTCACCGGCGTGGAGATCGAGTGGCTCAAGCACCTGTCGCCGCTCGCCGAGCGCTGGGGCCGGTGGATCGAGCCGTTCTTCCTGGCCGGCAACGTCGCGCTGAGCGACTCGGAGCTCGTCGTGGGCGACGTGGGCCTGGATCTGACGAACCCGGTGCGCTCGATGACCGGGCACTCGGACTTCATCGCCAACGTGCAGCTCGGCTTCGACTCGGCCAACGGCAACCACAGCTGGTCGCTCGTCTACAACACCTTCGGGGAGCGGCTGTTCTTCGCCGGCAGGAGCGGCGCGCAGGACACGTTCGAGCAGCCGTTCGACTCGCTCGACTTCGTATATTCGTTCTTTCCGACCGAGCGGTTGAGCCTGAAGGTGCGGCTCCAGAATCTGCTCGACGAGACCGTGCGGCTCGAGCAGGCGGGTGTGACCATCCTCGAGCAGAACGTGGGCACCACGGCGAAGATCGACGTGAAGTGGGACGTGGGGCGGTGACGCGAGACGAAGCTCGCGGCGAGGCGCGACCGTCGTTCTGCGACATGAAGAGAAAGTCGCGGCTGGAAAGCCGCGCCCACCTGGACGCTATTTCACGCGGCGGATGCCGGCCGGCGCCTCGGGCTTGCGCGGCGGCATGATCGTGGTGTCCACGAGCGCATCGTCCGGCAGCGGGTTCCCCTGCGAGATCCATTCCGGCACGTGGACTTTGAGCCGGAACGGCCCCAGGGCGAGGATGTCGTGGTCGCAGAGCACGGCGCGCGCGATGCGCCGGCCGTTCAGCAGCACGCCGTTCGCGCTGCCGAGATCCACCACGTAGTAGCCCTCGGGCGTGCCCACGATGACCGCGTGATGCCGGCTCAGATACGGGCTCGGCAGACACAGGTCGTTGTGCGGGCTGCGGCCGATCAGCAGGCGCGCGGCGAGCGGGACGCGCCGCAGCAGGTGGCCATCGCGCGTGACGAGGAGGTGGCCGGGCGGCGGGTCCGGCGGCACGACGCGCTCCGGCGCCGGGCGCTCCTCGGCGTCGGGCGCGCCGCTGCGGCGTGCCGCGAACGTTGCGATGGCCTGCCTGACGAGGCGGGCGTCCACGCGCTCGAGGCGCTCGCGCCGCATGAGCAACAGCGCCATCTGGCTCAACGCGTCCACCACCCGGAACCGCGCGCCGCTCGCGCGCGCGATCAGCTGCGCCGCGACCGGTGTGATCGTGCCCTGCAAGTCGAAGCGCGCCAGGCGCCATTCCAGGTAGGCCGCGACGTCGTCCGCCGAAGGCGCGGCGAGGCCGTGCACGGCGGCGCTGCCCCAGACGGCGGGATTCGCGTTCTGCCGCTCGATCAGCGCCGGCGAGCCGACCAGCACCATGTCGAGTGCGGGCGCCGCGGCGCCGCCGCGCCAGGCCGCGAGCCGCTCGAGCTCGCTCCAGGCGTCGCCCACGACGAGCTGCGCGTCGTCGACCGCGAGCACCACGCGGCGGCCCTGCCCGTTGCGCTGCTGAATGAGCACGGTGAGGAGGTTCCGCTGCTCCACGGCGGACAGCTCCCAGGGCGCGAGGCCCGCGCTCGTGAGCAGGGCGGACAGGAGGCCGGCGGCCTGCGTCTGGGGCCCGCGCGCCTGCAGGACCTGGTCGCGCTCCGCCCAGCGCGCGCACGCGTGCGCGAGGAGCGTGGTCTTGCCGCTCGACGGCGGTCCGACGAGCACCCGGATGCCGTCGCCTTCGAGGAGCCGGGCGAGCGCCGCCCGCTGCACGGGCCCTAGCCAGATCGCCTCCGCGGCGGGGCGCGCGAAGACTTTCGCCGGTGACAGCTCGAGCACCCCGGATGCCACGATGATTTCCCCCTTGTGGCCGGCGTTTATTGACTGTTATTGCGGCGCGTTCTAGGCGGCCACTCAGTGTAAGTTGCGAACAACGTTATGTAAACCCTTAATCCGACTCGATTCTCGTCTTCGCGTAGCGCCGGGGGTGGCCCACGCACTTCTCACACGAGTTCTAGGTAATTCGCATTACTTACTGGCGGAAAACGGGAAACGATGCATCCCAGCATTTGCAACCGCGCCGCGCTGCGGCACAATGCGCCGCTCACGAACGCCCTGCGTGGGGATCGTCGTCTTGCTGCAAACGTCGGCCGTGCTGCGTGGAGAGAGCCTCGAGGTGTGGCGCGGCGAACGTTGCCTGTTCGAAGGGCTCGACTTCGAGCTCGCGAGCGGCGGCCTCGCCGTCGTCGTGGGCCCGAACGGCGCCGGCAAGACCACGCTGCTCAGGACGCTTGCCGGGCTCGCGCCGCCCACGGCCGGACGGGCCACCTGGGGCGGCACGGACGTGCGCTCGCTCTCGCCGGACGCGCGGGGGCAGATCGCCTACCGCGGCCACCTGGACGCCCTGAAACGAGAGCTCACCGTCGTCGAGAACCTCGAGTTCTACCGAGCGCTCGCGCCCCGCGCGGCGCCTCTCGAGCCGTTGCTCGACGAGCTCGCCCTCGCGCACGTGGCCGACGTGCGGGCCCGCTATCTCTCGGCGGGGCAGCGCCGCCGCACCGGGCTCGCGGCGCTGCGACTCGCCGGGGCGAAGCTCTGGCTTCTGGACGAGCCTACCACCAACCTCGACGCGGCGGGCCGGCAGCTCCTCGCGGACTGGGTGCGCCGCCATCTCGACGAGGGTGGGCTCGCCGTCATCGCCACCCACCAGCCGGACCTGTTCGCGGGCCGGCCCGCGGTCGTCATCGAGCTCTAGGCGTGGGCGCGTTCCGGGCCATCGTCTTGCGGGACCTGCGGGTCGCCTTCCGGCGCTGGAGCGAGGTGGCGAACCCGTTCGTTTTCTTCGCCGTGGTGGTGGCGCTGTTCCCGCTGTCGCTGTCGCCGAGCGCGCCCGAGCTGCGCAGCATCGGCGTGGGCGTGGTGTGGATCGCGGCGCTCTTGTCGTCGCTGCTCGCGCTCGACGGCCTGTTCCGCAACGACGCGGAAGACGGCAGCCTCGAGCAGCTCCTGCTCTCGCCCGTGCCGTTCGGTGTCACCGTGCTCGCCAAGATCGCGGCTCACTGGCTCGTGAGCGTGCTGCCGCTGGTGCTGCTGGTGCCGCTGTCGGCGCTGTCGTTCCGCCTGCCCGCGAGCGGGCTGCCGACGCTCGCGTTCGCGCTGCTGCTCGCGACGCCGTCGCTCAGCGTGCTGCTCGCCCTGGGCGCGGCGTTGACCGTGAGCCTCAAGCGGGGCGGGGCGATCATCGGCCTGCTGATCCTGCCGCTGGCCGCGCCCTTGCTCATTTTCGGCACGCGGGCCACGGATTTCGCGTTGCACGGGGAACCGGTGGCCGGCCCGCTATACTTGCTCGCTGCGATGGCCGCGGCCGCCGTTTCGCTCGGGCCGCCGGCGGTCGCGGCGGCCCTCAAAGTAGGACTCGAGTGAGACGCCCCGGATGAAGCTACCGCGCTGGTTCCACCAACTGGGCTCGCCGCCCTACGTGTATCGGTTGGCCGAGCGGCTGAGCCCGTGGCTCGGCTGGAGCGGCTGCCTGCTGATCGCCGTGGGCGCGCTCTGGGGGCTCTTCGGCGCGCCGCCGGATTTCCGGCAGGGCGAGGTGTACCGCATCATCTATATACATCCGCAGACGTCGTACGTGGGGATGATGGCCTATGTCGTCATGGCGGTGGCGGGTGCCGTGGGCTTCATCTGGCGCATCAAGCTCGCCCACGCCGTGGCCGTGAGCGCGGCGCCGATCGGCGCGTCCTTCGTGCTCTGCTCCCTGATCACCGGGGCCATCTGGGGGAGGCCCACCTGGGGCACGTACTGGGAGTGGGGCGACCCCCGCATCATGTCGCAGACGCTGCTACTGTTCCTGTTCCTCGGCTATCTGGCGCTGCGGGCGTCGTTCGAGGATCGGGACAAGGCCGATCGCGTGAGCGCCATCCTCGCGGTGGTGGGCGTGGTGAACATCCCGATCATCCACTACTCGGTAGAGTGGTGGAACTCGCTGCACCAGGGGCCTTCCATCACGAGGCTCGACGAGCCCGCGATTCACGCCTCCATGCTCGTGCCCTTCCTGATCATGGTGGCTGGCTTCACGTTCTTCTTTTACTGGCTGCTTCTGAACCGCCTGCAGGGCGAGATTGTCGAACGGGAGCGTGATGCTCGCTGGGTGCAGGAGCTCGTGAGCGGGGGGCGGCCGTGATCGAGGTGCTCGCCATGGGCGGCGACGGCGCTTACGTCTGGTCTGCGTACGGCATTACACTGGCCGTGCTGGCGGGCAATGTCTGGGCCGCGCGCAGGCGCCGGCAGGCGGCGCTGGAGCGCGCCCGCGCGTCCGGCGGCGCCGAGCGGCCGAGACGGCGGCCCACCGTGAGGCAACTGCAATGAGGCCGAGGACCCAACGCTTGACCCTGGTCGCGCTCGTGCTCGCGGGCGTGACGGTGGCGGCCTTCTTCGCCACGCGGGCGTTCCAGGAGAATGCGGCGTTCTTCTTCAGCCCCGCCGAGATCGCGGCCGGCAAGGCGCCCGTGGATCGCGGGTTCCGGCTGGGCGGCATGGTCGTCAACGACAGCGTGCGGCGCGAGCCCGGCAGCCTCACCGTGCATTTCGAGGTCACGGACTTTGCCCATACGGTGCCCGTGAGCTACAC
Source organism: Gammaproteobacteria bacterium (assembly GCA_036563665.1). GTDB lineage: Bacteria > Pseudomonadota > Gammaproteobacteria > Steroidobacterales > Rariloculaceae > FEN-1219. The sequence goes on from DATCLY010000084.1 coordinate 18,822, forward strand.
GGGTGTGCTGCCCGATCTGTTCGCGGAGGGGCAGGGCGTGGTCGTGCGCGGCCGCCTCGACGCATCGGGTCACTTCACGGCGGAGGAAGTGCTCGCGAAGCACGATGAGACCTACATGCCGCCGGAGGTGGCCGAGGCCCTCGAGCGCGGCAAGCGGGCGACGGGGCAATGATCCCCGAGCTCGGCCAGTTCGCCCTGATCCTCGCGCTCTGCCTGGCCCTCGTGCAGGCCACGCTGCCGCTGGTAGGCGCCGCCCGCGGCCGCAATGAATGGATGGCGCTCGCGCGGCCCACGGCCGCGGGGCAGTTCGTCTTCGCCGCGATCGCGTTCGGCATCCTCGCGCACGCCTTCCTCACCGACGACTTCAGCGTGGAGTACGTGGCGCTGCACTCGAACTCCGCGCTCCCCGTGTTCTACAAGTTCGCCGCGGTGTGGGGCGGGCACGAAGGCTCGCTGCTCTTCTGGGTGACGGTGCTCTCGATCTGGACGCTGGCCGTTGCCTGGAGCACGCGTTCGTACCCGCGGAACTTCGCGAGCCGCGTGCTCGCCGTGCTCGGCATCGTGAGCGTGGGCGTGATCGCGTTCATGCTGTTCACGTCGAATCCGTTCGCGCGGCTCACGCCGCCGGCGTTCGACGGCAACGACCTCAACCCGTTGCTGCAGGATCCGGCGATGGTCATGCATCCGCCGATGCTGTACCTCGGGTACGTGGGCACCTCGGTGCCGTTCGCGTTCGCCGTGGCGGCGCTCCTCACGGGGCGGCTCGACAAGGACTGGGCGCGCTGGACGCGCCCCTGGACGCTCGCGTCGTGGCTGTTCCTCACGATGGGCATCACGATCGGCAGCTGGTGGGCCTACTACGAGCTCGGCTGGGGCGGCTGGTGGTTCTGGGACCCGGTCGAGAACTCCTCGTTCATGCCGTGGCTCGTGGGCACGGCGCTGATCCACTCGCTGGCGGTGACCGAGCGGCGCGGCATCTTCAAGAGCTGGACGGTGCTGCTCGCGATCGCGGCGTTCTCGCTGAGCCTGCTCGGCACGTTTTTGGTGCGCTCCGGCGTGCTCGTGTCCGTGCACGCGTTCGCGTCCGATCCCGCGCGCGGCCTGTTCATTCTGGGCCTGATCGGCGTGCTGTCGGGCGGCGCGCTGCTGATCTATGCGCTGCGCGCGGGCCAGCTCGAGGCCGAGGGCGGCTTCCGTCTGGTGTCGCGCGAGTCCTTCCTGCTCGCGAACAACATCCTGCTCGTCATCGCGACCGGCGCCGTGCTGTTCGGCACGCTCTATCCGATGGTCCACGACGCGCTCGGGCTCGGCGTGATCTCGGTCGGGCCGCCGTACTTCAACGTGATGTTCCTGCTGCCGATGGTGCCGCTCGTGTTCCTGCTCGGCCTCGGCATGCACGCGGCCTGGAAGACCATGAACGGCCACGCGCTGCTGCGGCGCGTCAAGTGGCCCGCGGCGGCGGCGCTCGTGCTCGGCGGCACGCTGCCGTGGCTCGTGTTCGGCCGCGCGTCGGTGCTCACGATCGTCGGCGTGGTGGCGGGGCTCTGGGTGTGCGCGGCCTCGCTGCTCGATCCGCTGCGGCGATTGCGGGCGCGCAGCGCCGGCGCACCGCTCACGCGCGGTCATTGGGGCATGTGCGCGGCGCACTTCGGCGTGGGGCTGTTCGTGATCGGCGCCACGGTGGCGACCGCCTACAACGTGGAGGTGGACCGCGCCATCCGCCCGGGCGAGTCGGTGTCCGTGGGCGGCTACGAGTTCGTGTTCCGCGGCACGCGCGACGTCGAGGGGCCGAACTACACGGCCGTGGAGGGCGAGTTCGAGGTGCTCAAGGATGGCGAGCCCGTGACCGTGCTGACGTCGCAGAAGCGCATCTATCGGGTGCGAAGCAACGCGATGACCGAGGCCGGCATCGACGTGGCGCCGCACCGCGACGTGTTCGTGGCGCTCGGCGAGCCGCTCGGCGAAGACGCGTGGAGCGTGCGGCTGCAGGTGAAGCCGCTGATCCGCTTCGTGTGGCTCGGCGCGATCATCATGGCGCTCGGCGGCCTCGTGGCGCTCACGGACCGGCGTTATCGCGTGCCGGTGCGCGAGACGCAGGCCGCGCCGAGCGGTGCCGTGCGTCCCGGAGCGGCCGCTGCGGCGCGACAAGGGAGCTGAATCATGTGGCGCTACGCGATTCCGCTCGTGATCCTCGCCGTGCTCGGCGTGTTCTTCGTGCGCGGCCTCGACCTCAATCCCGGCTACATCCCGTCGCCGTTGATCGGCAAGCCCGCGCCCGAGTTCAGCCTGCCGAGCCTCACGGATCCCGCGGCCACCGTGAGCACGGAGGACTTGAAGGGCAAGGTGTCGCTCCTGAACGTGTGGGCCACGTGGTGCATCGAATGCCGGCACGAGCACGGCTTTCTCGTGGAACTCGCCAACAAGGGCATGCCGATCTACGGCCTCAACTGGAACGACGACCGCGATGCCGCGCTCGCGTGGCTCGCCACGCTCGGCAACCCGTACGTCGCCTCCGCTTACGACTCCGAAGGCACTGCGGCCGTGGACTGGGGCGTGTATGCGGCGCCGGAGACGTTCCTCATCGGACGCGACGGCACCG
>DATCLY010000006.1:0-48211 GCA_036563665.1 Gammaproteobacteria bacterium
GACGGCGGCCAGTCCGGCAGGCGCGTGAGCCAGCGACCCACGGCCACGACCGCGACGTCGTCCTCGTGCCGGCGCGCGAACGCGCACACGTGCTCGGCCGCTTCGCCGCGCGTGGCGAGCGGCACGTAGGCGCCGCGGCGAAAGAGCTCCGCGTGCCGGCGGCGCAGCATCAGCGTGCGCCACGTGAGGTAGAGCTTCGCACGGCCGTCGGCGAGCGTGCGCCAGAGCTCCTCCACGAGGCGGTCCACGCCGTCCCGCTCCGCGAGCCGCGCCTCGAGCTCCGCGAGCGCGCGCCGCCTGAGCGCGTGGTCCACGGGACGCCGGTTGTCGGGGTCCACGAGCGAGAAATCCCAGAGCTCCGTTCCCTGGTAGATGTCGGGGACGCCGGGCGAGGCGAGCTTGAGGAGCGTCTGGCTCAGCGCGTTCAGGTAGCCGGGCACGGCGATGGTCTGCACGAAGTCCTCGACGTCGTCGAGGAACTGATTGGGATGCGCCCGCGACAGCACATCGGTCACGAAGCCGAGCAGCCGCTCTTCGTACGCCGGGTTCGGGTTCGACCAGGACGTCGCGAGCTTCGCCTCGCGCGCGGCCTTGAGCATGTACTGCGCGATGCGCTCGCGATACGTGCCGAGCGCCTCGTCGTCCGCGGGGCTCGGCCAGCTGCCGACCACCGTCTGATAGAGCAGGTACTCGTCCTGGCGCGACGGCACGTTGCGGTCGTCGAGACGCCGACGCTTCGCCTGGTTGAAGCGCCGCCACTTGGCGAGCCGCGCGCGCCATTCTTCCGGCATCTCCGTGAGGACCGTGATGCGCGCTCGTACGTCCTCGCTACGCTTGCTGTCGTGCGTGGACGTGGAGAGCATCGAATCCGGCCAGTGCTGCGCGCGGAGCTGGCTCAGATGGTGGAACCCGGCCGGCGTGATGCCGAACCGCCGCGGGTCGCCGCCCACCTCGTTGAGCGCGAGCAGCGGCGTGTAGCGATAGAAGCACGTGTCCTCCATCGCCTTCGCCGTGACGGGCGCCGTGAGCTGCTCGAACTTCGACGCGAAGCGGTCGACCATGGCCCGGTACTCGGCGTCGTGATCCGCGGGCAGCTCCTTGAGCAGCAGCCGCCGCACGAAGCCGATGACGCCTTCGTCGCGGCCGGCGTAGCGCCGCGCGGCTTGCGCGACCGCCCATTCGATGTGCCGGTGATCCTGGTCGCTCGGGAGCCCGCCGCCGACGTAGGTGCGGTAGACGGGAAACGACGCCACGAGCTCGAGCAGGCCGGCGCGCAGCGCGTTCAGCGTGAAGTCGCGGGTCTCGATGCGCGCCTGCGCGATGCGGTCCAAGAGGTTGGCGAGCACGGTGAGCTCGCTCGAGAGGTGGTAGGTGAGGATCTCGCGCTTGCACTGATACAGCAGCTCGTCGTAGTCGTCCCGCCGGCCCGTGAAGTCGCGGTAGACGCGGTGGAACGCCCGCTGCGAGGGCGCGTACACGAGCAGGGCGTTCGCGAGGAACGAGAAGTCGTAGCCCGTGGTGCCTTGGACGGGCCAGTCCTGCGGCAGGAACTCGTGCGCGGCGAGGATCTTCTCGACCACGACGTAGCAGTCCGGTCGGCCGGCCGACACGAGCTCGCCGCGCAGCCACGCGAAATAGCCCCGCGGATCGTACAGGCCGTCGGGATGGTCGATGCGCAGGCCCTGGATCTTGCCGTCGCGCACCCACTCGAGGAGTTTGCGGTGGCTGACCTCGAGCACCTCCGGATTCTGCGTGCGCAGCGCGGCCAGCTCGTTGATGTCGAAGAACCGCCGGTAGTTGATCTCGTCGGAGGCCACCCGCCAGAACGCGAGGCGATACGGTTGGCGCTCGAGCAGGCGATGCAGCGGCTCGAACGACGGCCGGTCTCCGGGCGTGCCGCGGAACGACGCCACGGCAGCGGCCGCGGCCGCCGCGAAGGCGGCCGACTCGCCGAGCACCGCCAGGCGCCGCTTCGCGGCCGTCTGCTCGCGGCGGCGCACCTCGCGCTCCTCGGGCGCCGTGGTCGTGGCCGGCGGCAGCGCGGAGAGCGAGCGCAGGATGCTTTCGAGCTCGAGCAGCTCGGGCGCCTCGGGGCGCCCCGCGCTCCGGAGCGTCTCGGCGGCGCGCTCGAGCACCATGGGATACGTGGCCGGGTCGAGCGGGAAGCGGTGCTGGTGATACCAGACCGAGAGCTCGCCCGCCTGCGCGTCGAGCTTGAGCTCGAGCTCCCCGCCGAGCAGCACGTTGCCGTAATGATCGCCGAGCACCGGCACGAGCACCTTGTTCTGCAGCTCGGGCTTGATGGGGTGCCAGTCGATGTCGAAGTAATCGGCGAACGGCGATGCCTGGCCGTTCTCGAGCACGTCGAGCCACCAGCGGCTGTCGCTGCCCATGATGCCGACGTGGTTCGGCACGATGTCGACCACGAGCCCGAGGCCCCGCTGCGCGAGCGCCGCGCACAGACGCTCGAACGCGTCCGGCCCGCCGAGCTCCGGATCCACCGCTTCGTGATCGATGACGTCGTAGCCGTGCGTGCTGCCGGGCCGCGTCTTCAGGATCGGCGAGACGTAGCAATGGCTCACGCCGAGCGCTTCGAGGTACGGGACGAGATCGGCCGCCGCTACGAGGCCGTGCTGCGGCGTGAGCTGCAGCCGATAAGTCGCGCGCGGGGTCATCGCGGGGCTCAGGCAAACACCGTGCCAGCGCTCCTCGCCTGGCACGGAACTTGAAGCCGCGACGGGCATGAGGCGCGTTGCACAGGCTGCCGTCGTCGGTCCGCTTGCCGTCGCCGCCGCATGCGCGATCAATCCCGTCACCGGCGAGCGCGAGCTCGCGCTGCTCTCGGAGGAGCAGGAGATCGCGCTCGGACGGCAGTCGGCGCAGCAGGTGGCGCAAACGATGGCGAGCGTGGAGCACCCGGAGCTCGGAGCGTACGTGGCGGAGGTGGGCCTCGCGCTCGCCGGCTCCAGCGAGCGGCCGGACTTGCCGTGGCAATTCGGCATCGTGGACGATCCGACGCCGAATGCGTTCGCGCTGCCGGGCGGATTCATCTTCGTGACCCGCGGGCTGCTCGGCCTGCTGCAGTCGGAGGCGGAGCTCGCCGCGGTGCTCGGCCACGAGATCGGCCACGTGACGGCGCGGCACTCCGTGACGCAGATCTCCCGGCAGCAGCTCGCCCAGCTCGGGCTCGGCATCGGCATGGTGGTGTCGCCGGAGCTCGCCCGCTTTGGCGACCTCGCCGGCGCGGGGCTCAACCTGCTGTTCTTGAAGCACGGCCGCGACGACGAGCGGCAGGCGGACGAGCTCGGCTTCCGCTACATGCTCGGGCGAGGCTACGACGTGGGCGAGATGGACGACGTGTTCGTCGCGCTGCAGGCCGCGGGCGAGCTCGCCGGGCAGAGCCCCCTGCCCACGTGGCTCGCGAGCCACCCGAGCGAGCCGGAGCGCATCGCGGCGGTGCAGCAGCGGGTCGCCTCGTTGCCGCAGCCGCAAGCCGACGCGCGGGTCGAGACGGAGCGCTATCTGCGCGCCATCGACGGTCTGACCTACGGCGAGGATCCGCGCAATGGCTATTTCGACGGCGGGACCTTCTATCATCCGGAGCTCGCGTTCCAGTTCGCGGTCCCGAAGGACTGGCGGCGGCAGAACCTCGCGAGCGTGGTGGTCGCGGTGAGCGAGGCGGGGGACGCGGCGCTCGAGCTCTCGATCGTGGCGAACGCCACGCCCGAGCAGGCAACGCAGCAGTTCGCGAGCGGCCGATCCGTCGAAGTGCTAGGGAGCTCCGAGGAGCGCTTGAACGGCAACCGCGCGATCGTGAGCCGGTTCCGGGCGGCCGCGCAAAACGGAGTCGTCGCCGGCTACGTGGCCCACATCGACCACGGCGGCGCCACGTACCGGCTCGTCGCGTACGCGCCCGAGGCGCGCATCCAGGCGCAGGCGCCGCTGCTCGAGGACATCGTCGAGAGCTTCGCTCCGCTGCGCAACCCGGAGCGGCTCGAGGTGGAGCCGCGCAGAATCGAGATCGTGGCGCTCGACCGGGCGATGACGTTCGAAGAGTTCATGCGGCGCTACCCGTCCAGCATCCCGGAGGAGGAGCTCCTCGTTCTGAACCAGGTGCAGGATCGCAGCGCGGAGCTGCCGGCGGGCTCGCTGCTCAAGCGCGTGGTCGGCGGGCCGGCCGGCTGACGCCCGTCCGGCCGGCGACCGGAACAGCGCGGATCGTCATTCGCTCGTATACGCGCCGCGCGTCACGGCACGCCGCGGCGTACCGCGTCGATTCCGTGGTAGCGGTAGGCCGACGGCGGCTGCGCCTCGTGGTCGTCGTCGTGGCGAAGCTCGCGCGCGTCGCGCAAATCGTAGTGCGCGAGATCGGTCACGAAGCATTCGTTCTCCGTGTCGAGCTCCACCGCGCCGTAGGGCAGCGCGTAGTCCTTGTGACGCAGGCCGAGAAAGCCTTCGCGCAAGGACACGACGACATAGCACACGCGCTCGAGCTCGCGGTCCAGGATGAAATCCGTCACCGTTCCGAGCGCTTCGCCTCGACGGTTGCGCACCGCGTAGCCCGTGAACGCGCTCGTCGGCTCGATCGCCGTCATGACCGTTCACCCCCGTCGTTCGTGAGCGATGCAGCAAGTTCCATGCCTCGGTCGCAGCGCGACTGGCATGTTTCCTGCATCGAAGGCCAAAAGCGGCGATCCGAGGGACGAGGAGGCCACGTGAACAGAGCAGCCGACGATCGAGATCAGACGTCCGCCGAGGCCCTGCGGGAACCGGCGGGCGCGGCCGCCGACCGCCTCGCGGCCAAGGCGCACGAAGCGATCGACAAGGCCGCGACGACGGCCTCGCACGCGGAGCAGCACGTGCGCGCCACCGCCACGAAGGCGGCCGATGCAGCGCGCCGCTCCGAGCAGCAGATCGAGCAGAAGCTCGGCGACAGCGTCGAGCGGCTGCGGCGCTACGTGGAGCGCAATCCGATGACGAGCGCCGGCATCGCGTTCGCGGCCGGCGTGATTCTGAGCAGCTTGCTCAGGCGGTGAGCGCGGCGACGGCGAACGCAGCGCCGCTCGACGCGGCGCAGGGCTCCGGCGCCGAGGACGAACGCAGCGGCGTGGCCGCGGCCGGCGGGGCGGTGCTGGGAGCGGCCCGCGACACGGTGCGGCACGTCGCGGAGCTCGCCGCCGCGGAGACGCGCCTCGCGGCTCTGTCCGGCGCGGCCATCTTGGCTTGCGCGCTGCTCGCCGGCGCGGCGTTGATCCTCGCCTGGAGCCTCGTTCTGATCCTCGTGATCGACGGCCTGCGGCGGCTCGGGCTGCCGTGGCAGGCGAGCGCCGCGGCACTCGCAGTCGTGCACGTGCTCGTCGCGTTCGCGCTGATGCGTGGCGCCGTGGGCCTGAGCCGCAACCTTGGTCTGCCGCGCCTGCGGCGGGCCTTGCTCGCGCGCTCCGAGCGCGCGTGAGCACGTGCTCGGTCGCCAGCGGCGGCTCGCGGATCAGGCGGCGCGCGCGGTCGCGGCGGACGGTGAGCGGCTCGCGCTCGCGCGTGAGCGGCTCGCGGCGGAGGTGCGGCGGGAGCTCGCGAGGCCGCGCAGCCTGATCGCCGCCCTCGCGCTCGGCATCGTCGCCGGCGCGGTGTTGCTGCCGCGTGCGACGCGGCGCTCGCGCCCGGACGGGCCCGGCGACGACACCGCGGCCCCCGAGGCGCGACGCGTGGCGGTGCAGCGGCTCGGCACGGCGGCGCTGACGGTCGCGCGCCTCATGGACGCCTATCTGAGCGCCCCGCGCCGCTAGCGGCGGGCCGCGTCGCGCCCGGGCTCCCGCCCGGTTCTGCGTCGACTTGCAGCGGGGGCACCTCGTCGTTTGGCTCGAGCTCGCGCCTGAAGGTCGTCGCGAAGATGTGCCAGCTGCTCACGAAAAGCCCCGCGACGATCGGGCCGACGATGATGCCGGTGGCGCCGAACATGCCGATGCCGCCGAGCGTGGACAACAGGATCAGCAAGTCCGGCAAGCGCGTGTCGTTACCGACGAGCCGCGGCCGCACCAGGTTGTCCACGGTGCTCACCACCGCCGCGCCCCACGCGGCGACGCCGATGCCGGCCACGATGTCGCCCCGCGCGAGCAGCAGCACGGCGGCCGGCGCCCAGACGAGCCCTGCGCCCACGACCGGAATGACGGAGGCGACGGCCGCGATGAAACCCCAGAAGACGGGGGCGGGCAGACCGGCGACGGCGAGCGCCGCGCCGACGAGCGTGCCTTGCAGGAGCCCGATCACGATCGTGCCCTTGATCGTCGCGCGCGTGATCGACACGCCTTTCTCGAGGATGAGCTCGCGGTCGCGGTGACTCAGCGGCGTGTAGTCGAAGATCCTCAGCCAGCGGGGCCCGGTGAGCAGGAAGAAGAACATCGCATACAGCATCACGAACAGGTTCAGCAGGGCGGTGACGGTGCCTTGCGTGAGCCGCGACGCGCTGTTCACGAGGAACGCGCCCGAGGTGGCCACGGCGTCGCCGAGTCGGGCGAGGATGTCGTCCTGGTAGGGCACGAGCTGATCGCGGAACGGCAGCCAGTCCGGCAAACCGAAGGCGAGGGAGTTGCTGCGCGCCTGCTGCTCGAGCCACGGCCCCACGACCTCGCTCAGGCGCACCGCCTCGCGCGTGACCGCGCCGACGACGAACGTGAGCGGCAGCACGATGGCGATGAGCACGAGGACGACGACGGCGATGGCCGCGAGCACGGGCCTCGTGCGATGCGCGAGGAGCCACCGGTAGACGGGGTAGAGCATGCCGGTCAGCACGGCGGCGAGCAGCAGCGCCTCCAGGAACGGCCCGATCATGCGGAAGAAGAGGACGCTGAAGAACGCGACGACGATCAGCACGAAGAGCTTGCGGAATCGCTCGTCGCCGGCCTGCATCGCGCCGGGCGCGGCGCGCGCGCGGTCGGACGGGCGCGCGGCGCTCGGTGAAAGACGACGCTCGACGTTGCGCAGAAAGGCCTCCCGCGGCGGCGGACCCCGAACGGTGCAAGCGCCGTGCCAGGCGACGCAGACCCCCTTCCAGGACGCTCGCGCGCAGGATGCGCGCGCGCGAGGCTACAGGGACGTATTCACGCCGTTCCTGGATGGGGGTCTGCATGGACGGGCCCCCGCGCGAACGCCCGTGCCGCGAAGGAGCTCAACCGGGGGAACTCGCGGCAGCAGAGCTCACAGCCGCCGGCTGCCTCGTCGCGAGATTGCGCGAGATTGTACGAGATGCCTTGTCGCGAGCGCGAGCGGCGCGCGTGCGGCTCCTACGGAGCCGCTGGTGCGCGCGCCGCGTCGGCGTCAGGAGGCCTTTTCTTTTTGTTTTTCCTGCTCGTAGACGTGCAGGCGGTTGTAGAGCGTGTTGAGGCTGATGCCGAGGATGGCGGCCGCCGCGCGCTTGTCGCCGTCGAAGTGCGCGAGCGTGCGCATGATGAGCTCGCGCTCGATGTCGCGGATCGAGCGCCCGACCTGCAGCCCTTCGAGCTTGCTCTGCTGCCCGAACGGGCTCTCGAAGCGCTCCGGCAGCTCGAGCTCGCCGTCGTCGCCGTCCGAGAGGATGAAGGCGCGGTGAATGACGTGCCGCAGCTCCCGCACGTTGCCCGGCCAGTGGTACGCCTCGAGCCGCTTCAGCGACTTCTCCGACAGCCAGCGCTGCGGGCCGTAGCGTCGCGCGAGCTCGGCGAGGAAATGATTGACCAGGAGCGGGATGTCCGCCCGCCGCTGGTGCAGCGGCGGCAGGTGGATGGGGAACACGCTCAGTCGATAGTAGAGGTCCTTGCGCAGCGCCTTGTTGGAGATCGCCTCCGCCGGCGTGCGATTGGTCGCCGCGATCACCCGCGCGTCGACCGGTATTTCCTTCTCGCTGCCGACCGGCAGCACCTTGCGGGTCTCGAGCACGCGCAGGAAGTGCGGCTGAAGCTCCGTCGGCATCTCGGTGAGCTCGTCGAGGAACAAGGTGCCGCCGTTCGCGCGTTGGAAGAACCCGGAGTGCTGCCGGGTGGCGCCGGTGAAGCTGCCGCGCTCGTGACCGAAGAGCTCGCTGCCGGCGAGCTCGCGGGACAGCGAGCCGCAGTTCACGGCGACGAAGTCGCCGCTGCGTCCGCTCTCGCGATGGATCGCCTCGGCTACGAGCTCCTTGCCGGTGCCCGTCTCGCCCACGATCATGACCGGGCTGTCGGTGGCCGCGATGCGCCGGATCTGCGCGTACACGGCGTGCATCTGCGGCGTCTCGCCGACGAGCAGGCCGAAGTGCAGATTGATGTCGTCCTGCTTGAACTCGGTCTGATCGAGATCGCGCAGCAGCGCCATGAGCTCGCGGCTGTCGATCGGCTTCGTGAGATAGGAAACCGATGGGCCGCTCAGATTCTTGATCTGCGACTTGATGCCCGGATGACCGGTGATCAGCACCACGCGCTCGACCTCGGCGCTGCGCTTGCTGAGCTCGTCCAGCAGCTCCAGGCCGTTGCCATCGGGAAGCATGAGGTCGAGCAGCAGCACGTCGGCCGGCTGCGATTCGAGCACTCGGCGCGCATTTTGCAGCGTATCGGCCGTACGCACGTCGTGCCCGTGCAGACGGAGCATCTCCGCCGCGGAAGAGACGAAATCGGGTTCGTCGTCGACTAGGAGAACTCTCGCCATTGATCGTGCCCGTTGATATGTTCTGTTGTTCGCCGTTCGTTGACCGCCGCGATGCATTATACGAATCCCGACGGGAGGAAACTTGCTCGAATCCGAAGGCGGGTTCGCGCGACGCGGCGACGCAGTCCGCAGCACGCAGTTCCGCGGCGCGCGGTTGCGGCTTCGTTCTGACCGTACCTTGCCTGTGAGCCTTGCATGCGTCAACCGCCGCTCGAACGTACTGTCGCCGTTTCAAGACACTCTCGCGACGGACCGGCGCGGCCCGCCTTGACGGTCTCGTCGGGAAGCGCGGAAGGGAGGGGACGCGCATGAGCGCGCCGACTCCGCCGGAGCTCACGCCCGACGCGTTGCTCGGCGCCCTCGCGCACGAGCTGCGCGGTCCGCTGAACGTCTGCAGCATGTGGCTCGAGCTGCTGGAGCTCAACGCCGAGCGTCCGGACGAGGTCCGCAAGGCGGCCCAGGTCATGCGGCGCAACATCGCCCATCAGGCCAAGCTCATTCGCGAGCTGGACGACGTCGCGCGCCTGCTCGGCGGCGGCATCGAGCTCGAGCCGACGACGGTGGATCTCGCCGCCCTGCTGCGCGGCGCCTGCGACCGGTGGCGCGCCACCGCCGCCGAGCGGGGCGTGGGCTTTGTCGACGACCTCGACGCGCCCGGCACGCTGGTCGAAGCCGACGAGGAGCGGCTGCTGCAGGCGCTCGGCTACTGCGTCGACAACGCGCTCGCCGCCACGCCCGCGGGCGGCCGCGTGACCGTGCGCCTGCGCAGGGGCGACGACCACGCCGAGTGCGCGATCACCGATACCGGGGAAGGCCTGGATCCTGCCGAGGTAGACCGGTTCTTCACGGCGCCGCTGCAGGGCCCGCGTCGGCAGAAAGGTCTCGGGTTGCGCCTGGTCATCGCGCGTCACATCGTCGGCCGGCACGGCGGCGACCTGACCATCGCCAGCGCCGGTGCGGCGCATGGCTGCACGCTGACGGTTCGGCTGCCGCTGCGCGGGCAGCACCGCTGAGGCTTTCGAGTCCATTGTTCCCCACGCGGGCGGCCCGCCAACGGCCGCCCCCATGCCACCGCCACGGCGGCGCACAGCGGCGCCGCCAGACCTTCCGTGGCGGTGACCGTTGACGCCGGCTGTCCAATGGCCGGCGAATTATTCTTGCACGCTTCCCGAGCGCGCCTGACGCTGCGCCTCGGGCGCGAACCGGCCGGCGTCGTCGGAGATGACGATCTCCACGCGCCGGTTCAGCTGCTGGCCCGCCGACGTATCGTTGCTCGCCACGGGATAGCTTTCACCCAGCCCGCGAACCTCGATCCGCTGCGAGGAGATGCCCCGGTCGAGCAGCGCGTCGCGCACGGCGTCCGCGCGCTCCTCCGACAGCCGCCGGTTGTACTCCTCGCTGCCGCGCGAATCCGTGTGCCCCTCGACGATGATGCGGCGCTCGGGATACTCGTTCATGAACTGCGCGATCCGATCCACCGCCATCGAGGCGCCCGGCTGGAGCTCGGCGCGCGCCGTGTCGAAGAGCACGTCGCTCAGCGTGAGGACCAGGCCCCGCTCCGTCTGCTCCGCCTCGAGGTCGGCGAGCTCCTGCTCGAGCTGCTCCGCCCGGGCCTCGGCCTGCCGCGCCTGCTCGCTCTGCTGCTCGAGCTCGCCGGCGCGTTGCTCGGCGAGCGTCTGCGCCTGCAGGGCAGCGGACTGCGCCTGCCGCGCGTCCCGCTCGCGCGCCTCCAGCAGCACGCGGGAGCGTTCCGCCTCGGCATCCTCCAGCTCGTTGCGGGCGCGCTGCTCGCCGATCATCTGCTCCGCGATCTGGGCGTTGCGGAGCGCCAGGTAAGCGTGGTACTCCACGTCCTCCACCGGCTCGCCGTCCTCGAGCTGCTGCTCCGCTTCCGCGAGCGACGCCCGGGCGGCGCTCAAGCGCGTGGGCGCCACCTGCTGCGCGAGCGGCTCGCGCTCCAACGATCCCACCAGCGCGCGGGCCTGCTCGAGTGTCTCGACTCGCTCCGGCATCGACCCGCAGCCCTGCAATAGCGCGGTACACAGCGCGGCCGCCGCGGCCGCCCTCCAAGCTCCGTTTGCTGTGCGCATGCGAACCTCCCCCGCTACGGCCCGGGCGCGGCGCCGCGCGAGATCTCGCCGCGCAACGTCTCGATGGTCTGCCGCAGCTCCGCCGCGGCCATCTGCATTTCCTCATTGCTCGCGGTCGCGGCGGCGAGCTCCGCGTCGAGCTGCGCACGCATCGCGAGGCGTGCGGCGAGCTCCTCGTCGCCGTCCTCCTGCGCCTCGCGCGCCTGATCGAGCTTCTCGCGCGCCATGTTGAGCTCCTGGCTCGCGTAGCGCTGCGCGTTCGCTTGCTCCGCCTGGTCGATGCTCGCCTGCGCCTGCGTGAAGCCGGGGCTCGGCAGCTCCCGGTTGCCGGCGCAGCCGGTCACCATCGCCGTTGCGAGCACCGCGCCCGCCGCGATGGTCGTCCTGTTCATCGTTTACCCCCTTCCGCCGCTGTACGCGTGGAGGGCCAATGCACTTTTCGTGCCAGGCTGTCCGCGCGACGGCATCCCGCTTCTTGCCCTATGCTGCGGCCCACGCCCAGCACCTCCGACCATGGCGCACACGCTCACCTGGAACCTGCGAACACAGCTCGTCGCCGAGCTCGCCGGGTTCGGGCTGCTCGCGGCCGTGTACCTGCTGGCCTTCCCGCAGCGCCCGCGGTACCTCGATCTCGTGCTCGCCGGCCTCGCCGTTGCGGGGATCGTGGCCACCTTGCCCCGCAGCCGGGCCGTGTGGCAGCGGCAACCGGCCGCGCCGCTCGGCCCGGCGGCGCAGCGCCGCGCGGCTTGGCGGTCGATGGGGCTCTTCACGGCGGTCGCGGCGCTCGCCTTGCTCGCGGCCGCGGCGTGGCTCTCGCCGTCGCTGCGCGGTCCGCTCGGCTGGCTCGAGCGCGTCGGCAACTGGCACGTGCTCGTCGCGATCGCGCTCTATCTGCCGTGGGCGCTGCTGCAGCAGCTCGTGTTCCTCGTGTACCTGCTCGGACGGTTGCTGTACCTGCTGCCGACCGGGCCGGCGGTCGCGCTCACGGCCGCCGCATTCTCGGCGGTGCACTTCCCGCGGTATCCCGTCATGGCGGTGACGGCCGTGGCCGGCGTCTTCTGGGCGCTCAACTACCGCGGCTATCGCACGCTCGCGCCGATCGTGCTGTCGCACGCCGTGCTCGGCTCGCTGCTGCACTACTGGGTGTTCGGCCGCGATCTCCTGCGCCAGTGGCTCGGCGGCTGAGCCGCGCGCCGGGCCGCTTGCAAAAGTCGGACCCCCTTGCAAAACCTGCCGGCGGCGGGCGTCTGCGCGTCGCGCGTCACGGCCCTCCCGGCATGGAACTTGCTCCATGCCCTGACTGACCGCGGGAGCTTGTCGATGGAGCAGAGCGCGTGGCCCCTCGTGATCTATACCGGTCTGGCGTTGCTCGTCATCGCGGCCATCTTTCTCGGTGCCGCGCGACTCGTGAACACGGCGAAAAAGGGCAACGTGCGCTTCAAGTGGGGCCCGCGGGGCGAGCGCGGCCGGCGCTGAGCACCGCCCCACCGTGGCATAGCGGTTGCATGGAAGCGGCCGTTTCCCCTTTTCCCACAGTTCTTGACGAGGTCGAGATGCCCGTAACGCTACCGCCATTGCCGTATTCGTATGAAGCGCTCGAGCCGCACATCGGCGCCGCCACGCTCGAGACGCACTACGACAAGCACCATCGCGCGTACGTGGACAAGACGAACCAGCTGATCGCCGGCGGCCCGTTCGCGGACAAGCCGCTCGAGGAGATCGTGCGCAACAGTGAAGGCGCCCTGTTCAACAACGCCGGCCAGGCGTGGAATCACACCTTCTATTGGCGCTCGATGCGGCCGGACGGCGGCGGGGCACCTTCCGGCGCCCTCGCGGAGGCGATCAACAAGGCGTTCGGCAACGTGGACGGCTTCAAGCGCGAGTTCGCGGACGCGGCGATCAATCAGTTCGGCTCGGGCTGGGCCTGGCTCGCGCTCGACGGGGAAGGGTCGTTGCGCATCGTCGCCACCGCCAACGCGGACAACCCCCTGACCAAGGACATGGTGCCGCTGCTCACCTGCGACGTGTGGGAGCACGCCTACTACCTGGATTACCGCAATCAGCGCGCCAAATACGTGCAGGCGTTCGTCGATCACCTGATCAACTGGGCCTTCGCCGAGGAGAATCTGCAGGCGGCCCGGGCGGGGCGTTGACCGCGATGGCGGAGGAAGGCGGCTACCTGCACGAAGCCCAAAGCTCCCTGACCCCGGCGACGCTCGACAACCATCGCGCCTACCGGTCTCTGATGGAGGAGATCGAGGCGATCGACTGGTACGCGCAGCGGATCGACGCGACGGACGACGCCGACCTCAAGGCCGTGCTCGCGCACAACCGCGACGAGGAGAAGGAGCACGCGGCCATGGTGCTCGAGTGGCTGCGGCGGCGCGATCCGGTGCTCGATCGACATCTGCGCACGTACCTCTTCACGTCTGCGCCGATCACCGAGATCGAGGAGCGCGTCGAGGCGGCGAACGGCGACCAGGACGCCGCCCCCAGGCTGCGGCCGGCGGGCGGCGGCGACGCGAGCCTCGAGATCGGCAGCCTGCGGGACCGCACGCCCTAGTGGGCGCCGGGCGACAGGGGAGGCTCGCGTGAACCATCTGCACCGAGAGCTCGCGCCCATCGACGGCGCCGCGTGGGAGGAGATCGATCGGGAGGCGCGGCGCACGCTCCACAGGACGCTCGCGGGGCGGCAGCTCGTCGACTTCTCGGGGCCGCACGGCTGGTCGTATTCGTGCGTCGGCTCGGGCCGGACCAAGCCGCTGCCCGAGCCGTTGCCAGGCGCGCGCGCCGCCGCCCGCGAGGTGCGCGCGTTGATCGAGCTCACGGTGCCGTTCCGCATGGCACGGGCCGAGCTCGATGCGATCGCGCGCGGCGCCAAGGATGCCGACCTCACTCCGGTCACGCATGCCGCCCGCACGGCGGCGCTGGCCGAAGACCGGCTCGTCTTCAACGGCTTCGGCGCGGCCGGCGTTCGCGGCATCTGCGAGGCCGGCGCCGGCCAGGCCCTCACGCTGACCGACGACTACGAGAAATACCCGAAGGTGGTGGCCTCGGCGTTGACCTGGCTGCGGCATCACGGCATCGACGGCCCGTACGCCATCGCGCTCGGCCCGCGCTGCTACCAGGGGCTTACTGAGACGGTCAACCGCGGCGGCTACCCGATCATCGACCTGGTCAAGCAGCAGCTCGACGGGCGCATCGTGTGGGCGCCGGCGGTGGACGGCGCCGTGGTGCTGTCCACGCGCGGCGGCGACTTCGAGCTCATCGTCGGCCAGGATTTCTCCATCGGCTACGCCTCCCACGACGCCGGCCACGTGGATCTCTACGTGCAGGAGACGATCACGTTCGCCGTCTACACGCCGGAAGCGGCCGTGCCGCTCGCGTACGAGACGGCCGAGAAGCGCTCGTCCTGACGACGCCCGGGCGATTCCAAAATTTGCAATCGATCCCGGACCAGGAAGCGACGCCCGCGCCCGGGCCGCGGCGGGCCACGCCTGCCGCGTGGCACCGTTCTTGCTCCGCGGAGCGCGACATGAGCGCGGAGCAGGTGGCAGTCGAGGCGGGCGCGCGTGCGGAGGCGGATCCGTACCTCCGCTTCCTGCTCGAGCATCGGCACTGGACGTTCTATCTGAAGGCGTACCCCGGCAACAGCGGGGACCAGCTGATCATGCTCGGCACGGAGGCGCTGCTCGACCGCCTCGGCGTGCGCCGCACCGTGAACCCGGCGGAGGCCGACGCCATTCTGATCCCGGGCGGCAACCCCGGCCATTGGCCGGACTGCGGCGCGGCGCTCTGGCGGCAGGTATGGCGGCGCTTCCCGGACAAGCGCTTCGTGGTCGGCCCCGCGGGCTTCACGGGGGGGCACGAGTGGCGTGATGCGCTCGGCAGGGAAGGGGGGCAGCGCGTGGTGGCGCTGTTCGCGCGCGATCCCGCGAGCTTCGCGGCGCTGCAGGCGGCGGAGCTTCCCGCCAGCGTGACCATCGGGTTGTCGCACGACCCGGCGCTGCAGCTGCGAGCGACCGAGTGGCTCGAGAGCCATCGGCAGGCCGCGACCGCCGAGCACGTGCTGCTCGCGTTCAGAGACGACCACGAGACGGAGGCCGCCCGGTCGCGCGCGGTCGAGCGCCTGCCGTACCGCTGTCGCGCCTGGCTCGAGCGCGCGCGCGGCCGCCGCAGCAGGCAAAGGAAGATCGCCGCGGCGCGCCGGGCGCTAACGGCCGATCGGCCCTTGCTGGTCGCCGACGTCTCGAAGCAGAACCTTCACCTGTTCCTCGAGACCGTGCGTCAGGCGGCGGAAGTCCATACGGACCGCCTGCACGTGATGCTGCTGTCGGCGATGCTGGGGAAGCCGGTGTTCGCGTATCCCACGTCGCACGGCAAGCTCGAGGCCGTCTATCGGCACAGCCTCGCGGGCTGGGCACACGTGGAGTTCCCGGCCGGCGCGGGCGAGTCGGCCTAGTTACGCCGGTCCTGGCGCGACAGCCCCCTGTACGTCATGCCGAGCCACACGGCGTTCGACGTGCCGTGCTCGCCGCGGTCGTCCCACTCCTGCCGGGTCCAGTCGAATCCGCCGCCGAGCGACCACTGCGGCGTCATGGCCCACTCGAAGTCGAACCCCGCGCGGTAGTAATCGCGCTCGAAGCGGGAAACGTCGCCGAGCGTGCTCGTGTCGATGTAGCGGATCGCGAACCCTCCGTTGAGGCGCGGCGTCAGGCGGCGATTCAGGAATACGCGGAACTCGTCCCGCTGCTCGAGATAGCCCGACGCGTTCGGCGCAACGAGCTGCCGCGCGTCGAGGTTCAGCGTGGCGATCTCGGTGCGTTTGCGGAAGCCCAGGCTCAGCGTCGCGGTGGTATCGACGCCCTCCTCGAACGTGCCGAGCGTGGGATCCAGCAGGAACCGGAACTCGCTGCGCTGCACGCCTGCAGACAGCGCGAACGTCCACGTGTCGGAGAGAGTGCGCGTGAACGTGCCTTCGACGCCGGTGGTGTCCGTCTGGTTGCTCGTTTGCTCCGCGTCGAACTGCGACACGATGACCCGCGCCACCACGCGATTGCGCTCGTTGGCGCTGCGCGCGATGCCCACCGAGAACAGCGATTCGTCGAAGTCGCTGCGGCCCGAGATCGGCGGGCCGGAGTATTCGACGTCCTGATAGCGCGCGTCGACGAGGAAGTTCGTCCGCTGCGACAGGCGGGTCTCGACGTACGGGGCGAGCAGCACGCGGGTGCGATGCTCGTCGGGCCGCTCGAGCACGCCGGTCTCGACGGGCACGGGGTCTTCGACGTCCGGATCGAGCGGCTCTGCCTCGAGCAGCTCGCTGCTCAGGATGCTCTCCCGGGAAAAATAGCCCTGCAGACCGGCGGTGGCCGACCGCCAGCGGCGGGAGGCCCTGCTCACGAGGAACAGGTCGTCGCTCTCGAGCTCCTCGTCCTCGGCGTCGCGATAGCGGTCGGTTCGATAGCGAGGCTGGAAGAACAGCTCGCTGCGCTCGGTGTAGCTCGCGAGCGACAAGCGACCGTCGAACTGCATGCTCGCGGCCGAGTCTTCCTCGTCGAGCGAGGCGGACTGCAAGTCGGTGCCGAGCCGCGGATTGTCGTCGGCGTTCGCGAGCAGGCGCACCTCCGGCACCAGTTCCCACGCCGCGAAAGAGACGTTCGCTCCCAGCGCGCCCAGCACGCAACAGCCAAGGTGTGCAATTCGCATCGTACCCCCCGATTGCGGGTTCTCGTGAGCCGCGCGTCTAGTACGCCTTCTGGTCGCGAAAGAGCACGGCGAGTGTCTTGAAGAGGATCTTGATGTCGAGCGACAGTGACCAGTGCCGCAGGTAGTCGAGGTCGTAGGCGACGCGCCGCCGCATCTCCTCGAGATCCGCCGTCTCGCCGCGGCAGCCGTTCACCTGGGCGAGGCCCGTGATCCCCGGGGCCACCTTGTGCCGCACCATGTAGCCGTCGATCAGCTTGCGGTACGTCTCGTTGTGCGCGACGGCGTGCGGGCGGGGACCCACGAGGCTCATCCGTCCCTGCAGCACGTTGAGCAGCTGCGGCAGCTCGTCGAGCGAGTAGCGGCGCAGAAACCGGCCGAGCGGCGTCACGCGCGGGTCGTTGCGCGTGACTTGCTTGACGTCGTCGCCGTCCTCCATGACGGTCATCGTCCGGAACTTGTACACGACGATCTCCTCGCCGTCGAGGCCGTAGCGGCGCTGCTTGAAGATCACGGGTCCCGGAGAGGTGAGCTTGATGGCCAGCGCGATCGCGCCCATGAGCGGCAGCCCGAGCACGAGCATGAGCGAGGCCAGCACGACGTCGATGGTGCGCTTCTTGAAGCCGCGCCAGCCCTGGAACGGCGTCTCGCACAGGGCGATGATCGGCACGCCGTGGATGTCGTCCACCCGGGCCTGGATGAGGCCCAGGAACGAGATGTCGGGGATCAGATACACGGACGCCGTCGTGTCCCGCAGGTCGTTCAGCAGCCGCTTGGTGCGCTCCAGGTGATACGGCAGCGCGACGAAGATCACGTCGATGCGTCGCTGCTTGGCGAACGGGGCCACGTCCGCGAGCGAGCCCGCGAGCTCGATGCCGTCGTCGCCGCCCAGCCGGCGCGGGCCGCGATCGTCGAAGAAGCCGCAGTGCTCGAGGCCGAGCTCGGGCGTCGACACGATCTTCTGCGCGAGCGCGCGGCTCATGTCGTTCACGCCCACGATCACCACCCTGCGCGTGTTGCCGGCCGCCACGGCGAGGCGCCGGAAGCACGCGCGCAGCAGAACGGGTGTGGCCATCAGCAGCGGCGCGGTGCCCATGAACCACAGGAACAGCGCGCGGCGCGAATACATCGCGGAGACCTTGGTGGCGTAGCCGATCAGCAGCAGCAGGCCGACGACGGCGAGCCACGCGAGACCCACGCGAGTGGCGAGCGTCCAGCCGCTCACGAACGCGCCACGCGGCTGCAACGTCTCCTGCTGGATGAGCGTGTAGCAGAGCAGCGCCGAGAAGATCGCGAGGAAGATGTACGGCTCCGTCAGCGGCACGCCGAGCAGCTGCGTCGAGCCGATCAACGTGGCGGTGGAGATCAGCGGCGCGGCCACCGACTCGAAGGCAGTCAGCAGAAAGATCAGCATCCCGATCTTGTGGTATGCAGACGACACGCGGCTTCTCTCCCTGAGCACGCTGTACGCGGCGTTATGCAAACCATGTGCCACGCGTCGGCCCGCAGCCGTAAACCGACGCAGCCGCTTGAAACGTCCATCGCTCCCGGTTGGCCGCGGCCGCGCCATCACAAGAAATGCAATCGATTCCGCCTTCGCAACTGTGCCTTCGGCTGTCGCCTTCGAGAGACAAGCGCACGGCCCGACGCCGCTGCGTCGGTTGCGCGCAGCGCAGCCCCTGGCACACGACTTGCTGCCTGCTGACCGGACGCGTCGATCGAAGGAATCCCGGTTTGAGAAACGTGTGCGATGTCGTGCCGTTCGGCGGCGCCGGGCGCGCGGATGCGTTGCGGGGGCGCAAGGTGGCCTTGATCCGGATCGGCAGCTTCTCGCATGTCAACGGCCACGTCCTCGAGATGCTCGAGACCCACTTCCCTGAATGCGAGGTGGTGGACATCGACGTGGGCAGGGAGGTGAGCGCCCGGACCGCGGCGAACCTGCTCGCCACCGCATGCGAGTACGGCCGCGGCCTGCTCCGGGGCACGGCCGGTGACATCGGCACGCTCGCGCGCAGGAACCCGCGTCATTGCCGCGAGGTGGCCGACCACGTGCGCCGGCGTGCGCGCACCGAGCAGTTCGCTTTCACCTTGCAGACGCAGTCTCTGTGGGACGCGCACACGCCCGGCATCCCGCACTTCGTCTACACCGACCATACGCACCTCGCGAACCTGCGCTATCCCCACTTCGATCGCCGCCAACTGCGCAGCGCCCGCTGGATCGAGCTCGAGCGGAGCATCTACCAGCATGCTGAGCGGGTGTTCGTCACGAGCCGCTTCGCGGAGCGCAGCCTCATCGACGACTACGGCTGCGCGCCGGAGCGGGTGGAGTGCGTGTACTCCGGCGTCAACGTCGACGTGCGGGGCGTGGCGGAGCACTCGCCCGCCAACAAGACGGTGCTGTTCGTCGGCACCGAGTGGGAGCGCAAAGGGGGGCCGCAGCTCGTGGAGGCGTTTCGCGCCGTGCGCCGTGAGCATCCGGACGCCGAGCTCGCGATCGTGGGCTGCGCTCCGGAGGTGGACGTGCCCGGTTGCCGCGTCGTGGGTCCCGTCCCGGGAAACGGGGTCGGCGGCTACTACGCGAGCGCCGCGGTGTTCTGCCTGCCGAGCCTCGTGGAGCCGAGCGCCGTGGCGCTCGTGGAGGCGGCGGCGCACGGGCTGCCCGTCGTCGCCACCGACGTCGGCGGCACGTCCGATCGCGTGCTGCACGGCGACACGGGTTACCTGGTTCCGCCCGGCGACGTGCCGTCGCTCGCGCGCGCGTTGAGCGACCTGCTGAGCGACGCCGCGCTGCGCAGGCGGCTTGGCGAAGCGGGCCGCCGGCTCGCGGCGGAGCGCTTCACGTGGCCCGCGGTCGGCGCTGCGATGTGCGGCTCGATCCGGCGCGCGCTCGAACGGCACGGGGCCGGCCGGCGGCTCTCGCCGGTGCCGTCCTGAGGCGGCGCGACGCCCTCAAGCGGACTTGCGGCGGGCCGCGGCGACGACCGGCTCGGTGGGTCGCGCGCAGCGTGCGTACACGGCGGCGATCTCGGCGGCCTTCGCGGCCCAGGTGAGCTCGGAGGCGCGCTGCAATGCGCCCGCGGACAGGCGCTCGAGCAGCGACGGCGTGTCCGCGAGCCTCTCCAGCGCATCGCGAAAGCCCGCGACGCTCCGGCGGGGGCTCACGAGCGGCACCTTGATCCCGCACTGCTCCGTCACCGCGACCGCCAGGCCGCCGACGTCGTGACAGACGACGGGCAGGCCCTGCGCCATCGCCTCGAGCACGACGTGCGGCGTGCCTTCTCGAAAGCTCGTATGCGCGAGCACGTGGGCGCGCCGCATCTCGGCGAGCGCCTCGCCGTGGGCGAGCTGACCGTGCCAGGTCACGTGCTCGAGACCGAGACGCTCGGCGAGCGCCCGCCACGCCGCGGTCCGCGGGCCCGCGCCGAGGACGTGCAGCTCGAGGCGCTCGCGCAGACGCGACTCCGCCACCGCGTGCAGCAGCAACGGTAACGCCTTGCGATCGATGTGCTGTCCGGCCCAGCAGATGCGCAGCGGCGCGCTGCCGTCGTGGCGGCGGGGCGTGCCGTCCGCGACGGGCGGAGCGGCGGTCTCGAGCATCGGGATCACCGTGCGCGCGCCGAGACGCTCCATCCCCCGTGCTTCCTCCGGGCCGACGGCCAGCACGCAGGCCGCGCGGCGGGCCGCGCGGCGCAGCGACGGGGACGCTCGGGCGTGCAGCCCGTTGAACGCCGCCCGGCAGGCTTCGAACAGCACGGCCTTCGCCCCGAGCCAGCGCGCGAAAGGCAGCGAGAAGCCGCCCATGCCGCTGACCGGTCCCCAGACGTACGGCTTGCCGAGCTTCCAGAGTGCGCCGCCTGCCCAGAACGCGATCGGCGTCACGTGGTGCACGACGTCGAACGTTTCCGGCCCGAGCTCGATGGCCTTTTGCCGCGCCGCCCGGTGCCAGAGCTTCGCGGTCCAGTAGAACAGCGGGCGGGCGCCGCCCGTTCGGCCGCCTCGGAGGGCGCGGTCGACGGCCGCGAGCAGCCGCGCGGTTCGCGGCTGGTCGACGAACACGAACGTGAGGTGCGGCACGGGTCCGTGAGCGCGGAGGTAATCCTCCACGGCCGTGCGGTAGCCCGTGGGCGCATACGCCGAGCCGCTCGCGCAGAGCACGGTCACGTCGTGCAGGCGCGCGAGGTGCGTGGCCAGGTGCCATCCCACGGCGCATTCGGAGCCTTGCCGCGGCGACAGCTCGTGCGCGCACAGCAGCACCCTGAGCCGCCGCGGCGCCCCGGGTGCCGCGGCGCGCTCCGCTGCTCCGGCGACCGCGCTCATCGCGGGGAGCGCGGGCGCCGATCGTCCACCAGGCCGCCGGGCTCCGCGAACGGCGTTGCGGATGCGTCCTGGTCGGGCGGCGTCACGACGCGCACGAGGGTCTGCTCCACGAGGTCGGCCAGCTTGTCGTACGTGCGGTGCTCGGCCACGTAGCGGCGGCCCCGCTCGCCCATCGCGCGGCGCAGCTCCGGCGGCGCCTCGAGCAGCTCCACCACGGCATCCGCGAACGCCTGCTCGTCCCACGGCACGCAGTAGCCGGCGCCGCTCTGCTCGATGACGAGCCGCTGCTCGGGATGATCGTTGGCGACCACGGCCTTGCCGAGTGCCAGGTACTCGACGAGCTTCGTGGGCGAGCCCGGACGCAGCACCGGCGTCGCATAAATGGGCGAGACGCACACGTCCGCCTCCCGCACGTAGCGCAGCGCCTCCTCACGCGGCAGCTCGCCGACGAATCTCATGGCGGCGAGCACGCCGTGCCGCGCCGCCTCTTCGACGAGCGCCTGCTCGTCGCTCGGATCGTCGCCGCGGCCCACGAGGTACAGCTTCGCCTCGGGGACTCTGCGGCGCACGAGCGCGAGCACCCGCACGAGGAAGTCCAGGCGACGAACTTTGCCGAGCGTGCCGAGATACAGCAAGCAGCGCTCGTCCTCCGGGATCAGGATCCGGCGCAGGTTGGCGGGCAACGGGAGCAGCTCCGTCGCCTTGATCCCCATCGGCACGGCCGTCATCTTGTCCGGCGGCACGCCTTCCGCCGCGACGTCGCGCCGCATCTGCTCGCTCTGCACCAGCACGTGGTCGGCCGCCGGCAGCAGCCAGCGGTACAGCATCACCTTGAACGCCGTCCCGCGCACCCGGTAGAGCAGGGGATAGCGCGCGTCGCCCGAGCGCGCGAGATACAGGTAATGCTCGGGGAAGGGGTAGGACAGCCAATAGACGAACCGCGTGCGAGCGAGGCGCGCCGCGAGCAGGGCCGCCACACCGGAGACGAACTTGTCCTTGACGATCACGGCGTCGTACCGGCCGCGGCGCAGCAGGCGGAAGACCTTGAGGTCGTTCAGGATGCCGAGCAGGTGCTTGCGCACGCGTCGCGCCAGCGAATCGCCGTGATCCATGGCGCCGACGTACACCGTGCCGCCGCCCCACGAGGTGACGTACGCGCGACCGCAGGGCGCCTCGCTCTGCAGCACCCAATCGATTCCATGCCCGCGCCCCGCGAGCTCCTCGCCGAACAGCACCGAGACGTCCACCCGCCGCGGCGGGTAGGTGTCGGATGCGATCACGAGCAGGCGGAGCGGTTGTCGTAAGGGGCCGGCCGGGCGGTTGTCGTCGTCCGTACGCAAAGATCGACTCGTGGGTGACCTGGGCTGCTTGGGCGCTGCAAGCGCTGTGCCACGGTCCCCGCGGCCCGCCCTGGGCCGCGCTCGATCGGCGAAGCATTCCAAATTTTGTGAAGCTGGCCGACCCATCCCGCCCCGGGAAAGCGCGCCGGCCCGGCCGCCGACCGCGTGGTACGGAACTTGAATTCCCGCTCGCGACGTGAAGGTGCTCGTCGCCAACAAGTTCCTTTTCCGCAACGGCGGGTCCGAGGCCGTGATGCTGGCCGAGCGGGAGTTCTTGCGCGCCTCGGGCGTGGAGGTGGTCGATTTCGCAATGCACGACGACCGCAACCCGCCGAGCCCCTACGCGTCGTGGTTCGTGGCGAACCAGCGCTACGGGGAGGGCGGGTCGGCCGCGGAGCGCCTCAAGACGGCCCTGAAGCTGATCCACTCGCCCGAGGCGGTGCGCAAGATCGGCGCGCTCATCGACGCCACGCGGCCGGACCTCGTGCACTGCCACAATATCTATCATCAGCTCACGCCCTCGATCATCGGCGCCGCCAGGCGCCGCGGCGTGCCCGTCGTGCTGACGCTGCACGACTACAAGCCCGTGTGCCCGACGTATCTGCGGCTGCGTCACGGGGCGCCTTGCTCTGCCTGTCTCGACGGCGGCCCCTTCAACGTCGTGCGGCACCGGTGCGCCGACGGCTCGCTGGCTCGCAGCGCGCTGCTCTACGCCGAAGCCGTGGTGCAGCGGCTGCTCCGCAGCTACGAGCAGGTGGACACGTTCATCGCGCCGAGCGAGTTCATGCGGGCCGCCGTGACGCGGCGCTTCCCGCCCGAGCGCGTGCGGCTCCTCTACAACGGTGTGGACACGCGGGCGATAACGCCCGCCGACGGCGACGCGGGCTACGTGCTGTACCTCGGGCGGCTGTCGGCCGAGAAGGGAATCGAGACGCTGCTCGAGGCGCACGAGGGCATCGCCGACCGCGTGCCGCTGCGCATCGCGGGCACCGGGCCGCTCGAGGCGCCGCTGCGGGCGCGCTATCCGCGTGCGCAGTTCCTCGGCCATCTGAGCGGCGCCGCGATCGACGAGGCCATTCGCGGGGCGGCGCTGATCGCGGTGCCGTCGCGCTGGTACGAGAACTGCCCCATCTCGGTGCTCGAGGCGATGGCGCACGGCAAGCCCGTAGTGGCGAGCGCCATCGGCGGCATACCGGAGCTCGTCGTGCACGAGGAGACCGGGCTGCTGTTTCCCCCCGGAGACGGCCGGGCCCTGGCCGACTGCCTCATGCGTCTCATGGCGGACGCGAGCCTGCGGCGGCGATTCGGGCGCGCCGGGCGGGCCCGGGTGGAACGTCGTTTCTCGCTCGAGGGGCACAACGCCGCGCTGCTTGGCACCTACAAGGAAGTGCTCGAAAGCCGCCGGCAAGGGCAAACACAAGTGGACATCGAGTGTTCGTCGACGTCGACGCTGCTGGAGTAGAACCGAATGGATCTCACGATCATATCGACCTACCGGTGCAACTCTCGCTGCCAGATGTGCTACATCTGGAAGCACCCCACCGTGCAGAAGGAGGAAATCACGGTCGAGACGCTCGCGAAGCTGCCCGACGGATTCGACAACCTCAACATCTCGGGAGGGGAACCGACGCTGCGCACCGATCTAGCGGACATCGTGGACGTCGTGTACCCGAAGGCCCGCATCACCGAGATCAGCTCCAACGGTCTGCACGCAGAGCGGCTGGTGCCGATCATCAAGCGCTATCCGAATATCAAGGTGCGCTTCAGCCTCGAAGGCAACGAGCTCACGAACGACGCCATCCGCGGCGAGAAGAACGGCTTTCGAACCAAGCTCGCCGGCATGCGCATGCTGAAGGAGGCGGGCGGCACCGACCTCGGCTTCGCCATGGTCATCCAGGACGAGAACGCCGAGCAGCTCGTGTGGGTGTACGAGCTCGCACAGAAGGAGGGGCTCGAGCTCTCGACGTCCACCCTGCACAACGCCTGGCAGTTCTACAAGAACGACAACTACTTCTACGATCGCATCAAGGTGGCGCGTCAGGTCGAGCGGCTGATCACCGCCATGCTGCGCACGCGTTCGGTGAAGAACTGGTTCCGTGCCTATCTGAACCTGGGGCTCATCGAGAAGATCCTCGGGCACGATCGGCTGATACCGTGCACCGCGGGCCGCGATTTCGCCTTCATCGACCCATGGTCCGACGTCTGGGCGTGCAACGTGCGCGCCGACCTGCTGCTCGGCAATCTCGCGCGGCAGAGCTGGGATGAGATCATGCAGAGCGAGGCGGCGCAGGTCGCCGCCCGAAAGGTGGCTGCCTGCCGGCAGAACTGCTGGATGGTCACCACCGCCAGGACCGCCATGCGCTCGCGGCTCATTCCGCAGGCGCCCAAGCTCGGCCCGCTGGCCTGGGTGGCGTGGAACAAGCTCAAGGTGTCGCTCGGCGGCAGCGTGAACTTCGGCGCCTACATCGACTACGGGCACGTGGAGCCCAACCCGTTCGTGCCGCGGCAGTCGTTCCTGGGCAAGAACGTCAAAGAGCACATCAAGCTGCAGCGCGGGCTGCTCACGCCCGCCGAGCACTATCCGCTCGGCGAGTTCTTCAACCGCTGAGCGGCGCCGCCCGCGGGGCGGTAGGGAGCCGGACGGGCGCGCACGCCGCACGGAGGAGAGGACGCCGAGCCCATGGCGATGAACCTGCTCGTCGTTGCGCTGTTCGTGTCGATCTTCGGCGCGGAGTACTTCGCGAGGAAGCTCGCCGTCATCCCTCCCCACTTCACGCTCGTGCCGGAGATGCTGTCGGCGATCGCCGTCGTGGCGATCGTCTGCAAGGTCCTGAGCGGCAGGCGCTGGCAGCTCGACAAGCGCTACGTGCTGTTCCTCGCGCTGTACTCGTTCGTGATCCTGTTCGGATTTCTAGCCCAGGCCGTTCCCACGGGCGCGGTCGTCGCCGGGCTGCGCAGCTACTTCAAGTTCCTGCCGTTCTTCCTGCTGCCCGCGATCCATCCGTTCACCGCTCGCGATCTCAAGCTGCAGCTCGTTTGCCTGCTGGCCCTGCTGCTCGTGCAGAGCCCGTTGGCCGTCTACCAGCGGTTCGTGCAGTTCGCCGCGAGCATGCACACGGGAGACCCGATCGCCGGAATGACCACCCACTCCGGCGTGCTGAGCCTGCTGATGATCTCGGGGATCGTGCCCGTGGTGGCGTTCTACCTGCGCAAGAAGATCAGCTTCCCGATGATGCTCGTGCTCGTCGGGGCCCTGTTCCTGCCCACGACGCTGAACGAGACCAAGAGCACGCTGCTCCTGCTGCCCGTGGCCGTGCTGCTGCCCGCGTGGTTCATGCCGCGCGGCGCCCGGTCGCTACGCAGGCTCGTGCCGCTCGTGGCCGTGGGAATCGTGGCGGGCATGGTGTTCGTCACCGTGTACGACCGCCTGATCCAGCACGGCGCGCCGGGTTACTCCCTCGAAAGCTTCTTCGAAGAGGACATCGATCGCTACCTGTACACGGGAGCCGCCGAAGGGCGCAGGACCTGGATCGGGCGTTTCGACGCCATCATGTTCGCCCTGGAGGGCATCGGGCGCGATCCGTGGGCCACGGCGTTCGGGCTCGGCGCCGGCAACGTGTCGGAGTCGTTCCTGCCCGGCTTCGAAGGCACCTACGCGAGCTACTACAAGCGCTACGGCGCGGATGCTACGCAGGTGGCCGGCTTTCTCTGGGAGATCGGCCTGCTGGGCATCCTGACTTATCTGTATCTCTACTTCCTGGCCTGGCGCGACGCGAGCTTCCTCGCGCGCAGCGACGACAAGCTCGCCGTGCTGGGCCAGGTCTGGGCGACCGTCACCGTCATCATGGCGGCCGGGCTCGTCTACACGAGCATCTTCGCGGTGAACGAGGTGGGCTACCTCTTCTGGTACTTCTGCGGGGTCACGGCGAGCCGCGCGTATGCCGTGAGGCGCGCCCGCCGTGCCGCGGCGGCGGCCGCCGCCGCGGCGGGACGGGACGGCTCCACGCCGTGGCCGGCGGGAGCCGCCGCCGGATACCGGCGGACCCTAGGGGTTCGCCCCGGTGAGCACGGGGCCCTTCGGCACCTTCCCTGACGACTTCCGCAAAGCGCCGAGGTCGAACGGAATGCTGAACGGCTTCGAGTTGAAGTCGAGCTCGAAGTCTCCCACGTCGGCCGCGCCGGCGAGCGCGGCCAATCCATCGATGCCCGCGCCGTTCGTCGACGAGGCCGGAGTGGGCTGGAAATGCACCGGCGACACCTGATCGGGAGAGGTGATGTCGCGCCAGCCCGTCATCTTGTTGAGCTGCAGACCGCTGTAGCGGTTGCCGGAATGGGAGAACGGTGCACCCGGATCGCCCTTGCTGAAGTAGTTGTGGCTCGCCGTGAGGCCGGGGTACGTCCCCTTGACGTCCACCGCGCTCGGGCTCGCGCTGTACAGGATGTTGTTGACGAACTTCGAATTCGGCATGGGCCTGCCGTTCGAGTTCAGCTGGACCTCGTTGTCGACGAGCGTGTTGTTGTAGATCAGCGTGTTGTCGAAGCTGGTCGACGCGTGCTCGCCCCAGAAGCCGATGCCCTGATGAGTGTAGGCCACCAGGTTGCCGTAGATGCGCACGTTCTTCGACTGCACGGCCGTGCTGAGCTTGCTGTAGTGATAGGCCTCGTTGTTCAGGATGATGCCGCCGCCGACGGCGGTCTTGGTGCGCCAATACTTCGAATCGGGCGTGCCCACCACCATATTGCGGCGGATGGTCGTGTTTGGCGCGGCGTCGGCGTAGATACCTACGGCGCGTGCGGCGAACACGAAGTTGTTCTCGATGATCGAGTCCGTGGAGCCCTGGTAGACGTTGATGCCCTCGCCGAACACGTTGTAGATGCGGTTGCCCTTGATGATGGTTCGGGCCGACTGGCGGCTCACGTTGATGCCCGAGTTCCAGGTGCCAACGCGGTCCGCGTACCAGCCGCGATCCGTGTCCGTGATCTCGTTGTTCTCGATCAGAACGTCCTTGCAGTCGATGACGATGATGCCGCCGTCGTAGGAGCTGCGTATATAGAGGCCGACCACCTGGGTCGACTGGCACTCCGAGAGCACGACGGCGTGAGCATTGGAATCGACGATAGCCAGGTTCTCGAGGCGCACGTAGCTGCCCGGCACGTGGATCATCGAATCGTACCGGGTGGGCGGGAACTTCCGTTGCCCGTCGAACGTCGGGCGCTTCGGGTTCCCCGGCCGCAGTCCGCGCTTGGCCTGGCCGTTCTCCACGTAGTACGCGCCGACGACGGCGAGCTGGGAGCTCGTGCCGTTCCAGTCCACGACCAGCTCTCGACCCGTGAAGACGTCGCCTTCGTGGAACAGCACGCTGTCGCCGGGGGCGAAGGAGTACGAGTTCACCTTGTCTATCGTGGCCCACGCGGTGGCATGGGAGCGCCCGTCGGCCGCGTCGTTACCGCCGTTGCGCACGTAGTACGTCGCAGCGTGCGCGGCGGAGCCGAGCGCGAGCGAGAGAACGAGCAGGAAATGAAGTGGGTGGAGTACCCGAAGTCCTCGCATGCTGTCTATTCCTCTTGATTGGAAACGATGGACGAACAGCCAGCGGGCAGCGAGGAATTAACGGCGAGATCCCTTTCGCCGTGCAACCCGGCTGTCATGGCTTGCGCCGAAGACCCGTGGCTTTGCGTCTCTGTCTTTCGAGCAGATTTGCCTTTGGCGCGAGGATGCACGACGCCTATGGGGCTGTCAAGGAACGTGCAAGCGCATCGCTGTCGTCTTTCCGCGACGATGCCATTTAGTGCAGCTAAGCATTGTCTCGTCGCGGCGGCGCGACGCTCGTCCGCACCGTGACGCCTCGAGCGCGCCCTCCATCCGCGGACCACGCGCGCCGCGCCGCTCACCATCGAAAGCAAATCGCGTTCGGGCTCGCGCGTCACGCCGCGCCGCGGAGCAGCCGTTCCAGCTGCGCCGCGTTGCGAAGGGAGTGGTGCGTCATGGCGTAGCTGCAGGCGCGTGCGGCGAGCTCCGCTCGCAGGCGTGAATCCGTCGCGAGCGCGCGCACGGCGGCCGCGAGCTCGGCTTCCGTGCGCGCATGGATGCCGACGCCTTCCCGGCTCAGCACGTCGTCGGGGTTGAACGTGCTGACCACGGGCACCTCGCGCATCCACGCCTGGATGAACGTGTTGGGGAAGCCCTCCTGCGTGCTCGTGTTCACGAGCACGTGCGCACGGGCGAGCAGAGCGTTCACCTCCGCCTGGGTCCGGTGGCCGAGGTACTGCAGGTTCGGCGTGGCGGCCAGGGCCTCTATGAGCGGAACGCTCCAGCGCCGGTGGCCCACCGGCGGCGCGCCCACCATGAGAAACCGCACGTCGCGGAGGTCGCTGCACGCCGCGGCCAGGCGGACGAAGAGCTCGGGCCGCTTCCACGGCTTCAGATTCGCGACCCACACCACCGTCACGGGGCCCGACTTGTCGATGTGCTCCGTGGGCGCGGGATGGAAGTTCGGAATGACGGCATCGGGAGCGCGGCCGTAGTTGCTCTCGAGGAGGCGCGCCTGTTGCCGCGTCTGCACCACGATGGCGTTGGCGTGCGTGATCCCGTAGTCGACGCTCAGCCGCTCGAGCACGAGCAGCGGGCTGCCGTACAGGCTTCCCGTGCCGTCCACGTCGGCGTCGTGCGCCACGTGCCAGAGCAGGCGGGCGCCGCTGCGCCGCGCGTAGAGCGCACACACGCCCGTGTACCCGCAGGCCACGCGCTGATAGATCACGTCCGGCCGAATCTCCGCGAGCCGCCGGTACAGCGATACCGCGTCGATGGCATAGCCGAACCTCAGCGTCCGTCCTTTACGCCCCACCGGGACGACTCGATAGCCGTCGGGGCGGAACGTGTCGTCGACGTTGCGCGCGAGGTAGTAGAGCTCGTAGCGGCCGAGCGGCACGAGCGTGTCGATCAGATAGTCGATCTGGTACTCGGCCCCGCCGCCCTGGGCGCTCGAGTGATGACAGGTGACGATGCAGAGCTTGAGCTTCCGGGCGCCCGCGAACGCTTCGCGGTGCCCAGCGCCGGGCTCGGCGAGCTGGACGGCGCGCGGAGCGGCGCTCTGCTCGGCCGCGCTCGGCGCAATCCGTGTCGAAGGGCCGGACGGGTCCGGCGCGCGATGCTCGATCATCTCGGAAACGTTCGTTTCGAGCCGGGATGGCGGCCCTCCACCGTCGCCCGTTCGGCGCCCGCGCGAGGTCCGAGGGCCGCTCGGGCGTCGCGCACGCCGGGGAGTATGCAAGGCATATGCCGCGCGCGCGGCGAGCGCGCCCGGGTCGTCGCGTTGCCGGACAGGTTCGATCCCCGATCACGCTTCCAAAATTTGGAATCGCCGCGCGCCCGCGCGACGTGACGCCGCCCGCTCCGGGGCGGCGACGGCCCGCGGGACCGGAGGAACGAAATTTGCACCCCGCTGCGCGATGCGCGCCAAAGCCGGCGCCCAGGGAGATCGCATGGAGCTCGTCGCGCGGGCGCGCAGATCGCGTCCAGACGCCCGTTCGCCGCGCGTGCGCGTGGTCGTGGTCGGCCTGCGCGGCGTGGTGAACATGCAGGGCGGCATCGAGATGCACGCCCGGCGACTGTATCCGCTGCTCGCGCGGATGGGCTGCGACGTGGAGGTGATCCAGCGGGCGCCGCACTTCCGCAACGCGCCTCGGCCGCGCGAGTGGCACGGCGTCAAGCTCAAGTACTTCTGGTCGCCCACGGCTCCCGGCATGGAGGCCGCCGTCCATTCGCTGCTCGGCGTGCTGTATGCCGCCGTCACCCGGCCGGACATTCTGCACCTGCACGCCGTCGGGCCGGGGTTCCTCGCGCCGTTCGCGCGCCTCCTGGGCTTGCGCGTGGTCGTCACTCACCATGCCGAGGACTACCGCAGGGAGAAGTGGGGCTGGCTCGCTCGGTCCGTGCTCAGGGCGGGTGAGTGGCTCGGAATGCGCTTCGCGCATCGGCCGATCGTCGTGTCGGAGGCGCTCAAGCGCAGCGTGGCGGAGAAGTACGGCGTCGACGCGCGCCTGATCCCGAACGGCGCGCCGCCCGGCCTGCGGGCGACGAGCCGCAAGGCGCTCGAGCAGTTCGGGCTGACGGCAGGCGCCTACGTGCTGTGCGTGGCGCGGATCGATATGACCAAGCGGCAGATGGACCTGATCGACGCCTTCGAGCGCGCGGCCCTGCCGGCGCCCTGGAAGCTCGTGCTCGTGGGCGCGATCGACGGAGCGAGCCCGTATTGCGCGGCGGTGGCGAACCGCGCCGAGGCGAATTCGCGCATCGTGCTGACGGGCCTGCAGAGCGGCAAGCGGCTGCGAGAGCTGTACTCCCATTGTGGTCTCTTCGTCCTGCCGTCCTCGCTGGAGGGCCACCCGATCGCGTTGCTCGAGGCCTTGAGCTACGGCGTGCCGGTGCTCGCCAGCGACATCCCGGAAAACCGGAGCCTGCCGATCCCCCGGGAGCGCTTCTTCCCGGTCGGCGATGCCGCGGAGCTCGCGCGGCTCATGCGCGCGGCCGTGGAGGGCGGCGCGCAAGGCTCGGACGAGGCCCGCCGCATCGTGCGCGAGCGCTATAGCTGGCGACGAGCCGCGCGGCTCACGTGGCTCGAGTACGAAAGCGCGTTGGGGAGGTGAGGGCGATGGGCTCGCCGCGGGGCGTGGTGAGCCGGGCGGCCTCCGCGTGGGGCGCGCTGCTCGTGCTGACTGCCGTGGGCGCGTACGTGCGCCTCGCCAACCTCGGCGCGCTCGGCTTCCGCTGGGACGAGAAGTACTCGTCGCTCGCCGTCAAAGGCATCGTCGAGCACGGCATACCGCAGCTGCCGAGCGGCATGGTGTACCTGCGGGGAGGCTGGCTGTCCTATCTCATGGCGGCGAGCGCCGAGCTCTTCGGGCACAGCGAGCTCGCGCTGCGTCTGCCGGTGGCCCTGCTCGGCGTGGCCACCATCCCCGCGGCGTTCCTGCTCGGCAGGGCCCTGTTCGGCGTGCATGTGGGCCTGCTGACGGCGGCGCTCGTCGCGTTCTCCCCGTGGGACGTGGAGCTCGCGCGCTACGCGCGCATGTATGCGCCGTTCGCGCTCTTCTACGTGCTCACGATACTCGCCATCTGGCGCTACCGGGTGGAGCGCGAGAGCCTCGCGGGCGGCGTGCTCTGCATCGTGCTCGCGCTCGTCGCGGTGTCGCTGCACCAGCTCGCCTATACGTTGGCGGCGGCGTTCCTGTTTCCCGTCCTGATCAGGGGCAGGATTTTCGCCGAGCCGGCCAGGCTCGCGTTCCCGCTCGCGGCCGCCGCCACCGTGGCGGCCGCCTTCGCGATCTGGAGCGGCCTCATCGGCCACTACCGCGAGCTGCCCGCGGCGGCGGCCGCCGACCCGGCCGCGGCGGCAGCGAGCGTAGGGCTCCTGCAGGGCGTGGCCCGGAGCGTGCTCGGCCCGCTCGCCTCGGCGCTGCCGGACCTGCCGCTCGCGGCGGCGCTGTGGGAGCGCGCCCCGGCGTTGCTCGTGGCGTTCGCCCTCACGGCCGCGGCGGGCGTGGTGCTGTTCCTCCGTCGGCCCGGCGCCGAGCGCGGACGGCCGCTCGACGTCGCCCTGCTGGTCGCCATCGCGGCTTGCAGCGTGCTGCAGCTCTTCAACGTCGCCCTGCTCGCGCTTCTGCTGCTCGCCTTCCGCAAGCGCGTCGGTCTCGACGCGCTGCGCGCGCCGGACGTCCGCATGGGGCTCGCGATTCTTGTCATCGGCTTCGTCGTGTGGCTGGCCGCGGGGCTCGCCTTCGATCTCGCGGGGCTGCGGGCGCAAGGCGCCGCCCGCGCGGTGGCTGGCACGATGCGCGCGATGCTCGACTTTCCGCACTTCTTCGTGTTCTGGGGCTTCGTGAACGAGTGGCCGCTCGCCGCCGTGCCGGCCGCCCTGGGGGTGCTCTGGGCGTTCGACCGCGCGGCGCGGCCGCAGCCGGATCCGGCCGCGGCGTTCCTGCTGCTGACGTTCGGGACGGTCCTCGTGCTGAACGGCCTGTTCGATACGCTCTACGAGATCTTCCGCTACAACGTGCCGTTCTCCACGTTCTTTTTCGTCTTCGTGGCCCTGGGCGTCCTGCGCTGGAACGCCTTGCTCGAGCGCGTGCGCCGGCCGCGCCTCGCGACGAGCCGCGGCGTGCCGCTCGCCGGCGCGGTGGCGCTCGCGGCGCTCGTCGTCGCCTACGACGTGAACCCGCTGCGCGCGTTTCTCATCACGGAGCGCGACTATCGGAGCGACGGCGCGCTGTATCGGTGGTTCGGCCTCGAGTCGTATCCGGACTACCAGGGCCCGGCGGCCTTCGTCCGCGCCGCCGCGGACGGGGACGATCTGATCATCGCGTTCGACAGCCGCGAGTACTACGACTACGTGGGGCGGCTCGACTACTGGCTGCGGTCGAGCGGCTACGAGGACCAGAGCTACGAGGAGGCGGGGCGCATCCGGGATCTGTATCTGTCCACCCCGCTCGTCGCCGACCTGCCGACGCTCGAGAGCGTGCTGGGGGTGCCCGACAGGACGAAATGGATCATCGTGGCCGACTGGTTGCTCGGGGACGGCACGGCGCTCGACGAGGACATCAAGCGCTTCCTGCGCAACCACCGCGACCGGATCGTGTACGTCGGCCGCGACGGCGTCACCAACGTCTACCGCTTCGACCCACCCGACGCTCGGCCGGGCGATGCGGTGTCGGGATCGATCGCCGGGCACTGAGGGTCCGGCGCGCTCGCGTCAGTCGGAGTCCGCCCGGCTGCTCCGGGAGCCGTACCCGTAGCCGTAATAGTAGTAGTAGGGCCGGACGTTCTCGGTGGAGCGGTTGAGCACCGTGCCCACCACGTTCACGTCCTGCAAGAGCTCCTTGGCGGCCAGCAAGTCGCTCTGCCGAGTCCTGCCTTGCGACAGCACGAGCAACACGCCGTCCACCAGCGGGCAGAAGGCGAGCATGTCGTCGGTCACGAGCAACGGCGGCATGTCGAACACGACGATGCGCCCGTCCCCCTGCTTCAGCCGCGCGACGAGCGCCTCCATCTGCGGCGACGTCAGCATCTCCGAGGAGTTGGCGAAGGGACGCTCGTTCAGCAGGAAGCCCAGCCGATCCATGTCGGCGCGCACCGCGGCGCGCTCGAGGCTCACCGCGCCCTGCAGGTAGTCCGCGATGCCGAAGCGGGGCGACACGCCGAGGTAGTGAGCGATGGCCGGCTTGCGCAGGTCGAGATCGACGAGCATGACGGACGTGCTCATGTCGCGGGCGAGGCTCATGGCGAGGTTGATGGCCGTGAGCGTCTTGCCTTCGTCGGGGCAGGTGCCGGTGACCGCCAGTGTCGACCAGCCGTTGCGGCGCATGCGTTGCAGCACGCGGGTGCGCAGCATCTTGTACGCCGAGGCCGCGGGCGACTCCTCGTCGTAGACGATGCGGTTGCTGCGCAACGCCCGAAGGTTGAGCTTGATGCGCGTCAATGATTCGGTTGCGAGCGGGGTGTTGCTGGCCGCGACCACCAGCTCCGGCGCGTCGCCGTCGCGCATCCGGAGCTTGCCTTCCCGCGCCCTCGCCAAGCCTTTTTCGATGCTGGCCATAACCGCACCTCTATCCCGCGGGGTTCATGATCACGAAGGCCGTCACGCCGATCCATGCGAAGACCACGGTGGCGATGGCCAGCCGTTTCCAGCGTCGGTTGCGTATGTCCTTCTCGTTGTCGATGTACGGAATCATGACGAGCGGCGGGATCTCGAGCAGGTCCTGAACGTCGCGGGCGCTGCGGACGGTGCCGTCCGAGACCTCGGCGATCGAGATGCCGCCCGCGCCCCCGCCGATCGCCAACGCGAAACTGAGCAGCAGAATCGCGATGCGGTTGGGATCCGACGGCAACGTCGGCAGGCCGGGCGAGGACAGCACGGTGAAGCGCTCGCCCTTGCTCTCCGATTCGAGATTGACGGCGATCTCGGCCTCGCGCTGCTTGCGCTGGATCTCGGCCAGCTGCGCGTGCAGCTCGTCGAGGCCGCGCGTCAGGGCGCTGTACTCGCGTTCCACCTCCGGCGTCAGGGTGAGCCGCTGCTCGAGCTCGTCGAGCCGGCGCCGGAGCTGGTCGCGCCGCTCGAGCGCGGCCCGCAGCTCCGCGCGCGTGCCCTCGAGCTGCACCTGCCGCTGGATGTAGACGGGGTTGTCGGGCGGCGCCGCCGGCGCGGCCGCGCGCGGCGCGCGCGGCGCCTCGGCGAGCGCCTGCCGCAGGTTGTCCACGGTGCGCCGCAGGCGGACGACGTCCGGGTGGTCTTCGGCGTAGCGCTCCTCGGCGGCGGCGAGCTCGTCGAGGCGCGCGTTCAGCTCCGTCTGCAGGATGGAGCGGTCGATGCCGGGCAGCCCGGTCTGCGCGCTGAGGGCGTCGATCTCCCGCTTGGTCTTCTGGACGTCGGGATGGTCCTGCGTGTAGATGGCCGAGAGCTGCACGTAGCTCCGCTGGAGCATCTTCAGCCGGTCGCGCGGGCTCAGGACGGGGTTGCCGTTCTCGTCGAGCACGGTGGTGTAGGGCGAGAGCTGCGCGAGCTCTTGCTCGTAGAGCGCCTGCCGCTCGCGGAGCGTGCGAATCTCGGCCTCCACGTCCTGCAGATCACGCTCGGTGCGATCGAGCAGCTGCATGTTCATGTTGGAGAGCTCGGGGAGCCGCCCGGCGTGCTGGCTCTTGAAGCGCGCGAGCTCCGCCTCGCGTCTCGCGATGTCCTGCTCCAGCAGCCGCGCCTGCTCGGCCAGGAACTCGCTCGTTTCCTGGGCGAGTTCGCGCCGCGCCTTGAAGTTCTCGCTCAGGTACAGCTGCACGATCTCGTCGGCGACCTGTTGGGCCGTCTGCGGATCGCCGTGCCGGAACGTGACCCGAAAGGCGATCGGATTCTCGGGATTGCCGATGAGATTGCGGAGCGCGGCGGGATCCTCGGCCGTGATGACGATCGAGCGGCGCATCTCCCGCACCTGGGCTTCCCGGTCGGCGGCCCGGTCGGGGTAGAGGCCGTGGCGCTCGATGATCCCCGCAAGGTTGTCCGCGGTCAGGACCCGTTCCGTGATGGCGCGCACGCGCTCGCCGGGGTAGTCGGGCACGGCGGAGCGCACGAGATGCTCCGGCACCTCCGATTGCTCGACCAGCAGCACGCCCGTGGACTCGTAGATGGGAGGCAGGCCGAACGCGAGCAGCACGCCGATCGTGAGGATCGGCGCCGCGATGGCGAAGAAGAGACCGCCGCGACGCTTGAAGACGGCGATATAGTCCTTGAAGCTCAGCTCCCGCTCGGGTCGTTCTTGCATGGCCCTTCTGCTCCTCGACCTGCCCGCGCTGCCGGCTAGGAGCGTGACACGGGCACGCCCCTATGGCACTACCACGACGTCACCGCTCTGGAGCAGGATGTTCTGCTCCAGGTTGCGGCCGCGGACGACGTCGCTGTACCGAAAAGGCAATGCAACTTGCCTGCCATCGCGCCTCCGCAGCACGAATATGTCGTTGGCCGACGCGAATGCCGTAAGCCCGCCGGCGATGCTGAGCGCCTGCATCACGTCCACCTGAGGATTAACGACGAACTCGCCCGGATTATTCACCTGGCCTATCACGTAGACCTTGTTGCCGTTGATCTGGCGCACGGACACGGTGACCACGAGGTTGGGAATGAATCTCGCCAGGCGGTCGGTGATCTCCTGGCGGATCTCCTCCACGGTCTTGCCGGCGGCGTTCAGGTCGCCGGCCAGGGGGAAGGAGAGGCCCCCGTCGGGGCGGACGAGCACCTCCTGGTCGAGGCCTTCTTCCTTCCACACGGAGATGTGCAGGAGGTCGCCCGGCTGCACCTCGTAGCGGCGGATGGCCTGCCCCGTTTGGTCTGCTTCTTGCTGTGCCCACAACCGGGGCGCACCGGTCAGGAGCAGCAGCCCGGCACCGGCGGCGCCGACCACGCGAACGAGGCGACGAACAAGCGGGCATCGCAGCGACTTCATAGGCATCTTCGGGTGTTGGCGGACGCAATCGAGCTTAGCAAAGCGCCTGCAGATGTTTGATAGCTCGACGCCCTAATTGAAAAAAAATTATCCCTTCCAAATTTTGGAATGCTCGTCGATGAAGAGGGAGTTCGCGGCACTCGCCAATCAGGAGTTCGACTTGGTCATCGTCGGCGGGGGTGCGTTCGGCGCGGCTGCCGCCTGGGACGCGACCTTGCGCGGGCTGTCGGTGGCCCTCATCGAGCGGGAAGACTTTGCGAGCGGCGCATCCGCCAATTCGTTCAAGATGGTGCACGGCGGCATCCGCTACCTGCAGCATGCCGACCTGCCGCGCTTGCGAGCTTCGTGCCACGAGCGCACCGCCATGCTGCGGATCGCACCGCACCTCGTCACGCCTCTGCCGATCGTGGTGCCGACCTACGGCAGCGGCCGACAGGGCAAGCTCCTGCTCGGCGCCGGCATGTGGCTGTACGA
Source organism: Gammaproteobacteria bacterium (assembly GCA_036563665.1). GTDB lineage: Bacteria > Pseudomonadota > Gammaproteobacteria > Steroidobacterales > Rariloculaceae > FEN-1219. Next base: position 36,560 of record DATCLY010000006.1, read on the forward strand.
CGCCCTCACGCTCGATCGCAACCTGCGGATCCGTGACCGCGAGCGGCGCATTCCGTTCGCGGGCTTCCTGGATGCGGCCGCCGTCGAGGAGCTCTTCCCGGGCGTCGCTACCGAGGGGCTCACCGGCGCGGCGGTGTTCTACGACGCGCAGATGTACAACCCCACCCGCCTGGTGCTGGCGTTCGTCACCGCTGCCGCCGACAACGGCGCGCTCGCCGTCAACTACGCGCAGGCGGAGAAGCTGATTCTGGCGGGCGACTCGGTGCGCGGAGTGACGGTCCGCGACCGGCTCACCGGCGAGACCATCGACGTCCGCGCGCGCGCCGTGCTCAACGCCGCCGGTCCGTGGGCCCGCGAGCTCGTGGAGCGGCACCGCCCGCGTGGCCTCGAGGGGAGCTACTCCCGCGATGCCGCCTTCCTCGTGGCGCGGCTCTTCCCGCACCGCTACGCGCTCGCGTTGCAGGGCCGGACTCGCGACCCGGATGCGCTGATCACGCGGGCGGCGCGGCACCTGTTCCTCGTGCCGTGGAGGGGCTACACGCTCTGCGGCGTGTGGCACCGCGTGTGGGCGGATCCGGCCGATGCGGTGCACGTGACGGAGCGCGAGCTCCAAGCGTGGATCGACGAGCTCAACGAGGCCATGCCGGCGCTCGACTTGAGCCTCTCCGACGTGTGCATGTGGAACGCCGGGCTCGTGCCGTTCGGCGACAACGAGCCCGGCGCGGAGCATCTGAGCTATGGCAAGCGCTCGCACATCGTGGATCACGAAGGCGACGGCCTCGCCAACCTCGTGAGCCTCGTGGGCGTGCGCTACACGATGGCGCGCGGCGACGCCGCCAAGGCGCTCGACGTGGTATGCCGCAAGCTCGGCGTGCGCGCCGCACGGCCGCCCACGCACCGTCTGCCGCTCCCGGGAGGCGACTTCGAGTCGTTCCGCGAGCTGCTGCGCGACGTGGCGCGGGAGGCGCCCACCGGCGTGGGCCAGGCCGGCGTGGAGGCGCTGGCGCACAACTACGGGACGCGGTACCGCTACGTGCTGGAGCTCATGTCCGAGCCCTTCATCACTTCCGAGTGCGTGCATGGGTCGACTACGTTCCGCGCGGAGCTCGTGCACGCCGTGCGCGAAGAGATGGCCGTGCGGTTGTCCGACGTCGTGTTTCGCCGGACGGATCTCGGCACCGGCAGTCATCCGGGCCGCAGGGCGCTCGAGGAAGCGGCCGCGATCGTCGGGCGGGAGCTCGGCTGGGACGCCGAGCGCCGCAACGCGGAGATTGCCGACGTCGAACGTCGGTTCGTGATCGGTGCGACCATCGAGCCGAGCGACGTGCCGGCCGCACCGACGCCCATGGAGGACGCGGCCTCGGCCGTGGGGACCGTGGCCAACTGAACAGTGGCCGCTCCGGCGTTGTCGAAGCAGGCGTCGCTCAAGAACGTTGCGGAGACGAACGATGGAGATACTCGTTACGGGCGGAACCGGCTTCATCGGCTCGCGGCTCGCCGAGCGGGCCGCGCGCGAAGGGCACGGTGTGGTGGCGCTCGGCGTCGAGCGCACGCCCGTGGAGGCCGCCCGTCGCAGGATGCTCGAGGCGGCCGGAGTCCGGGTGGTCGTGGGCTCGCTCGCCGACACGGCCATGTTGCGCGAGGTCGTGCGCGGCAGGGACGCCGTGTTCCATCTGGCCGCGGCGCAGCACGAGAGCCACCTGCCGGACAGTCACTTCTATGCGGTGAACGTCGAGGGGACCCGCAACCTCCTGCAGGCGTGCGTCGAGGCGGGCTCGCCCCGCGTCGTGCACGGCAGCACGATCGGGGTATACGGATCGGCTCGCGATGGTCCTTTGAACGAAGAGTCCGAGACGCATCCGGACAACATCTACGGCGTCACCAAGCTCGAAGCCGAGCGCGTCGTGCGCTCGTTCGCGACGCAGCTGCCCGTGACCATCATCCGCATCTCGGAGACGTACGGGCCCGGCGACCATCGTCTGCTCAAGCTCTTCAAGCTCATCGCGAAGGGCACGTTCCCGATGATCGGCGGCGGGCACAACGAGCACCAACCGGTGTACGTGGACGACCTGATCGACGGGTTGTGGCTCGCCGCGACCACGCCGCAGGCGGAAGGGCAGACGTTCGTGCTCGCGGGCAGCGAGGTGGTGCCGACGCGCCGCTACGTGGAGCTCATCGCGAGCGCGCTGGGAACGCGGCTGCGCAGCATCGATCTGCCGGTGGCGCCGTTCTGGCTGGGCGCGCTGCTGTTCGAGAAAACCTTCAAGCCTCTCGGAGTGGCGCCCTTGTGGCACCGGCGGCGGCTCGACTTCTTCATCAAGCGGTTCCACTTCTCGCTCGAGAAGGCGCGCTCGCTGCTCGGCTACGAGCCGGCCAAGCGCTTCGACGAGGGCACCGTCGAAACGGCCCGCTGGTACCGGGCGCAGGGCTACCTCTAGGGCCGCGGCGCGCCGGCGCCGCGGCCGGCGCGTCCGCGTGGACGCGGGCAGCCTCAGGCGGCCGAACGCTTGACGCCGGTGGCGGCCAGCTTCTTCGACAGGATCTTCACGTCCTTGCCGTACAGCTTGTAGGAGACGCGGAACGCGAGCTCCGCGAGCGACGTGAACGCGAGCCCCACGTAGTTCAGCGGATTCGTCCAGAAGACGTAGATCTTGAGGGGCATGGTTTCGACGTCCGCGAAGCCGGCGAGTTCGAGGATCTGCCGCAGGCTGTACTCGGTGAACGTGTTGAAGTGGTCGATGTTGTGCGACAGGTTCTCCGACGCCACGAGCGGGTTCGCGCCGTTCAACCCGTAGACGTGGAGCAGCCCGCCGTCGCGCAGCGCCCGTTTGCAGAGCCGCAGGAACTCGAGCTGCTCGTCGAGCGTGAGGTGATTGAGCTCCTGCTCCGCGATGATCACGTCGAACGCCTCTTGCCGGTCGGCGAGGTACGGGAACGCTCTCGCCGCCGTGCATGGCAGCCCGCGCGCCACTGCATGCGCGATCTTGTCCGGATCGGAATCGATGCCGACGACGTTGCGGAAGCCGTGGCGGCGCAGCGTGTCGACCAGGTAGCCGGGACCGCAGCTCACGACGAGCACGGCGTCGCCTTCGCGCCCCGCGAGCCGCGGCAGATAGTTCGCCTTGTAGTAGCGGTAGAACGACGTGTAGCCCTTGTCCACGTCGGCGGGCGCCTGCCAGTAGGAGTCGAACGGCTCGAGGCGCGCGGCAAGCTGCCGGTAGCGCACGTCATCGAGCGCGTGCACGCGTGCGGCCGATTGGCCGAGCTCCTCGGTCTCGTTGGTGCGTGTCGCCATCGCTGCTCAACCTCCTCGACGAAGTGCATTTGCGATTTGGACGACGCCAATCTTCGCAGGTTTACGGCCGCTTCGCCCCTCAACATTTTCAACGGCATTCCAAATTTTGCACTGCTCGCGAGCCGCTGCCGCTGCCGAGCAGCGCTCGGGCCCGGCGTTGGCATGCAACCTGAATGAACGGGGCGGCGCGGCCGCACGGGGTGTCGCCGCACAACAACAAACGAGATGGGGATGCGCATACTGTTCTGCAACTACGAGTACCCGCCGCTCGGCGGCGGCGGTGGAGTGGTGAACGCCGCGCTCGCGCGCGAGCTCGCGCGCACGCACGAGGTCACCGTGCTCACGTCGCAGGCGTTCGACCTGCCGCGCCAGTCGCTCGAGGACGGCGTGCGCATCCTTCGCGTTCCGGTATGGTTCCGGCGCCGCGAGGCGGCGGCGAACCTGCCGTCGATGGCGGCTTACGTCGTCAATGCGGTTCGGATGGGCCGAGGGTTCTTGCGACGCGAGCGTTTCGACGTCGTGAACACGCACTTCGCGTTGCCCACGGGACCGGCGGGTCAATACCTCGCCCGCTTCGGCGGCTTGCCGAACGTGCTGTCGGTGCACGGCGGCGACCTGTACGACCCGAGCAAGAAGTACTCGCCGCATCGACACGCGTGGCTGCGCGCGTGCGTGCGACGGCTCGCGCTCGCGGCGGACGCCGTCGTGGCGCAGTCGCGGAACACGCTGGAAAACCTGCACCGTTACTACGCGCCGGAAGTGGATGCCGAGCTCATTCCCCTCGGCATCGAGCGGCCGCCCGCGGTGGCGCCGCGCAGGGGCGATCACGGGCTCGGCGACGCCGACCTCGTGCTCGTGACGGTGGGCAGGCTCGTGGCCCGCAAGGCGGTGGAGCAGCTGATCGACGCGGTGGCGGAGCTCGCCGATCCGCGCGTGAAGCTGCTCGTGATCGGCACGGGGCCCGCGGCCGAGGCGCTCGCCGAGCGCGCGCGGCAGCGATCGGTCGCGGAGCGGGTGCGGTTCATGGGCGCGGTGCCGGAGCGCACCAAGCACGAGCTGCTCGCGCTCTCCGATCTGTACGTCTCCACGAGCCAGCACGAGGGGTTCGGCCTGGTCTTCCTCGAGGCGATGGCGGCCGGCTTGCCCGTGGTGTGCTACGACCGCGGCGGGCAGGTGGATTTCCTGGAGGACGGCGTCACGGGGCGGCTGGTGTCGCTCAACGATCGCGCGGCGTTCGTCGCCCGCTGCCGCGAGCTGCTCGCGGACGCCGCGCTTCGCCGCCAGATGGGTGCCGGCAACCGCGCGCGCGTCGAGCAGCTCTTCATCGATCGCTGCGCCAGGCGCTACGAGGCGCTGTTCGCCAGCGTCATCGAGCGCAAGGGACGGGCGCCGGCCGCGGCGCGCGTGGCCGGCTCGCGCGTTGCGCCCTAGGGAGAGCGGCATGGACCTCTCGGTCATCGTCCCTCTCTACAACGAGCGGCACAACGTCGGTCCGCTCGCGGAGGCGCTGCACGCCGCGCTCGAGAACCTGGGCCTCAGCTACGAAGTGCTGCTCGTCGACGACGGCAGCCGCGACGGCACGTTCGAGCGGGCGTCGGCGCTGCCGGCGCGCTACCCCGAGTTCCGCGTGCTGCGCCTGCGGCGCAACTACGGCCAGACGCCCGCCATGGCCGCGGGCATCGAGCACGCGCGGGGCCGCGTGCTCGTGACGATGGACGGCGATCTGCAGAACGACCCCGCCGACATCCCCGCGCTGCTCGCGAAGCTCGAGGAAGGCTACGACCTGGTGGTGGGCTGGCGGCACAGGCGCAAGGACAAGCTCGTGAGCCGCAAGATCCCCTCCCGGATCGCCAACTGGCTCATCGGCAAGGTGACCGGCGTGCCGATCAAGGACAACGGCTGCTCGCTCAAGGCGTATCGGGCGGACGTGATCAAGGCCATTCCGCTCTACTCCGAGCTGCATCGCTTCATTCCCGCCATGGCGTCGATCGCGGGGCCGCGCATCGCGCAGATCAAGGTGCGGCATCACGCGCGGCGCTTCGGGAAGTCGAAGTACGGCCTGTCGCGCATCTACCGCGTGCTGCTCGACCTGCTCATGGTGAAGACCGTCGTCGGCTTCGCTTCCCGGCCGCTCGCGTGGTTCGCGCTGCTCGCGACGCCGGCGCTGGTGGTGAGCTCGCTGTGCATCGGCTTGAGCATCTATCGCGCCGTGGCCGCGGACGCTTTCTCGACGACCGTGGCGGGCATCGGGGTTCTGTCCGGCGCGCTCGCGTTCTTCTTGTTCATGGCGGGCATGTTCGCGGAGCTGATCTATCGCACCGGGGACGATCGCATGGACGCGTTCGCGCTGCTCACGGCGCGCCGCTTGTCGGCCGCCGTTCGAACTACGTCAAACGCATCCGGGTGAGAAGCACATGCTAGACAGGAAGACTTCGCAGAAGCAGCCGGATCTGTCCGTGGTCATCCCCGTCGGCGAGCGGGTGGACGATCTGGTCGAGTTGCACCGCGACTACAAGCGCGGGCTGGACGCGTGCGGCGTGGACTACGAGATGATTTTCGTGCTCGACGGCCCGCATCCGGGCGCGTGCGAGGCCCTGCTCGCCCTCGGCGAGGACCCGGAGCGTCTGCGGATCGTGCAGCTCGCGAAGCGCTTCGGCGAGGCGACCGCCCTCATGACCGGCTTCGCCAACGCTCGCGCGGCGAAGCTGCTGACGCTCCCGGCCTACTACCAGATCGCGAGCGACGGCATCCCGAGCCTGCTCGCGGCGAGCAAGGAGGCCGACATGGTGGTGGCCCGCCGCTGGCCGCGGCGCGGCACGGGCCTCGAGCGGCTGCGCCGCGAAGGCTTCCACGGCCTGATCAAGCTCATCACGGGCGAGCGGTTCCGGGATCTCGGCTGCGGCGCGCGCGTGCTGAACCGCCAGGTGGTGGAGGAGATCACGATCTACGGCGAGCAGCACCGGCTGCTGCCCGTGCTCGCGAGCCGGCAAGGCTTCACGGTGCGTGAGATCGACGTGCCGCAGTCGGAGCGCGACGCCTTCAAGGGACGCTATCGCTTGCGCGAATACCTGCACCGGCTGCTCGACGTGCTCACCGTGTTCTTCCTCATCCGCTTCACGAAGAAGCCGCTGCGGTTCTTCGGCATGCTCGGCAGCGCGACGTTCGGGCTCGGGGCGATGGTCGTGGCCGTGCTGGTGGTGCAGCGGCTGCTGTTCGACCAGCCGCTCGCCGACCGGCCGGCGCTGCTCCTCGCCTGCCTGTTCGTGGTGCTCGGCGTGCAGCTCTTCGCGCTCGGCCTGCTCGGTGAGCTGATCATCTTCACGCACGCCCGGGAGCTGCGCGAGTACCGAGTCGCCAACATCGTCGAGGCCGGCGTCAAGGACCAGGCGCGCCCGAAGGGCCGCGCGGACGAAGGGGACGCCGCCTTCTCGGACGTCGCCACGAGCTGACGTCCCGGCGCGCGCTGGCATGCAAATTGCCTTGCCTCGGCCGCCAGCCGCGACCCGGCCTGTGGGAGAGGCAGAAGGGGCGCGGCCAACCGCGGGGAGAGCTCATCGATGCTGACACCGGACCGGCAGGAGTCGCTCACGCCCGCCCAGGGGCTCGGGCCGGGCACCGTGCTGCGCGGGCGCTTCCTCCTGCAAGAGCCCCTCGAGCACGGCCGGTTCGGCCTGGTCTACAAGGCCCTCGATCGTCAATCCGTGGGCTGGGACGGCGCGGCCGGCTACGTTTCCGTGCTGATCCTGCCGACGGACATCAGCAGCAACCCCCGGGCGCTCGCCGCGGTGCGCGAGAACGTGGCGCGCCTGCGGTCGCTCGCGCACGAGAGCATCGTCAGCGTCTTCGACTTCGACGCCGACGGCGACCTGCATTTCGTGGTTCTCGAGTACGTGGACGGCGAGTCGCTGCGCACGGTGCTCGACAACCTCGCGCCCGAGCGCCTGTGGCAGGAGGAGGCGCTCGAGGTCGTGCGCGCCGTCGGCGCGGCGCTGCACTACGCCCACGAGCGCGGCTTCGTGCATGGCGACGTGCGGCCGGAGAACGTCATCGTTCGCAGCGCCAAGGACGTCAAGCTGCTGTTCGCGTCCACGTGCCTGCTGCGCAACGTCGCACCGTTCGCGACCGAGCCGAGGGACGACGTGTTCGGCCTCGCGTGTCTCGCGTACGAGCTGCTCGCCGGCATGCCGCCGTTCGCGGGCGGCGGGTCGGCCGCCGTGCGGGCGGCGCGCGAGCCGCGGCGCATCAAGGGGCTTCCGCGACGGCAATGGGATGCGCTGCGCGCGGCGCTCGCGCCCCACGATCGCCGCACGCGCAGCGTGGCGCGCTTCCTCGCGGACATGCGCCTGGAAGCACGGCCCGTGCGCGAAACGAAACGACGCCAGCCGCGGACGGGCGCCGCCTTCGCCTTCCTCACGCTGCTCGCGTCGCTGGCGGCCGTAGGTTATCTCAATCGGGACACCCTGCGCGCCCTGCTCGTGCCGGGCGCCGCGAGCGACCGGCTGCTCCCGGAGCCGCTGTCGCCGGCACCGCCGACGGGCGGTCCGGCCGTCGACGCTGGCGACGACGCGGTCGCGGAGCAGGGCGCGGAGGGGCCGCCCGCGTCGGCCGTTGTGGAAGCGCCGGCGACCGCCGCGGAGGTCGAGGCGGCGTCAGGAGAGGGCGATGCGGCCACGCCGTCCGATGCGGGCGGCACGGCGAATCCTTCGGCCGAGGCCGCCGACGCGGCGGCGAGCGCACCGGCGGAGCAGAACGCGGGAGGCACGCGCGCCGCCGACGCGACAGCGTCGCCGACCGCCGGCGCGAGCGCACCCGGCCCTGCGGCGGCGGCGACGGCCGAGCCGCCGGCGTCGGGCACGGACGTGTCGCCGGCGCCGACGACGGAGCCGGCGCAACGCGCTCCGGCCACGGAGCCGCCGTCCACGGTCGCGAACGGCGTCAAGCCCGAACGGCCGACGCGCGACGCGGCCGACGCGCGGCCGCAGCCCGCCGCCGAGCCGCGCCCGACCGCGCCGGCGCCCCGGTCCGCGTTCGGCTTCGCAGTGTCCGAGATCGTCGTGTCGGAGCGCAGCACGGCCGTCGCCGTCGACATCGTGCGCCTGGCCGGCAGCGGCGCCGCGTCCGTCGCGTGGTGGACCAGCGACGGCACCGCGGTGGGCGGCGAGGACTACGCCGATTTCGGTGCCGTCATCGAGCGGTTCGAGCCCGGTGAGCGCCGTCGGACGATTTACATTCCCATCACGGCGGACGGAACGCCCGAGGACCGGGAGTGGTTCCACGTCAACCTCAACGACGCTCCGGACGGCAACCGCAGCCCGGCTGGGAATGTCAAACGCGCGACGGTCACGATCGTCGACGACGATCGATGACCGAGCTTCGCAGCTCGCGAAACGCGCAGTAAGCAACACCAGGGGGCGGGGCAAGCCCACGCCCGAGATGGAGGAAGCAGCACCATGGCAACCAGCTGGCCCCCGAGACCTGCAGCCCGAATACCCGTGCGCGTGAGCCCGAAGGCCTGCGGCGACGAAGTGGCGGGCTGGGTGGACGGTGCCCTCGACGTGCGCGTCGCCGCCCAACCTCGCCGAGGGCGCGCCAACGCGGCCGTGGAGCGGCTGCTCGCCGAGGTGCTCGGCGTGACGCCCTCGCAGGTGCGGGTCGTGAGCGGCCACGCTGCACGGCGGAAGCTGGTCGAGATCGACGACATGGACGACGACGAGATCGAGCGGCGTCTGCCGGGCAGATGGCAGTCGCGGCCCGACGGCGGGACGGAGCCCTGGCGGACCGCCCGCCACTGAAGGCGGGGCCGCGGGCCGACGGCCTCGGGGACGCTTTTTATTAAATGTGTGCAGGCCCGCGGGGGGCGGCCGCTCGGGCCGGCCCCCCGCGACGGACCGCCTAGAGGATCGTGCTGGTGGCCATGTTCGACGGCTCGCTTTCGGCTCCTTCGGAGTTGAGGGCCGTCGCCACGAAGTAGTAGGTGGCCGGCGCCAGGTTCTCGACCACGTACGTGGTCACGCCGGGGTTGTCGATCGAGATGGAGTTCGGGTACTCGCCGGGCGACGTGCCCCAGTAGAGCTTGTAGCCGGCGAGGTCGGTCAACGGCGAGCCGTCGGTGTTCTCGGTGGGCGGGATCCAGCTCAGCACGGCGGAGCCGCTTCCGGTGGCTTGCACGTTGATGCTGAAGGGTTCGAGCGCGCTCTCCGCTTTGCCGTCGCTGACCGAGATCACGATGTTCTCGTACACGCCCACGTCGGCCGGCGAGGGCTTCCCTTGCAGTCGGCCGTTCGCCGTGCTGAACGTTGCCCACTCGGGAAGGTTGTCGATCTTGAACGTCAGCGAGTCGCCGTCGGGATCGCTCGCCTTGGGCTGGAACGAGTATTGCGTGTCCTGCACGACGGCCGTCGCCGGCTTGCCCTCGATCACCGGCGGTCTGTTGCCGCCGGACGTGGCGCCGCCGCTCGCGCCGCCCGTGCCGCTCGCGCCGCCGGGTGTGGCGGCACCCGCGGATGGCCGGCCGTTGTCAGCCGTGGGCGTCGATGGAGAGTCGTCGCCGCCGCACGCGGCGATGCCGAGACACAAACCTACGAGAACACTCAGCCGAACCCTCTGAACACCCACTGACATCCCCAATCCTCACGGTCTCGGTTGACGCGCCGCGACGCGCACCGATCCACGCGGGTGGGAGCGAGGGATTCGACGGTTGATATCTAGTGCACGCTCGGACCGATAGAGCGCGCAGCTCGACGTGCACAAGCCGACTCATCGCTGGCAACCCCGCTATCGTTGGACTTACGTCCGGTAGATCGGTGGTTTTGCGTCTCCGCCTTTCGACGGATTTGCCCTTTTCAGCAACCGCAGTCGGCGCTGGTTTAACTGCGGTGAGCGGCAATCTACATAAGCGACTCGGCAGTCACAACCTGTCCCCGATCACCGACAAATTCGTCAAGGACTCAGAGAGTTGCGCGGCCGCGCACCGCCGGGGTCCCGCGTCCGGCGAACCCGTCGGTCCGGCCGGCGACCGCGAATGCCTGCGTTCGGATCGCATTTGGTGGTTAAATCGCAGCCCATGATCTGTCTGCCTGAACCGAACCCGGAGCTGCTCGCGCGTCGCGACGACATCGTGCGCGCGCTGCAGGCGCTGGTAGGACCCGAGCGCGTGATCGCCGACGACGTGCGGCTCGCCGCGTACGAGACGGACGCGCTCACGGCCTATCGGCAGCGTCCGCTCGCCGTCGTGCTGCCGGAAACGACGGCGGAGGTGGCGGCCGTGCTGCGCTATGCGCATCGGGAAGGAGTGAACGTGGTGCCGCGAGGCGCGGGCACGTCGTTGTCGGGCGGCGCCATCCCGGCGGCGGACGCCATCGTCGTGGCGCTCGGCAAGTTCAACCGGATCCTCGAGATCGACTATGCGAACCGTTGCGTGGTGGCGCAGTGCGGTGTGACCAACCTCGCCATCTCGCACGCGGTGGCGGCGGAAGGCTTTTACTATGCGCCCGATCCCTCGAGCCAGATCGCCTGCACGATCGGCGGCAACGTGGCGGAGAACTCGGGCGGCGTGCACTGCTTGAAGTACGGGCTCACCACGCACAACGTGCTCGGCGTGGAGCTCGTCACGCCCGAGGGCGAGGTGGTGCGGCTCGGCGGCCGGCATCTCGATGCGGGGCACTACGATCTGCTCGGGCTCGTCGTGGGATCGGAAGGCCTGATCGGCATCGTGACCGAGGTGACGGTGAGGATCCTGCGGCGTCCCGAGACCGCCCGCGCGCTGCTGATCGGTTTCCCGCAGGTGGAGCAGGCGGGCGCCACCGTGGCCGCCGTGATCGCGGCCGGCATCATTCCGGCCGGCATGGAGATGATGGACCGTCCCGCCATCGCCGCGGCCGAGGCGTTCGTGGAGGCGGGGTATCCGCTCGACGTGGAGGCGTTGCTGATCGTGGAGCTCGACGGGCCCGAGGTGGAGGTGGACGCGCTCGTCGAGCGCGTGCGCGATATCGCCGTGGCGCACGGCGCCGCGAGCTGCCGCGCGTCCGCCGACGAGCGCGAGCGGCTCAAGTTCTGGGCCGGCCGCAAGGCCGCGTTCCCGGCGGTGGGCAGGCTCGCGCCGGACTACTACTGCATGGACGGAACCATCCCGCGGCGCGAGCTGCCGCGCGTGCTGCGCGCCATCAACGAGCTGTCCGCGCAGTACGGCCTGCGGGTCGCGAACGTGTTCCACGCGGGCGACGGCAATCTGCACCCGCTGATCCTCTACGACGCCAACGCGCCCGGGGAGCTCGAGAAGGCCGAGGCGTTCGGCGCCGACATCTTGAAGCTCTGCGTGGAGGTGGGCGGCGTGCTCACGGGCGAGCACGGCGTCGGCC
>DATCLY010000002.1:0-15267 GCA_036563665.1 Gammaproteobacteria bacterium
CGCGCGCCGTGACGATAAGCCGTCCCGGGCCGGCCTCTCGGGCTCTCTCGCGCGCGCTCACTCGTCGATCACGAACGTGGGGAATCTGCGCGCTTCCTCCTCGACCATCTCCAGCAGGCGCTCGTCGAATCGCGTCCGGTCGGGTGACGCGTCGATGCGTGGATCGGAGGCGAGGCTCGACAGCTCGGCGTATGTCGCATTGATGATCGATGCGAACAAGAATCCCGAGCCGTTGTCGTTGACCTCGATGAGCTGCCAGCCGGACCCGTCCTCGGAAAGGTGAAAATCCCACGCGCTGAAGAAGCACGCCTCGCCATGCGATCCGCGCGCCCACGGCGGGGCGTCCGCGGTGAGCGCACGTTGCCAGCTCGGCCGCGTGGTCACGCGCTCGAACACCTCGATGAAGCGCTCGATCTCGTGAATGACCGTCCGCGGGATGAGCTGCGCGGCGGGCACGACCGAGAATCCCTCGGGGATGCGTGCCGCGCGCAACGCGGCGTTAAATCGTTCGCGGTCGATCGTCATCTGCGGATCACGTGCGTGATGAGCACCGTCTGAGCGTGCGACGAGGTCGGCCGGTGACCCGGCCGCACGGATTCAGAACGTTCCGTGCCAACTCTGTGCCAGCACACGCGAGCGTCCAAGCCTCTGACCGGCGGCCCAGTGCCGTTAAGGAGCACGTCCAGACGTCCCGGCGCATCGGACGCGCCGTGGTACACATGGACCGGGCGCCCCCGGGGCACGGTGGCTACGGATCGACGTGCCGAACGCGTCTCCGCGTCAGCGCGTCGCCACTCGAGCCGATCGCAAAACTGAGACGGTCATCAACAAATTGCAAGATTTCCGGCACTAGGCTTTAACTTTATTAAAAGCACGCCGGCATTGACTCAAAGATCCGCAAGACGTGCCGCACGTCGCGTGGGGCGCTGATGCTGCACTGCACGGTCTGCAGCGGGCTGCTGCAAGTGCGCGAGATGGTCTGTCCCGCGTGCGAGGTGCACGTGAGCGGCGAATTCCGCTTCCCGCGCCTGCTGCGCCTGTCGGCCAAGCACCTGGCGCTGGCGGAGGCGCTCGTGCTGTCCGGCGGCAACCTGAAAGCCATGGCGCAGTCGCTCGACATAAGTTACCCGACCTTGCGCAAGCGCGTGGACGAGCTGATCGCCGAGCTCCACAAGCTGCGCGACGAGGATCAGCGCCGGATCGACGAGATCCTGCGCGACATCGAGGCCGGAAAAATTTCGGCCGAGAAAGGCACGCGCATGATCAGGGAGCTCAACGGAGCCGCCTAGGCCCAGATCACCGGCTGCCGCTGCAGCGAGGGGCCGCCGAGCGCGAGTCGAGGCAAGCTTCGCGGCCTCATACCGAGGTACGCCATGTACGCAGAGAGAATCGAAAAGATGCGCGCCGAGGGTCTGCTCACGGACGAGCAGGCCCGGGCTCTGCTCGCGAGCATGTCGCCGCTCGCCGAGGGCGCGGAGCGCCGTCCGTCGCGCAAGTCCGCGCTCGTGACCGCCGTCGCGGTCATCTGCATCGTCGGCGCGCTGCTCGTGCTGGTGGTCGCTGCGATCAACGCGTCCGGCGGCGCTCCGGCCGACACCGAGATCCAGAACGTTGCGGAAATGCTCAATACCCCCGGAGGAACGGGAGCCATGAACAAGACCCTGTCGGCCCTGACCAGCACCGCACTGTTGCTGTTGCCGCTGCTGCTGGTCATCGCTGCGTTTGCCTGGCTCTACAACGGGCTCGTCAACAAGGAGGAGCGCGTGTACGAGGCCTGGTCGCAGGTGGAGAGCAACTTGCAGCGCCGCGCGGACTTGATTCCGAACCTGGTCGAGACCGTCTCGCGCTACATGCAGCACGAGCGCGAGACGCTCGCCGGGGTCGTCGGCGAGCGGGCCGAGGCCCTCGATCCGCTGGCGGATGCCCTGGAGCGGGTGATCGCCGACCAGCGGCGAGCCGCGGAGCAAGAAGGCGTGCAGCTCGACGACGAGGCTACGCTCGCGCGCCTGGCGGAGGGCCAGGCTGTGCTCGCCGGCAGCCTGAGGAACCTGGTCGCCGTCGCCGAGAGCTATCCGAACCTGCGGTCGAGCGACCAGTTCCTCGCGCTGCAGGCGCAGCTCGAAGGCACCGAGAACCGCATCAACGTGGCGCGCATGGAGTTCAACCAGGCCGTGGGCGACTACAACGCGGCCATCCGCCGCATGCCCGGAACGCTGATCGCGGGCATGGCCGACTTCAAGCGCAAGGCCTACTTCGAGGCCCGCGACGGCGCGGACGCGCCCGTCGAGGTGAATTTCGACCGCGATTGACGCCGGGCGCGGAGGCGCCGCGAGGGCCGCAATGAACGTCCGGAAGCTCGTCGCGATCTTGCCGGCGACCATCGCAGGCGCGCTGTTGATCATCGGTCCCGCCGACATCGCACGCATCCTGCGAAACGACGAGCGGCCTTCACCGGCGATGCTCGTGGACGATCGGGCGATGCTCCTTTCCGAGTCGCAACGCGAGCACGTCGGCCGCTATCACGAAGCCCTGCGCCAAGCGCACGACATCGACTACCGCGTGCTGGTGCTAGCCGACGGCGGCGACATCGACCAACGCGCTCACCGCTACTTCAGCGAGGCCGGCGTCGGCAGCCAGAGCGCGACCGGGCGCGGCCTGTTGCTCGTCGTCGATACCGCACAGGACCGCGTGCGCCTGGAAGTATCGACCTCGCTCGAAGGCGTGTACACCGACGCGTTCGTCGCCTACGTGCAGAACCGGCAGCTCGTGCCGTTCTTCGCGGCCGGCCGTGTGGCGGACGGGGTCGTGGCCACCACGGAGCTGATCGTCGCGCGGGCGCGGGAAGCCGCCACCGGCAAGGCGTTCGCTCCGCCGATGGCGCCGAGGAGCATGGGCGGCGGTGCCGCCGCGACGGCCGCCATCGGAACGGCGGAGGATCCGGCCGCGGCATACAAGCAGCAGGCGCGCGAGGTCGACGTGGCGGGCGCGACGCCGCTCGAGGTGGTGGAGGCCTATCTCGAGGCGATGGCCGCCCGCGATGCACGCACCGACCTGCCGATCTACTCGGCGGACACGCGGCGGATGCTCCGCAATCGCGTCGTCACGGCCGCCCAGATGGACACCGTGGCGCGCCTCTACCGCAAGTGCCGCGCCGAAGGCGTGCACATGCAGGCCGATCTCGCGGTGGTGCGCTACGACGTCGCGCAGCGAGAGTGCGCGCCGTACTTCCTACGGCGGGAAGAAGGCGAATGGCGGCTCGATCTCGCGGCAGCGTCGGCGGCGCTTCGCTTCAACCACGAGAACCACTGGCGCTTCGACGTGCCCGTCACGCACGAGTACCGGTTCGCTTTCGAAGACTGGCGCATCGACGGCAACGGCGTGCCGCGCGCGGCGAGAGCGCGGTGAGGCCGATCGCGGCCGGCGCCGCGATCAGTCCCGTCCGCCGTAGGGGACGGGGGGGACGACGGGAAGCGTGCGGCGAACTGCGGATCGAGCGGCCGGCCGGTGATCAGCTCGTTCCTGCGGCTGAGCTCGGCCCGCCATTCCTCATCCAGCACGAGCTCGATCAAGGGCGTCGCCACGGTCAGCTCGGCGGCCGGCGCGTAGAAGATCACGGCGTCGGCGAACAGGGGGTGGTCGCGGTCTGCATTGGCAGCGACGATCGCACGCGCGCGCTCCCAAACGTCCTCCGGGATCGACGCCGGGAAGCGCCGAGCCAGACTCTGATGCGCTGCTCCGGCGGCAGCGCGAGGTTCGTCTGGCGCACGTAACCGAAGAAGCGGGCGTAGCCTTCGCTCGGGACGGCCGGCACCCAACCGACCGTCTCGGTCCAGACCTTCCGCAGCTCGGCGTAGGGAACGGGCTCGCCGGCGACGTAGCGGTCGATGACGTTTTGATGCGCCGCGCCCCCGAACTCGACGACGACGTTGCCCGCCTCGCGTGCAAACCGCGGGTCGCGGACGATATCGCTATAGAAGTCGAGGATCTGGGCGACCTGGTGCGCTTCGCCGATTCCGACGAGCGGATAGGTCTCGAACGCCTCGAAGATCCCGTCGAGGGCGGGGCGGATCGTCGGCTCCGCCCGGTCGGTGCCTTGAGCAACCGCGGTGGCCGCGAGGACCGTCGCGAGGGCCCCCCGCACAGGCGAGCGTGGAGAGAGCAGGCGAACGGAAGACGACCTTGGACATCGCAATCCTCCGTCTGATATCACCGGCGCCACCCCCCGCGCGCCGGATCGGGGTGGACGGTACTTGGTTTTTTTTGTTTTTTCGTCACGCGTAGCGTGGCGCGGGACGTATCGTACCTGGGGGACCATTTTCCGTCCGCCGGCTACCGGCCCCGGCCGCGGACTGCAGCTCGGCGCGCTCCGGCGCGCAGGGCCGCCAGGCTCGTGCACCGGCCCCGCAATCTCTCTATTATTGCTTTGCTTGCTCTTTCGGAGCTTTCCAGATGGAACGCGTGACGGCCGCTCTCTTCGCTCTCGTCGCGACGACGCTCTTCGGCGCCGCCGCTTCCGCTCACCACAGCCAGTCGATGTTCGACACCACCCAGGAGATCCTCATCGAGGGCAAGGTGGCGCGCTTCGACTGGGTGAACCCGCACATGTACCTCGTCGTCGAGACCACAGGCCCCGACGGCAAGCCCGCGCTCATCGAAGGCGAAGGGCTCGGCATCACGCAGGCGTTGGTGGACGGGCTGCGTCGGGAAGCGCTCCAGCCCGGCACGCCGGTCGTCATGCGGGCCAACCCCAATCGCGGCGGCTGGGGCAAGCAGGTGCGCATCCTCGACGTCACCACGCAGGACGGCGAGATCCATCCGTTCTATGCCGCCAATCGCCGCACGCGCAAGCTCACGCCGGCGGATAGCCTCGAGGGCCATTGGGCGCCGAACCGCGCCGCGCTGGGCGCGGCGTTCGGTGCCATGGCGCGCTGGCCGGTCACGCCCGAGGGCCGGGCCGCCCAGGCCTCGCTGATCGCCGACGGCATCTGCTCCGCGGAGCCCACGCCGGTGCTCTCCATACTCGACGAGCTGCGCACGATCGAGCTCGGTGAAGACCAGGTGGTCCTGCGGTTCGACAACACGGGCGATCACGTCACGCGCGTGGTCCACATGAACGCGCAGCATCCGGCCGACCTCGAGCCCACCACCCACGGCCACTCCATCGGCTGGTGGGAGGGCGACACGCTCGTCATCGACACCATCGGCTTCGAGCCCAACCCGTCGGGCATCGCGCTGAACGTGCCGTCGAGCGACAAGAAGCACGTCGTGGAGCGGCTCACGCTCAGCGAGGACCGCACGCGCATCCGCTACGAGGTGACGGTTGAGGACCCGGTGTATCTCACGGGCCCCGCCACGCTGATGCAGCAGTGGGACCACCGCCCGGACCTCGACTTCTCGCAGAACACGGGGCCCTGCGATCCCGAGGTCGCGCGCCGCTACAAGGACCACGTGCCGGACTGAGACGAAGGCAGGCGCGCGGGCGCATCAGCTGCCCGCGCGCATGGCTAGCCGGATCGCCTCAGCGGCACTCGAAGCTCTCGGCGCGCCAACGCGCCGGCTCGTCGCGGTCCCGCTCCGGGCCCACGTACACGGCGCGCTGCGGGTGGGCGCACACGCGCCGCTCCATGTCGACGGCGCCGCTCGTGCGCCGCTGCACCACGAGGTAATCCGGCGCCACGCCGTTCTCCACCCAGTCGACGAGCGGCGCGAGCCGATCCCATTCGCTCGGGCCCGGGCCGCCGCGGCAGTGGCCCATGCCCGGGATCATGAAGAGCCGCACCTTGTCGCGCGCGGCGTCGAAGTCGCCGTCGAAGGTCGTTTCCACCACGCGCTCGTAGTAGTCGAGCGTGGGCTCCGCCTGCCCTTCCGGGTCCGCCCAGCCGTGGTAGAGCAAGAGCTTGCCGCCCTCGCGGCTCAGGAATCGCGACAGGTCGGGATTGGTGGCATCGGTGATCGACATCATGAAGTCGCCGGCGCCGGCGGTGACGTCGTCGATGTCGAACTCCCACCACGCGAACTCGGGCGGGTTCGCGCTCTTGTCCGGCTTCTGCTTCACGTCGACGGGATCCGGCATCGGCACGCCGGGCGACTTCTCGTAGAACAGGAAGTTCACATGGTCGAGCCCGTAGATGAGCTTGGCCGGCAACATCCGATTGCCCTCGTGCGCGACGAGGGTGCGGTCCCAGTTCCACTCGGACCCCAAGTCCATGCCCTTGAAGATGCGCTCGCCCTTGCTGTCGTGCGGGCCGCGGTAGATCGCCGCGATCGTCTCCACCTGGCGGCGCGTGAAGCAGTCGTCCGCGTTCACGTCGCTCGGGCACATGTGGCCCGCGAGATCCCTTGCCGGGTCGAAGTCGCATTGCCGCGGATCGTCGATGAGGCCGTCGCGTAGCCCGTCGACGGCATCGCACTTCGCCATCACGGCGTCGCGCAGGATGCGCCATTTCGTGAGGCTCTCCGGCACGCCGTTGCCGTCCGCGTCGTAGGCCAGGTTGCCCGAGAAGTCGTCGGCGAAGATCTGCTGCACCATCCACACGTGCGTGGCGTTGAGCCGCTGATAGTCGAACACGGGCGCGCCCGCGACGATGCCGTCGAAATCGGCCGGATAGCGTTGCGCCTCCATGAGCCCCTGGCGGCCGCCCGTGGAGCAGCCTTCGAAGTACGCGTAGCGCTGCGGGCGGCCGTAGTACTCGCGCACGATGGCCTTCGACGCGTTGGCCGTCAGGTGCACGGCGCGGTAGCCGAAATCGATCACGGCCTGCAGATCCTCGTGCGCGAAGCTCGCGCCCGGCTCGGCGCCGCTGTCGTGGCCCGTGTTGGAGTTGGCGACTGCGTAGCCCTGCGCCAGCCGGTCGTCGGCGAAGTTGAGCTGCCCGTCCTTGCCGCCGTCGCCGATGTTGAGCAGCCGGCCGTTCCAGTCCTGCGGGAACGGCAGCTGCATGTGGAAGCGGATGCGTCCGCCGATGTTGCCCACGACGTAGCAGTGGGCCGGCACGTCCCCCGTTGCCGGTTTCACCACCGCGCGCGTGATCGTCACGTTGCGCATCTCCACGAGCGCTTCGCAGGCGGCTGCGGCGTCGGCGGGGGTTTGGGTCTGCGCTTGCGCGACGGCGGCGTGCGCGAACGCCGCGAGCACGGGTGAAAGAGAAAGGTATTTCAGCATTGCATAGCTCCCCGGCAGAGCGTCGCGCGCGATCGAGGAACCGACCGGCGCGATGCGCTACCGGATTCTCATAGCGCGAAGTTCGGCCGGGAATGTTATCAGCGTTCGGTCGGGCCCATGGACCGCGATCTCCGCGGGCCCGAGCCGCGGACGTCTAGCCATCACCCTCACGGATGGGACGCGCCGTGCGGAGCCGGGACGCCAGCCGGGCACGGACCGCCGGCAGACCCGAGGGAATTCACCGTAAATCAATGCCTTCTGCATGCTCGATGCCTGGCACGCTTCTCGCCACGCGAAGGCACCGTCCAGACGACGAGTGTCTACGGAGGACCATCGCGGGAGCACCATCGGCCTGCTCGAGTCCCTGGGCCGCGACCTTCGACACGCGCTGCGCCGTCTGCTCCGGCGGCCGAGCTTCACGCTCGCCGCGGGTGTCACGCTCGCGGTCGGCATCGGCGCCGCCACCGCCATCTTCAGCGTGGTCTACTCCGTGCTGATCAAGCCGCTGCCGTACCCGAACGCGGACGAGCTCATCCGAGGCTCGTTCGGCTTCCAGGCCGTCGCCCGGCTCCGGCCCGGCGTCACGCTGACGGAGGCGCAGGCCGACGCCGAGCGGATGCTCGCGCTCTGGCACGACGCGTGGCCGCTCTTCTCCGGTCTCACGGTCACACGCGAGGATCTCGCGAGCCTGCGGCTCACGCCCGTCGTTCGACCGCTGAAGGACGACCTCGTGGGCGGCGCGGCGAGCACCTTGTGGGTGCTCATGGCCGCTATCGGCGCCGTGCTGCTCGTGGCCTGCGCGAACATCGCGAATCTCATGCTCGTGAGGACCGACGCACGGCGGCAGGAGCTGGCCGTGCGCGCGGCGCTCGACGCCGTGCCGGCGCGCATCGCGAGAGAGCTGCTCGCGGAGAGCGTGAGCTTGGGATTCGTCGGCGGCGTGCTCGCCTCGCGCTCGCCTACGTGGCCCTCGAGGTTCTAGTCGCCATCGCGCCGGGCAACCTGCCCCGCATCGAGGAGATCGCCATCCATCCTCCCGTGCTCGCGTTCACCGTGGCGGTGTCGCTCGCGTCGACGCTCCTGTTCGGCTCCGTGGCGGCGCTCAAGCACGCGAGGGCCGCCGATGCGCCTCTGGGCGCACGCGGCGCCACCGCGAGCCGCGAGCGCAGCGCGGCCCGCAGCGCCCTGGTCGTGGTGCAAGTGGCCCTCGCCCTCGTGCTCGTCGTGAGCGCGGGGCTCATGATCAGAACGTTCCAGGCGCTGCGCGACGTGGATCCCGGCTTCTCCGACCCCGCGTCGCTGCAAACGGCACGGATCTGGATTCCAACGGCGCTGTTCCCGGACCCCGAGCAATACACCCGCATGCAGCGCCAGATCCTCGACAGGATCGAGGCGCTGCCCGGCGTCGTCTCAGCCGGCTTCGCGAGCCAGCTCCCGCTGGAGTGGATGCCGGAGGACGCGGCGATCGTGGTGGAGGGCCAGCAGACGGCCGTGGGCAGCACGCCGCCACGCAAGATCAAGTACGTATCGCCCGGGTACTTCGAGGCCATGGGCACCCGAATCCTCGCCGGACGCGACCTCACCTGGAGCGACATCGAAGCGGGAGCCGAGTGGCCTTGATCTCCGAGGAATTCGCCCGCGAGCTCGCGGCGGAGCCCGCCGGCGCGCTCGGCAAACGCATCCAGGCGCCGGTGGTCGGGGACGCGTGGCGAGAGGTGATCGGCGTGGTGCAGAGCGTCCGCGAGGCCGCGCTGCACGTGGAACCGGGGAGCTTCGTGTACTGGCCCACGTTCCTCGAGCAGATGTACGGCAACGCGGCCGTCGGATCGCCGGCCGTGACGTTCGCGATCCGCAGCGAGCGCGCAGGCACGGCGAGCCTCGCGGAGGAAATCCGGCAGGCCATCCGGTCCGTGGACGGCAGCATCGCGATCACGTCGGAGGGCACGATGGAGGCGCTCTACTCCGCCTCGCTCGCCCGCACGTCTTTCGCGCTCGCCATGCTCGCGATCGCGGGCGGCATGGCGCTGCTGCTCGGCATCGTCGGAATCTACGGCGTCATCGCGTACGTCGTCTCGCAGCGCGCTCGCGAGATCGGCATTCGCTCGGCGCTCGGCGCCGAGCGGCGGCCATCGATCCGATGGAGACGCTCAGGGCGGAGTAGCCCACTGTCATTTCCGTGCTCGATGACGCTCTCCTCATTCCCGGAACGCCTCCGCGTACATCGTTTCGATCTCCCGGACTTCCTCGTCCGTGAGGCGAGCTAACTCTTTTTCGCGGGCACGTTTCGAGAGTCGCCCGCCGTTCTGATGCAGGAAGCGAAAGAGCAAGTTGCGTGTTCCGTCCGGCATATCGACGATCGTCTTGACGGACTCGACGAACTGATCGTACCGACGCAGAAATTCCGTCTCAGCGGGAAGCTCCGATTCCACCGTTTGCTCGACGCATGAGTACAGGAATTCGGCATGCGGCGTCGCGTCGAAGTAGCGGTAGAAATCCGCCGTGTCGTTGGTGACTTCCACGTTCCCCCGTGCGGTGGGCGTCCAGTGAATGACCGGCAATAACCGTTTGGAGTAGTCCTCGAGCACGGCTTTGTATTCCTGAATTCGTTCCAGGATTACCGCGGAGACGGAAAAGACGAGCCCGGGTGGATTGAAGCCACGTCGAGCAAGGACGTGATGGATGAGATACCTGTGAATGCGGCCGTTGCCGTCCTCGAAGGGATGGGTGTACACGAATCCGAAAGCCAGGCACGCCGCGGCCACGACGGGGTCGAGCCCGGCAGAGCGCTTTTCGAACTCTTGCATTCCGGCCAGCAGCGGCGGCAAATCCTCTGGCCTGGCACTGATGTGGTCCGGAATCGGAGCATGGGTCACTCTGTCGTGCTCTCCGACGAAGCCACCGTCGTTGCGCAAGCCGATTCGCACGAATCGCGTATCGCCAATGACCGCTTGTTGGAGTCGGATCAATTCGTCGATGTCGATCGGATTGGCGCCCGCTTGTTGGATGATGGCGCCCCACCGCTGAGCACGATTCTGCGGCGGATGCTCACCTTCGATGGCGAAACTCGATCTCGAGTCGGCGAGAAGCAGGAAAGCGGCGGCGCGCGCTAGGCGATCTTTGGGAACCGGCGCGATCATCTCTCTGGCTCGTGCCGCAAGGTCCTTGCGGATGTACTCCTCCAAGCGAGGTGTTCGAAAAACGAGGGGACAAAAGTTTGGAGTGCCGGGTAGATTGTCGTTGACCCGATGGCGGCTGCTCTTCAACGACTGAACGCCATACTGCTGCTCGTCATCCAGCGCCGACACATAGTTGCCCTGGGAGGCGTCGGGTAAGTCGAGCTTCTGGCCGAGCAGCCATTCATAAAGGAACCAGATCCGGCGGGCATACGCCCCGGTCGGCGCGGCACGGACGATGTCCTCTATCGGCCCTGGTCCCGTCGCTTGGAACAGCCGCTTCAGAATGGCGAGATCGAGTCCCTCGTACTTCAGCGCGAACGTGAGATGACCCGCCAGAGTGGGGTCGGGTGAATGTCGAACGGTCAGTATCCGCCAGCCGTCCTTATGGACGGTGCGGTGGTGTGGGCTGGTCGCCGCGAGCGTTCGGGGAAGAGGCACCTCGAGTCCGAAGGCGGTCAGCAGAGCGGCATATCCGGCCGGAAATGCCGGCTCGGGCAGACGGCGCCCCTGAAAAACGCTAACCGGTTCCGAAAAAATATTACGAAAGACTTCTGGCGTGAATTTCAATTGGGTCGACCCCGGCAGGAGCCCCGAAAAACAATTATGAAGCGTGAAAAATGATTTATAAAGTCCATAATTGTAGAAATACTATTACCAACTGGTCGCTAGCTGAATTCCAGCTGAGATGCCGCTCCAAGTTAGTACGTACTAAGTATGTACGTGGACGTTCGGCAATCGGGGCCCTAGCCCGCCGTGGCGGAGACGGGGTTCCTGTACTCGGTCGCCGAGCAGCAGCGTCTGACGGGCGTGCCGGCAGCGAGCGGCACTTTTCTCGCGGCCGTGTGCCTCGCCGTGCTGGCGGCGGCCGTGCTCCGGGGACTGACGGGGTTCGGCTTCGCGCTGGTGGCGGTGCCGGCCATGAGCCTGTTCGCACCCGCGGGCGCATCGCTCATGGTGTTCTTCTTCGCCACCTCGATCATGGCGCTGCCGGCGCTGACGCTAGCCGGGCTCGTGAGCAAAGACACGGCCGTGGCCGCGGCGGCGGCGTTCCCGTGCCTGCTGCTCGGGACGGCGATGGGCGGCCGGCTCTTCCGGCGAACCACAGACCTCGCCTATCGGCGCATCGCGATGGCCGCCCTGCTCGCCGTCGCCGCGAGCACCGCCGTGCGCGGCTCGCTCGAGCTCTGGTCGCAACGCGCTCCAGAGCAAAGCGCGGGGGTGGTGCAGCCCTCTTGACGCGCGCGCTCCGGAGCCGCGCGCCGTGCAGCGGCGGCACGGTGCCGTCAGCGCAGCCGCTCGAGCTGCCGGAACGCCCCTTCGATCAGCGCCGTGTTCTGCTGCGGCTGATGGCGGAACGCGCGGAAGAAGTCCGCGCTCGCATACGTGGGCCGGACCTCGCGCAGCCGCTGGTAGAACGCGCGCGCGGCCTCGATGTTCTCGGCCAGCATGTTGCAGTACGCGGCGATGGCGAGCACCTGGTAGTGCGCGTTCGGCTGCCGCGCGGCGCGGGTGGCGAACGCCGCGGCGTCCGCGTACTGGCCGAGCACGGCGAGGTTCTGCGCGCGGACGGCGTACATCGCGAACGTCATCGCGTCGTACGGGCTCAGCCGCCGCGCCTTGTCCACCACCTCGTTGCTGCGCAGCGAGTCGCCGGTCTGCATCAGCGCGTACGCGAGCGAGTACTGCCCCACCGCGGAGCTCGGGTTGAGCTGCACGGCCGTCTCGAGCTCGTTCACCGCTTCGCCCAAGTCCTGGCTCAGCAGATACGCGCGGCCGAGCGCCCAGTGGCCGAGCGGGTCGCGCGGGTCGAGCATCAACGCTTCCTCCGCGAAGCCGATCGCGCGGCGCTCCTCGGCGGCGCGGTCCGGCGCAAGCTCCAAGAACGCGCGCTGCCAGTGGATGAACGACAAGCCCGCGTAGGCGCGCGGCGAGCGCGGATCGAGCTCGATGGAGCGGCGAAAGTACTGCTCCGCGAGCACGTAGTCCTCGGCCGTGAACCGGTACATGTGCCAGCAGCCGCGATAGTAGGCGCTCCAGGAGTCGAGGTTCGCGGGCGCGATCACCGCGGCCCGCTGCCGCTCGGCGTGCTCCACCTCGGACTCCACGGAGCCCACGATGAGCTCGGCCATCTCCTCCTGCACGGTGAGCACGTCGCGCAGCGGCCGGCGCAGGTGCTCGGCCCAGCGTTCCTGGCCGGTGACGGCGTCCGCGAGCATGGCGTGCACGCTCACCTCCTCGCCCAGCGCGCGCACCTCGCCTTGCACGACGTAGCGCACGCCCAGCGCGCGGCCCACGTCGCGCGGGTCGTACGGGCCCGCGCGGAACTTGAACGCGGAGCCGCGCGAGATCACGAACAGCCACCGGGCGCGCGCGATGCGCGTGATCACCTCGTGAGTGAGACCGTCCGCCAGCACGCCGTGCGCGTGCTCCTCGCCCGCGAGCCGGAACGGCAGCACGGCCACCGACGGCTGGCTCGGCAGCGTGAGCTCGAGCCCGTCGAAGCGATCGCCCGCGGCCACGATGGGCTCGACGTCCCCGGCCGCGCGCACGGCGCCGCCGCTGCGCTCCGCCACGTCGCCGATGAACCGGTAGCCCTTGCGGTGCACGGTGCGGATGAAGACTTGCGTTCTGCCGTCGTCGCCGATGTGGGCCCGCGCGGCCTTGATGCAGCTGTTCACCGCCGCGTCGGTGACGATGCGGCCGCGCCACACGTGCTCGTTGAGCTCGCGGCGCGTGACGATGCGATGGCGATTGGCGACGAGGTAGGCGAGGAGCGTGAGCACCTGCGGCTCGAGCGTCTCGCGCCGGCCGGCGCGGCGCAGCTCGAAGCGTTCCAGGTCGAGCTCGCAATCGCCGAACCGGTACAGCATGGAGCGCCTCGGCTTGTTCCCGCCTGCACGATTTTCCACGAAATCTGCATCGTTCCGCCATGTCTTTCCGGTCCCCCTGCGGCTGAATCGTCGAGCAGCCCAACACTTTTGGAGGAACGACGATGTGGCGTAAGACGATCTCGGGCGCGGCGGCCGCGCTGGCCGTGTGGACCGTGAGCGCGAGCCCGGCCGCGGCGCACGGCTGGCTCTTCAAGCTGCACGGCTGGCCGTTCGCGCCCAACTGGGGAGCGCCGCGGCTGGTGAGCGCGGGGGAGAACGGCGTCAGCAAACCGGGCGTGAACGACGGGTGCCCCATCGAGACCGCCGACGGCCTGAGCCTGGTGTTCGCGTCGAGCCGCGACGGCGATCCGAACGACATCTGGGCGGCGGATCGCGCGCGCATCGGCGACGCATGGTCCGAGCCGCGCAGGCTCGACCCGCCCATCAGCTCGCCCGCCGGCGACTTCTGCCCCACGCCGGTGCGCGGCCGCTCGCTGCTCTTCGTCTCGACGCGCCCCGGCGCCTGCCCGGGCGAGCAGCCCGGTGGCGGCGACATTTACCTCTCGCGCCAAAGCCCGGCCGGGGGCTGGAGCGAGCCCGTGCATCTCGGCTGCGCGCCCGACGGCCCGAACACGACGGGCGGCGAGCGCAGCCCGTCGCTGGTGGAGACGCCGTACGGCACGTTCCTGTTCTACTCGTCGAACGGCAACCCCACGGACGGCACCGTCGGACCGAATCAGGACATCTACGTCAGCGTGATGCGCAAAGACGGGACCTTCGGGCCGGGCAGGCTCATCCCCGCGCTCAGCACGCCGGACTTCAACGACATCATGCCTAACGTGCGCGAGCGGCCCGAAGGCGGCTACGAGATGGTGTTCAGCTCGGACCGCACGAGCTCGCCGCTCGGCCCCGCGCCCAAGGGCGCGCAGGACGTCTACATGTCGTTCGCCTGGTTCCTGCCGGGCCCGTGGACGCCGCCGGTGAATCTCGGCGCCGTGAACACCGAGGCCGTGGAGCAGCGCGCGACGCTGTCGCACGACGGCAAGCGGCTCTACTTCGGCCGGGTGCCGGCCGGCGGCACCAGCGACATCTACGTGAGCGAGCGCCAGCGCGACGAGCGCTAGCGGACGCGCGGCCCGCCCGGACGGCGCCTCCCCCCGTCCGGGCGGGCAGCGCCGGCCCACACCGCCGAACGAAGATCGCGCCTGGAAAGGCGCTCCCACGAACCCCGCCATGTGGGAGCGGCTTTCCAGCCGCGCTCCCGCCATGTGGGAGCTCCCGCCATGTGGGAGCGGCTTTCCAGCCGCGATCCCTCCCCACCCCCGCGAATCCCCCTCCGTTGTTATGATGGCCCCTCGGCTCGGCGGCGAGGCTTGCGTCGAGGATCACAAAAAAGGGGAACGCTTATGGCTCAAACGTTCACTGGAGGCTGCCTCTGCGGTGCGGTGCGTTACACCGTCAACGCGGATCCGCTTTTCGCCGGCAACTGCTATTGCGAGGACTGCCGCAAGACCACGGGAACCGGCCACAACTCGGTGTTCGCCGTGCCGTCGTCCGCGGTGCAGATCACCGGCAAGCTCACCGAGTACACGAAGCCGGGCGGCAGCGGTCAGCCGATGACCCGCGGCTTCTGCCCCACGTGCGGCTCGCGCATCACGGGCACCCCCTCAGCGCTCCCGGGCGTCACGCTGCTCACGGCGGGCAGCCTGGACGACCCTTCGCAGTTCAACGTGCAGATGAGCATCTTCTGCTCGCGCGCGCCGAGCTGGGATCGCCCGCCGGCCGATGCGCCGGCGTTCCCCGAGATGGCGCCTCCGGGCTGACGCTCACGAGAGGGACGCGCGGCCGGCCTCGATCGCGCCGCGCGTCGCCCCGGCATGAAAAAGATCGGATTCCTGTCGTTCGGGCATTGGACGCCCTCGCCGCACTCCCAGACGCGGTCGGGAGCGGACGCGTACCTGCAATCCATCGAGCTCGCCGTCGCGGCCGAGGAGCTCGGCGCCGACGGCGCGTATTACCGCGTGCATCACTTCGCGCGCCAGATCGGCGCGCCGTTTCC
>DATCLY010000003.1:0-32459 GCA_036563665.1 Gammaproteobacteria bacterium
CTGACCAGGTCGTGCAGCGTGAAGCCGTCGTGCGCGGTGATGAAGTTCACGCTCGACCACGGCCTGCGCCCGCGGAAGTCGTACATGTCGCCGGATCCGGTCACGCGCGCGGCGAAGTCGGGCAGGAGCCCGTGGGAGCCCTTCCAGAACGCGCGCACGGTGTCGCGGTACTTGCCGTTCCATTCCGCCCAGCCGGGCGGGAACCCGCCCACCTGGTAGCCTCCTGGTCCGATGTCCCACGGCTCGCCGATGAGCTTCACCTGCGCGAGCACGGGATCCTGCCCGATGGCATCGAAGAAGCCGCCGCGGGGGTCGAAGCCGTGCGGCTCGCGGCCGAGCACGGTGCCGAGATCGAAACGGAAGCCGTCCACATGCATCTCGAGCACCCAGTAGCGCAGCGAATCCATGACCATCTGCAGCACCCGGGGGTGGCTCGTGTTCAGCGTGTTGCCGGTGCCGGTGTCGTTGATGTAGTAGCGCGGCTGATCCGGCATGAGCCGGTAGTACGACGCGTTGTCGATGCCTTTGAAGGAGAGCGTCGGCCCGAGCTCGTTGCCTTCCGCCGTGTGGTTGTAGACGACGTCGAGGATCACCTCGAGGCCGGCGTCGTGGAAGCGGCGGATCATCTCCTTGAACGACGCGAGGCCGCCCGGCCCGAGGTAGCTCGGCTCGGGCGCGAAGAACCCGATCGAGTTGTAGCCCCAGTAGTTGCGCAGGCCGTTCTCGAGCAGGTGCTGGTCCTGCACGAACGCATGCAGGGGCATGAGCTCCACGGACGTCACGCCGAGCGACTTGATGTGGTCCACCACGGCCTGCTGGCCAAGGCCCTTGAAGTTTCCCCGCAGCTCCGGCGGCACCGCCGGGTGCAGCATCGTGTACCCGCGCACGTGCGTCTCGTAGAAGATCGTGCGCTGCCACGGGATTTGCGGCCGCTCGTCGCCCGTCCAGTCGAACGACGGGTCGATCACGCGGCACTTGGGCATGCGGTCCGCGTCGTCGCGCGTGTCGAACGACAGATCCTTCTCGGGCGAATGCAGGTCGTAGCCGAAGTGCGCCTCCGACCAGCGCACGGTGCCGAACAGCGCCTTGGCGTACGGGTCGAGCAGCAGCTTGTTCGGGTTGAAGCGGTGACCGTTCTCCGGGTCGTACGGCCCGTGGACGCGGTAGCCGTAGAGCGTCCCCGGGCCGACGTCGGGCAGATAGCCGTGCCAGACCTCGTTGGTGTACTCGGGCAGCGTGATGCGCTCCACTTCGTGGAATTGCGTGGGGTGAAACAGGCAGAGCTCCACGCGCTCGGCGTGCGCCGAGAAGATCGCGAAGTTCGTGCCCTGGCCGTCCCACGTGGCGCCGAGCGGCGCGGGCGAGCCGGCTTCCACGCGCCGGGCGGGCATGGTGTCGGGCATGTCGTCTAGATCAGCGTCGTCGTATGCGCCGCAGCTCGGCGCGGACGCTCGTCATGCAGGATTCGTACCGCTGTGGGGGACGGTCCGTGTGAAGCCGATCGCGCCTGGAAAGGCGCTCCCACCGCTGATGCGCGCGGCCGCGCAGGTGGGAGCGCCTTTTCCAGGCGCGATCCCTCTTTGTTGGTCTGCCGCGGAGGCCGTGGCTAGAATGGCGGCCTCATCGCGGGCCCAACTGCATGTCGCTGCAACAAAAGTTCCTCCGGCTCGAAGCGCATCTCAAGAGCCTCATCGTCGGCCAGGAGAAGCTCCTGAACCGCATGCTGATCGCCCTCCTCTGCGACGGGCATCTGCTCGTCGAAGGCGCGCCGGGGCTCGCCAAGACGCGCGCGATCAAGGTGCTGTCGCACAGCATCGAGGGCGATTTCCACCGCCTGCAGTTCACGCCGGACCTGCTGCCCGCCGACCTCACGGGCACCGAGATCTACCGCCCGCAGGACGGCACGTTCGTGTTCCGCGAGGGCCCGCTGTTCCACAACCTGGTGCTCGCGGACGAGATCAACCGCGCGCCCGCGAAGGTGCAGTCCGCGCTGCTCGAGGCCATGGCCGAGCGGCAGATCACGGTGGGATCGGTGACCTATCCGTTGCCGGCGCTGTTCATGGTCATGGCCACGCAGAACCCCATCGAGCAGGAGGGCACGTATCCGCTGCCCGAGGCGCAG
This sequence comes from Gammaproteobacteria bacterium, assembly GCA_036563665.1. Lineage (GTDB taxonomy): Bacteria > Pseudomonadota > Gammaproteobacteria > Steroidobacterales > Rariloculaceae > FEN-1219. The sequence goes on from DATCLY010000003.1 coordinate 2,123, forward strand.
CTCGACCGGTTCCTGCTGCACGTGCTCGTCGACTATCCGGACGCCGCGGGCGAGCTCGAGATCCTGCGGCTCAACCGGGCGGAGCAGCGCCGCTCGGTGCCCGATCGCGAGCTCTTCACGGCGCCGGACCGGTTGTCGCAGCGCGAGGTCATGGACGCGCGGCTCGCGGTGCTCGACCAGCATCTCGCGGAGCCGCTCGAGGAGTACATCGTGCAGATCGTGCTCGCCACGCGCGCGCCGGAGCGCTACGGCGAGGACTTGAAGGGGGTGCTGCGGTACGGCGCGAGCCCGCGCGCCACCATCGCGCTCGACCGCTGCTCGCGCGCGCACGCGTGGCTCGCGGGGCGCGACTACGTCACGCCAGAGGACATCCAGGAGATCGCGCACGACGTGCTGCGCCATCGCATCCTGCTCGGCTTCGAAGCGGAGGCCTCGGGCAGGACCACCGACGAGGTGATCGACACCCTGCTCGAGCGGATCGGAGTGCCGTGAGATGACCGCTTCGGCGGCGGAACGCTCCCCGGTCCGGGTCACGCTCGCGGACCTGATGAGGCTGCGTCCCGCCGGCGAGGCCCTGAGGCTCACGGCGCCCCGCGTGCGCGCGGCTTCCGCCGGCGGGCATCTGTCGCCCTACAAGGGGCGGGGCATCGAGTACGACGAGTCTCGTCCGTACCAGCCGGGCGACGATCTGCGCACCATCGACTGGCGCGTGACCGCCCGCACGGGCAAGCCGCACACCAAGGTCTTCCGCGAGGAGCGCAACCGCCCCGTGTTCGTCTGCCTCGACCTGCGGCGGCCCATGATGTTCGCGACGCGCGGCGCGTTCAAAGGCGTACGTGGCGCGGAGATCACCGCGCTCGTGGCGTGGGCCGCGATCGCGAACGGCGACCGGCTGGGCGGCGTGGTGTTCTCCGAGGCCGAGCACCGCGAGCTGCGCCCGGCCCTCGGGGTGCGGGCGGCCCTGAGGCTCATGAAGCTCGTGGCCGACGATGCGTTCTGGTCCCGCCGCGAGGAGCGCGACGGCGATCCCCTCGAGGCCGAGGCCGAGCACGCGCTCGAACGGCTCACGCGCGTGGTGCGCCCGGGCAGCATCGTGTTCTTCGTCAGCGACTTCCGGGGCATCGGCACGGACGCGGAGCGCCACCTGCGGGAGCTCGCCGGGCACAGCGACGTGTTCCTGGTCCACGTGTTCGACCCGCTCGAGACTGAACTTCCCCCTCCGGGCCGGTATCGAATCCAGGGCGCCGGCCGCACGCTCGCCATCGAGACGGGGGACGCGGCGGCCCGCGCCCGTTACCGGCAGCATTTCGAGGCGCGTACGAGCCGACTTCGCGCGATGGCACGGCGTCCGGGCATACACTTGGTCGAATGCCGCACCGTGGACGAGCCGCGGGTGGTGCTCGCCCAGCATTTCAGGAACGCCTGACGGATGCCCGATTACAGCCAGCTCCCGCTCCGCGACATCCACATGCCGGACTCGGTGTCCTGGTGGCCGCCCGCGCCGGGGTGGTGGATCCTCGCCGGGCTGCTGCTGGCGCTCGCGGCGCTCTGGGCCGTGCGCCGCTACCGCACGCGTCACGTCCGGGCCGCGCTCGCGGCCGTGCGGGCGGTCGTCGGCGATCTCGAGGCGGGCGCGGAGCCCGTCGCGTGCCTGCAATCGCTGTCGGTCACGATGCGCCGCTTCGTCATCACGGTGACGGACGGCGCGGCCGCAGGTCTCACGGGTGGGCACTGGCTCGAGTACCTCGACGGGCGCTGGGACCGCGACGCGTTCACGCGCGGCGCCGGCCGCCTGCTGACGGCCGCGCCGTATGCCCGGCCGGGCAGCGTGTCGACGGAGCAGGCGCTCGAGCTCGCCGCGGTCTGCGCGGCGTGGCTGCGGGCGCAAGGGCGGCGCCGGCGCCGCCGTGACGAGGGCGCGCGGCTCGCCGCCGCGCCCGGGAGCGCCGGCTGATGTGGACGCTCGCCTGGTGGTGGGTGCTCGCCGCGCTGCCGCTGCCCTGGCTCGTCCGCAAGCTCCTGCCGCCCGAGCCGCTCGACCGCGACGCCGCGCTCAAGGTGCCGGTGGCCGCCGAGTTCGCGGGGCTCGCGTCGGGCGGTGGCGCGGCGCGCACGGCCCGGTATCGGCTGCTGACCCTCTGGACTGTCTGGGTGCTCGTCGTGCTCGCCGCCGCGCGCCCGCAGTACGTGGGCGAGCCCGTGGCGCTGCCGATGACCGGCCGCGACCTGCTGCTCGCCGTGGATCTGTCCGGCAGCATGGAGGAGCAGGACTTCCAGCTCCAGGGCCGCTGGGTGGATCGGCTCACGGCCACCAAGGCCGTGGCCCGCGATTTCATCGACCGGCGCGTGGGCGATCGCATCGGGCTGATCCTCTTCGGGCGCGAGGCGTACCTGCAGACGCCGCTCACGTTCGACCGCGCCACCGTGCGCACGCTGCTCGAAGAAGCCGTCATCGGCCTCGCCGGCAAGGAGACCGCGATCGGCGACGCCATCGGCCTCGCCATCCGCACGCTCGAGGACGCGCGCGTGGAGCGCGGCCGCCGCGTGCTGATCCTGCTCACCGACGGCGCCAACACGGCCGGCGTGGTGCACCCTCTCAAGGCCGCGGAGCTCGCCGCGCAGCGCCAGGTGGTGATCTACACGATCGGCATCGGCGCCGACGCGTTGACCGTGCGCTCGCTGTTCGGCCTGCGGCAGATCAACCCGTCGGCCGATCTCGACGAAGCGACGCTCCGCGCCATCGCCGACCAGACCGGCGGGCGCTACTTCCGGGCGCGCGACACCGAGGAGCTCATGCAGATCTACGGCGAGCTCGACAAGCTCGAGCCGGCGGAGTCCGACGAGGCCGGTTTCCGGCCCGTCGCGGAGCTCTTCTACTGGCCGCTCGGGCTCGCCGTGCTCGCGGCCGCGGCCGCCGCGCTGCTCGCGCTGCCGGCGGCGCGCCGCGTCCCGGGGCGCCTTTCGCTCGGAGCGACGCATGGCTGAGCTCCACTTCCTGAGGCCCTGGTGGCTGCTCGCGCTGCCCGTGGGCGCCGTGCTGCTCTGGTGGCTGCTGCGCGGGCGGAGCGCCGGCAGCAGCTGGCGCAGCGTGGTGGACCCCGCGCTGCAGCGGCACGTGCTCGCCGAGCCCGAGGTGCTCGCCGAGCGGCGCTGGCTCGCCGTCGTGGCCGCCGCGGCGCTCACGGTCGCCACGCTCGCGCTCGCGGGGCCCGCCTGGGAGCGGCTGCCGGTGCCCGCGTTCCGCTCGAACGAGGCGCTGGTCGTCGCGCTCGACCTGTCGCGGTCCATGGACGCGGGCGACGTGGAGCCGAGCCGCGTGGAGCGCGCGAAGCTGAAGCTCCTCTCGCTGCTCGAGCGGCGGGCCGGCGGACAGACCGCGCTGGTCGTGTTCTCGGATCACGCGTTCACAGTCACGCCGCTCACCACCGACGTGCGCACGATCGCCTCGCTCGTGAACGTGCTCGGCACCGACATCATGCCGAGCTCGGGCAGCGCGATCCGCGCGGGGCTCGCCAAGGCGGCCGCGCTGCTGCAGCAGGGCGGCGCGCGGCGGGGCGAGATCCTGCTCATGACGGACGCGGGCGTCTCGGACGAGGACCGCGAGCTCGCGCGCAGCATCGCCGGCGAAGGCCACGTCGTGCACGTGCTTGCCGTCGGCACCGAGCAGGGCGCGCCGATCCCCACGCGCGGCGGCGGCTTCGTCACCGACGAGGCGGGCAACGTGGTCGTGCCGCAGGTGAACCACGCGGCGCTGCGGCGCCTCGCGGCGGACGGCGGCGGAAACTTCGCGGCGCTCGCGCCCGACGATCGCGATCTCGACGCGCTGTTCCCCGAGCGTACGCTCGAGCTCGCGGACATCGCCGAGGCGGCGGAGGAGGAAGGCGCGCAGGCGGACGTGTGGCGCGACGCGGGCGTGTGGCTCACGCTCGCGCTGCTGCCGCTCGTGGCGCTCGGCTTCCGCCGCGGGTGGATCGCCGGCCTCGTCGCGGCGGTCGTGCTCGTGCCCGCGGACGGCGCGCACGCCTTCGAATGGTCGGCGCTCTGGAAGCGGGGCGATCAACGCGGCTACGAGCTGCTGCAGGCGGGCGAGGCCGAGCGGGCCGCCGACGTGTTCGAGGACCCGGTGTGGCGCAGCGCCGCCGAGTATCGGGCCGGGCTCTACGCGCAGAGCGCCGCCACGCTCCAGGGGCTCGACGACGCCGAGGCGCATTACAACCGCGGCACGGCGCTCGCGAAGGCCGGCGAGCTCGAGGCCGCGCTCGCGGCGCTCGACCGAGCGCTCGAGCTCGACCCGAATCACGAGGACGCGCGCTACAACCGCGACGTGATCCGGGAGTTCCTCGAGCAGAACCCGCCGCCGCAGGAGCAGCAGGGAAGCTCCGACCCGTCGCAGGGCGGCGGCGAGCAACAGCAGGCGTCCGCCGAGCAAGGCGAGCAGGGCGAGGCGCCCCAGGGCGAGCAGGGCCAGGGCGGCGGCGAGCAGAGCGCCGGCGCGGAGCAGAGCACGGCGCAGGAAGGGGACCAGACGCCGCCCGGCGGCGACGCGTCGTCGGACCTCGGGGACGGCGGGCAGGACGACTTCGGCAAGCAGGGCGAGCGCGAAGGCGCCGCCGAGGTCGCCGAGGCCGAAGGCGATGTCGAGGAGGGCGCGGAGCCGCTCGCCATGGACGTCGAGCAGTGGGCGTCCGAGCAGGCCGCCGAGCAGTGGTTGAGGCGCGTGCCCCAGGACCCGGGCGGCCTGCTGCGCCGCAAGTTCCTTTATCAGTACCAGCGCTTGGGCGTGGACCAGGACGGCAACACGGTGTGGCCTGGCGGCGAGGGCGATCCATGGTGAGGCGGGCGGCGGCGCTCGCCGCGCTCGCGCTGCTCGTGGTCGCGGGGCTCGCACGGGCGCAGGACGTCGTGCTCGAGGCGAGCGTCGACCGGCCCACGATCTACGAGAACGAGTCGTTCACGTACATCGTGCGGGTGGAAGGCGCGCTGTCCGGCGAGCCCGACGCCTCGCCGCTCGAGCGACAGTTCGACGTGCTGTCGCGGGCGTCGAGCTCGCGCGTGCAGATCGTCAACGGCCGCGCGTCGCAGGTGGCGGAGTGGACGTATCAGCTCATGCCGAAGGGCACGGGCGAGTTCACGCTGCCGCCGCTGCGGGTGGGCAATCGCATGACCAACCCGGTCACGGTAGAGGTGCTGCCGGCGCCCGTGGCCGGCGACGCGCCCGCCGACATCTTCATGGAGGTGTCGACGGAGACCACGCAGGTCTACGTGCAGTCGCAGGTCGTTTACACGCTGAAGCTCTTCGTGGGCGTGACCACGGGCCGGGCGACGCTCACGCCGCCCGAGATCGCGGGTGGCGAGGCCATCGTCGAGCGTCTCGGCGAGGACCGCCAGTATCAAACCGCGCGCGGCGGCCGCGACTTCATCGTGCGCGAGCGCCGCTACGCGATCTTCCCGCAGGAGCCCGGCACGCTGACCGTGGGCCCGGTGACGTTCGAGGCCATGGTGATCCCGAACCGCGGTTTCTCGCGCGTGCAGCGGTTCCGCTCGGGGACCGTGGAGCTCGAGGTGCTGCCCGCCGTGCCGCCGCCGGCCTCCATCGGCGACGCGACGTGGCTGCCCGCCACCGCGCTGACGTTGTCCGAGCGCTGGAGCGACGCCGGCGCGCCGCTGGCCGTGGGCGTGCCGCACACGCGCACGGTCGTCGTCGAGGCGGACGGCCTGCTCGAGACGCAGCTGCCGGAGCTGCCGATCGGCTCCACGGAGGGGATTCGCCAATATCCCGACCAGCCCGAGCTCGACCGCGAGGTCACGGAGCGGGGCCTGCGCGCGCGGCGCACGGAGCGCTTCGCGGTGATCGCGCAGCAGAGCGGGCGGCTCGAGCTGCCGCCGGTGGAGCTGCCCTGGTTCAACGTGACCGAGGGCCGCTGGGAAGTGGCGCGGCTCGAGCCGCGCGTGCTCGAGGTGGAGCCCGCGGCCGCCGAGCCCGCGCCCGCGGCGGCGCCCGAGCCCGCGGCCGCGCCCGCGCCGCCGGTGGTGGTGGAGCGGCCGGGCATCTGGCCCTGGGTCAGCGCGGCGCTCGCGGCGGGCTGGCTCGTCACGCTGCTCCTCTGGTGGCGCTCGAGCCGGGCGCTGCGCGGCGGGCGCGAGCCGGCCGCCGCCGGTGCGCGCGAGGGCGGGCACGGCGGCCGGCGGGCCGTGCTGAAACGGCTGCGCGCCGCGTGCGCGGCGAACGACGCCGACGCCGCCCGGCGGGCGCTGCTCGAGTGGGGCGAGATCCGGTTCCCGGAGGCCGACCCGCGCAGCCTGGGCGCGCTGGCCGCGCTGCTGCCGCCCGCGGCCGGGCGCGAGGTGCTCGACCTCGAGGCGCACATTTATGGTGCAGCGCGCCGGCCCTGGGACGGCCGCGGGCTCGCCGCGATCCTGAAGGAGCTCGACGCGGCGGAGCGGCCCGGCCGCGCCCGCAAGTCGGACTCGCTGGCGCCCTTGTACAGGTAGTGCCGCTGACGGTTATTTCCGTATCAGCAACGATCCCGTCGGTTTGTGATCTGCGTTTAGGAATCCGGCGCCGGCCGGGTTATGCTGTCGCGCGCCGTTCTCGCCGCCGCTCGCCATGGAGTTTCCGAAGCTCGATCTCGAGAGTCTGCGCAGCCCGTTCGCGGACCAGTTGAAGCGCGGCTTTCGCACGCTGCAGTTCGACGGGCTCCTCGAGAAGGAGTTTCGCGACTTCTACGTGACGCAGAACCTCAAGCGCGTGCGGCTGTCGGCCTGGATCGCGCTCGGCGTCGCGCTCGCGCTCGCCGGCATCGAGGTGCTGTTCGGGTTCGAGTCGCCCGACGGGGACCGGCTCGCGGCGTTGCGCTTCGGCGTGCTCTGCCCGCTGCTGCTCACCGTGGTGATCGCGTTGTCGTTGCCGGCGGCGCCGCGCTGGTACTCGACCGTCGCGGCCGCGGGCCTCGCGCTCGTTGGGCTCGTGGTGGTCTACATCAGCCACCTCGCGGCGCTGCAGGGGCACTCGTACGTGCTCGCCGGCCTCGTGCTCGTGATGCTCTTCGCCTGCGTGTTCTTCGGCGTGGTGTTCAAGACGGCCGTCGCGATCGGCGCGTTCCTCGTGGCGGCGCACGTCGTGCTCGGGCTCGTGCTCGGCCTGCCGCCGAACGAGCTCTACTATATGACCACCATCCTCTGCGCATCGGGCGTGATCGGCGCGATCTGGTCGTATCAGCTCGAGCACACGCTGCGCGCCAACTTCCTCGAGACGCGGCTGCTCAACGAGCTCGCGGAGCGCGACGGCCTCACCGGACTCTACAACCGGCGCATATTCGACGATTTCATGCAGCGGCTGTGGCGGCAATCCCGCCGCGAGGGCGCGGCCGTGGTGCTCGTCTTCATCGACATCGATTACTTCAAGATCTACAACGACCTCTACGGGCACCAGGCGGGCGACGATTGCCTGAAGCGCGTGGCGAACACCATCGCCCGCTGCGCCAAGCGGCCGCTCGACTTCGTGGCGCGCTACGGCGGCGAGGAGTTCATGCTCGTGCTGTACGGCCCGCCCGAGGACTACGCGCACTCGCTGCCCGAGCAGATCCGTGAGGACGTGATGGCCCTGGGGATCGCGCACGAGGGCTCGCAGGTGGCCGATCGCGTCACGGTGAGCATCGGCGTCGCGGTCGCGAAGCCCGGCACGCGGCGCAGCCTCGCCGGCGTGATCCAGACGGCCGACGAGGCGCTCTACGAGGCGAAGCGCGGCGGCAAGAATCGCGTCGTGTACAAGGACGCGAGCGAGTCGGAGGTGGAAACCGGCAACTTCCGCGCGCCCACGCGGCAGGCCGGCTGAGCCGCCCCCGTGGGAGCGGCTTTCGGGCCGCGATCTTCGTTTCCTACCACGTCCCTGTATTCGGCATCGACTTCCACGGCTCCTCCGGCGGCAGCGCGGGGCCCTTCTGCAGCAGCTCGATCGAGATGTTGTCGGGCGAGCGCACGAAGGCCATCTTGCCGTCGCGCGGCGGCCGGTTGATCACCACGCCCTGCTCCATGAGCCGCCGGCAGGTGGCGTAGATGTCGTCCACCTCGAAGGCGATGTGGCCGAAGTTGCGGCCCTCGCCGTAGGTCTGCGGATCCCAGTTGTAAGTGAGCTCGATCTGGCAGTCCTCCTGACCTTCGGGCGCCACGAACACGAGCGTGTACCGGCCCGCCTCGTTCTCGTGGCGGCGGATCTCCTTGAGCCCCAGCTTGCGGCAGTAGAAATCGAGCGACTGCTCGAGGTCGCTCACTCGTACCATTGTGTGCAGGTAACGCACCGCCTATTCTCCCAAGCGCAGATCGACACGACGCAGGACACTATAGCGTGCCGGCGAACGCAGAAGACGACAAGCCGCGCATCGTGTTCGTTCCCGGCATGAAGCCGAAGCCCCCGCCCGATCAGCACCGCGAGGCGCTGCTCGAGGTGCTCACGGCCGCGCTGCGGCGCGGCCGGCCGGGCGCCGAGCGCGTGCTCGTGGAGCACCCCGAGATCCTGACGCTCGTGTCCTGGACGTACCGCTTCTACGGCGAGCACCGCGACATACGGCTCGACTTGCCCGGCATCGAGCGGCTGATCGCGCGGCCCGAACCCGACGCGCGCGACCGCGCCGAGATCGACGCGCTCGACAAGCGGCTCTCGCGCCTGATCCGGCTGCTCGGCGATGCGCTGCCCTTTCTCGGCAGGCTCATCGCTCGGCCGTCGCTGCGCCTCACGATGAGCGAGGTGCGGCGCTACTTCAGCGACCAGGACGGCCTGGGCACCGCCATCCGCGGCTCGCTCGCGCGCGAGCTCGAGGGCGCGACGGAGCGCGGCGAGCGCGTGCTGCTGATCGCGCACAGCCTGGGCTCGGTGATCGCCTACGAGACGCTGTGGGAGCTCACGCGGCGCGGCTCCGCCGCGCGCGTGGACCTCTTCGTCACGCTCGGTACCCCGCTCGCCACGCGCTTCATCCGCCGGCACCTGCGCGGCGCGGACCGGCGCGGAGCGGAGCGCTATCCGGCGAACGTGCGCCGCTGGGTGAACTTCTCCGCGAAGGGCGACGAGACCGCGCTGCATCCGCGGCTCAAGCCCTTCTTCGGCCCGATGGTGGAGCTGGGGTTGCTGGAATCGCTCGAGGACCACACCGGGCTCTACAACCACTTCCGCAACAGCGCGGGGCTCAACGTGCACGAGGCGTACGGCTACCTCATGCACCCGCTGGTGGCGGGCTCGATCGCGGACTGGTTGGCCGGAGCCGAACGGAAAGACCGCGCCCGAGATCGCGCCTAGAAAGGCGCTCCCACTCGGCGAGTACCGCATCCCGCGCGAGGTGGGAGCGGCTTTCCAGCCGCGATTCTTCTGCTATTCGAGCTGCGGCTCGATGCGCACGTCGATGCGCCGGTTGCGCTCGCGGCCCTGCTGGGTCTCGTTGTTCGCGATCGGCCGCGTCTCGCCGTAGCCCTCGGCGCTGATGCGGAACGCGGGCACGCCGAGCTCGCCGCTCAGGTACGCGCTCACCGCCTCGGCGCGGCGGCGCGACAGCGCGAGGTTCGCCTCGTCGCTGCCGTAGGAGTCCGTGTGGCCTTCGATCACGATCTGCGCGCTCGGAAACACGTCGGCCGCCTGGCGCACCTTCTCGAGCAGCGGACGGTGCGTGGGGGCGATGTCCGCCTGCCCGCTCGCGAACGTGAGGCCCACGAGCCGCAGCACGACGCTGTTGCCCTCGCGCGAGACGCGCGCCTCGTCGCGCGTGAACATGTTCTCGATCGTCGTGAACCGCTCGCGCAGGCGCGCCTCGGCCTCGAGCCGCTGCACGAGCGCCGCGCGCTCCTGCGACACGCCGCCGAGCTGCTCGTCGAGCGTGCGGATCTCCTCCTCGAGCTCGGCGATGCGCGCGCGGCTGTCGGCGAGATCGAGCTTCGCCTGCGCCGCCTCCTCGCGCAGGCGCTCCACGTACGCGACGAGCTCGCGGGTGAACGGCTCGATGCCTTCGTCGAGGCGCGCGGGCATGTCGGCCGCGGCCCCGATCTGCACGAGCGGCTCCTCGTAGCTCAGGATGATGTCCTCTTCCGTGGCGCTGCCTTCGCGGAGCTGCCGCACGCGCTCGGCCAGATAGATCGCGTGCCGCGCCTCGTAGTTCGCCTGCTGCGCGAGGCTGCGCGGCAGGTCCGTGTCGTAGCGGTTGTTGTTGAGCTCCTGCTCGGCCTGCTGCAGCAGCGCCTGGGCGCGCGCGAGGGTCTTCGGCGCGTAGCGCGGCACGCGCGCCTGCTCGGCCTGCGCGAGCAACGCCCGAGTCTGCGAGAGGTACTGCGCCTTGATCGCCGTGAGCTCGGCGTCGCGGTACAGACTCTCCGCTTCTTCGGCCCGGCTGCGCGAGCCGCGGATATCGCCCGCTTCGAGACGCCGCATGGCGCCGTCGAAGAGCTCCTCGGCCTCGCGCCAGAGCTCGCCGGCGAACGTCTCGGCGTTGGCGTTCACGGCGTCGTCGCGCGTCTTGATGAGCGAGGCGAGCGTGATCGATGCGATCTCGGCCGCCTCGCGCGCCTGCATGAACGCCGCCGCGGCGGCGTCGAGCCGTTGCCGGATGCGCTCCATGTTGCGGCCGCGGGCGAGGTCTTCCTCGGCCGCCGCATACGCCTCGCTGCCGCGCGCGAACGCCTGCGGCGCGAGCAGCTCGGCGTTCGCCGCGCGCGCGGCGGCGAGCGCCTCGTCGGCGCGGGCGAAGAGCGTCTGGCGCAGATCCTCCTGCGCGGACACGGCGCCTAAGCCGAGCAGCGTGAGCAGCAGGCACGCGCGGAATTTGCGGATCATCGAAGGCTCGCGTCCCGGGGACTAGACGCCTTCCTATATTCCACGCCGCGACTATGTCAAGCGCCGGCCCATCCCGGGCGCGTTCCCGAGGGGCCAATGCTTGCAAATGAGCAACCAATCACAGACGCGCGGACGGGGCTTCCCTAGACTGCGCGCCATGGGCGTCAAGTACTACACGCACTTCGTTCTGACGGGCGACGCGACGGACGGCGTCGATCAGGAATTCAGCGGCGTGGTGGAAGTGAACCGCCCCACCGAGCGCTTCCAGACCAAGGATATCGAAGCGCTGCTCGCCCGCAACTTCGACCTGCGCGCGTCGGAGGTGCGACTGATCAACTGGGCGAGGCTGCATTAGCGCGAGCCTCGCCCCGACCGATCCCCCTGTGATCCTCGCCCGGCTCCGCCGGGCTTTTTTTTACTTGTTGCGTTCCACGTAGTGCACGGCCGCGATGCGGAACGTGCGCTCGCCGTCCGGCACCCGCACCTGGATCGTGTCGTTCACGCGCTTGCCGAGCACGGCGCGGCCGAGCGGCGAATCCATGCTTATGTATTCTTCCTGTGCGCCGATCTCGTCGGGCCCCACGAGGCGGTGGCGCGCGACCTGGCCGTCCTCGCGCTCGAGCTCGAACCAGGCGCCGAAGAACACGCGCGTGCGGTCGCTCGGCAGCTGGTCGACCACCACCATGCCGTCGAGGCGCTTGCGCAGGTAGCGGATGCGGCGGTCGATCTCCGCGAGCTGGCGCTTGCCGTAGATGTATTCGGCGTTCTCGGAGCGGTCGCCCAGGGCGGCCGCCTCCGCCACGGCGGCCGTGACGGCCGGCCGCTTGGTCTTCCACAGGTAGTCGAGCTCTTCCCGGAGCGCCGCGGCGCCCTCGGGCGTGATGTACTTGGAGCCGGTGGGCCTGGGCGGACGGTAACGGGCCATGAAGGGTCCAAACGTGCGATACTGCTGGCTGCGAGCTTTCATATTAGCAGCCCCATGAGCGAGTTCCGTGGCATCCCGGTGGTCGTCGCGCCGGGCGCGCCGGCGGCGGCGAACGCGGTCGGCTCGGGCCAGAAATACCGAACCGAGCACGGCTTCACGGCCATCAAGAACGGCGTGAAGAGCCGGGCGGACCGGCGCGAGCAGAAGTCCGCGCCGAAGCCGCCGTGGCTCAAGGCGCGCCTCCCGGGCGGGGCGCGTTACGAGGCCGTGCGCGCCACCGTGCGGGCGCACCGGCTCGCCACCGTGTGCGAGGAGTCGATGTGCCCGAACATCGGCGAGTGCTGGGGCAACGGCACGGCCACCATCATGATCATGGGCGCCGTGTGCACGCGCTCGTGTCAGTTCTGCGCGGTGGACACCGGCAACCCCCGCGGGTGGCTCGATCCGGAGGAGCCCGCGAACGCGGCACGCACCGTGCGGCTCATGGGCCTCAAGTACGTCGTGATCACCTCCGTCGACCGCGACGACTTGCCGGACGGCGGCGCGCAGCATTACGCGGACTGCGTGCGCGCCATCAAGCGCGAGTGCCCGGAGACGGCCGTCGAGGCCCTGACCCCGGACTTCTCGGGCCGCGAGCGCGACGTCGAGACGGTGGTCGGGTCGGGGCTCGACGTGTTCGCGCAGAACGTCGAGACCGTGCGCCGGCTCACGGCGCGCGTGCGCGATCCGCGCGCGGGCTACGAGCAGACGCTCGGCGTGCTCGCGCACGCCAAGCGCTTCCGGCCGGACGTGCTCACGAAGACGAGCCTCATGCTGGGTCTCGGCGAGACGGACGACGAGGTGCTCGAGACGCTCGACGACCTCGCCCGCATCGGCGTGGACATCGTCACGCTCGGCCAGTACCTGCGGCCCACGCCGAACCACCTGCCGGTGGAGCGCTACGTCACTCCGGAGGAGTTCGAGCGCTTCCGCCAGGAAGGCCTCGCGCGCGGCTTCATGGAAGTGGTGGCGGGCCCGCTCGTGCGCTCGAGCTATCGGGCCGACCGCGTGTTCGCGAGGAACAACGTCGGCCTCACGCCCGCGTGAGCGAGCTGCTCGCCGATTATGGCCTGTTCCTAGCGGAGCTCCTGACGCTCGCGATCGTCCTGATCGTGGTGTTCGCCGTGCTCGCGTCGATCGCGCGGCGCGGCGCCCGCCAGGAAGGGCTCGAGGTGCAGCACCTGAACCGCCGCTTCGAGGAGTCGGCGGACGCGCTGAAGCGCGCGGTCTACGGCAAGCAGCGCTACAAGAAAGAGGCCAAGGCGCGCCGCCGCGAGCGCAAGCGCGCCGAGCAGGCGCGCGCCAAGGACGGCTCGCGGCCGCGCACGTTCGTGATCGACTTCAAAGGGGATCTCCGCGCCACCGCGGTCGCGTCGCTGCGCGAGGAGGTGTCCGCGGTGCTCGCGATCGCGGACGACGGCGACGAGGTCATCGTGCGGCTCGAGAACTCGGGCGGCACCGTGCACGAGCACGGGCTCGCGGCGTCGCAGCTGCTCAGGCTCAAGCAACGGGGCCTGAAGCTCTGCGTGGCCGTGGACAAGGTCGCGGCGAGCGGCGGCTACCTCATGGCGTGCGTGGCGGATCGCATCGTGGCCGCGCCGTTCGCGATCGTGGGCTCCATCGGCGTGGTGGCCCAGCTTCCCAACTTCCACCGCCTGCTCGACGAGAAGGGCATCGACTACGAGATGCTCACGGCGGGGCGCTACAAGCGCACGCTGTCGCTGTTCGCGAAGAACACCGAGGAGGGCCGCCAGAAGCTGCAGGAGGAGATCGAGGACGTGCATCGGCTGTTCAAGCAGCAGATCGCCGAGCACCGGCCGCAGGTGGACATCGAGCGGGTCGCCACCGGCGAGCACTGGTACGGCGTGCGCGCGCTCGAGCTGAAGCTCGTGGACGAGATCAAGACGAGCGACGACCTCCTGCGCGAGACGGCCGCCTCGCGCGACCTCTACCTCGTGACCTACAAGCGACGGAAGCGCTTCGCGGAACGGATCACGGGCGGCGCGGAAACGTTCCTGGCACGTTAGGAGCCTCCCAACGCCGCCGGCCGCGGTATACTCCGCGGCCATGCGAACCGTAACGCCGCACCGCCCGCGGGCAGCCGCCCGCGGGGCCATTGCCGCCCTCGGGGCGCTCGCCGCGCTGTCGCTCGCCGGCGGCTGCGTCTTCATGCCGGAGCTCGAGGACCTGCAGGCGGCGCAGGAGACGCAGGCCCTGCCGCTCGCGCCGGACCCCGACGCGCCCCGCCTGCCCGTGCTCGAGACGAGGCATCACGTGCTCGAGTCGCCCGATCAGGAGGTGATCGGCGACGTGCAGGTGATCTTCGCGCGCTACGAGAACACCTTCACCGCCATCGCCCGCGTGTACAACGTGGGCTACGAGCACATGCGGCGGGCCAACCCGGGCGTCGACCAGTGGCTGCCGGGCGAGGGGACGCCGGTGTACCTGCCCACGCAGTGGGTGCTGCCGGATGCGCCGCGCGAAGGCATCGTCATCAACGTGCCGGCGATGCGGCTCATGTACTTCTCGAAGGAGAAGGGCGTGGACGGCGCCGTCGTGCAGCGCGTGACGAGCCATCCGGTCGGCATCGGCCGGCAGGACTGGGCCACGCCCTTCGGCGTGGCGAAGGTCACGGCGAAGGCGCGCGACCCCGTCTGGTACCCGCCGGCGTCGGTGCGCGCCGAGCACGCGGCGATGGGCGACCCGCTGCCCGCCGTGGTGCCGCCCGGCCCGGACAATCCGCTCGGCCGGCACGTCCTGCAGCTGTCCATGCCGGGCTACCTGATCCACGGCACGAACAAGCCCGCGGGCGTCGGCATGCGCGTGAGCCACGGCTGCATCCGCATGTACCCGGAGGACATCGAGGCGCTGTTCGACCGCGTGCAGCGCGGCACGCCCGTGCACCTCGTGAACCAGCCGGTGCTCGCCGGCTGGCGGGACGGCGTGCTATACCTCGAGGTGCATCCGCCGCTCGAGGAGGACGAGCGGGATCTCGCGGCCGACGCCGCCGCCGTCATCGACAAGGCGCTCGAGCGTGCCGGGCGCCCCAACGTGGCGCTCGACGACGCCGCGATCGCGAAGGTGCTCGAGGAGAAGCGCGGCATCCCGTTCCCGATCTCGGTGCCGGGGGCGTCGCCGGAGCGCTACCTCGCGGCCGCCCGCATCGTCGAGAACACCGTGCCCGTCGCGCCCGCGGAGCAGACCGCGGACGCGACCTAGCCTACGATCGAGCGACGAGCATCCGCCGCCGACGGCGGGCGCGGCCATGCCTGCGAAAGACGACAAGAAGCACAACGAGCCGAAGCTCAGTGACTGGATGAAGGTCATGCTCGGGGAGATCGAGCGCAAGCGCAGCGAGCAGGAAGAAGCGCAGCGCGAGCTCGAACGACGGGAAGGGAATCGCGACAAGGACGACGCGCCCACCGACAACAACGCGTGACGGGGCCCGCCATGATCGCGTCCCATGCGGCTGCAACGCTCCAGGCGGCGGGCTATGATGCGATTTTTCCGCCTCCGGCAGTATGGCGCTCGACCCTGTCGACCTGACCGTGCCTCGCATCACGGGCCTTCGGTTGGAAGCGAAACAGCACATCCCCATCGTCGCGCCCACCGTAGCAGCCTTCATCGGCAGGACCGAGCGCGGCCCGCTCAACGAGCCGGTATCGATCGCGAGCGTCGAGGATTACCGGCGGACCTTCGGAGGGCACTGCGCCTTCAGCTACATGGCCACGGCCGTGCAGCACTTCTTCCAGCACGGCGGGCAGTCGGCGTACGTGGTCCGCGTGGCGAACCGGGCGACGCGGGCCTCGATCGACGTGCCGGCGGGCGACGAGGTGCTGCGCCTGCAAGCGCGCCAGCCGGGTAGCCGCGAATACCTGCGCGTGTCGATCGACTACGACCGCGTGGAGCACGAGCCCGCGCGCTTCAACCTCATCGTGCAGCGGGTGAGCCGCCCCGGCTCCCAGCTCGTCGACGACCAGGAGTACTTCCAGCGGCTGTCCGTCGACGCGGGCGACGAGCGCTACGTGGCCCGCGCGCTCGAGGACTCCGAGCTCGTGCGCCTGGCAGGGCCCGTGCCCGGCCGCCGGCCGGACGCCACCCGCGCCCACCGGCCGGGCGACCCGATCCCCTATCTCGACCTGTCGCAGCCCGGCACGGACGGCGAGGAGCTCACCGACTACGACATCATCGGCTCGAACCGCGAAGGCACGGGCCTGTTCGCGCTGGACCGCTGCGAGCGCTTCGACTTGCTCTGCATACCGCAGCCGCCGGGCCGCGATCTCGGCAGCACGAGCTTCGTGGCCGCCGAGCGGTACTGCGAGATGCGCCGGGCGCTCCTGATCTGGGATCCGCCGTGGAGCTGGGAGTCGGCGGACGCGGCCGTCATCGGCGCGCGCAACACGGTGCAGTCGAGCCACAACGTCGTGACGTACTTCCCGCGCGTGCGGCCGCGGGGCGAGCCCGTCGCCCGCTACGCCGGCGGCATCCCGGCGTGCGGCGCCGTGGCCGGCATCCTCGCGCGCAGCGACCGCTCGGGCGTGTGGCAGCCGCTCGCGGGCGCGGACAGCCTGCTGCGAGCGAACCTCGCGCCGCTCGTGGAAGTGACGCCGAAACAGGCGGCGATGCTGCGGCGCTTCGGCGTGAACACCTTCGTGCGCGCGGAGGCCGGCAACTACGCGCTGCACGGCAACGTCACGCAGTGCGGGCCGAACGCGATCTCGCGGCTCTGGCGGACGCTCGACCGCCGCCGGCTTGCCCTGTTCGTGCTGAACGCCATCGAGCAGCACACGCAGTGGGCGCAGGGCGCGACGGACGAGGACACCGCCGCGGAGCTCGAGCGGCAGGTGTGGATCTTCCTGTCGCGGCTGCATCAGCAGGGCGCGCTCGCGGGGTGCATCGCCGAGCAGGCGTTCTTCGCGCGCGCGCAGCTCGAGGCGCGCGCGGGCGGCGAACGGGAGCTCGTGCTGCGCATCGGCTTCGCCCCGCACGCCGCGAACGAGCTCGTGGGCTACGAGCTGCGCTACCGCGACGGCGGCATCGTCACGCACCAGCTCCCGGCGCTCGAGGCGGAGCAGTACGCTTCGTAGAAGGATCGCGGCTGGAAAGCCGCTCCCACCTCCTACCGATCCGGCGCGCCGTAGCCGCCGCCGCCCGGGGTCTCGATCACGATGCGGTCGCCCGGGGCGACGTCGGTCTCGGCGGTGGCCGGGAGCGGCTCGGTGGCGCCCGAGGCGCGGATCAGCGTGTTGCGGCCCGGGGCGCCGTCGCCGCCGCCCGCGAGGCCGGGTGGGGCGATGCGGCGCCGGTTCGACAGGATCGCCACGTGCATGGGCTCGAGGAACTCGATCTCGCGCACCACGCCGTCGCCGCCGCGCCGCCGTCCCGCGCCCCCGGAGCCGCGCCGGATGGCGAAGCGGCGGATGCGCACCGGGTGCCGCCACTCGATCACCTCGGGATCGGTGAGGCGCGAGTTCGTCATGTGCGTGTGCACGGCGGATGCGCCGTCGAAGTCGGGGCCCGCGCCCGCGCCGCCGCAGATCGTCTCGTAGTACTGGTGGCGCGCCGTGCCGAACGTGAGGTTGTTCATCGTGCCCTGCGACGCGGCGCACACGCCGAGCGCCGCGAGCAGCGCGTCGGTGATGCACTGCGACGTCTCCACGTTGCCCGCCGCCACCGCGGCCGGGTAGCGGGGGTTCAGCAGCGACCCCTCCGGCAGCGCGATCTCGAGCGGCTTCAGGCACCCGGCGTTCAGCGGGATGTTCCGCGCTACCAGCGTGCGGAACACGTACAGCACGGCCGCGCGCGCGATCGAGGCGGGCGCGTTGAAGTTGCTCGCGGTGGCGGGCGACGTGCCGGTGAAGTCGATGACCGCCTCGCGCCGCGCGCGGTCCACGCGCACGCGCACCACGATGCGCTCGCCGCCGTCGAGCTCCATCTCGGCCTCGCCGTCGTCGAGCCGCTCGATGGCCTCGCGCACGCACTCCTCGGCGTTGCGCTGCACGTGCCCCATGTAGGCGCGCACCACGTCCACGCCGAAGCGCGCGATGAGCTTCTCGAGCTCCGCGATGCCGCGCGCGTTGGCGGCGAGCTGCGCCTTGAGATCCGCCACGTTCTGGTCGGGATTGCGGGCGGGGTACGGCCCGCCCGCGAGCAGCGCCCGCACCTCGGCCTCGAGTAACCGGCCGCCGCGCACGACGGGCACCGCCTCGAGCACCACGCCCTCTTCCTCGATGACCCGCGAGCGCGGCGGCATCGACCCCGGCGTGAGGCCGCCGATGTCGGCGTGATGCGCGCGGCTCGCCACGATGAACAGCAGCCGGCGCGTCGCCGGATCGAACACCGGCGTCACCACCGTGACGTCGGGCAGGTGCGTGCCGCCGCTGTAGGGCGCGTTCGACGCGAACGAGTCGCCGGGCGCCATCGTGTCGCCGTGGCGGTCCAGGATCGCCCGCACCGTGTCGCCCATCGAGCCCAGGTGAACGGGGATGTGCGGCGCGTTGGCGATCAGGGCGCCGTCCGCGTCGAACAGGGCGCAGGAGAAGTCGAGCCGCTCCTTGATGTTCACCGAGTGCGCCGTTTGCTCGAGCACGGCGCCCATCTGCTCGGCCACGTTCATGAAGAGGGCGTTGAACACCTCGAGCATCACGGGGTCGGCGCGCTCGCCCACGCGCTCGCGCTCCGCGCGCGGCACGGCGCGCGTGAGCAGGAGATTGCCCAGCGCGTCCACCGACGCGCGCCAGCCGGGCTCGACCACCGTGGTGGCGTTCTCCTCGGCGATCACGGCCGGGCCCTCGACGCTCGCGCCCGCCGCGAGGTCGTCGCGCCGGTAGATCGGCGTCTCGCGCCAGCCGCCCTCGAACCACACGCTGCGCAGGGCGGCGGGCCGCGGCTCGCGCGTGCCGCCGAGCCATGGCTCCTGCGCGGGCAGGCCCGTGCGTCCCACCGCTTCGAGCTCGAGCGCTTCGATCGCCACCGGCGTGCCGTCCGCGCGGAACCCGAAGTGGCGCTCGTGGGCGGCGTGGAAAGCGGCCGCGAGCGCGGCCGCATTCGCGTCGCCGGACCAGGCCACGGGCAGCGCCGTGTCCGAGCCCCGCGACTTCAAGAAGAGCCGCCGCTCGACCGCGATCTCCTCCACGCTCACGGCCTGCCGCTCGAGCGCCTCCCGCGCGGGCCGCTCGAGCTCCGCGCAGGCGCGCGCGAGCGCCGCGAGCGAAGCGTCGTCGAGCGGCGCCTCCACGCTCTGCCTGTGCACGCTGGAGAGGTCGGCCGCGCCCATGCCGTAGGCCGACAGCAGCCCGGCCAGCCGGTGCAGCAGCACCGTGCCGATGCCGAGCGCGTCCGCCACCTGGCAGGCGTGCTGTCCCGCCGCGCCGCCGAATGCGCAGAGCACGAACTCGCGCGCGTCGATGCCGCGCTCCACCGTGATGCGCTTGATGGCGTTCGCCATGCGCTCCACGGCGATGCGCAGGAAGCCGGCCGCGAGCTCCGCGGCGTCGAGCCTCTCGCCGGTCTCCCGCGCCACGCGCTCGCCGAGCTCGGCGAAGCGGGCGGCCGTGGCGGCGGTGTCGAGCGGCTGGTCGGCTCCGGGCCCGAACACGTGCGGGAAGAAGTCGGGCTGGATGCGGCCCAGGCACAGGTTCGCGTCCGTGATCGCGAGCGGCCCGCCGTTGCGATAGCAGGCGGGGCCGGGGTCGGCGCCGGCGGACTCGGGGCCCACCTGCAGTCGCCCGCCTTCGAACTTGAGCAGCGAGCCGCCGCCGGCCGCCACCGTGTGGATGCGCATCATGGGCGCCGCGAGCCGCACGCCGCCCATTACGGCGCTCGTCGTGCGCTCGAAGCGGCCGTCGTAGAGCGACACGTCCGTGGACGTGCCGCCCATGTCGAAGCCGATCACCCGCTCGAACCCGGCGGCGCGCGCCGCGGCGGCCATGCCCACGACGCCGCCGGCGGGCCCCGAGAGAATGCTGTCCTTGCCGCGGAAGGCGTCGCCTTCCACGAGCCCGCCGTGGCTCTGCATGAAGAGCAGCGGCGCGTCGCCGAGATGCCGCTCGAGGCCGGCGCGCACGCCGCGCACGTAGCGGCGCAGCACGGGCGAGAGGTAGGCGTCCGCGAGGGTGGTGTCGCCGCGCGGCACGAGCTTCATGACGGGCATCACCTCGTGCGACACGGACACCTGCTCGAAGCCCGCCTCGCGCGCGATGGCGGCGGCGCGCCGCTCGTGCTCCGGGTAGCGGTAGCCGTGCAGCAGCACGATCGCCACGCTGGCGAGACCGCTGCGCCGGGCGGCCTCGAGGTCGGCGGCGAGCCGCGCCTCGTCGAGCGGCTCGAGCACCTCGCCCTGCGCCGAGATCCGCTCGTGCGCTTCGACCGTCGCCACGTAGAGCATCTCGGGCAGGCGGATGTCGAGCGCGAAGATCTCCGGCCGCTGCTGCGTGCCGATGCGGATCGCGTCGGCGAACCCGCGCGTGATCACGAGCAGCGTGGGCTCGCCGCGCCGCTCGAGCAGCGCGTTGGTCGCCACGGTGGTGCCCATGCGCACGCCCGCGATGCGGCGCTCGCCGGCCGGGGCCGCCGCGAGCAGCCGCCGCACACCTTCCACGGCCGCGTCCTCGTAGCGGTCCGGGTCGTGCGACAGGAGCTTGAGCGCCGTGATCGCGCCCGACGGCGCACGCGCGATGACGTCGGTGAACGTGCCGCCGCGATCGATCCAGAAGCTCGTGCCGTCGCTCTGGGACAATCGTGTAACTCGCTTCTCGGTCGCAGCGGCGGGAAGCCGCTTAGTTTAATCGGCGGCTCTGCGCGGGCAACGCGGCAGAAGGGAGGCCGCTCAGTCCTCCGCCCGGGGCTTGAACTCCCGCTCGAGCGCCTTCTGCACGTTCGGCGGCGCCACGGCGTAGTGGTCGAACTCCATCGTGTACGACCCCTCGCCGCCGGTGAGGCTCTTGAGCGTGGCCTGATAGCCGTTGAGCTCCGCGAGCGGCACCTGGGCGGAAATCTTCGTGCGATTGCCGGGCAGCGTGTCGTTGCCGGCGATGCGGCCGCGGATGCCGGAGAGATGCCCCGTGATGTCGCCCACGTACTGGGTGGGGGTGGTGATCTCCACGCGCGCGATGGGCTCGAGCACCACGGGGCTCGCCTTGGCGACGGCGTCGAGGAACGCCTTGCGGCCGGCCGTCACGAACGCGATTTCCTTCGAGTCGACGGGATGGTGCTTGCCGTCGTGCACGACCACCTTCACGTCCTCGATCGGGTAGCCCGCGATGGCACCTTCCTGCAGCACCTGGCGCACGCCCTTCTCGACGGCCGGGATGAACTGCCCGGGGATGGCACCGCCGACCACCGCGTCCTCGAACACGAAGCCCGCGCCGCGCGGCAGCGGCTCCACGCGCAGGAACACCTCGCCGAACTGGCCCGCGCCGCCGGTCTGCTTCTTGTGGCGGTGGTGGCCTTCGGCGGGGCGCGTGATCGTCTCACGGTACGGGATCTTCGGCGGCCGCGTGATCACGTCGATGCCGAACTCCTCCTTCATGCGCTCGAGCACGAGCCGCAGGTGAAGCTCGCCCATGCCGCGCAGCACCGTCTCGTTCGCCTGTGCGTTGAACTCCACCTTGAGGCTCGGGTCCTCGGCCGCGAGCTTGTGGAGCGCATCGGAGAGCTTTTTCTCCTGGCCGCGCTGCGGCAGCTCGACCGCCACGCCGTACATGGGCGGCGGCAGCTCCACGCCCCGCATCACCACCTCGTCCTCGTCGTGGCTCGAGTGCAGCACGTCGCCGATGTGGATGTCGTCGATCTTCGCCACGGCGCAGAAGTCGCCCGCGATCGCCGCTGGGACCTCGGTGAGCGCCTTGCCCTGCACCCGGTAAAGGTGCGGCAGCTTCACGGCCTTGCGCCGGTCGCCGACGAACACCTGGTCGCCCGTGCGCAGCGTGCCCGCATGCACGCGGAACGTGGCGAGCCGCCCGACGTAAGGGTCGATGTTGATCTTGAATACGTGCCCCAGGAAATGGCCGTCGTCGGCCGCCGGGTTCACGCGGAAGGGCTTCTTCTCGGGGCCCACGAGGAACTCCGGCGGGTTGCCTTCGAGCGGGCTCGGCATGAGCTGCGTGAAGATGCGCAGCAGCTGCCGCAGGCCCGCGCCGGTCTCCGCGGAGACGAAGCACACGGGGATCAGGTGCCCGCGGCGCAACGCGCGCTCGAACGGGTCGTGGAGCTGCTCGAGCGAGATCTCCTGACCCTGCTCGAGGTAGAGCTCCATGAGCTCGTCGTCGAGCTCCACGACCTGATCGACGATCTCGGTGTGCGCGGCCTGCACGGAGGAGAAGTCCGGGGCCACGTCGGCCGGCTCGAAGAAGCAGTCCGCCACGGCCTTGCCGCCCTTGGCGGGCAGGTTCAGCGGCAGGCACTGGCGGCCGAAGGTTTCCCGGATCTGCTCGAGCACGCCGGAGAGATCCACGTCGTCGACGTCGATCTTGTTCACGATCACGAGCCGGCAGAGCTTGCGCTTCGCGGCCACGTCCATCACCCGCTGCGTGACCTGCTCGATGCCGTGCGCGGCGTTGACCACCACGGCCACGGTCTCGACGGCGGGCAGCACGCTCAGCGTGCGCCCCAGAAAGTCGGGATAGCCCGGCGTGTCGAGCAGGTTCACGAGCACGTCGTCGTGCTCGAGATGGCAGATGGCGACGTCGAGGGAGTGCTGGAGGCGTTTTTCCTGGTCGGTGAAGTCGCAGACGGTGGTGCCTTTGGCGACGCTGCCGGCGGTGGGGATTGCGCCGGCCTTGGCGAGGAGGGCTTCGATCAAGGTGGTCTTGCCTGCCCCCGCATGTCCCACGACTGCAATGTCGCGGATGTTCTCGGTGCCGTGAGCCTTGTTCGCTTGCGCCACGGGACCCCCCTTACTTCATGCCGCTATGCGCTCGACTCCTGTGCGATGCCTTCGGGCGCCCGGCTCGCCGCCGTGCCTCCTGATTCGAACCGGCGGCCGAGCCACCATCCCACGAGCCCCCACAGCGCGGCCGCGACCGCGCCGATCACCATGACGCCGGCCGCGGACATGCCCGCGGCCTGGATTCCCGTGCTCGCCTGCGCCACGACGTAATCCGAGGCGCGGTAGACGGGCACGTCGACCGTGTTCTTCGCCTTGTACTTCGTCTCCGGATCGAGCGGGCTCCACAGCATCTCGCGTCCCGGCCGGACGAACGCGTACTCGCCGGCCCTGCGGAGCACGAACACCACGGCGAGCGCGGCGAACGTGCCGGTGGCCGCGAGCACCAGGAATCCCACCACCATGAGGCACGGGACGAGCGTGAGCAGCGTGGTCACCCCGAGCCGCGACGCGATCCGCCCGGTGAGGAAGATCTGCGACAGCACCGTCAAGCTCTGCACGATCCAGTCGAGCCGCGCGAAGATGCGCGTGCGCTCGCTGGTGTCCGCGAACGTGAGCTCCACGAGGCGGAGCTGCTCGAAGTACAACAGCGTGCTGACCGTGGTGATGCCCACGACGAAGAGCGCGATGCCGAGCAGGTACGGCGACCGCAGGATGATGGTCACGCCCGCGAACACGTTGCCGCCGATGGGCCGGTCTTCCTGCCCCCTCGGGGCGGACGGCCGCTCCTTCCAGATGCGCAGCAGCAGCCGCTGGCAGACGATGGCGCCGACGAAGAACGCGGCGCCGAGGAACAGGATGCCGCTCTCGCCGATGGTGGTGGCCGTGACGTCGGAGATGAACGGCCCGAACAGCGCGCCGGTGGTGCCGCCGGCCGCGATCACGCCGAACAGCCGCTTGGTCTGCTCCTTCTCGAAGAGATCGAGCATGAAGCTCCAGAACAGCGAGATCAGGAAGACATTCAGCACGCTGATGAAGACGTAGAAGAACTTGCCGACGGCGGGGGCGATGTCGCCGCCGGTGAAGGCGAGGCCGGTGCCGGCGAGCACCACGGCCACGAGCGCGTAGATGCCGGGCAGGAAGACGCTGCGGCGGATGCGGGCCACGATGGCGCCGAACGTGGGGATGATGAGGATCGCGAACAGGGCCGTGTAGAGCCACAGATCCGCCACCGCGTCGCGGCCGATCAGCGTGCCGACCGTCTCGCGCACCGGCCGCACGGCGAAGTACCCGGCCCACATGAGGAAGAACAGGCTGAACGAGGCGACGACGGCGGGCACCTCCCGCGGCTCGATGGGCGCAAGCCGGGAGAGAAGCCGACCGAGCGGCGACATGCGCGCGTCTGCCATGGGCCGAGCATACACCGGGTCGGACGGCGCTTGGAAATCGAACGGCGGCGCGTCAGCGAACGAAGCCTGAAGAGTCGCGCCTGGAAAGGCGCTCCTACCCGGCCATTTCACCGGGCCGCTGAACGAAGCGTGTGGGAGCGGCTTTCCAGCCGCGATTCTTCAGCGATACCCCAAAAGCCGCCGCAGTCCCCGAAACGCGGGCAGCGGCTCCGTGATCACGTACGTGGGGATCTTCTCCATGTAATGCCGGTAGCGGCCCTTCGCCTCGAAGCGCGCGCGGAACTGCGAGCGCAGGAACTCGTCGAGCAGCTTCGGCACGATGCCGCCGGCGACGAACACGCCGCCCACCGCGCCGACCGTGAGCGCGAGGTTGCCGGCCACGTTGCCGAGCAGGGAGAAGAACATCGACAGCGTCTTGCGGGCGAGCGGATCGCCCTCGGCGGCGAGCGCGCTGACCCGCGGCGGGGTGAGCCCGCTCGGCACCTGCTTGTGGACCATCTCCGCGAGCGCGCCGTACAGCGTGACGAGCCCCGGCCCGCACACCAGCCGCTCCGCCGAGCAGTGCCCGTAGCGCTCCCGCAGGATGTCGATGACCTCCTGCTCCTCGCGGTCCGCGGCCGGGAGCGTCACGTGCCCACCCTCGCCGGACACGATGGCCCAGCCCTCCGCCGCGGGCACGATCGCGCCCACGCCGAGGCCGCTGCCGGGCCCGATGGCGGCCATCGCGGCCCGGCCGCTGGGCGAGCCGCCGCCCACCTGCACGAGGTCCGCCGGGCCCAGGTCGGGCAGCGCCCAGGCCACGGCGGCGAAATCGTTCACGACGAGGAGCCGCTGCAGCCCGAGCCGTTTCTGGAGGGCGGCGCGCGAGAACGCCCAGTCCTTGTTCGTCATGCGGATCTCGTCGCCGCCGACGATGGGGGCCGCGATGGCCAGGGCCGCCCGCTTGGGACGGTCGGTGACGCGACGCCGCTCGAGGTAGTGGGAAAGCAGGTTCCCCAGGTCGTCGAAGAGCGCGTTCTTGAAGAACTCGACGGCGACCCGCTGCCCCTTCTCGTCGAGCAGCGCGCACCGGGTGTTGGTCGCGCCGATGTCGGCGATCAGATCCATCGTGCCACGCTGCCTGCGGCGGACGCCGCCGCTTCCTCGCGAGATGGTAACGGGGGGCGCGATCGGCGCAAAACGAGTGGACCGCGGAAAGGCTCGGAGCGTTGCGGCGGGTTACAGGCCCCCTCTCCGGCCGGGGATGGCCGGCGTACCGACGCGAGTGTCGAGCGTCGTCAGGCGTTCAGATCAGGGATCCGGGCGCTCTCGAGCTGCGCGATCATGTCCTTCAACATGAGCTTCCGCTTCTTCAAGCGGCGCAGCATGAGCTGATCCACGTGGGGATCCTGGTTCAGCCGAGCGATGACCTGATCCAGATCCCGATGCTCCACACGTAATCGCCTGAGACGCTCCACGCTATATGCTTCGGTTTCTATCTTCCGATCCACTTGCCGCTTCGGATTGGCGCCAGCCAGTCGCGCCGATGGTCGCCGAAGGCCAGAAAATGTGGATTCAGGAGATCGTCCTTCAGGTTGTATCTGAGCGGCTGACCGGCGAGGTCAATCATACTCCCCCCGGCGCTTTCCAGAACAGCCTGCGCGGCCGCCGTGTCCCACTCCGACGTGGGCCCGAAGCGCGGATAGATGTCGGCGGCGCCTTCCGCGACCAGGCAGATCTTGAGCGAGCTCCCCATGGGCTTGATCTCGTGCGGGCCGAGCGCGGCGAGATAGGTGCCGAGCTCGCCGCTCGGGTGGCTGCGGCTGCCGACCACGCGCGGCCGCTCGGGCGCCGGCCGCCGCACCTTGATGGGCCGGGGCGGCCCGCCCGCATCCTCGCGGAACGCGCCGCGGCCCACGCTGCCGTAGTAGAGGCGGTCCAGGGCGGGCGCGTAGACCACGCCGAGCACGGCGCGATGGTCCTCGACGAGCGCGATGTTCACCGTGAACTCGCCGTTCCGCTTGAGGAACTCCTTGGTGCCGTCGAGCGGGTCGACCAGCCAGTAGCGCGCCCACTGTCGGCGCGTGGCGGCGTCCACGCCCTCCGATTCCTCCGACAGCACCGGCAGGTCGGGCGTGAGCGCGCGCAGGCGCTCCACGATCAACGTGTGCGCGGCGCGATCGGCCTCGGTGAGCGGCGAGCGGTCTTCCTTGAGCTGCACGGAGAAATCGGTGCGGTACACTTCGAGGATCGCCGCGCCCGCCGCGCGGGCAATCGTGCAGACGGCGTCGAGACGTCCGTCTTCGCTCTCAGCTGACATATCGCGCCCTCGGGATCGGAACGGCCGCATGCAAGCGGGATACCTGCTCGACTGGGACAGGATCGACACCGTGCTCGTCGACATGGACGGCACGCTGCTCGACCTCGCCTTCGACAACTACTTCTGGCTCGAGCTGGTGCCCGAGCGCTATGCGGAGCGTCACGGTCTGCCGCGCGAGGAGGCCGCGGCCATCGTCCAGGAGCGCTCCGCGCGGGTGGCCGGCAGCCTGCCCTGGTACTGCGTGGAGCATTGGACGCGCGAGCTCGACCTCGACATCGCGTCGCTCAAGCGCGCCCATCGCCATCTGATCCGCTACCTGCCCGGGGCGCGCGAGTTCCTCGCGGCCGTGCGCGCGCGCGGCAAGCCGGTGGCCATCGTGACCAACGCGCATCGCGAGACGCTCGCGGTCAAGCGCGAGCAGACCGGCATCGACCGGCACGTGGACGCGATCGTGTGCTCGCACGACCTCCAGGCGCCCAAGGAGCACCGGGACTTCTGGACCGCCCTCGTCGAGCGGCGGCCCTTCGACCCGGAGCGAACTTTGCTGATCGAGGACAGTCTCACGGTGCTCGAGACGGCCCGCACGTTCGGGGTGCGTCACACGATCGCGATCCGCCGGCCCGATTCGCGCCAGCCGCCGCGCGCCATCGCGGGCTTCCCGTCCGTCGAAGGCGTGGCGGAGCTCATCTGAGGCCCGCCGGTCACGACGACGGGGGCGTCGGCGGCGGCGCCGGCTCGCCGCTCTTCTTGCGCCGTCTGCGGCGCCGCTTGCGGCGCTTGCGCCCGCCGTCCGGCGGCGGCGCGTCGGCCTCGGCCGGCTCGGGGCGCGACGCCGGCGGCGGCTCGGGGCGCTGCTCCGGTGCCGGCTCCGGGCCGGGCTGCAGCGGCGCGGCGGCTTCCTCGGGATGCGCCGCGCGCTCGTTCGACCGGCCGCGGCGCTTGCGACGGCCGCCGCGCTTGCCTGCGCCGTCCCGCCTGCCTTCGGGGCGGGGGCCGCGGGGCCGCTCGGGGCGGGAGCGCGGCGCCTCCACGGGCTTCACCAGCCGCTCGGGGTCGATGGTCGCGACCGGGATCTTGTGGCCGATGAACGCCTCGATGTCGGGCAGCGACATCACGTAGTCCTCGCAGCCGAAGCTGATGGCGTCGCCCTCCGCGCCCGCGCGCGCGGTGCGGCCGATGCGATGGACGTAGTCCTCGGGATCCTGCGGCAGGTCGTAGTTGAAGACGTGGCTCACGCCCGGCACGTGCAGGCCGCGCGAGGCGACGTCGGTGGCGATGAGCACCGGGAGCTTGCCGCCCTGGAAGTCGCGCAGCATGGCGAGCCGCTTGCGCTGCGGCACGTCGCCCGACAGCGCCTCGGCCTGGATGCCGTTCGCGACCAGCGCGTCGCGGAGCCGATCCGCCTCGCGGCGCCGGTTCACGAACACCATCGTGCGCCGGGCGTCCATGTCGCGGAGCAGCGTCAGGAGCAGCGGCAGCTTCTCCTCGTTGGAGGGGAAATAGATCGTCTGCTTGACCCGATCCACGGTCATCTTGTCGGGGTCGATGCGCACGAGCTCGGGATCGTTCATGTGCTCGTACGCGAGCTCGAGAACCCGGTAGGACAGCGTGGCCGAGAACAGCAGGTTGAGCCGCTTCTCGCGCTCGGGGAGGCGCCGCAGGACGTAACGGATGTCCTTGATGAAGCCGAGATCGAACATGCGGTCGGCCTCGTCGAGCACCATCACCTGCACGCGGCGCAGGCCAAAGACGCGCTGCTTGAAGTAATCGATGATGCGGCCGGGCGTGCCGATCAGCACGTCGACCCCGGCCGCGAGCTGCTGCCGCTGCTTCTCGTAGTCGGTGCCGCCGAAGGCGAGCCCGAGCTTGTACGGCAGGTGCTTGCCGAGCACGCTCGCGTCGGCGTGAATCTGCACCGCGAGCTCGCGCGTCGGCGCGAGCACGAGCGCGCGCGGGGCGGGCCGGTCGGCTTGCAGCGCTGGGGTGGATTCCAACTTTTGGTAAAGGGCGATCAGGTAGGCGGCCGTCTTGCCCGTGCCGGTTTGCGCCTGGCCGGCCACGTCGCGACCGGCGAGGGCGAGCGGCAGCGCCTTCGCCTGGATCGGGGTGCAGCGTTCGAACCCCGCCTCCGCGATGCCGCGTTGAATGGCGACGGAGAGCGGGAGCTCAGAAAACTTAAGATCCGTCAGATGTTGATTCGCTTCCGACGGCGTCTCGTTCACGTCGCTCGAGGCTTGCAAACTCTGTTCCCTGCGGTTAAAAATAGGCCAAAGGCAAGGGCTGTCGCCCTCATCGAACACCCACAGAACTCCCACGAGCCTCGAAGGAAGCGACCAGCTGACATTGTGCCTGACCGGCCCAGCTCCGTCACTTTCGGTATAGCACTTAAGGCCGTTTCGCCGGGACGCTTCTGAGCTAGGCGACCTTCCCTCTCGAGGGGTTCCCCGGGGGCCGGGGGCACCTACGGGAAGATTCAGAGGATTGTTTAACGTGAGCGATCGGATCATACATACGAGCGATGCCGCGTTCGAGGCGGACGTCGTTCGGTCGGACGTGCCTGTTTTGCTCGATTTCTGGGCGGAATGGTGCGGTCCTTGCAAGATGATCGCACCGATACTCGACGCCATTGCCGATGAGTATCAGGACCGGCTCCGGGTGGTAAAGCTCAACATCGACGACAACCCGCAGACGCCGCCGAAGTACAACATCCGCGGCATTCCCACGTTACTGCTGTTCCGGAATGGCTCGGTGGCGGCCCAGCAGGTGGGCGCGGTCTCCAAGGCCCAGCTACAGGCGTTCCTCGAGAGGCATCTGGGTTCGGCCGAAGCTAGGAAGCACAGCTAGGAGCACGGCTCCAGTAGCCGCTCCTGCAACAATTCGGAGTGGTACGCACTCGTGAGGGGATATTTGGGTAATTCAGCACGCGCCCGAGCCAAGAACGGCTCGCGGCAGCAGCAGCAACAGCAGCAAAGAGACGGCAACGGAAAGCGTTCATCCCGTCGGCAGAAGTCGATGCGCGAAGAATTTCCAGACGATGAGGAGTTTGACGTGATCCCGGCCGCCGAGCTCGAGCTCACCAAGAACGCCATGAATCTCTCCGAGCTCAAGACGCGGCCCGCGTCGGAGCTGGTGGAGCTCGCGGAATCGATGGGATTGGAGAACCTGGCGCGCTCGCGCAAGCAGGACATCATCTTCTCGATTCTGAAAGCCCACGCAAAGAATGGGGAGAACATCTTCGGCGAGGGCGTGCTCGAGATCCTTCAGGACGGCTTCGGTTTCCTGCGTTCCGCGGACAGCTCCTATCTCGCTGGCCCGGACGACATCTACGTGAGCCCGAGCCAGATCCGCCGCTTCAACCTGCGCACCGGCGACACGGTGTCCGGCCTGATTCGCCCGCCGAAGGACGGCGAGCGCTACTTCGCGCTGCTCAAGGTGGGCGAGATCAACCGCGACGTGCCGGAGGCGGCGAAGAGCAAGGTGCTCTTCGAGAACCTGACGCCGCTCTTCCCGCGCGAGCGCCTGAAGCTCGAGCAGGGTAACGGCAGCACGGAAGATCTCACGGCGCGCATCATCGACATGGTGGCGCCCATCGGCAAAGGGCAGCGCGGCCTGATCGTCTCGCCGCCCAAGGCCGGCAAGACCATGATGCTGCAGAACATCGCCCAATCCATCGCCACCAACCATCCCGAGTGCTATCTGATCGTGCTGCTGATCGACGAGCGTCCGGAAGAGGTGACGGAGATGGCCCGCTCCGTCAAGGGCGAGGTGATCTCCAGCACGTTCGACGAGCCGGCCAGCCGCCACGTGCAGGTGGCCGAGATGGTCATCGAGAAGGCCAAGCGCCTGGTGGAGCACAAGCGCGACGTGGTGATCCTGCTCGACTCCATTACCCGCCTGGCGCGCGCCTACAATACGGTGGTACCGTCGTCCGGCAAGGTGCTCACAGGCGGCGTGGATGCCAACGCGCTGCAGCGCCCGAAGCGGTTCTTCGGTGCGGCGCGCAACATCGAAGAGGGCGGCAGCCTCACCA
>DATCLY010000008.1:0-11720 GCA_036563665.1 Gammaproteobacteria bacterium
CCATCCCCAATTGGAAGAGGGCGTCGTGAGACATGGCGTCCTCCCCAACCAGCAGATGATCGGTGGCAGTTCCGAAGGGGCGTTACTATAAAGGCCTCGTCCCGTGTGTCAACGCCGCGGGCCCGCCATCGTCGCCGGATGGGCGCCGCTCGCCCCGCCCTGCGGCGTCTCGCGTGCCCGCTGTCACGCGTCGCGTCGTGCGCGTCCACGCCGACGGACGCCGCGGAGCGCGCGCATTCCGCCGTCGCCGGCCGCTGGCCGAGACGCTCCGCTCCTGGCGGGCCGCGCTTACCGAGCCGCCCGCTCGCGCTGCGTGCCGGCGCTCGGGGACGCCGGCACCGTGCTCGGTGCGCCTTCCTCCTTCACGAAGAACACGAGAAACTTCGCCGGCTCCGTGCTGCTCGCGTTGCGCGAAACGGTGTGGACGTCGGACGGGCTCTCGTGGAAGGTCTGGCCCGCGGTCAAGGTGACGCTCTCGCCGCCCTCCACCTGCATGACCACCGAGCCTTCGAGCACGTACACGAACACGTCGGCGTTGTGCCGATGCGGCGGCGACACGCCGCCGGGAGGGTACTCGACGACGACCATCGAGGCCTCCTTCCCGGGAACGTCGGCGAGCGGCATCGTGAGCAGCGGAGTCACCGCCGCTTCCCCGTTCCCGGCCTGACGATCGGCGGGGCTCTGCGCGTGTGCGCTCGTGCCGCACAGGGCCGCCGCGAGCGCGGCGGCCGAAAGCAGGTGCTGAAGCGAATCCATTCGAAGCATGGCGTCCTCCTCAGGAACCGTGCGCTGCGGCGATCCGCTCGACATCGCCCGGCTGGTAGTCTCCGGCGGGACGCTTGAACGCGATCGACAGGCGGTTCCATCCGTTGATCGCGACGATCGCGAGAGTCAACGCGACGAGCTCTTCCTCCGTGAACTCGGCGCGGGCGCGCTCGTAGACGTCGTCGGGCACCTCTTGATTATCCAGCCGCGTCACGGCTTCCGTCCACGCGAGCGCAGCGCGCTCCCTGTCGCTGTAGACGGTGGCCTCGCGCCAGGCCGAGAGCAAATAGAGCCGCTGCTCGGACTCTCCGTGCGCGCGTGCGTCCTTCGTGTGCATGTCGATGCAGTAGCCGCAGCCGTTGATCTGCGACGCGCGAATCTTCACGAGCTCCAGCAGGGCGGGCTCGAGACCCGCGCTGCGTACGGCGCCGTTCAGGCCGATCATGGCCTGGAAGGCCTGACGGTAGCGTGCGGGATCGAACTTGATTCGGGGTTGCATGGCGCGTCTCCTTGCGTGGATGTGACTGGCACACCCAAGACGCGCGAGCCACGCCCTTTGTGACACGGCCTGCCGATCCAGCGCGCACGGCGAGCCCCGCGCGAGACGCGGGGCCCGCCCTACGCTCGTGCCACGGTCACCCCGGCAGCGCCGCGCGGTTCGCCGTGAGGAATTCGCGCACCGTTTGCGGCCGCTTGCCCGTCAAGCGCTCCACGGCGTCGCTCTCCACGTCGAAGTTGCCGGCGCGGATGTTGCGGTCCGTGCCGACCACGATCGGGATCACGAACGGCGGCAGCCCCGCCGCCGCGAGGCCCTTTTCGAGCTCCTCGTCCGGCACGGGCACCACCTCGATCGGCTTGCCGGTGACCTCCGAGGCGATCTTCGCGATCTCGGGCACCGTGAGCAGCTCCGCGCCCGTGATGTCGAGCCGCTCGTTGGCGCCGCCGGAGGATGCGAGCGCGGCTGCCGCGGCGCGCGCCACGTCCTCGCGCGGCACGTACGAGATCCGGCCGCTGCCCGCCGCGGAGTACCACTTGCCGGTGTTGAGCGGCGCGGCCAGCGTGCCGAGCAACCCTTCGGCATACCAGCTCACGCGCAGGATGGTGAACTCGAGCCCGCTCTGCTCGATGGCGCGCTCGGTCTCGAGATGATCCGGCGCGAACGGAATGAACGAGCGGTCGGGATTCAGCATCGAGGTGTACAGAATCCGCTTCACGCCGGCGCGCTTCGCGGCGTCCACGGCCGCCTTGTGCTGCTGGATGCGCAGGCCCGGCACGTCGATGCGATCGGTGGAGATCACGAGCACGCGGTCGGCGCCGGCGAACGCCGCGTCGAGCGACGCCGGGTCGCTGAAGTCCGCCTTGCGCACCTCGACTCCGGACAGACCCGCGAGCTTGTCAGGCGTGCGCGTCGCGGCGATCAGCTGGGTTGCCCCCTTCGCTGCGAGCAGCTCCACGACGCGTCGGCCGAGATGACCGCTCGCGCCCGTGACGACGAGCTTCGAATGCAGAAAATCGGCCATCGTGGCCCTCCTTGTTCCGGTGAGCGCCGCTAGTATAGAGGCTCGGAGCTTTCCCGCAGGCGGGACTCGCCGCCCGGTAGCGGGACGGCTCGCCGCCATCCAGAGCGGCTTCCAGGCCGCGCACTCTCAAGCGCATCAAGCAGTTGCGGGTTAGGGCGGCGCTGGCACGCTCCGTGCTCTGCACGAGGTCGAGCCGTCATGACGACGGACGACCGCAGGACCCGCAAACGATGCTATTCGATCGACTGGCAGACGACGCCCGTCAGGCCCTTCGCCGGCTCCGCCGCGATTGGCGCTTCACGACCGCGGCCGTGCTGATCCTGGGCGTCGCCATCGGCGCCAACACGGCCATCTTCAGCGTCGTGAACGCGGTGCTGTGGCGCGAGCAGGCGATCGCGGATCCCGGCCGGCTCGTGAACGTCTACCAGAACGACCGCGCCGGTCGGCCGCTCGTCGTCACGGACTATGCGAGCTACGCCGCGATCGCGGAGCACACGGATCTGTTCGCGGCCACGACGGCGGCCTCCTTGCCGACGCCGCGGCGCTACTCGCTCGACGGCGCGATCCGCACGGCGATGGTCGAGTACGCGACGGCGAGCTACGCGGAAACGCTCGGCATCCGCCCGTCGCTCGGCCGCTGGTTCGACGAGACGGAAGACCGTGCGGGTGCGCCGCTCGTCGCCGTGCTGGGGCATCGCACCTGGGCGCGAGATTTCGGTGCGGACCCGTCCGTCCTCGGCCGCGTCGTGAGCATCGACGGCGTGCCCGCCACCATCGTCGGTGTCGGCCCCGCTGGGCACCGGGGCACCGTCGACGTCGGCCTCGGCACGGATGTCTAGCTGCCCATCACGGCGCTGCCCGAAACCGAGATCCCCGGGCTGCCGGGCGCCCGGACGATCATCGCGCCGTTGCTCGTCAAAGCCCGGCTGCGCGACGGCGTCACCGTCGCACGCGCTCAGGCCGCGATGGACGCGCTCGGACAGCGGCTCGCGGAGGAGCGCCCCGACCAGCTCCGCGGCGAAGGCGAGTTCGCGGTCGGGACGGGCATGACCGTGCTTCCGGCGGAGCAGGTCCGCGTGCATCCGCAGGCGGATGGCGCGCTGACGGCGCTCGCCTCGCTGGTGCTCGTGATCGTGGGGCTCGTGCTCGCGATCGCAGCGAGCAACCTGGCCACGCTCCTGCTCGTGCGCGGCGCCGCGCGTGCGCGCGACATCTCGGTGCGCCTCGCCATCGGTGCGACGAGGCGCGCGCTCGTCCGCCACCTGCTGACGGAGAGCGTGCTGCTGGCGCTCGCGGGCGGCGCGCTCGGTTACGTCATCGCCTGGTGGAGCATGAACGTGCTGCAACGCATCGACCTTCCCATCACGGTCGACCTGGCGCTGGACTATCGAGTGCTCGGTTTTGCGGTGGTGCTGTCGCTCGTGACCGGTGTCGCTTTCGGTCTCGCGCCGGCGCTCAAGGCTACGCGGCTCGACGTCGCGTCCAGCTTGCGGGACGAGGGGCTGCAGCCGATCGATCCCCGCCGGCTCACGCTGAAGAACGCGCTGATCGTCTTTCAGGTGGCGATCTCCGTGCTGCTGCTCGGCGGCACGAGCGTCTTCCTGCAGGCGGCCGCGGCCGCGCGCGATCTCGAGGTCGGGTACGCCGTCGACGGCGTCGCGATGCTCGAGACGGACGCGCGATTCTCGTCCTACGCCGCGGAGCAGCGGACGACCCTGTACGACGAGCTGCTTCGCCGCATCGAGGCGATCCCGGGCGTCCAAGCCGCCGCGTTGCTGCGCGGTCTGCCGATGCGGCCCGCGAACGTCGCCATCGTCATCGACGACGCGGCCGACGAAGAGGCAGCGGTGCTGCCCGCGGCGGCGCTCGAGGCCGGCCCGGGCTTCTTCGAGACGCTGCGAATCCCGTTGCTCTACGGCCGTACGTTCGACGCGCGCGACCGCCCGGACACGCCGCGCGTGGCCCTGATCAGCGAGCGGCTGGCGCGCGAGTACTTCGGCGGGCCCAACGCCGTCGGCCGGCGCTTCCGCTCGGCCAACGACCCGACGTCGTGGACGGAAGTGATCGGCGTGGTGCGCGACGTCGGCACCGGGGACTTCGCCGACGACGTCCTCGATCCCATTGCGCCGCCGTTCTACGTGTCGTACTCGCAGTCGGATTCGCCGCCGACGACCGTCATTGCGCGCACGTCGGGCGATGCCGAGGCGCTGCTCGCGGCGATGCAGCGCGAGCTGCGGGCGCTCGATCCCACGCTGCCGACTGCGGCCGTTCGTGCCGAGCCGGCGTGCGGCGCGCATGGACCCGCTCGCGGCGCTGCGGCACGAGTAGACGGCGCCGCGAGTCGCACGGCGCGCACTCGCGGGCGCCCCGACGCGGGTGATCGCGAACCGTCGACGCTTACGGCCGCGCCTCGAACACGATGTTGAACGGCGTCTCCGTCGCGCGCCGGAACTTCGAGAACCCGCCTTCGCCCATCATCACGTCACGCAGCCGCCGCTCGCCGGCCTGGGCGCCGAGCGCGGGCCCATGCTGCGCCAGCGACACCGGCACGCAGATCAGCGACGACGCGCCGTAGTACACGCGCCCAACCGGATTCAAGTTCTCCGCCACCGTGTCGTTGGCGTACGGCTCCACCAGCATGCAGTGGCCGTCGGGCCGCAACGTTTCCCGCGCGTGATGCGCCGCGCCGCCCGGATTGGCCATGTCGTGCAGGCAGTCGAAGAACGCGATCAGGTCGTAGTCGCTGCCCGCGTACGACGTGGCGTCCGCCACCTCGAAAGTCGCGTTGTCCGCGCCGGCCTCGGAAGCGCGCTGTCGCGCCGTGTCGATCGAAGCATCGTGGTAATCGATGCCGACGAACTCGGAGCTCGGGAACGTCTTCGCCATCAGGATCGTGCTCGCTCCGTGGCCGCAGCCCACGTCGGCGACGCGTGCTCCGCGCTCGAGCTTCTCGACGACGCCGTCGAGCGCCGGCAACCACTCCGAGATCAGATGTGCGCTGTAGCCGGCACGGAAGAACCGCTCGGTGCCGCGAAACAGGCACGGATGATGCTCGCCCCATTCCATGCCTTCGCCCGTGCGGAAGTTGTGCACGGCTCGCTCGCGCACGTGGAACAGGTCCTGCACGATCGAATATGCGCCGGGCAGATCCACTGGGCCGTTCGGATCCGCGAGGCAGAGCGCCTGCTCTTCGCTCAGGTAGTACCGGTCGCTCGCCGCGTCGTACTCGACGTAGCCGCCGGCAGCCTGATTGGCGAGCCACTCGCGCACGTAGCGTTCGTGCGTGCCGGTCTCGGCCGCGAGCTCCGCCGCCGACATGCGCTTCTTCGCGAGCGCTCGATAGAGCCCGAGCTCGTCGCCGATCAGCATGAGCACGGCGCTGATGGACGCGCCGAGATCCCCAACCGCCTTACCGAGGAACGCGTTCAGCTTTTCTTCATTGACCGCCATCGGCAAGCCCTCCTCTGTTTGGTTTAGGCCAGGGCACGAGGAGGATCTTTGCACGCGGCGATCGGCGCGGATAGTGCGGCTCGGCGCCCGCCGCCGCTCGACGGCCGAGGCTTACGAGTGTGTGGCTGCGCCGCAACGCCGCGGCGCAGCACGCGGCTCACTCGGCGATCTGCCAGACGCCGGGTCGAGCCTCGCACGCCACGCCGCGTTTCGACTCTCGCGTGCGGCCCGCTACGGCCACGAAGGTGAAGTCACGCCACGCGCGAACGAGGCCATCGCCGCCGTTGCTGCGCCGCCATACACTTCGCGTCCATGGCCTCGCGCATCGTCATCAATTGCTGGGGATCGCACGGCGACGTGCTTCCGTACGTCGGGCTCGCCAAGGCGATCGCCGCGCGCGGCC
This sequence comes from Gammaproteobacteria bacterium, assembly GCA_036563665.1. GTDB lineage: Bacteria > Pseudomonadota > Gammaproteobacteria > Steroidobacterales > Rariloculaceae > FEN-1219. The sequence continues at coordinate 6,139 of DATCLY010000008.1, forward strand.
ACGCGCCGGTGGTGGCCGCGCCCGAGACCTACCGGCGGATCGTCGAGCAGGAAGGCATCGAGTTCGTCGCCGTGGGGCCGGACGTGGCGCAGATGGACCCGGCCACGTTCGCTCGCGCGATGCATCCGGCCAAAGGCAGCGAATTCATCGTGCGCGAGATGATCCTGCCGCACCTCCGGCGGACTTATGACGAGCTGCGGGACGCCGCACGCGGCGCGGATCTGATCGTGAGCCACCCGATCACCTATGCCGCGCCGGTGCTCGCGGAGCGGGAGGGGCTGCCGTGGGTGTCCACCGTGCTCGCCCCCATGTTCTTCTTCTCGCTCACCGACCTCCCCGCCGTCCCCGCCGCGCCGTGGCTCGTGCACGCGGGGAAGCTCGGCCCTTCCGTGGCACGAGCGATCGTCGGCCTCATTCGGCGCGCAAGCCGTCCCTGGATGCTCCCAGTGGAGCGCTTGCGCGCCGATCTCGGTTTGCCGCCCGGTCGTCATCCCATGTTCGAGGGGCTGTTCTCGCCGTTCCTCACGCTCGCATTGTTCTCCAAGGTGCTCGCGGAGCCGCAGCCGGACTGGCCGCCGAACGTGGCGGTGACGGGCTTCTCCTTCTACAACGGCCGGGACGGCCTGCCGCCCGAGCTCGAGGAGTTCCTCGCGAGCGGCCCGCCGCCCGTCGTGTTCACGCTCGGAACCTCGGCCGTGGGCGCGGCCGGGCGTTTCTATCACGAGAGCGTGGCCGCCGCGGCGCGGCTCGGCGTGCGCGCGGTGCTCCTCACCGGCGGCTTCGAGCGCAACCGGCCTGCGGGCGCGTTGCCGCGCGACGTGCTCGTGACGGACCGCGCGCCGCACGCGCTGCTGTTCCCGAGGGCGAGCGCGATCGTTCACCACGGCGGTATCGGCACCACGGGGCAGGCGCTGCGCAGCGGACAGCCGATGCTCGTCGTGCCGCACAGCCACGATCAGCCCGACAACGCGTTGCGTGTGCGTCGCCTGGGTGTCGCCTGCACGTTGCCGGCGAGGCGGTACCGCGCCCCGCGCGTGGCCCGCGAGCTAGAGCGGCTGCTCGACGGGAGCTATCGCGCGCGGGCGGAAGCCGTGGCGGCCGTCGTGCGTAGCGAAGGCGGTGCGGACGCGGCTGCCGTGGCCGTCGAGCGGCTGCTCGCCGCCGAGCGCCGCCTGCACGGCGCGGACGCCGCGCCTGCCCTGACGTAGCGGCTCCGCGAACGGACGCTTCGAAGGCGGGGGTAATCGGTCGGCTCCAATCCGGGGGGAACATGAAGAAGACCTACACCGGCAGCTGCCATTGCGGGGCGGTCCGTTTCGAGGTGGACATGGATCTCGGGGCTGGCACGGGCAAGTGCAATTGCTCCATCTGCAGGAAGCCGCGCGCGTGGCGCACGATCGTGAAGCCCGCATACTTTCGCCTTCTCGCCGGAGAAGGCGCGGACGAGGAGCTCGCGAACGTGCCCGTGCAGTTCATGGACGGGCGGGACGACGACTGGTTCAACCCGCGCGGCTCGGGCGCCATCTCCTACCGCGCGAGCAAGGCCGCGTTGAACCGCGCCATGCAGCTCGTGGCGGTGCACGAGAAGGAATTCGGCGTGACTGTCCTGCTGCTGCATCCCGGCGCCGTGGTAGAGGGGAGCGCGCGATGAGAGACACACTGCGGAAGGTGTCTGCCTGTGCCGCGCTGGCGCTCGTCTGCGGCGGCGCGGAGGCGCAGCGGCCCTCGCTCGAGGAAGATCTGGCCGCGATCGCGGAGTTCAACCGCCGCTACCTCGAGGCGATCAACCGCGAGGACATCGACGCCCTCAGCCGGCTCACGACCGAAGGCCCCATCATGCTTCTGCCCAACCGCCCGCCGATCGTCGGCAAGGCCGCGAACGACGAGGCGAACCCTCACTTCCCGAGCAGCCTGCCGCTCACTTGCGCGCGGCCCGTCAGCATCGGCTCCCCGGCCGACTTGCCGACCATGACCTCGTACTCGCCGGCCGCGAGGCGCCATTGCCCGACGCTCTCGTCGTAGCGCCCGAGCAGGCGCGCATCGCCGGCCAATGTGACGGTCTCGCTCTCGCCGGGCTCGAGCTCGACCTTCTCGAATGCGAGCAGCCGCATGCGCTCCCCCTCGGGGGCGCGCGTGAGGTAGAGCTGCGGGACCTCCGCCCCGGCACGCGAGCCGGTGTTGCGGACGGTCACTTGCGCGGTGACGCTGTCGCCGCCCTGGAGCTGCAAATCGCTGTAGTCGAACGTCGTGTAGGTAAGCCCATGACCGAACGAATACAGCGGTGTGCGGCCCATCTTCGCGTACCACCGGTAACCGATCTCGGCGCCTTCGTCGAACCGCAGCGTGACGGGCGTTCCCCATTTCGTCTCGAGGATCGGCATCGTGGGTCGCGGCGTATCGGCGAGATCCGCAGGCCAGGTGATCGGCGTGCGACCGGACGGGTTCACCTTGCCCGTCAGCACCTCGGCGATCGCGGTAGCACCGGCCTGGCCGGGGAACCAGGCCTGCACGATGCCCTTGACCTTGTCGCGCCACGGCATCGCCACCGGGTTGCCGGTCTCGAGCACGACGATCGTGTTCGGATTCGCGGCGGCGACCGCGTCGATGACGGCGTCCTGTCCCCACGGCAGCGACAAGTCCGGCAGGTCGAAGGCCTCGCCTTCGACGCGCACGGCGAACACGATCGCGACGTCGGAGCGCTGCGCGAGGAGCGCCGATTCGGCCGGCGTGTACGCGCCGTCGACCTCGATCTCCGCGTTCGGCAGCAGCTTCGCGAGCTCGTCGACGGGCGCCGGCGGCGTCAAGAACAAGCTGCGTGCCGCACCGAGCTGGCCGTGCGCGCCGCCGATGTGAATCACATCCGCAAAGCCCCCGGCCGGTAGCACGGCGCCCGACCCCGTGCCGCTCGCGACACCCTTGTGGGCCCAGCCGCCGATGACGGCGACTCGGAGCGGGCGGTCCGTCGCGAGCGGCAGCACGGCACCCTCGTTCTTCAAGAGCACGATGCCTTGCCGCGCGGCTTCGAGCGCGATCTCGTTGTGCGCTTCCATGTCAACGGGCGGGGCGTGGTCCCATTCGTCGGCACCGACCGCATAGATCGAGCGCAACATGCGGCGGACCATGTCCGACAGGCGTTCTTGCGGAAACCGGCCGTCGCGATACGCCGCGCGCAGCTCGGCGGTGAACGGTTCCGCGCCCCATTGGATGACGTCGATCTGGGCGCCCGATTCCTGATCGAGGCCCTTGAGCGCGAACTCCCAGCTCGGAGTGGCGCCCCAATCCGACATGACCCAGCCCTTGTATCCCCAGTCCTCCTTCAGCACCTGATTCAGCAGCCAGTCGTTGCCGCAGAGATACTCGCCGTTCAGTTTGTTGTAGCCGCACATGATCGCGCCCGGCTGCGAGCGCTCGATCGCGATCTGGAAGCCGAGCAGCTCTCCCTCGCGCAGCGCGGCTCGATCGACGATCGCGTCCTGCCAGTGGCGGTTGTGCTCGAAGTTATTCGCGGCGAAGTGCTTCAACGTCGAGATCACGCCTTGGCTCTGGATGCCGTTCACGGCTTCTGCCGCCATCAAGGCGGTCAGCCATGGGTCCTCGGAGTAGTACTCGTAGTTTCTGCCGTTCCGGACCTCGCTCGTGAGGTTCGCCCCGCCGGCCAGAACGACGTTGAAGCCGCGCATGCGTGCCTCGCGGGCGATGGCGGCACCGATGCTGCGCGCGACTGCGGGATCGAAGGTCGAGCCCACGAGGATCTCGGACGGGAACGCCGTGGCGCCCTCGTCGTCGGGGCGGTAGCCCGGGTTCGTGACGCCCATGCTGGCGTCGGTCTGCAGCTGCGCGGGCACGCCGAGCCTCGCGACACCCTTGGCGTAGCCGGCGCTCATGGGCACGTCCGGCGGTATCCGCGGATCGCGCCGCGGGTTGACCACCGCCGTTGCGCCCATGACGCTGTAGATCATGTCGAAGCGCTCGTCGTCGGTCATCTGCGCTTCGGTGGCGGCCGCCCGACGGTCCGGGTCGTCGGCGTGTTGAGCGAGCGCGGCGTGTCCCGTAACGCCGTAAACGATCGCAACGACGACGACGGAGTCCGAAGCCCTGCGAGCCATCCGGTCAGCCTAGACCAGAAAGGGTGTGGGGCACCGTAGGACTTTAGCCCTATGTTCAGGCTCGCAGCGCCGGTACCTGTGTGTCGTAATCGAGCGACGCGTCCCAGTCACCTCGTCCGCGCGGCGTCAAGTCGAGGATGTTCCAGACGGGGTTGTATTCGTCGATCCCGCGCGTGCCGATGTCCTCGGCGAGCCTGGGAGCCCGCTCCGATCGGAGCGGGATGGACCGCAAGGAGTGTGCCTCGCTAGCCGAACGGCCGGATCGGCTCCGTTCCATCCCAGTCGACGGACGCCCGCTGGAAGCGCCCGAATACCTCCTCCATCACCGGGTTCACCGGGATCAGCTCGACGAAGCCCGGCAACGCGCCCCGCGGGTCGAGGTACACGACGTCTCCGCCGGTGGGCACGCCCGCGCGGAACGCCACCTCCATGCCCGTCGCCTCGAGCCGACGCACGTCCGCGTCGACGTCGTCGCTCGCGAGTCCCCAGTGGTGGAAGCCGTAGCCGCGCGCCTCGATCGCTTCCTTGTAGACCGACGGGTGCGAGTCGTTCGGTTGGATCAGCTCGACGTTCATGTGGCCCGCGAAGGCCATCGCGATGGCCACGTCGGCCCGCGACGGCTGGCCGCGGTAGACCGGCCGCTCGCCGGTGAAGTGCTCGAGCAGGAACCACGGCCCCACTCCCAGGTGCGCGATCCATTCCGAGATCGCCTTGCGGATGTCGGGCACCGTGTACGAGATCTGTATGACGCCGCCTGCGGGTTGACCGAAGCTCAGCTCACGCACGTTTCTCTCCGTCGGCTATCGGCGGTCGAACTGTACCGCATCGGGCGTGCCCGTCCAGCCGGCGGCAGCTGCGTCCGCAGCTCGGGCTCGCGGCCGGTCGGCCGGACGGCGTCGGTGCGCCCGCTCGCCGAGCCCCGATCGACACCCGCGACGGCGCTCGCGAAAATACGTCGGGCGTCGGCCGGGGCGCGGCTCTTGCGGTAGCTCCAGCTTCGCAAAGCGGAACGCCCGGCCTGGGCGTCCGCTATTCGGTTGAGGGCAGCGCCATGAGCAAGCCGATGATATTCCCGCTCTTTTCCGCTCCGCTGTACGTCAACAACGTCGGCGACTTTCCGCGGCCCGACATCGAGGCACTCGAATACACGTCGACGATGCCGACCGGAGAGTCGTTCAACTTTCTGAGCTCCGTCGACAAGAACGTGCTCCATCGCCCGGAGTTCCAGCACATTCACGAGATCGTGATGCGCGAGATCGAGATGTACACGCGCGAGCTCCTAGGCGTGAGCCGGAGCGTCGAGTTCTACATCACCAACTCGTGGATCAACCGCCACAAGCCGGGTCACTCCGCCGGCGCGCACGTGCATCACAATTCGTTGATCTCGGGCGTCTTGTACCTCAAGACCAACGAGAGGAGCGGCGATCTGGTTTTCCACCGGGACGTGTTGAGCCTGATTCCGTTCCCTCCCGCGCT
>DATCLY010000014.1:0-171775 GCA_036563665.1 Gammaproteobacteria bacterium
GCATCACTCGGCCGCGGGCCGCATCCAGAACGGGTTGCCCTCCTCCCACTTGTTGTGCGTGAGACGCACGAGAAGCCCGTCGCTCAGCCGCTGCGCGAAGAGCTCGCCGTACATCTGCGGCCCGAACACGACTTCCTGCACCAGCGGCTCCTCGTCGTTGATGCCGGCGCGCTCCGACGTGAACACTAGCCACTCGCCGTCCGGGGAGAACCACGGGTGCGAGTCCTGCCCGGGATGGTCGGTGAGCCGCCGCAGCTCGCCGGGCGAGCCGTCGGCGTTCAGCTCGAGCAGGTAGTTGTCGAAGGTGCGAAAGCCCAAGCGGTCGAGCCCCGAGTCACGATCCGAGGAGAACGCGATGGCGTCGCCGTGCGGCGAGAACACCGGGAAGTTGTCCCGCGCCTCGTCGTTCGTGAGCCGGCGTACGTCGCCGCCCGCGCTGCTCATCGTGTAGAGATCGAAGGTGCCGTCGCGGGAGCTGCGGAACACGAGCCGCTCGCCGTCGGGCGAGAAAGCCGCGACGCCGTCGTTCCCGCTCGACGATGCGGTGAGATTCATCCGCTCGCTGCCATCCGAGCGCATGATCCAGATGTCGGATGCGTCGGCCGCCTGGCCGGCGAAGAAGCCCTGCGTGTACACGATCCGATCGCCTCGATCCGACCACTTGATGTCGAACAGGCGGTTGGGCGTGCCGCTCACGATGCCGACGCCCTCGACCGCGAACAGCTCCCGCTCGCCGCCGCCGCTGAAGTCGGCGAGCACCAGCCGGCTGCCCGTCTCGTTCTCGATGGTGACGGCGACCGTGGCGCGATCGGGATGCGGCGCGAGGCCGGTGGTGTGCCGCATGGGATAGAGCGTGACCGTCCGGTCCGGCAGCGCCACGTCCTGCGGATAGTCCGCCGCGAGCAGCGCGCCGGGGCCCAAGATCGCATCCACGGCCTGCGTCTGCTCCGCCGCCGGGCCCACGCCGTGGCAGACCATCGCGCCGCTCGGAAGGTGGTAGTCGGGCGCCCAGTAGTCGCGTGCGCCGTCCGTCTCCACCCGCAAGTCCGAGCCGTCGCCCGCCACCGAGGCGATGCGCCAGTCGGCGTAGCCTTCACGGGTCTGGAACGCGATGCGCCCGCCCGGCGCGAGCGCGGGCGCGAGCGCTTCCACGCCCTCTGCCGTGACGGGCTCGGGCGAGGAGCCGTCCGCGGCGATGCGCCAGATGCGGAAGCCCCCTTCCTGTCCCGCGATGGGGCTCTGCGGCGGCCCCGGCAGCTCGCGGGGGCGGGCCGAGTAGAAGTAGATCGTCCGGCCGTCCGGTGCCCACTCGGGCGAGCCGTCCCAGTCGGCGCTCTCCGTGAGCCGCGTGAGATTCGCGCCGTCGCGATCCATCACGTAGAGCTCGCCTTCGCGCTGGCGCGTGAACGAGAAGATCGGATGGCCATACGCCGGCGTGTCGCGGTCGGACGAGAACGCGATGCGCGCGCCGTCGGGGGAGAAGTCCGGGCGGAAGTCGCCGCCCGGGTCGCGCGTGAGGTTCGTCGCCGCATCCAGAGTGGCGGTGCTGGTCGGCATGAACGGGATCGTGTAGATCTCCGCGTTGCCGCTCGCCGTGCTCACGAACGCGAGCGTCGTGCCGTCCGGCGAGAACGCGGCCTGGTCTTCCATGGCGGCGCTGTCGATGAGGAGCCGCGCTTCGCCGCCGCCTTGCAGGTCGAGCGCATAGAGATCGGGCTGGCCGCGCCGCTCCGAGGTGAACACCACCCAGCGGCCGTCCGGCGAGAGCACGGGATCGTAGTCGAGCCCGGGATGATCGGTGAGGCGCCGCGGAGCGGCCCCAGGCTCCGGGAAATAGTAGATGTCCCAATTACCGGGACGCAGCGAGGAGTAGACGATGCGCTCGAATGCCGGCGGCGCGCTCGCGGCGGCCGGTGAGGCGGCTTCGGCCTCGCTTCGAGGCGGGGAGGATTCGGTGCAGGCCGCCGCGGCGAGCGCGGGCACGAACGCGAGCAGATGCCGATGCTGCATGGCGTGTCCCCCTCTTGAGCCTTGACGGCAGGGTACACCGCGGCCGCCGCGCGACCAACCGCTTTACCGTGTCCCGCGCGAGCTCCGTCCCCGCGCGATGTCGCGCTCGAGAACGGCTAGCTGTCCCCGAGCAGCACGCGGCCCCAGAACAGCAGGCTCACCCAGAACTGGTAGTCCTGATTCGCCTTCTTCGCGAAACCATGCCCTTCGTCGAGCCCGACCAGGTGCCACGCCTCGCCGCCGCGCGACCGCACGGCCGCGATAGTCTGGTCGGCCTCGGACGCCGGCACGCGCGGGTCGTTCGCGCCGGTCACGACGAGCAGCGGAATCCGCAGCTCGTCGACCCGCGACAGCGGCGAGATCGCGAGCAGCTTCGCGCGCTGCGCGGGATCCCGCTCGTCCCCGTACTCGACGCGCCGCAGGTCGCGCCGATAGCTCTCGGTGTTCTCGAGGAACGACACGAAGCTCGAGATCGCGACCACGCAGTTCGCGCCGCGCAGCCGATCGCCGAAGTGAATCGCGCTCGCGTAGCACATGTAGCCGCCGTACGAGCCGCCGGTCACGCCGATGCGCTCGGCATCGATGCCGGGATCGGCCGCGAGCGCGTCGAGGAACGCGCCGATGTCGCGCACCGAGTCCTCGCGCCGATCCGGCCCGTTGTCGAGGCTGACGAAGCGCTTGCCGTAGCCGGAGGAGCCGCGCACGTTGGGATAGAACAGCGCGATGCCGAGCTCGTTGATCAAGTAGTTGTTGCGGCCCAGGAAACCGGGGCGCGATTGCGATTCCGGGCCGCCGTGGATGCTCACGATCGCGGGCCGCGGCCCGGGGAACCGGGTTGGGGCGGGGCGGTAGAGGAAACCCGACACGACCTCGCCGTCGAAGCTCTCCACCTCGACGAGCTCGGGCTCCGCGTTCGCCTGCACGTCGAGGCCGCCCGTCTCGCTGCGCGTCCAGCGAGTAACCGCGAGCGTGGCCGGATCGACGGCGTACGCGTCCGCGGAGCTGCGCGCGGAGGTCAGCGTGAGCCCGATCGTGCCCCACGGCGCGATCTCGATCCGGCCGATCACACCGGCCGGCAGCGCGTCCACCGCGCGCACCGCGCCGGTCCGCGGGTCGAGCAGGTGCAGCCGGCTCCGGCCCGCTTCGTTGATCGCATACGCGATGAGGCTGCCGTCCGGCGCCACGTCGAAGTTCTCGACGTCCCAACGCGCCTCGGGCGACACCGGCGTGAACGCGCCGGTCTCGATGTCGAGGCGGCCGAGCCGCTGGAACTCGCTGCCTTCGTCCGACGTGACCCACAGCGTGCCGTCCGGCGCGAACTCGGCGCCGCCGTAGGCGATGGCCTTGGAGTGATCGCCGATCGGCGTGAGCCGGCCGGTCTCGAGGTCGAGCCAGTGCAGGTTCGATTTCGTGATCTGGATGTACTCGATGACGACGGCGTGGCGGCCGTCGGGCGCGAAGTCCGCGATGTTCCAGCCGCCGCCGGTGACCTCGGCCACGAGACGATCCGTGGACGGATCGCGCGGATCGACAACGTAAAGATCCGTGTCGCGGCCGTTCCGCCGCGTGGACGAGTAGCCGACCAGCCGGCCGTTGCGGCTCCAGGCGCCGAAGTTGTTGCGGCTCCGCCCGTCGGTCACGAGCTTGAGCCGCCCGGACTCCAGCGTATAGAGCTGATACAACTCGTTGCCGCCCACGTCCTTGCGCACGGCCAGCACGTCGCCGGCCGGCGACCAGCTGCCTGAGACCGGCTCCACCTCGAAGCTCAGCTGCTCGCGCGCGCCCATCGGCATCGCCACGCGATGGAGCTGCGCGGTGTTCGCGAAGCGGGTGGTGATCAGCATCGAGCGGTCGCGCGGGTGCCAGCCTGCGAAATTGGCCGTGCGATATTCCAGATACGGCCGCGTGCGCTCGGCGAGCTCCGCCGGCACGGGCGGGATGCCGTCCGCGACGAGCGCGGCCGGCTTCTCCACGATGGCGTCGGCCGGCTCCTGTGCCCACGTCGACGAAGGCAGCGCGAACAACAGGCACGCCGCCCGCAAGGCAACCGTTCGCATGCGCCCTCCTCGCCCGCTCATCGGTCGATCGTCAGCGTCTCGGCAGCGTGTCCTCGCGACCCGGCGGCACGCGCTGGTCCGCGGCCGTCAGCACGAGCCCGACCATCACGTAGTCGCCGACGATGGTCGCGAGCTCCACCATCCCCTTCTGACCGAACTGCTCGATCACCTCGGCGTAGAGCTTGGAGCCGACCTCGTGATCGCGCAACAGCGCCCGGGCGAAGCGAATGATGAGCGCGTCCTTCTCACCGAGCCCCGTGGGCTCGCGGTCGTACTTGATGGTGTCGATCACCGCGTCCGGCACGCCGATCCGCCGCGCGGCCGCTTCGTGCGCCGACCACTCGTACGCCTGCTCGAAGTCCCAGGCCGCCTGCATGATCGCGACCTCGTAGTCGCGCGGCTCGAGCACGCCGTGATAACGCAGATATTGATTGAGGATGTGGAATGCCTCGGCGACCTTCGGGCTGTACATCGACACCGCGGCCGGCCCCGTGAGCGGGCGCGGTCCGTCGCCGACGACGAGGTCCCACGCGCGCTTGCCTTCCTCGTCGAGCTGATCGCGCGTGAGCGCCGGCAAGCGCGACAACGACTCGGGATCGATGTCCGCGGGCAGCCCGGCACCCGCCTCCGATTGCGCGTGAACATAGGACGCCGCTGCAACGGCCGCTCCGGCGGCCGCGATTCTGAGCCATCTGAGCATCAGGTCCCCCGTGTTCTTCGTGATTGGGTGGATGGCGTTGCCAGTGTAGTACACGGCTGCGAGGGGCTCATCGCAGGAGCGGCGAGCGCCCCGATGTCTTCGGCCGGCACCTGCGCTCGGGCGCACGCAGAATCGGCTTCGGGCCTCGTAAAGCGGCGCTGGGCCGTCGTGCGTGCCAAGCATACTTGACATCCGGCGCCTCTATTGCTAAGTTTACTTTTCATCTAGCCAAGGTAGCTTTGCATCCTCCACACGGCGCGCGCCACCCGCGCGCGTCCCAGGCGCCTCGAACGCGCCATCCGAGCGCGGCGTCAGGAGGGGTCCGCGATGAAGCAAGGCAAGCGATTCCTGTGGGGTGCGATCGTCATCGCGATCGCGGCACTCGCCTGGGCGCTGGCCGTGAACCTCCTTTACAACCCGTCGCCCGCGGCTCGCGGCCTCAACCGCGCGAGCCTCAAGGTGCTCGTCCTCGGCTTGATCGCCTCGCGCTCGCGGCGGTGCTGGCTGGCGGCTCGCGAAGCGCCGACGCCGGACGCAACTGAAGCCAACCGCGCTGCAACGACATGAAGAACCGGATCCGCGTGCTGCGCGCCGAGAAGGGCTGGAGCCAGGCCGAGCTGGCCGAGCGCGTGCGCGTCTCCCGCAACTCGATCAACGCCATCGAGAACGGCAAGTACGATCCGTCGCTGCCGCTGGCATTTCGCATCGCGGACGCCTTCGGCCTGAGGATCGAGGACGTATTTCTGCGCGACGAAGAGGAGTGACGGTCCCGAGGACAGAGCGAGTTGCGATACGATCCTTCGGGCACGCACACCGATGATCGATGGCGATGACGACAGGGACGGCCCCACGCCCTTTCGGTTACTGGCTAAAGAGAGTCGATGAGGCGCTCACGGCCGCCATCGATCGCGCGCAGGCGGAACATGGTCTTTCGCGAACCGAGTGGCAGGTGCTGGAAGCGCTGACACGGTCGGGCGGCATGCCCAGGCGAGAGCTGGGCGAGTTGCTGTCTCCATTCGTGGATTCCAGCCGATTCGGCGAGATCGTCGGAGAGCTCGCGCGGCGCGGCCTCATCGCAAGCACCGACGAAGGGCGGGCCTTGTGCCTGAGCGCAGAGGGCAAGCGCCTGCACCAGAGTGCCCTCGAAACGCAGCGAACGATCCGGCTCCGCGCCTTCGAGGGCGTGAGCGAGGCCGACTACACGACAACGATGAGCGTCCTGCAGCGAGTGCTCGAGAACCTTTCGAAAGAAGAGTCGGCTAGCGCAGCGCCGCAGACCGATCGTTCACGATCGTGATCCGCGCGGCGCTCCGCGGAGCCCGCACACGACATCGACCCGAGCGGCGCGGTGGCGCCCTACGGCGCGCAGCGCATCGTCGGTCACGACGTGCTCGGTCGCCGCTATCAGCTCAGCGTGACGGTGGACTTCTGACGGCAGCCGCGGGCGGCTCGTGCCACCCGCGGCCGCTCACGATCGACGGCTCGGCGGTCCCGCTCTGCCGGCAGCGCGCCGAATGGCCCGCCTAGCGCGTGGCCGCGAGCGCCGCCTGCAAGCCCGGCAGGAGCTCCGCGCCGGTCGGCACGCTGATTGACGAGCCCTCGAGGTCCGCGCCCACCGGCTCGACGCGCCCGCCCAGGCAGGTCGCGAGGAACTCCTCGGCGGCCGCGTTGAACGCCAGGTTGTTCTGCGGCCGCGCGAATCCATGGCCCTCGTCCGGAAACAGGATGTACGTCACCGGAATGTCGTTGGCCTGCATGGCGGCCACGATCTGATCCGATTCCGCCTGCTTCACGCGCGGATCGTTCGCGCCCTGGCCGATCAGGAGCGGCCGCTGGATCTGATGCGCATACGTGAGCGGCGAGCGCTCGGTCAGGAGCTCGCGGCCCTCCTCCGTGGCGTCGTCGCCCATGCGCGTGGTGAACGTCGTGCGGATCGGGCCCCAGTACGGCGGAATGCTCGAGAGCAGCGTGATGAGGTTCGACGGCCCCACGATGTCCACGCCGCAGGCGAACTCCGTGGGCGTCATCGCGAGCCCCACGAGCGTGGCGTAGCCGCCGTAGCTGCCGCCCATGATCGCGACTCCATCGCGCTGCGCGATGCCTTCCCGCACCGCCCAGGCCACGCCGTCGAGCAGGTCGTCGTGCATCTTGCGGCCCCACTCGAGGTCGCCCGCGTTCGTGAAGTCCTTCCCGAAGCCGATGGAGCCGCGGAAGTTCACCGCGAGCACCGCGTAGCCCCGATTGGCGAGCCACTGGTGCATGGAATTGAAGCCGTAGCCGTCGCGCCCCCACGGACCGCCGTGCACCAGCAGCACCGTCGGCAGGGGCGAGTCGGGCTTGCCGTCGCCGTCGGGATCGCTGCCCGGCGGCAGCGTGTAGTAGCTCGGCAGCGTGAGGCCGTCGCGGCTCGGGATCTCGGCGGTGTGCATGGTCGCCGTGCGTGCATCCCCGAGCTCCGGCCGCGTCTCGAACCAGAGCCGCGTCTCTCCCGACTCGCGGTCGTAGAGGTAGTACTTGGGCGGCGCCGTCGATGAGGCATGCACCACCACCCACAGGTCGTCGGCCAGCGCGCGGGACACGACGTTGACGTCGCCGTCGCCGATCGCGCGGAGCCTCTCGAGGTCGGCCGCAATGGCCGGCTCGATCACCGTCCATTCGTTGCGCAGGTACACCACGAGCACCGCCTGCACGACGCCCGTCTCCGGGTGCACCATCGCGCCGAGCACGTCGGAACGCGAATCCTCGTGCACCAGCCGCCGCTCGCCGGTCTCGGCGTCGAGGGCGAACAGCGCGCCCGTGTTGCGCTCGCGGCTGTCGAGCATGTAGATCGTGTTGCCGTCGGCGGTGATCCCGGCGAACCCCGTGGTGAGCGCATCCTCCTGCGGGATCGTGGTCCAGCTCTGCCAGCCGTCGCCCTCGCGTATGAAGAGCTCCTGGCCGCCGTCCGGCGTCTGCTTGGCCGCGAACCGCAGCGCGAAGTCCCGGTCCACGTAGACCTCCGCGAACTCGTTGTTCTCGAGCACGCGCGTCTGCTCGCCGGTGGCGAGGTTCACGCGGACGACGTCGAAATACACCGGATCGCGGTCGTTGACATAGATCATGACCTCGTCGGGATGCTTCGGGGACAGCGCGGCGATGCTCGCGCGCGAGCCGCGCGGCGTGAGCGGCGTCTCGGCGCCGGTCGTGAGGTCCACGGCGAAAACTTGGAAGTTCTCGTCGCCGCCGACGTCCTGCGCGTAGAGCAGATGGTTGCCGGTATGCGCGAAGCGGAAGAGACGAATGCCGCGCAGCCGGTCGTTCGTGACGGGTCTCGCCGCGTCGGGCGCCTCGCGCGGTGCCACGTAGACGTTCAGCACGCCGTCGCGCGGTGCCAGGTAACCGAGCCAGCGTCCGTCCGGGCTCACCTGCCCGCCGGTCTGCTGCGGATTGCCGAAGAGCAGCCGGCGCGGCAGCAGCGGCGGCTCGGCCGGCGCCTGCGCCGGCGGGCTTGCGTCGGGCGATGAAGCGGCGGTGGAGTCGGGTGCATTGCGTTCACAGGCGAGGAGCGAGGCGGCCAGCAGGAACACGAGAACCGGGCGCGAGCGACTGGACATTGCGCATCTCCCTTGTCGTTGTGGTTGCGGCGGCCGAGAAGGCATCGGCGGGGGCCGCGGGAGGCCAAGTTCCTACGTCGGTTACGATTCTACGCCCGGGAGTAGCCGCGGGGCGAATGCCTGACTGCGTGCAGCTGCGGGGCGCGGCGGCCGGCGGGGAGGGAAATTCGGGCCGGCCGCCGCTAGGATGGCGTTCATGGCCTCGAGCCCGAAGAAGCGCGGACGCCCCCCGCACCCGGACGTTCTGACGCCCGCCGAGTGGCGCGTCGTCCACGCCGTGCGGCACGGCATGACGAATGCCGAGATCGCGCGGCAGCGGCGCATCAGCGTCGACGCCGTGAAGTTTCACGTGCAGAACGCCCTCGGCAAGCTCGGCTTGCGAAGCCGCACAGACCTCAAGTCTGGCAAGGCGCACCGAACGACAGCCCCCTCAACGGGAGGAAGCGCGACATGGCACCACCGTTCCAGCTCGGCCGCGTCGGCCAGATTTCCCGCGAGGTGTCGAACCTCGACAAGGCAGTGGAATGGTATCGGGACGTGCTGCGCCTGCCGCTGCTCGGCCACTACGGCAATGTCGCCTTGTTCGACATGGGCGGCGTGCGGCTCTTCCTGAGCCATCACGAGGACGGCAACACCTCCGGAAACTCGGTGATCTATTTCGTCGTCGACGACATCGACGACGCCTACGCCGAGCTGCGCTCGCGCGGCATCGCGTTTCACGGTGCGCCGCATCTGATCCACCGCCATCCGGACGGCACCGAGGAGTGGATGGCGTTCTTCGACGATCGCGACGGCTCGCTGCTCGCGCTGATGTCCCGCGTACCGCCCGAAGGTCGACGCGCGTAGCGCGATCGAACCTGCTTCGGTCCCGCTCGCGCTCCCGGCGAGCGCGGGCTCGGCCCGGCCGCCTGGCCGATGCGAAGCTCTCCCCCGCGTTCCTCGCCGACGGAGGCGGCTTCCGCCGTGATCGTCATCATGGCGCGGCAACGGCGGGCCGCCTATCCTTCGCGTCCGGTAACGCTCCGACGCCGGAAACAGCGCCGAGACGCTGGCGCGCCGGGGAAAGCGAGGTCGCGATGAACGCTGCCGTGAGCGAATACGCCGCCCTCGAGCGGCTCTACGTCGACAGCCCCGGCCGATACCGCCACAAAGTCTTGGGCCTCATCGCGCTCGGGTACGCCTACGTTGCCGCGAGCGTGGTGATCGTGCTCGCGGTGGTCGTGGGCGGCGCCGCGCTGTTCGTCACCGGCACCGTGAGCCCGATCTACCTCGATAACTGCTCGGCGCGCTCGCGTACGTGATCTACGCCGCGGTGTTCGCTTGACCGCCGGGGCGCGCAGCGCCTTGGCGAGAGACGCTCCATCCGAGGCCGACTCGTGCGCGGCGCGGGCCGTTGTACCATTCGGCAGCGTGATCAGCCGGGAGGACAGACGCATGTGGAAAGGCTCGTTCGGACGGCTCGCGCTCATTGCGATGGTCGCCTTCGCGGCGTTCCTGCGGCACGACGCGCTCGCGCAGCGCGGCGCGAGCTTGACGGCGATGGACTACGTCGAGATCCAGCAGCTCGTGAACCGCCTCAACTTCGCCCTCGACTACTGCACCAACGGCGGCCGGGACTTTGCGGACCTGTTCGTGGAGGGCGGCACGTACACGATCGACCAGGGGGACGGCAATCCTCTCACGCGCAGCACGCGCGAGGAGCTCATCGCGCTCGCCGGCGGACCCGATTGCGAATCGCGCAAGTCGCCGCCGAGCGCCTACATCCTGCACCTCGCAGAGAGCCTGGTGATCGAGCCCTCGGCCGAAGGCGCGCGCGGCGTGTCCTACGCGATCTATCCCTCGAGCAAGGGCAGGTATTTCCAGGAAGACGTGGCCGGCCAGCTCGGCCTCTATCACGACGAGTACGTGAAGACGGCGGACGGCTGGCGCTTCAAGTCGCGGCGGCACGAGACGTCGCCCGTCGTGGGAGAGGTCGCGCTGCCCTGACGCGCGCGCGCCGATCCGAGCGGCTGCCGCCGGCCGCCGTTACGACGTCTCGGCGTCGCCGAGCAGCGCGACGAGCGAGGGCAGCAAGCCGAAGCCCCAGTCGCGATCGAACAGCGCTATCAGCGCCGTCATGGCGACGGCCCACAGGATGCTCGCGAGGGAGCCGATGAGGAAATATTCGGCCTTGTCCTGCTTGTCGAGCTCGCCGTAGCGCGCCACGCTCTTCAGCGCCACGACGCCCGCGAGGATCTCCCAGCTGCTCGCGACGAGGCCGAGAAAGATCAGCAGCCGCTCGAGCACGCCGATCACGCGCCCCGCGTGCAGTGTGATCTTCCCGTCGCGCTCCGGCGGCGTGCTCGTGGCGCTCCAGCGCAGCACGAGCTTGCACGCGACGTTGCCTCCGAAGGTGAGCAGCGCGAGCAGGAGCGCGTAGCCCAGGATTTGCAGCACGGCGATCATTGCAACCCGTAGCGCGCGTCGAGCTCCGTCAGAGCGCGTTCCAGCACCGCGCATTGGCGCCTGTGGAAGTCGGCGCGCGCGGCGTGCAGGACCTTATACAAGGAACGCGGCGTGACGCCCAGGCTTTTCGCGACTTCGGCGTTGGAGCCGGACGCGCTGCGGACCGCCGCGTAGTACTTCCGCTGCGTGGGCGTCCAGGCCGCCTCCGCTTCGGTCAACGAGTCTCCCACGGCATCGAGCAACGGCTCGACGAGCGTTTCGCCGGGAAACGAGAACCGGTACGCGTTCTGCGCGCGCTTGTCGTTGAGCTTGTCGCGCGCTTCGGCGAGCCCGCGCCCCATCATGTTCCAGGCCGCCTTGGGGTTCACCGGCGTTTCGAGCTGGGCCACGCCGATCACGAATCGACAGGAGACGTCGGCGACCAGCAGGCGGAGCCGCAGCGCGGCGACGATACTCCAGGCCTGCGAGAGCGTGCGCGCGAGCCCTTGGAACTCGTCGCCGAGCGTGATGGTGAGCGGCGACTCGATGGCCGAAGCGTACTGCTCGTTGGCGAACCCGACGGCCTCATTGAAGACGCGGTGAACCGCCTGCAGCGACCGCGCCCGCTCGCTGCCGACGAGATCGCCCATGAGGACGGCGAGGCGGGGGCGGTTCTCGGCCAGCATAATGACCCTCTAACGGTACACTGTCACTATAGTGACCCAAAAAAGGGTCATTCGCAAGGAGTGACCCCTCCAGGGCCATCCTGCTCGTCGATCCCCTCCACGGGCGCGACCCCGCGGGGGCGGTCCGGCCCGGGCTCGCCGCCGAGGGCTTGCCGCGCACCGTTCCGGATCAGCGCCGTTTCCGGCGGCCCCTGGAGCTTCGAGTTGTGGAAGGATCTATCGGCATCCTACCATGGGGCCGAGCGCCATCCGGGGGGACACGAGATGCGATCGCGTTGCATGACCGTCGCGGCGCTGCTGCTCGCCGCGGGCAGCGCCGGTGCGCAGAACGAGCGCGTCGAGGCGCACATCGCGGCCGCGCGCGCCGCGGCCGGCGAGCACGCCGCGATGGTGGACCGGCTGTGCCCCAGAGAAACGACGACGGCGGCCCCTCGCCGGCCTCCGTCGCGGACCCCGCCGCCCCGCGAGGAGTGGTACCGGGAGCCGGCGAAAGTGTTCGACAACCTGTACTACGTCGGCATGACCGAGTTCTCGACGTGGGCCGTCACGACGAGCGACGGCATCATCGTGATCGATCCGGTCTTCGACTACTCGGTGGAAGCCTCCGTCGTGGACGGCTTGCGCAAGCTCGGCTTCGATCCCCGCGACATCCGCTACGTGCTCGTGAGCCACGGTCACGGCGACCATGCGGGCGGTGCCAAATTCCTGCAGGAGCGGTTCGGCGCGCGCGTGCTGCTCGGCGCCGCCGACTGGGACCTGCTCGAGCAGAGCAACCCGCCGTGGAAGCCGCGGCGCGACATCGAGATCGTGGACGGGCAGGCGCTCACGCTCGGCGACACCACGCTCAGGCTGCACCTCACGCCGGGTCACACGTACGGCACCGTGTCCACGCTGATCCCGGTTCGCGACGGCGAAGAGACGCACCTCGCGGCCCTCTGGGGCGGCACGTTGTTCAACTTCGGACCGGATGCCGAGCGGTTCACCGCCTACGCCGAGTCCGCGGCGCGCTTTCGCAGGATCGTCGCCGAGGCGGGGGCCGACGTGCTGCTCTCCAATCACACGGAGTACGACGGCACCAAGCAGAAGCTTCCGGCCCTCGCCGAGCGCAGACCCGGCGATCCGCATCCCTACGTCGTCGGCACGGACTCGGTCGAGCGCTATCTGACGGTCGCGCACGAGTGCGCGCTGGCGGCGCTCGCCACGCTCGACTGAGTCGGCGAGCGCCGGCGGTCGTCACCCCTTTCCGCGGAGCGACCAGGCGCCAGGGAAGGTGTATCGCTGCAACGTTCGCGCTTTCGCCGAGTAGCGGTCCGATGTTGGCTGTTGTATGTTTGCCAACCACTAGCCACGCTCAGTTGCGCGCTTCGAAGGGGGAGTCGAACATGCGCCACGCCCTGCCGGGGTCCGTCCAAGTCGCTCGCAGTCATCAACCATCGCGCTCCATCGGCATGCTCGGAGCGCTCGCCGCGGGCGTCGCCGCATGGTCGGCGGCGAGCGCGCAGGATCTCGAGGAAATCATCGTCACCGCGGAGCGGCGCGAGATGGCGTTGCAGGACACGCCCATCTCCGTGATCGCCTTCACCGGCGAGACCCTGGAATACAAGGGCGTGCGCGACATGTTCGAGCTCGCCGGAACCACGCCGAATCTGGACATCAAGGGCTCGCGCGGCACGGGCAACACGTCGCCGAACTATCAGATTCGAGGCATCGGCGGGGGCGGCGGCGCCACGGGCGAGCGCGGCGTGGGGTTCTACATCGACAACGTGTTCATGCCGCGCACGACCGGTCCCGTGATGCGGGTGCTGGACGTGGAGCGCATCGAGGTGCTGCGCGGCCCCCAGGGCACGCTCTTCGGGCGCAACAGCACCGGCGGTGCGATCCGCGTGTTCTCGAGGCAGCCCAGCAACGAGCTCGACGGCTACCTGAAGCTCACGGGCGGCAACTTCGATCACCGCGACGTCAGCGCCATGATCAACGTGCCGATCACGGATCGGGTCTACTTCCGCGCGCAGGCCGCGAGCCTCGAGCAGGACGGCTACGTGCGCCGCGGCCCGCAGATGCTCGGCGACTCCGAGGACACCGTGGTCAGGCTGCAGACCGCCTGGCACCCGTCGCATGCGGTGAGCGTCACCACCGGGCTGCTGCGAACGGATTCCGAGTCGAACGGCAGCCCCACGGACATGGTGCGTTCAACATGGCGCCCGCCTGCCCGTCGGATCCCACGAACCCCTACGTCTGCTGGGAAGGCAACTACGCCGACTGGATGTCGGACTTCCTCGAGCAGCACGGGCAGCCGCGTCTGCAGCACAACGATCCCCGCCTGCTGCAAGACGACTTCACGATGCCGGACTTCTGCTTCCTCGACGGCCCCGATCCCGACTGGGACGACCTGTGCCTGCAGTGGAGCAAGAACGACTACACGCAGCTCGACGTCAACGTGAACTGGCAGATCGGCGACCGCGTGTCGATGATCTCGACCACCGGCCTGTCGGAGTTCTCGAGCGACGCCGTCAGCGACTGGCAGCTCCTCGGCATGGAATTCCGCCGCGACCGGGTGGAGTCGGAGGTGTTCTACCAGGAGTTTCAGTTCAACCTGGAGCTCTTCGGCGGCAGGGTCGACTTCATCACTGGCTTCAACTATTTCCAGGAGGACTCGGAGTCGCCTCGCGGCGCGCTGTACAACGCGGTGGGATCGAGCACCTACGCCAATCAAACCGCGAACGGCAACGAGTGGGGCTGCGTGGTCGGCGGCAACCAGGGGCCGTTCTGCAGCTCCGGGGAGCGGCGCCTGCGCAAGACCGGGGACAGCTACACGTTCCAGGAGTCGGAGGCCTACGGTCTGTTCGCCAACGCCACCTGGCATCTCACCGATCGCGTCGACCTCACGCTCGGCGTGCGCGAGTCGTACGACAAGAAGGACTTCCTGAACACGCTGTACGCCTCCGACAACTTCATTCCGGAGGACGGCGTGTCGGCCACGGTCCACGACAAGGACGACTGGCGGGAGACCGACTGGCGCACCACGCTGGACTTCCAGATCACCAACGACCTCATGGTGTACGTCACGGCCTCGCAGGCGTTCCGCTCCGGCACGTTCAGCGTGCAGGGCGTCGACTGCGCCACGCCGCTGCCTCCGGGGCCGCCTCAGCCCTGCCCCACCTACCAGACGCGGCGGCCGTCCGCGCCCGTGCCCCCCGAGATCCTGCGCAACGACGAGATCGGCATGCGCTCGGAGTGGCTCGGCGGGCGGCTGCGCGCGAACGTGACGTACTTCGACATGAACTTCACGAACCGCCAGGGCGCGTCGCAAGTGCCGGACCCGAACTCGGCCACCGGCTTCTCGATCCGGCTCGTCAATCAGGGCGACGTCGATCTCGACGGCATGGAGATCGAGACGCAGTTCGCCGTCACGGACCGCCTGACGCTCGACGCGTCGGCCGGCTGGGTCGACTACGTGATGGAGAACCCGTGCGTCAACAACGGCATCTTCCTGTTCCCGCCGCCCGTCGACCGCAGCGTCACCTTCGGCGGGCGCTACGAGGTCCCGGTCGGCAACGGCGGCCGCTTCTCCTTGGGTTTCAACTTCACGCGCATGGGGCCGCAGGAGACGCATTCCGGCGGGCTGACGCCGGAGCAGTTCGCGGCCTTCGGCTGCCAGTCGCCGGAGCAGAACATCGCCATGGCCGGCGTCGATTCGCGCTACCGCCTGCCCGGCTACGAGGTGCTGAACGCCATGCTGCGCTACACGAGCGCCGGCGGCCGGTGGAGCGCGGGCCTGTACGGCAACAACCTGAGCGACGAAACCTACGCCAACAACGCCCAGGCGTTCGGCCGCGGTTACTGGGGGGCCGGCGGCCCCGTGCAGCCGGGCAGCATCAACGCGGTGCCGCGGAACGCCATCGCCGAGTACCGCGCGCGCCCGCGCGAGTTCGGCTTGACCTTCCAATACAACTTCTTTAATTGAGGTGCGAATCCCGCCCCCGAGCGGGGGCGGTTCGCTGGTTGCTCCAGGAGCCGCGGTGGCCGCCGCGGCGCCTGGGTGGGGGGCACGCTGATGGCACGCAGCTCGACCGAGCACACGTGGCAGTTCTTCCGCGCGGGCGATTTCGAGCAGGTGGCGCTCACGTCCGGCGCGGACCTCCTCGCGCTGGATCGGCTCGATCAGAAGCTCTGGGCGGCCCTCGGCTGCCCCGTCGATGGCCTGCACTTCGACCGGCGTACGCTCGAGCTCATCGACACCGACGGCGACGGCCGCATCCGCGCGAGCGAGCTGATCGCCGCCGTCAAGTGGGCCGCCTCCCTGCTCAAGAATGTCGACGACCTGATGAGCCCGGCCGACGCTCTGCCGCTCGACGCGATCGACGACTCGACGCCGGCCGGCGCTGCCATGCTCGCGGCCGCGCGGCACGTCCTCGAGCAGCTCGGCTTGCGCGATGCGGATCGGTTGAGCCCCGAGCAGACCGCGGACGCGCGGAGCCGCTTCGCGCAGATGCCGTTCAACGGCGACGGCATCGTCACGCACGCCACGGTGGGCGACGATGCGGACGCGAAGGCGCTGCTCGACGACGTGATCGCGTGCGTCGGCGCGGACACCGACGCGTCGGGCAACCCGGGAATCTCCGGCGAGAAGCTCGAGCAGTTCATGAGCCAGGCGGCCGCGCTGTCGGAGCTGCTCGCGGAAGGCGAGCGGGACCCGGCCATCCGTCCGTTGGGCGACGGCACCGCGGCGGCGGCCGGTGCGGTGGCCGCCGTGCGCGCGAAGGTGACGGACTATTTCACGCGCTGCCGGCTCGCCGAGTTCGACCCGCGCGCGGCCGCGGCGTTGAATCGCACGGAAGGCGAATACGCCGCGATCGCGGCGGCCGATCTCGAGCCGACCGCCGCGGCGATCGCGGCGTTGCCGCTCGCGCGTATCGAGCCCGGCAAGCCGCTCGACCTCGTCGCGGGGCTCAATCCGGCCTGGCAAGAGAAGATCGAGGCGCTGCGCACGGCCGCCGTCGTGCCCCTGCTCGGCGAGCGCACCGAGCTCACCCATGACGACTGGCACACGATCCAGGCGAAGCTCGCGCCGTACGAGCGCTGGAGCGCCGCCGTCGCGGCTTCGCCGCTCGCGAAGCTCGGCGCCGAGCGGCTGCAGGCGATCCTCCAGGGCGACGCGGCGGCGACGTTGCGCACGCTGATCGACCGCGATCGCGCCGAGAGCGGCACCGCCGCCGCGATCGACGAGGTGGACCGGCTCGTCCGCTATTACCGCCATCTGCGGCTGCTCTGCGAGAACTTCGTCAACTTCAAGCACTTCTACAGCGGCGAGTCCAAGGCCATCTTCCAGGCCGGCACGCTGTACATCGATCAGCGCAGCTGCGAGCTCACGCTGTTCGTGGACGACGCCGCGAAGAACGCGCCGATGGTCGCGATGGCGGGCACCTATCTCCTGTACTGCGACTGCACCCGACGCGCGACCGGCGAGAAGCGCCAGATCGTCGCGGCCGTCACGAACGGCGACTCCGACAATCTGATGGTGGGCCGCAACGGCGTCTTCTACGACCGCGACGGCCGCGACTGGGACGCCACGATCACCAAGATCGTCGACAACCCGATCAGCCTGCGGCAGGCGTTCTGGGCGCCGTACAAGAAGCTCGTGCGGCTGGTCGAGGAGCAGGTGGCGAAGCGGGCGGCGGCCGCCGACGCGGCGGCGTCACAACGGCTCGAGACGGCCGCGACCACCGTCGCGCACATCGATCAGACCAAACCGCCCGAGGGCCCGAAGAAGATCGACGTCGGCACCGTGGCCGCGCTCGGGGTGGCGTTCGGCGCGCTCGCCACGGCGACCGCCGCGATCGCCGGCTACGCGAGCGGCCTCATGCAGCTGCCGTTCTGGCAGCTCTGCGTGGCGATCGGCGTGCTGCTGCTCATCGTGTCCGGCCCGTCCGTGCTGATCGCCTGGCTCAAGCTTCGCAAGCGCAACCTCGGGCCGCTCCTCGATGCGAACGGCTGGGCGGTCAACGCGCGTGCGCGGCTGAACGTGCCGTTCGGCGCTAGCTTGACCGGCATCGCGCAATTGCCGCGCGGCGCGAAGGTCGCCCTCGGCGACCGCTTCGGCCAGCGGCCGGCCGCATGGCCCAAGCTCGTGGGGGCGGTCGTCGCGATCGGCTTCGTCTACAGCCTGCTGAACGACTTCGGCGTGATCCGGTGGCTGACGGACGGCAGGTTGGGCGACGAGCCCGGCAGGCGCCCCGGCCTCGAGGTGCTGCTGACGCCCGCCGGCGACGAGAACGTGCCGCCAGCCGACGGCGGCGGCTAGCTCGCGCGCGTTTTTCCGGGGCTCGGTGCGGCATTTGCGCCGGCCGGCAATCTCTCACGGAATCGACCTGCTCGCGTCGCGGTCCCTTGCGGCCGCAGCGAGCACAGCGTGTAATTGCGCGTTGATTTCAGAGAGGTGCCCGTGCCCCGGCGGCGAGAAGTCAGTGACGCTCAGATCGCGCGAGTCGCGCGGAAAGTGTTCCTCGAGCAGGGGGTTCACGTTCCGGTAGCGGTCATCGCCAAGGAGCTCGGCGTATCGCCCGCCACGGTGTTCGTGCGCATGGGCACGAAGGCTCGGCTGATCTCCGCGGCGCTGTGGCCGCCGGACCCGGCCGTGCTCGCCGAGATCGAGAACCGGAAGCTCGACGACGGCCCTATCGACGAGCAGCTCGTGAGAATCGTGCTCGGCATCGCCGAGTTCGCCGACGTGGAGATACCGGCGACCTTCACGTTGTACGCGGCCGGCCTCCGGCCGAAAGCCACTGACGACTTCTCCGACGCCACGCCGTGGCGGCTTCGCCGCGCGCTCGCGAGCTGGCTGCGGGATGCCGTGCGCGCGGGCAAGCTCGATTGCGACCCGCGCATGGCCACGGAAATGCTGATCGGCACGATCGAGGCGCGCGCGATGCACGCATTTCTCGGTAAACGCACGTTCACCGAGCGCGAGACGCGAACCTTCGTGCGTTCCCTGGTCGCCTCCGTCATCGGCAAGAAATAGCGCCCGTCGTCCACGCGGCGTCCCGTCACCCCCTCACCGTGCGTTTCGCCGGCGCCCCGGCCCGGGGCTGGCCTGCCGGGCCGCGGCGCCCTCGCCGCCTGGCAAGCGGGTGGTCACCGTTATTGTGTTCCCAGTGAATTATACTTGACCTCATCTTGAACATTGGCGCTACTTGTATTTAACTGGAAAGTCATTAATAGCAAACTGTGGGGGAAGTGAACGTGAAGAACGGAAGGGCGATTCACGCGGTCGCCTCTGCGGCCATCGCATGCGCGGCGGCGGACGTCGCGGACGCGCAGCAGAGCCCCGACGGGTCGCTCGAGGAGATCGTCGTCACCGCGCAGTTCCGCGCGCAGAACCTTCAAGACACGCCGCTCGCCATCACCGCCGTGGGCGACGAGGCGCTGCGCGCACGCAGCCAGCGCACGATCCTCGACGTGTCGGCACAGGCTCCGAGCGTGATCATGCAGCCGGCGCCGCAGGGCTACGGCAATTCCGCGCAGATCGCCATTCGAGGCATCGGGCAGGACGACTACAACCTCGCGCTCGAGCCCGGGGTGGGCCTGTACCTGGACGACGTCTACTACTCGACGTTGTTCGGGGCCGTGCTCGACCTGCTCGATCTCGAGCGGGTCGAGATCCTTCGCGGTCCCCAGGGCACCCTGTTCGGTCGCAACTCGATCGGCGGCGCGGTCCGTCTCGTCTCGCGGCCTCCCACGGGCGACGGCGACAGCTACGTCGAGGCGACGTACGGCACGGACGAGCGCCTCGATCTGCGCGCCGCGGGCGAGCTCACGCTCGTGGAGGACAAGCTCTTCGCGCGCGTCTCGGGCTCCTCGAAGCATCAGGACGGCTACATGTACCGGCGCGACTACAAGTGCGTGAATCCGTCGTCGCCGTTGCCGTCGGCGACGGCGGAAGCCGACTGCCTCCTCGGCACCGAGGGCGGCACGGACAGCACCGCCGGCAGAGTGGCGTTGCGCTGGCTGGCGAGCGACGCGGTTGAAGTGAACGTGGTCGCCGACGTGTATCGCGCGGAGGACGAGCCGCAGGCGAACAAGCTGTTGCGCGCCGGCGTCGATCCCACCGTCAGCTGGGGCGGAGAGACCTACGGACCGCAGTTCCTCACGGACGACAGATTCACGAATTACTCCACGTACTCCGCGCCGCAGCTCGGCCTCTCCTTCGAGCCCCGCAACTCGATCGACGCCTACGGCATGGCCGTCACGATCGACTGGTCGATCAGCGACGACCTGTCGCTGAAGTCGATCACGGCCTATCGCGACACCCGGGGCGAGTTCAGCACCGACAACGACGGCTCCCCGCTGATGGCCTCCGTGACGGCTCCATCGATGTGGCAAGAGCAGACGAGCCAGGAGCTGCGCTTCACCCATTCGCCTTCGGACCGGTTCGATTACACGGCGGGCCTGTACTACTTCGACGCCGACGGCGGGCTCGGCGGCCGCCTGATCGCCATCGGCGGCCTGCTCGACTTCGTGCACGACGACACCATCCTCTCCTCGAACAGCTCCGCCTTCCTGCACACGACGACCCACCTCACCGACACGGTCAATCTCACGGTCGGCCTGCGTTACACGGAGGAAGAGAAGACCTACACGTTCCACCGCATCAACCCGAACGGCGGGCCGGTGTTCCTGATCGAGTCGATCAACGGCGCGACGGTGCTGTACGACGAGGATCGGTTCGACTACCGGGTCGCGATCGACCGGCGCTGGTCCGACGAGATCCTGACCTATGCCCAGTACTCCACGGGCTTCCGCGGAGGCGGCGTGAGCCCGAGGCCGTTCTACGACAACCAGCTCGTGCCGCTCTACCAGGAGGAGCTCGACACCTTCGAGCTGGGCGTGAAGCTCGATCTCGCGGATCGTCGCGTCCGGCTCAACGTTGCGCTGTTCCGCAACGACTACCAGGACATTCAGGTCGAGACGTCGACGCCGTTCTTCAACCCCAACCTGCCGGTGCAGCCGGACCCGTCGCTGCCGTTCTATAATCCCGTCGAGGGCACTTTCCCGTCGGGCGTCATGCTGAATGCCGGGAACGCGGAGTCGACCGGTCTCGAAGTCGAAACGCTGTTGCGTTTCGGCAATCTCTCGCTGGACGTGAGCGCGAGCTGGCAGGACTTCGAATACGAGTCCCTGAGCCCGGCCGCGTTGGGCTCGGGCTTCTCGCTCGACATGATCACGCCGTTCACGCCCGAGCGGAAATACAGCCTGGGTGCCCAGTACGACTTCCCGCTCGCGAGCGGCGCGTCGATCATGCTGCGGCTCGATGCCAATCACCAGTCGGAGATCTACTCCGAGCCGGTCAACGCGGACTACAACCGCATCGACTCGCGCACCGTGTACAACACCCGCGTGGCCTTTCTTTCGGCCGACGACGCCTGGGAAACCTCCTTTGCGGTGATCAATCTAACGGACGAAGAGTACTTCCACTCGATCTTCGGACGGACGGCGACCGGGGCGTCCGGCATGCCGAATCGCGGCCGCGAATGGGCGCTGTCCGTGCGACGCCGGTTCTGACCATGCTGCGCGCGAGAGGACACACGGTGCGAAGGCTACGGACATGGGGGACCGTCGCGGCGTTGCTGGCCGCGGTAGCACAGGCTTCCGCTCAGCAGAGCGTCGGACGCGGTGCGCCGGACCCGTTCGAGCCCGACTGGATCGTCGGCTCCGAGGGCAAAGGGATGTACACCGGCGCCGGCATCCCGCCCGATAACATGCCGATCTATGCGGCGAAGGACGGCGACGTCCCCCCCGGCGTCACGCCGCTCGAGCGCGACATCTTCACCACGAAGGACTTCTACCAGGACCGTGACCTCTGGTTCGACCCGCGCTACTACCGGTGCAACTCGGCCGTGGGTCTCGAGCAGATCTGGGGGGCGTACGAGGTGCCGCTGATCGGCGACGACCCGCCGCGCACCGCGGCATGGGGGTTCTGCGACCGCGACTACCCGCGCGACCAGATCGTGAGCCCCTACCCGTTCAAGACGGCGAGCGAGCACTACGCGGCGCTCCTCGCCGAAGCGCGCGCCAAGGGCGGGCCGACGAAGCCGACGTACGAGTCGATCGCCGAATGGAACGGCCAATACCTTCGCGACCGCGCGAAGACCGCAACGTGGTACCACGGCGCCATCCTGCAGATCCCGACCTACCTTTCGCTGCTCACGCCCGAGTACCAGAAGCGGTTCGTGCAGCAGATGTATCACTACTCGGGCAACAACGCGCCGCAGTGGCCGGGCTCGTACTGCTGGCCGGAGGGGTTCATGCGGCGCTTCGCGCAGTACGGCGGGGCGCGCATGAATCTGATCGTCACGCCCGAGTTCGTGCTCGACATGCGCAACGCCGCGAAGACGCTGATCACGCAGGTCCACATCGGCCGGGAGTTCGTGGAGACACGAGGCGGCGTGCCGCGGCTCGGACCGGGCGTCCCGCAGTGGTTCGGGGAGACGATCGGCTTCTGGGACGGCGACGCGCTGATCACCCACACCTCGAACATCCAAGGCTGGATCAACCATGGCGGCGCGGAGTTCAGCAACAAGCTGCAGTCGATCGAGATCTACACGCCGATCCGCGACGGCGACGGCAAGCTCGTCGGCATCAAGCACGAGACGGTGCTGTACGACGAAGACGCCTTCGTGGAGCCGGTCCGCATCGTGCAGAGATATCAGCGCCTCGGTGGCCTGAACGACAACGAGCCGTTCGTCTACATGGAGTGCGTCCCGCACATGTTCCCCATCAAAGGCATCGCGACGCCGGTGTCGCCGGGCGCCGTGTTCGAGTACGAGTACCCGGACATCTATGGGCGGCCGTGGGCGCAGATCTGGGAGCGTTATCACGAGCAGGGAATGCAGCGCCCCGAGGAGGAGGACATCTTCAGCTTCGAGTGAGCGCCGACGAGCCCGAGCGGCTCGAGACGCCGGCCCGCCCCGTCCGGCGGGCCGCCGGGCCTACCCGCCCGGCACGGACGCGGGTATTCTCCGTCGCTATCGCACGGAGGAAGGCGGCGGGAAGGTGCCAACGCCCACGTTGACCACCCGCGGGCGGGAGCGGCCATGACCGCGACCGTCGCGCTCGCCTTCCTGCATCACGCCGCCGCGTTCCTGATCGCCGCAGTGTTGACGGTCGAGATGGTGCTCATGCGCCACGAGCTCAACGTGGGCACGGCGCGCACGATTCTGCGCATGGATGCGATCTACGGCGCCGCCGCCGCCGTGTTGCTCGTCGTCGGTTTCCTGCGCGTGTTCTACACGGAGAAGGTGCCAGCCTATTACTTCCAGAACGGCGCCTTCATCGGCAAGATCGCGTTGTTCGTCGTGGTGGGGCTGCTGTCGATCTATCCGACCGTGCAGTTCCTGAAGTGGCGCAAAGCCGTGAGGCAGAACCAGGCGCCGACGCTCGATCCCGCCGTGCGGGCCAAGATTCGCATGATCCTGCACCTCGAGCTGGCGCTGTTGCTCGTGATCATCCTGCTCGCGGTGATGATGGCGCGGGGCGTCGGCGTCATCGCCTGAGGAGCGCGGCTGCCGGACGGCGACGCGCAGCGTGCGCCTCGCCCGCGGCGCACGAGGCGAGGCCTACGGGGTCCCGGCGGTCAGCGTATCGACGAGCTACCGCACCGCATCCCCCATCGGCGCGCGGCCGTCGACATACGGCTGCCATGCCCGCTCGAGCGCAGGGCGATAGGCGGGCCACGCGCGCTCGAACAGTCCTTGGCTGTAGGCGTATGGAACGTAGTCGCTGCCGGTCTCGGCGAGCCGTGCCCGCACCGCGCCGCCCGTGGTGTAGAACAGCAGCGCGTGGTCGAGCTCGGGCGGCAGCGGGGCACCGTCGGCTCTCGCCGCCGCCTGCAGCTCGGTCCACAGCCGCCCCTCCGCACGTTGGCCGAACAGCGTGTGCGAGGCCTCGTGGAACAGCACCTCGAGCCCGGAGTAGCCCGCGTTCGAGGCGCGGGCGCTCGAGACGATCACGTAATCCGGGTCGACCAGCGTGTGGGCGCCCGCGGTAGCCCGCTTCGCTCGCCGCCGCTGTTCCGCGAGCGGCCGACCGAAGACCGGGCCGTCCGCCTAGTGGCGAATCTGCGTGGTCACCTCCTCGAGCTCGACGTCCGTGCAGGACCCGCGCTCGGGGATGATCGTGGGCTCGTCGGCGAGCCGCAGGATGCGCGGATGCATGACCCACGGCTCCACCAGCACGACCGGATCCTCGACGGTGACTTCGTAGAGCAGCTCGTTCCCCGTGCGGGTGAACTTCTCGATGACCCGCATCTGATCGGAATGGAACAAGCCGCCCCGCCCGAGCCAGGTCTCGTCGCTGAACCCGATGGAGTCGAGCACCAGCGTGTCGCCTTCCCAGCGGCCCACCGTGTAGCCCATGTACGTGAACTGGAATTCCCGCTCGGGATCGTGCGGACGGCCGTCGAGCCGGATCATGCGGAACTCGGGATACCCGCCGCCGCCGTCGATGCCGCCCCGGTAGATCATCGTGATGTCGTCCTCGGTGTGGAATATCCGCGCCGGCGGCCCGTGCCGGGGGATGCCGAGCGGCAGACAAGTCATCACCGGGTCGTATTTGTTCGTCCACATGTCGAGCTCTTGGACCTTGTCCCAGTGCTCGGGCTTGTAGAGCGGGCGGTTCGGTTCGAGCCGCGACGGCGCCATGAAGACGAAGTCGGCACTCTGATTGGTCCACTCCATGCAGTTGCTCTGGAAGGGAGAGCAGCGCCGGAACATCCCGCCGGGGACGCGCATCGGACCGCCCGCCGCCAGCCGCCACGATCCGGTGAGGTCGGGCTTGCCGTTGGGCAGCCTGGGCGTCTCCGCCGACGTCCCGCGCTCGGGCGCGTCGCGCCTCACCTGCGCCTGGACCGGCGTCGCGGCGGCCGACGCCGCCGTGCGTGCGGCCCGCACGCTCTCGGGGACGGGCACGACGACGTACACCTGCCCGATTTCCGTCTGCGTCGTTTTCAGATCGCGAACGACCTCGCCGTTGCGGCGCTCGACGATGGTGCCGGCGTACAGAGCTTCGATTCGGTGCAACGGGTTGTTCCAGTCCTGGAAGTTGCCGTAGAGGAACTCCGTGGTGTTTCTTCCGTGGCGGACCACGACGCGCTCGGGAAGGAAGCTCTCGTCCAGCGTGGCCGTGGCGGTGGCGCCCGGCACTCCGGGAATCGGGAACGTGAGGACGGCCTTATCGCCCTGCCACGACAGCGTGGTCATCGGGCGCACGCCCGCGGCGGCCTGCCGGTCGAGCAACACGGCGGGGTTCTGGGCGAACGATTCCGAGAACGGCACGCCGGCGGCGGCCGCGATGGCGGCCTTCGGGGCGCCGTGCGGGCTCGCCCAGAGGCGGATCAGCCGCTCCTCGAGCGCGGCGGGACGCGGCGTGGCCTTGCCCCGGCCCGGGATGATCTCCGCGCCTGGAATGTCCTCGTCCCAGGCGTACTCGCCGCTCACCGTCTCGATGTTCGTGTAGCGCTCGCCGTTCGGCCGCGTGCATTCGATCTGCGTGCGGTAGCCGGGGATCTGGTAGTTGGCGCTGATGCGATACAGCGTGAGCTCGCACGGCTCGCCGTCCACCTGGATCGTGCCCTCGGCGCGGTACTCGAGCGTGGCCACGAGCTCGGGCTCGGCCTGGCCCCGCAGCATTCCCATGTGCCAGGCCCAGTTGAAGAGCACGGCCTTGAGGTCCTTCGCGCCCGGCTCCGGCGTGTAGGGCGGCGGCGCCCCGAAGCCTTGAGCGCCGGCCGGCGGCGCGCCGCTCGCACCGATGACTCCGGCAGCGAGCACGCACACGGCGACGGAACGTCGAACGGGCATCACGACCTCCCGCGGCGGGCCGCGTCGTCAGTCGATGGTGAGGTTGAAGGTGCGGTCGCCGAGCTCCACGCGCCGGACGAACCCGGCGGGGTTGCCGTTGCGGGCCGGCAGCGCCGTGATCTTGAGCATGGCGCCGGGCTTGATCGACTCGCTGCTGACGCCCGCCCGCGTCAGCACCTGCAGCGACGCCGTGGTCAGCACCCATTCCGTCGTGGTGCCGTCATCGTTCGGCACCGCGAGGATGAGGTTCGAGTGCGGATTTCTGAGGTTGAGCTTGGTGAGCTGTCCCTCGAGAACGATCTCCTGGTTCAAGTCGTAGACGCTCGCCACCGCGTGATGCGCCTGCGCACCGCCACAGGCCGTCAGGATCCCTCCGAGCGCGGCGAGCCGACCAGCCCATCCTTTCATGGCTTCCCCCCAAGGAAGAGATGCTATCGATCCTAACAAGACACCAAATGGGCGACAACCGGCGCGCCACCCGTGTCTTCCGCCGTCCGCCGTTCCGCCCGGCGGCCCGCACGGCGCGATCCGACCGCCGTTGTCGCGAGCGCAACTGGGCGGCGACGAGAAATGCCTAACCCGCGTCGGCTACGACGTCTCTCCTCGCACCGCCGCCTCGATCGCGGCGATGTCGATCTTGCGCATGGACATCATCGCCTCGAAAGCGCGTTTGGCCGCGGCGCGATCGGGATTGGCCACCGCCTCGAGCAGGACGCGCGGAGTGATCTGCCAGGAGAAGCCCCATTTGTCCTTGCACCACCCGCACGCGCTCTCCTCGCCGCCGTTCTTCGTGATGGCGTCCCAATACCGGTCGGTCTCCGCCTGGTCTTCGGTGACGACCATGAAGCTGACGGCTTCGTTGGCTTTGAAGTGGGGGCCGCCGTTCAGCCCGACGAACGGTCGACCGAGCAACGTGAACTCCACGGTCAACTCCTCGCCCGCTTCACCGCTGGGATGGTCCGACGGCGCCGCCCGGCGCGCACCGACGCTGGTGTTCGGGAAAACGGATGCATAGAACTCGGCCGCCTTGCGTGCTTCGCCTTTGTCGAACCAGAGGCAGGTGATCAGTTTGCCGTTTGCCATCGTCTCTTCTCCGTCGGAAACAGGAAGGTCGCGTGCCCGGGGGTCGAGGAACGCCTCTGCGAGTGCAAGATTCGCGCCCCTGCCGTGACCCCTCTCTCCGGTGGTCGTGCGAGGCCGCCGGATTTCGACATCACCCACGTGATCGAAGCCTATGCGGGCGATGCCGGCGCCGCCCGCGTCGAAGGCCCGACCGAAAGCGAGCTGTTATCCTATCCCGACCACTTCGACACATCGTGGCCAGGCCGAGAGAGAGCGACCGATGACGGACTGCCTGTTCTGCAGAATCATCGAAGGGAAGATCCCCTCGAACAAGGTCTACGAAGACGCCCTCTGCTACGCGTTCGAGGACATCAACCCCCAGGCGCCGACGCACGTGCAGATCATCCCGCGCAAGCACGTCGCCACGCTGAACGACCTCGTCGCCGAGGACGAGCCCATGGTCGGACACCTGCTCACCGTGGCTGCGGCGATCGCCCGAGAGCGTGGCATCGCAGAGTCCGGCTACCGCACGGTCTTCAACTGCAATCGAGCCGCAGGGCAGTCGGTGTTTCACCTGCACCTGCACCTGCTCGGCGGCCGCAGCTTCGGCTGGCCGCCCGGCTGAGGCGACTACCCTCCTCTTTACCCGCTGCCGCCTACGGCGCGGGTATCGGCAGCAGCGGCTCGCGGTCCGGCGGCAGATGCTGGTCGACGGCGTTCAGCATGAGGCCGACCTTCAGGTACTCGCCCATGATCGTCATCAGCGTCACGGTGCCCTGCTTGCCGAAGTGCTCGATCATGTCGGCCCAGAGCTCGCTGCTCACGCGGTGGTTGCGCAGGAGCTCGCGACCGAAGGTGATGAACGTGGCATCGGCCGGCGAGAGCCCGTCGACCGGGCGGTTGTACTTGACGACGTCGATGACTTCCTGCTCGAGCCCCACCTCGAGGCCCGCGGGCTCGTGCATCGTCCACTCGAACTGCTGGTCGATCTCTCGGGCCACGATGAGCGTGGCGAGCTGAAAGTTCCGCGCGCCGACGAAGCTGCCGTGCCCCATCGGAATGCCGAGGTTCCGGCCGTTCGGGCTGTAGATCGTGATGTGCGTGGGCCCGGGCCCCGGGCGGAAGTTCGGCCGTTCCGCCAACAGGCGCCGGCCTTCCTCGTCGAGATCCTCCGGCGTGACGGGCGGGAGGCGCGACAGCGTCACGGGGTCGATATCCGGCGGCAGCGCTTCCTGGGCGGCGGCGAAGCCGGGGAGTGCTACGAGCAACAGCAGCAACGAACGCATACGCACCGTCCTCCTCTTTCCCGTGCCGCGAGTATACCGAAGCGGTGACGGCGGCAGCGACGCGTGACCGTCATCCCTTTGATCTCGCCCGAGCGCGCCGCGCGCTCTTGAACGCCGGCTGACCGACGGTTCATCATCCGTGCTTACCGGGGGGCTCGAGCCGTGGCAGCCGGCAAACGAAAGATCAAGACCGTAGCGAACGCCGAAGATCCGCTCGCGTTCATCTCCACGGTGAAGAGCGAGATCAAGCGCAACGACAGCCGGGAGCTCGTCGCGATGATGCAAGACGTCACCGGCGAGCCGCCGCGAATGTGGGGCCCTTCGATCATCGGTTTCGGCTCGTACCGCTACCGCTACGCGAACGGCGACACGGGCGAGATGTGCCTCATAGGCTTCTCGCCGCGCTCGAGCGGGCTCGTGCTGTATCTCGGACCCGCCATCGACGACGCCAAGCTCACGGCGAAGCTCGGCAAGCACAAGACCGGCAAAGGCTGCCTGTACGTGAACAAGCTCGACGACGTCGATCGCACGGCGTTGCGGCGGCTCATCGAGCAGTCCGTCGCGCTGCGCAAGCGCGCTTCCGGCTGAGGGCGCGCTTTCGGCCGGAGCGATAGACACGCCGAGAACGACATCCCGTCGTGCCTGCGATCTACGGAGAAGACCTCGCTCACATTCAGATCGCCGGTTTCGGCGGCATGGCGCAGGCCGTGGGCCCGCAGATCGTGGCGTTGCTCCATGAGCACGGCATTCGCGGCGGCACGATCGGCGACGTGGGTTGCGGCGCCGGGATCACGACCCGTTGTTTCCTCGACGCCGGGTTCGACGTATGGGCGCTCGAGCCGTCCGCCGCGCTGCTCGACGCCGCGCGGGCGCGCGCGCCGGAGGCCACGTTCTTGCCGCGCGGCAGCGTCTACGATGCGACGCTGCCGCCGGCCGATGCGATCGTCGCGATCGGCGAGCCGCTCAACTACCACCTGCCGCAAAGTGATGCGGACGAACGCGTCCGTCGTTTCTTCGCCCAGGCGGCCGCGGCGCTGCGCCCGGGCGGCCTGCTCGCGTTCGACGTGATCGTGCGCGGCGACGGTGCGCTCGACGGCCGAAGCTGGGCCGCCGGAGAGGATTGGGCGGTCCTCGTGGAGACGCACGAGCGGGCCCACGGCTGGCTACGCCGCGAGATCGAGACTTTCGTGCTGCGCGGCGACGCGTACCGGCGCGGTCACGAGACTCACCACGTGCGCGTCTTCGATCGGGACGCGCTCGGCGCGGCGCTGCGCTCGACGGGCTTCGACGTGCAGACGTCCGAGCGGTGGGGCGACTACCGGCTCGCCCCGAGGCGCTGCGCGTTCGTGTGCCGGCGCAAGGCCGGCCAGGAGACGTCGTGCCGCGGCACGAACGCCGCAGTACGCTCCGCGTGAACGCGCGGCACGCGCTATGCTTGGGAGTGACCGAAGTGCCATCAGTGATTCGATGAGCGATTCCATGAGCGATACCATCACGGATCCTGGCAAACCTTCGATCATCGTGCGCATCCCGACGCCGATCTGGCTCATCGGGTTGATCATCGTCGCAACCGTGCTCGGCGAGTGGCTTCGGCTCCCCGCCGTGCTGCAGCACCGCCCGACAGGCGTCGTGGTGCTGCTCATCGGCATCTGCTGGGGCGCATGGTCGGTCGCGACGTTCCGCCGACAAGGCGCGGAGATCATGCCGTCCTCCACCGTGCACCCAAAGTTCGTCACCAGCGGCCCGTTCCGCTGGTCGCGCAACCCCATGTATCTCGGCTCCATTGGCATAGCCGTCGGCGCCGCGCTGATCGGAGGCACGTGGCTGCTGTGGCTCGTGCCCGTGGTGCTGTTCCTGCTGCAGAACTTCGTGATCATCCCCTTCGAGGAGCGCAGCATGCGCCAGACCTTCGGCGCCGAATACGACGCGTATTGCGCGCGCGTCCGGCGGTGGATCTGAGGCGCGCGGACGCGGCGTGCCGCCGCGGCCGCTTGGGGCGCTGAGACGACGTCATGGCAGGCTTTCTCGTTCGCATGCTCATCACCGCGCTCGGGCTCGCCGCGGCGTCGTGGCTCGTGCCCGGCGTGCACATCGCGGGCACCGGCACGCTGATTCTCGCGGCCCTGCTCATGGGCATCGTCAACGCCGTCGTGCGGCCCATCGTCGTGATCCTCACGCTGCCGCTCACCATCCTGACGCTCGGCCTGTTCCTGCTCGTGGTCAACGCCGGCATGTTCGGGCTGGTGGCCGCCCTGCTCGACGGCTTCGTCGTCGACGGCTTCTGGTCCGCGCTCTTCGGCTGGCTGATCGTGTCCCTGGTCGGCTGGCTCGCGTCGGCGTTCATCGGCCCGCGCGGGCGTTACGAGGTGCTCGTGGTGGAGCGGCGAATCCGCGGCTGAGGCGAGCGGGGTACGGCCCCGAGGCGGCCATCGCCGTCACGCACCGTCTGCTAGACTCGCGTCCCCATGGATCTCAGGCTCGACGGCAAGACTTGCCTCGTCACCGGCGCGAGCCGCGGCATCGGCCGCGGCGTGGCGAAGGTGCTGGCGGCGGAAGGCTGCCGCCTCGCGGTGGTGGCGCGGCGGCGCAACCTGCTCGAGGAGCTCGCCCGCGAGATCGAGGCCGCGGGCGGCATGCGCCCGCTGATCGTGGACGAGGATCTCACGAGCGACGGCGCGCCCGAGCGCGTGCGCGACCGCGTGGTGGCCGCGTTCGGCGGGCTCCACATCCTCGTGAACAACGCGGGCGCCTCCCGCCCCGTGCCGTGGAACGCGAGCGAGGAGCAGTGGCGCGAGGGCATGACGCTCAACTTCGACGTCGTGCGTCGGCTCACCAACCAGTTCATCCCCTTCATGCTCGAGCAGAAGTGGGGCCGGATCATCAACGTCACCGGCGCCAACGAGCCGCCGAACGTGAACATCGCCACGGTGGCGAAGGCCGCGGTGCACAGCTGGGCCAAAGGGCTGTCGCGCGAGCTCGCGCCGCACGGCATCACGGTGAATTGCGTGCCACCGGGCCGCATCAACAGCGAGCAGATCCTGAACCGCCTGCACCCCACGGAGGAGAACCGCAAGGCGTTCATCGACGCCAACATCCCCATCGGCTACTTCGGCGAGCCGGAGGACATGGCGTACCTCATCGCGTTCCTCGCTTCGCCCCTCGCACGCTACATCACGGGCGAGGTGATCCACGTGGACGGCGGCATGCATCGCTTCGCGGGCTAGCAGGCCGCGCGGCTTCCCGTCGGCGGCAAGCCGCGCGCTGGCCGATGACGTTCAGCGCGCGCCGCTGCTCATTCGATGTCGAACCGGATGATCGTCTGCATTCCGACGCGCTCCGCCGGAACGCCGCCTTCGATCCTCGGGTTGTAACGCCACCGCGAGATCGCCGCGAGCGCCGCCTCGTCGAACACGCCTTCGGGCTCCGCCTCCACCACGAACGCCTCGCGCACCGTCCCGGCCGCGGTGATCGTGAACTGCACCTTCACCCAGCCCTCGATGCCCCTGCGCAGGGCCGCCGGCGGATAGTCGGGATTGATGCGCACGAGCGGCACGACGTCGCGATCGGTGCCGACGGAGCCGCCTCCGGCGCCTCGCACGCTCGGCGCCACGAACACAGGCCGCGAGAACGGCACGAGGTTGTCCAAAGCGCCACCCCCAAGCCCAGGAAGCAGCGTCGGCACTTCGGGTATCGCGGGCGGAAGCTCGCGTTCGGCCTTCGGCTCGCGCCTGCTCTCCGGCGGTGGCAGCTCGACGCGCTGCCGCGTGAAGTTGATCTTGGTGCCGTCCACGAGCGGGCCGACTTCGATGCGTTCGTCGACGAGGCTCGACAACACCGAGAACATGCCGAGGCTCAATAGAACGCCCCAGACCAAAGCCAGAGGAAGTCTTGCGACCGGCATGGCAACGCCCTCCGTCGGCCCGTCGCCCGTCCCGGAATCGGCCGGCCGGCTCGTGTGGACCGTATACCTTTCCCCTGGAAGGTATACGGTACCTCGCCGTTAAAGGTATCGCAAGGGCCGCGGCTGGACGAACGTCACGGCGTCGCAACGAGGAACGGCGACGCGGGCGAATGGCGGGATCGAGCGACAGCGCGTCCGTTGCTACGCCGTCAGCGCAGCTGGCTGTCCTTGCTGCCGCGGCGGTTGTAGCCTGCGAACGGCACGGCCTGGCGGTCTTCCTCCGCCTGGCAGGAGACGCAGAGCCGCACCCCCGGTATGGCTCGCCGGCGGGCCTCGGGTATTTCCGCGCCGCACTCCGCGCAATGCGTGAGGCTCGGTCCGCGAGGCAGGCGGCTCTGCGCGCGGCGGATCGCGTCCTCCACCGTCGCGTCGATCTGCTCTTGCACCGCGCCGTCGCGCGCCCAGCCCGAAGCCATGTCGTCACCTTTGCTGCCGGTCGTTCGACATTACACAGAGGTCCGCCAAGCGACAAGGTTCAACGAGCAGCGACTGCGCGAGCCGCATTCGCATAGCGGCAGCAGCCCGCCGCTATGCGGCGGCAGGCAGTCCGCACCATGTCGTGAGCGCATCGTCGAGACCGAGCGCGTCGCGTTCTCCCGCCCAGGCCACGTAGCCGTCGGGCCTGATCAGCACGGCGCTCGGCCGCCCCACTTTTCCTAGAACCGGAAGCTCCAGAGCGTCGTCGTAGCGGGCCTCGACCAGACGAACGCGATTCGCCCATCGCGGGAGCTCGATGGAGCCGGGCTCGGCGAGATTGAGCAGCACCGGCCGGGCGTCGTGCAGCAGCGAGTACACCCGCCGCTGGCCGTCGGCAGTCACGAGGTCCAGATCGGGCATGCGGCGCCCGCGCAGCGGATGTCCGTCACCGAGGTCGTAACGCACCGCGAGACCGGACATTTCCGCCGCCATGTGCCGGCGCGGCCCCTCCATCGCGAGGAACTCGGTCACGTACTCGGCGAGCGCCCGCGTGCGATCGTCCGTGCGGCGAAGCGCGATCGCCGCCATCGTGTTGCGCAACACCCGGGCGGCCACCGGGTGACGCTCCGCGTGGTAGGTATCGAGGAGGCTGTCGGACGACGTCCGCGCGACGACCTGCGCGAGCTTCCATCCCAGGTTCACGGCGTCCTGCAGCCCGATGTTCAGTCCCTGACCGCCGACGGGCGGATGCACGTGGGCGGCGTCACCGGCGAGCAGCACGCGTTTGTTGCGGTAGGTGGCGGCCTGGCGCGTCATGTCCGTGAACCGTGAGATCCACGTGGGACGCCGGATGCCGAAATCCGTGCCGTACACGGCGACGAGCGTGTCGCGGAGCTCGCGCAGCGTGGGCTCGCTGCCGAGCCGCAGCTCGGGCTCCGTCAGCACGATCCGCGCCGATCCGTCGTCCGCCTTGCCGATCGCATGCCTGCCGTGCGCATCGTCGTGAAATCCCCACTTCGGCTCGTCGGCCGTCTCCGCCTCCGCGATCAGCCAGCTCGTCGTGGGCTCCCAGCCGGGGAAGCCGATGCCGGCCGCCTTGCGGATCAGGCTGCGGCCTCCGTCGCAGCCGGCGAGATACTCCGCGCGCAGCGTACGGCCATCG
Source organism: Gammaproteobacteria bacterium (assembly GCA_036563665.1). Classification (GTDB taxonomy): domain Bacteria; phylum Pseudomonadota; class Gammaproteobacteria; order Steroidobacterales; family Rariloculaceae; genus FEN-1219. Next base: position 33,212 of record DATCLY010000014.1, read on the forward strand.
GCGAGCGCGACGTCGACGCCCGCGTCGTCCTGCGAGAAGCCGACGACTTCGGCTCCCCGATGGATCGTTACCTCGAGCTCGCTCACCCACTCGGCGAGGATGCGCTCGATATGGTTCTGCGACAGCCCGAGCGTGTAATTGTGTCGGGTGGGCAGATCGCTGATGTCGAGCGGCACGTGGAAGTGCACGGCGGGATACTTTTGTCCCTGCGAGACGAACCGCTCCGCGATGCCGCGCTGATCGAGCACCTCGATCGCGCGCGCGTGGAGCCCGCCCGCACGCGAGCCCGCGAGCGTTTGGCTGCTGCGCCGCTCGACGATCGCGACGTCCACGCCCGCGAGCGCGAGCTCGCCCGCCAGCATCAGCCCCGTCGGACCCCCGCCCACGATGACCACCGAGTGCTCGATCATGCTCCGCTCCCTCGTGACTGGCGCCGGCTCCGGCGCGGGAACGGCGATCGTGGACCACGACGGGGGCCTTCCGACAAGCCCCCCGGTGGACGATAATCTGAAAGCGGGGAGGTGCCTCCCTTCCGACCCTCAGGGCCCGCGAGGGCGCGAAGTCCGGTTTCTTGGCGAATTTGACATTGCGTTAATCCGTGCATGTGAGCCCGTTCACTGCACGGCGATGCGGGGCGCTCTATCCTTCTCCCCGGCGTTTCGACGCTGCGCCCCAGACAATTAAAGTCTCCTCGCGAGCTAGGCTGGGGCGCTTCCCTCTCCCTTTCGCGCGACCGAAGGCCCGCACCGAAGCGCAAGCGCAAAGCGGCGGCGGCGCGGTTCCGACACCGCCGCCGTGCAGGACGTCACCCTTGGCGCTTGTCGACGACGATCACGCCCTCCTTGAGCACGACCTTCGCCTTCAGCATGTTCCAATAGCCTTCGAGCGGATTGCCGTCCAGCAACACGATGTCCGCGAGCTTGCCCGCCTCGAGCGTGCCGAGATCGTCCGCCATGTTGATGTAGGCCGCCGTGTTGGGCCCCATGATCTCGATGATGTCTTGCATCGAGAACATCACGTTGTACGACTCGAGCTCGTGCTGCAGGCCCGCCAAGGGGTCGTAGCGCGTGTCCGTGCAGTAGCCGAGCACGGCGCCCTCGTCCCACACGGTGCGCGCGTTCACGATCGTGTAGCCGATCTCGGTGCCGACCGCCCTGCCCTGCGCGTCGCGGTTCGCGCCCGAGATCGCCTCGGGCCACGGGTTGCCGTCGCGAAAGCGCGGCTGGTTGTCGTCCGCGAACACGCCGAAGATGGGCGCGCCGAAGCCGATCGTGGCGAGGATCAGCGTGTTCGTCTCCGCGAGGAGCCTCGCGGCGTCGCGGTCCACGAAGTCCTTGTTCGGCAGATGCACGAGGCGCCGCACCCCCGCTTTCACGGCCGCCACCATGGCCGGCGTGCTGACGGCGTGCACCTGCACCGTCACGCCTACCTTGGCCGCCTCGTCCACGATGGCCTCGAGCACCTCGATCTCCTGGAAGCTCGGCCGCGGCAGGGGTGTCAGGCTGATCTCGCCCGTCCAGCGCACGCCCATCTCGGCGAGCTTGCGCACCTCGGCCCGCGCCGACTCCGGCGTGTGGTCCGCGAGGCGGATGCGCCCCGACGGGATGATGCGCGGCCCGTTGATCTCGCCGCGCTCGATGCGGTCCCGCAGCACGATGTTGCCGTCCGCGGGGCCGCCGCCCGAGAGGATGGTGGTGTAGCCGGCCTCCAGCTGAGCCTGCATCTCCTCGCGCTCGTTCGGTCCGGTGTTGATGTGGCGGTGAGCGTCGATGAAGCCGGGCATGGCGGTGAGGCCCCGCGCGTCGATCGTGTCGAGGCCGCGCGGGACCGCGACGTCGGCGCCCACCTGCGCGATGCGGCCGCCGCGCACGACGATCGTGCCGGACTCGATGACCGTGCCGTTGCCGACGATGATGCGTGCGTTCGTGATGGCCACGTCCTGCCCTGCGGCGGGCCGCGGCGCGAGCGAGCCGCCCGCCGCGAGCAGCGCGAGGCCCGTTGCGAGCACGAGCGAATGCGATCTTGTCATCAGAAATCCCCCAACATGCGCCTTCCGGGCACGCCGAGTTTAGCGGCGCCCTTTCGCGGCGAATAGCTTCGACGCCCCGAGGCGCACGACTGAGGGCGCGCCGCGGCGAATCCCCCACACGATCTGACCGCGCCGCCGCTCTGTGCTACAAGGCTCGGATGAAGACCACGCCGTCGCTCACGATCCGCCGCGGCACGCCCGACGACGCGAAAGCGCTCGCGGAGCTCGCCGTGGTCACGTTCAAGGACGCCTTCGGCCACCTCTACGCGCCGGAGGATCTCGACGACTTCCTCGCGACGAAGCTCACGCCGCTCACGTATCTCAGGCTGTTGCGCGACGCGGCTTGCGGCGTGTGGATCGCGGCGGACGACGAGCGCTTCGTCGGCTTCTGCACCGCCGGCCCGTGCCAGTTGCCCGTGGAGGCCCTCGAGGCGCGCGCCGGAGAGATACGACAGCTCTACGTGCGCCGCACCGCGCAAGGGTCGGGGATCGGCACGCGTCTGCTCCGCCGCGCGCTCGACTGGCTGGAAGAGCAGGGTCGCCGGCCCGTGTACGTGGGCGTGTGGAGCGGCAACCACGGCGCGCAGCGGCTGTACGCGCGGCACGGCTTCGAGAAAGTGGGCGAGTACGGTTACCGCGTCGGGACCACGGTGGACCGCGAGCTCATCATGCGGCGGGCATGAGGGCCCGCGGTCGTCTGCGACTGACGGCGGTCAGGAGCGCGCCGCGGCTTCGGCCGGCACCACCCCGGCCGCCGTGCCCTGCAGCGCCTGCGGCTCGCTCGCCGCCATGTCCACGTCGCGCGTCTCGGGGCCGAGCGCGGCGCCCACGAAGATCAGCAAGCCGGCGATCACGAGCAGCGGCAGCGGCGTGAGCTCGAGCGGCATCACCGTGGCGAGCCCCGCCTGATAGAAGGCGTAGAACGCGGGGATGACGACGGCCAGGCTGTAGCCGATGCCGTAGCCCGAGGCGCGGATGCCCACGTGGAACCGCTCGTTGATGTACGTGGTGACCACGCCCCACACGGACAGCACGAAGAGGTTCACGAGGATCGTGAGCAGCACGATTGCTGCGAGGCCCGTGACCACGCGCGCGACGATGACCCAGTAGAGCAGCGGCGCCAGCGTGGCCATGACGGCGCCCGCCCAGAGGAAGAACGGCCGTCGGCCGATGCGCTGGCTCAGCACCCCCGCCGCCACGTACCCGAGCGCGAGCACGGCGTACGACACGATGAGCACGAAGGTCACCTGCGTGGCGGTGAGCCCCACGGGATCCGCGAGCAGGCGCGGCAGCACGGCGGAGGCCATGTTGAGGCCGAGCCACACGCCGGTCATCAATATGAACACTTGCAGGAAGTTGCGCAGGTTCTGCCCCCGGAAGAGCTCGAGCAGCGGCGCCTCGGCCTTCGGCGCCTGCTCCCAGGCCACCGATTCCTTCACCTCGCGCGCGTACCAGAACACGAAAGCGAACGCGAGCAGACCGCCGATCACGAACGGGATGCGCCACCCCCATTGCACGTAGGGCGAATCGAGACCGTCCGCCGGCAGCACGGCCAGCAGCCCGAACGTGAGCAGCGCGATGGCGCAGTACGCGAGCGGATAGCCGGTCATGATGAAGGCGCCGAAGAGCCCCCGTTTGCTCTTCGGGCTGTACTCGAGCGCGAGCGGCGTGGCGCTCGTGTACTCGCCGCCGAGGAAGATGCCGTCCACGAACCGCAGCACCACCAGGAGCACGATGGCGGTGAGCCCCAGCGTCTGGTAGCCGGGCAGAGCGGCGATCAGCAGCGTGGTCACGCCGAAGCCGGTGACGGCGATGATCGTGCCGCGGCGGCGCCCGATCTTGTCGCCGATGTGGCCGAACACGAACGCGCCGAGCGGCCGGCCGACCAGCGTGGCCGCGAAGATCATGGCGCTGATGATGGCCGCCGTGCCGGGCGACACGTCCGTCGCCTGGAAATACGCCGCGGCGGGCGCGAGCGCCACCACCGGCAGGTAGATGTCGAACATGTCGACGAAGAAGCCGACCCACGCGCCGATCAGGGCCTTGCGGCCCTCGGGCGGCATGGTCTCGGCGCTCGCGTCCCCCACGGTCGTCGTCATGGACGCCAAATATACCCGCCCGGCGGGACCCGCCGCACGTGCGAGGCGCCCATCCTGCACGGCGGGCCACCGCGGCCGCGCTTAACGCAGCCGGCGGCGGGCGCTACGATACCCCGGCGACAAGGAGGCATCGATGAGCAACGACGTCGTGCTGAGCGCCCAGCCGCTCGCCTTCCCGTGGCCCGGGACGGACCCGTTCCTGTTCTGCGCCTATCACAACGACCGCTATCCGGCGGGCAACGAGCGCCTGGGGCCCGCGGCGTCGCTGGCCGGCCGCCAGATCGGCCACGACTTCGAGGGCAAGGACGGCTGGCGCATGTATCACGGCGACGTCGTGCCGGGCTTCCCGCGCCACCCGCACCGCGGCTTCGAGACGGTGACGATCATGCGCCGCGGCTACGTGGACCATTCGGACTCGCTCGGCGCCACGGCGCGCTTCGGGCCGGGCGACGTGCAGTGGATCACGGCCGGCAGGGGCATCGTGCACGCCGAGATGTTCCCGCTGCTCGAGCGCGACAAGCCGAACCCGCTCGAGCTCTTCCAAATCTGGCTGAACCTGCCGAGCCGCGACAAGATGGCGGAGCCCTACTTCGCCATGCTGTGGGACGAGGTGGTGCCGAAGCACGTGGCGCGGGACGACGAAGGGCGCGAGACCGTGATCACGCTCGCCGCGGGCAGCCTCGGCGACGCCCGGGCGCCCGCGCCGCCCCCGAACTCGTGGGCCGCGCGGCCGGAAGCCGAGGTGGCCATCTGGACGATCAAGATGGCGCCGCACGCGCGGTTCACGCTGCCGGCCGCCTCGCCCGGCCTCAACCGGTCGCTCTACTACTTCCGCGGCGAGGGGCTCACGGCCGGCGGGCGCACCTGGCCCGTCAACACGCTGCTGCGGCTGCGGTCGGAGGCGAACGCCCTGCTCGAGAACGGCCCGGCCGAGAGCGAGATCCTGATGCTGCAGGGCCGGCCCATCGGCGAGCCGGTGGTGCAGTACGGGCCGTTCGTCATGAACTCGCCCCAGGAGATCCAGCAGGCGTTCTACGACTACCAGCGCACGCAGTTCGGCGGCTGGCCGTGGCCGGCGGACGACCACGTGCTGCCCCGCGACGCCGGCCGCCACGCACGCTACATCGACGGCCGGGTAGAGCACGCGGGCGCGTAAGCGCCGCCTCTTTGCTGTGGGAGCGGCTTTCCAGCCGCGATTCTTCCCGGCGTCAAACGAAGAGTCGCGGCTGGAAAGCCGCTCCCACCTGGAGATTCGGCGCTTCCGCGACCCGCCGCTACCAGATGGCGGCGGTGCGCTCCATCGTCCAGAACGCCGCCACCGTGCCGATGCCGTAGGCCACGGCGCGCGGCCACCACGCGGGCGCGGGCAGCCGCGCCCGCCGCAGCACCACACCCAACGCGAGCACAGCGGCGATGAACACGAGCTGCCCGAGCTCGACGCCCACGTTGAAGAACAGCAGCGCGAGCGGCACGGATTCCTGCGGCATGCCGATCTCCGACAACGCGCCGGCGAAGCCGAAGCCGTGCAGCAGGCCGAAGGAGAACGCTACGATCCACGGGAAGCGCGCGGTCAAGTCCGCGCCGCGCGGCGCCGCGCCGTCGTCGCGCCGCGCGAGCTCCGAGGCGAGGAACAGGATGCTGAGCGCGATCGTGGCCTCCACCGCGGCCTGCGGCATGCGCACGAAGCCGAGCGTGGCGGCGCCGAGCGTGATGCTGTGAGCCGCGGTGAACGCGGTCACCGTCACCACCAGCCGGCGCACGCCCCGCACGAGCAGCAGCAACGCGAGCACGAACAGCAGGTGGTCGATGCCGAGCAGGATGTGCTCCACGCCGAGCACGAGGTAAGTGCGCATCACGTTCCCCGCGCCCTGCCGCGCGGCGATCACGGTGGACGGCGCATCCGGCGTGAGGCGCGCCGTGTACGACGAGCCGTCGAGGTAGCCCACGCGAAGCAGCACGTCGGTCTGCGTCGAGGGCAGGCCCGCCACCTCGAACGGCACGCCGTCGAGGCCGTCGGGACAGGCGAGCTCGCCGAGCTGCACGCGCGCGTCGGCGATGTCGTACGTGCGCACGGCGCCGTTCAGCGTGCAGCCCTCCGGGATACGCGGCTCGAGCGCCGCCGCGAGGCCCCCCGAGATCGACACCTTCCATTGCACGGCGAACACGCCGGGCTCGCTCTCGGTGAGGCCGAAGAACGCCGGGCTCAGGCGATGGGCCGCCGCCGGGGCGGCGCCGAGCAGCGCGGCGAGGACGATCAGCGCCGCCCGGGCCGTCACTCCGTCTCCTGCCGCCCGCCGAGATCCTCGGGCCACTCGATCACGACGTCGTAGCGCGCCCGCATGCGCGCGTACTCCTCGGCGTTCGCGCGCTCGCGGCGGTCCGCGGCGAAGGTCTCGGCCACCTCCGCGCGGATTTCCTCGTACGGCGGGATGCGCGAGGCGGTCCGCTCGTGCACGCGCGCCACGTGCAGCCCGAAGTCCGAGGCGAACGGACCGACCCATTGGCCCGGCTCCGCGGCAAACAGCGCGTCCGTCATCGCCTCGCCGAACAGCACCCTCACCTGCTCGCGGGGCGCCGCGTCGTAGCGGTCGCGCAGCGGCGTGCGGTCCCCCACGCTCGCCGGGTCCGCGCCGCCGCGCAGCGCCTCGAGCGCCGCTTCGACATCCCCCTGCAGCGCGTCCCCGCGCGTGGACGGGCTGAAGTAACGCTGCTCGAAGGTGACGGCCTCCGGCCGCCGGAAGCGCTCGGGCGATGCCTCGTAGAACGCGCGCAGCTCCTCCTCCGTGGCGGGCTCCGGATCGGCGAGGTCGGTGGTGAGGTACTGCATCTTCTCCACGAGCCGCCGGCGGACCTCGTCGTCGTTCTCGTCGAGGCCCAAGGCCAGCGCCTCGCGGTAGTACACCTCCTCGCGGATGGTGGGCTCGATGAGCTCCTCGAGCTCCTCCGCCGTGGGCGGACGGCCGTTCAGCAGCGTGGCGGCCTGCCGCACCTGCTCCACTTGCTCGGCGGTGATGACGATGGGCTCGCCGCCGCCGACCGACGGCACCTCGCCCCGCCACGCGGAGAGCGCGAACAGCAACGCCCCCAGCACGAGGAAGTGCACGAGCGGATCCTTGAGGAGCTTCGGCATGAAACCGGCCGCTTGCAGATGCCGGGGCCATTATAGAGAGCGGCCACGGCCGTTTCCCCCGGCCGGCCACGACGCCCGCAGCGACGCCGCAAAAAAGTCGCGGCCGGGACGCGCGCCTACTCGGGGGGGAGGGGGGGCGAGTAGACGCGGCGTCCCGGCGCGCGCGTTGCTCAGATCACGAGAAGCTCAGAGCGACGAAGCGCTGCACGTCGCCGCGGCGCACGAGGAGCAGCGCGTTCTGGTTCCGCTGCCGCGCCTCGTTCAGGGCGCGCACGGCATCATTGACCGAGTTGACGTCCGTTTGGTTCACTGCCGTGATCACGTCGCCGGGACGGATGCCCTTCTCGGCCGCGGGGCTGCCCGGCGCCACGCGCGCCACGAGCGCCCCGTCCACGCCCTCCGGGAGACCCAGCTGGGCGCGGTCCTGATCGGTCAGGCCGCGAAGGGTCAGACCGAGCTCGCCGGGCGCGCCGTCCCGGGCCGGGCCGGCCGCGCTGGCGACGGTCGTGTCCTCCACGGCCTGGTTACCGAGCTCGACGGAGAGCTGCTTCGACTGACCCTGCCGCCACACGGTGATCGACACTTTCTCGCCGGGCTTCGCTTCCCCGACCATGCGGCTCAGCGTGCGCGACGAGTCCACGGGCTGGCCGTCGAAGCGGGTGATGACGTCGCCCGCCTGGACGCCCGCCCGCGAGGCCGGGCTGTCTTCCATGACGTCCGCCACGAGGGCGCCGTCCGTGCCGTCGAGGCCGAGCGTCTCGGCGAGCTCCTCGTCGAGGTCCTGGATGTTCACGCCGAGCCAGCCGCGCTCGACGGTGCCGCCTTCCTTCAGCTGCTCGATGACGCTGCGCGCCTGGTTCGCGGGGATGGCGAAGCCGATGCCGATGTTGCCGCCGTTCGGCGTGAAGATGGCCGTGTTCACGCCGATCACCTCGCCGGCCGTGTTGAACACGGGGCCGCCGGAGTTGCCGCTGTTGATCGGCGCATCGATCTGCATGTAGTCGTCGTACGGGCCCGACCGGATGTCGCGGCCGCGGGCCGAGATGATGCCCGCCGTCGCGGTGCCCCCGAGCCCGAACGGGTTGCCGATGGCGATGACCCAGTCGCCCACGCGGGCGCGGTCGGAGTCACCGAAGCGCACGTACGGCAAGTCGTCGCCCTCGATCTTCAGCAGCGCGAGGTCCGTCTTCGGGTCGCGCCCCACGAGCGTCGCGTCGAACTTCTTGCCGTCCTGGAGCGTCACGACGATCTCGGTGGCGTCTTCCACCACGTGGTTGTTCGTGACGACGTGGCCCTCCTCGTCGATGATGAAGCCCGAGCCCAGGCCCTCCAGGCGGCGCTCGAACGGCGCTCCGGGCGGGAACGGGAAACCGAAGAAGCGCCCGAAGAACTCGTCGAACGGCGACGGCACGCGCTCGCTGCGGAACTGCGGGGTCCCGGTCCGCTCCACCTTGGTGACCGCGATGTTCACCACCGCCGGGCTCACGTGCTCGATGATGTCCGCGAACGACACTTGCGGCCCCGGAAGAACGCTTTCCGCCGCGTTCTGCGCCCGCGTGTCCGGGGAGAAGTTCGCGACCATCGCGCCGAGGCCCACGGCCGCCCCGGCCACGAAACCGGCGAACCAGCGCGCTCGCCGGCCCTTGGAAACGTCGGTGACCATGTGACGGTCCTCCGAAAGGCTTTCGATGCCGCGCAAGATAGCGGCCAGGCCATTACGGTAAGTTGGCCGTTTCCCTACGATTTCGTCATCTGCCCACGGGAACACCCGCCGCGTTTCGCGATCAAAGGGGCGGAGCCCCGGCCGAGCGCCCGCGCTGGTGGGAGCGGCTTTCCAGCCGCGCGCCCGCGCCGGTGGGAGCGGCTTTCCAGCCGCGATTCTCCGACGCCGCTCGTGCTCGCGACGGCGCTTCGGGCCCGGCCATGCAGACCTCCTTCCAGGACGCTCGCGCGCAGGATGCGCGCGCGCGAGGCTACAGGGACGTATTCACGCCGTTCCTGGAAGGAGGTCTGCATGGCCGGGCCCCTGCGGTGACGCCCGCGCTCGCGAGAATCGCGGCTGGAAAGCCGCTCCCACCCGGTGACTCTGCGTCGCCGCGGCTTCGCCGGCGGGGCGTCAACCGGCGCTCGGCAGCGGCCGTTAATGAGCCGTTCAGCGGGCGGCGGGTACGTTACCCCACGTAGCGCGGCGCGGACCGCGCCGGCGCTCGGCAAGGAGGTGGCACATGCGACGTGTGATCGTGGGAACATTGGCGACGCTGGCCCTGGGCCTCGCGTCGCTCGCTCGAGCCGCGACCGACGAGCCGCGCGACGTCGAGCTCGCGCCGGGCGTGGATCAGCTCGAGCAAGTGGACAGCTTCGTGATGATGACGCGGCCGCACAGCTTCACGCCGATCGACAGGGACACGCTCATCGTGTGGCCCACCGCGTTCGATCCCTACCTGGTCGAGCTCGCCTTCCCGAGCCACGACCTCGAATGGGCACACGTGATCGGCGTGACGTCGACCGGCAGCCGCGTGTACGCCAAGTTCGACGCGGTGCAGGTGGGCGGCTTCCGCTATCCGATCGCGGGCATCTACAAGATGACGCGCGAGGAGGCGAAGAGCTTCAAGGACTCTCGACGTAAGACGTTCTGACCTTGCGCATTCTGGTAGTCGAGGACGACAAGGACGTCGCCTCTTTCATTCGCAAAGGGCTCGTCCAGGCGGGCTGCAACGTCGACGTTGCCGACAACGGCAAGGACGGCTTGCTGCTCGCCACCACGGAGTCCTACGACGCGCTGATCGTGGACCGCATGCTGCCGGGCGTGGACGGCCTCACGCTGATTCGCACCCTGCGCGCGTCCGAGAAGCAGACCCCGGTGCTGATCCTCTCCGCGCTCGGCGAGGTGGACGACCGCGTGAAGGGTCTGCGCGCGGGCGGCGACGACTACCTCGTGAAGCCGTTCGCGTTCGCGGAGCTCATGGCGCGCATCGAGGCGCTGGTCCGCCGCGCCCGCAGCGGCGCCGAGGGCCCGGTCACCGTGCTGCGCGTGGGCGACCTCGAGCTCGACCTGCTCAAGCGCGAGGCGCGGCGCGCGGGCGAGAAGATCGAGCTGCAGCCGCGCGAGTTCCAGTTGCTCGAGTTCCTCATGCGCCACGCCGGGCAGGTGGTGACGCGCACGATGCTGCTCGAGGGCGTGTGGAACTACCATTTCGACCCGCAGACCAACGTCATCGACGTGCACATCAGCCGGCTGCGCTCGAAGATCGATCGCGGCTTCGACAAGCCCCTGCTGCACACCGTGCGCGGCGCCGGCTACCGCCTCGACGCCGCCTGACCCCCGCCCGCCCCGGGGCGGCGGGTTTGAACGATAATTTCAGTCGATGCGACTGCCGGCGCTCTTTCGGACCAGCGTGTTCCAGCTCACGTTGATGTACGTGGGGCTGTTCAGCCTGTCCGTCGGCGCCCTGTTCGCGTTCCTCTACTGGTCGACCATCGGCTACATCGAGCGGCAGACGAACGCCTTGATCGAGGCCGAGATCGACAGCCTCGCCGAGCGGGCCGCGCGCCAGGGGCTGCGAGGGCTCGCCGACGTGATCAACGAGCGCGTGCAGCGCGACCGGGAGCAGCGCTTCGTGTACGTGCTGGCCGACGCCATCGGCCGCGTCCACGCCGGCAACGTGAACTGGCCGCGCGAGCTCGACGACGCGGAGGGACGGGTGGACGTGGTGCTCGTGAGCGCGAACGGCGTCCAGACCCCGGCGCGCGCGTACGTCATCCCCGTGGGCCCGGGCTTGCGGCTCCTCGTGGGGCGCGACGTGCGGGAGCTGCGCGAGATCACCACCACCTTCAGGCGCGCCGCCGTGTACGGCCTGAGCCTCGTGATCGGCCTGGGGCTGGTGGGCGGCCTGGCGATGGCCTTGTCCGCCCAGCGGCGCATCGCGCAGCTCAACCGCACCACGCGCGAGATCATCGCCGGCGACCTGAGCCGCCGCGCGCCCGTGTCCGGCAGCGGCGACGAGCACGACGAGCTCGCGGCGAACGTCAACGCCATGCTCGATCAGATCGAGTCGCTCATGGAAGGCATGCGGCACGTGGGCGACAGCGTGGCGCACGACCTGCGCGGCCCGCTCACGCGGCTGCGCAACCGGCTGGAGACGCTGGCCGCGGCCGAGCAGCCGAGCCGCGAGGATCTCTTGGGCTGCGTGGAGCAGGCCGAGCGGCTGCTCGACACGTTCAACGCGCTGCTGCGCATCGCGCGCGTCGAGTCGGGCGCCTACCGCAGCGCGTTCGCGCCGCTCGACCTCGTGCCCATCGTGCGCGACGTCTGCGAGCTCTATCAGGCCGCGGCGGACGAGCGGCGCATCGGCCTGCTCTGCCGCGTCCCCGACGCCGCGGAGGTGTTCGGCGACCGCGAGCTGCTCGCGCAGGCGCTCACCAACCTGCTCGACAACGCGGTCAAGTACACCCCCCCCGGCGGCTCCATCGTGGTCACGCTGCACGATGCGGACGACCGCATCCAGCTCTCCGTGGCCGACTCCGGCCCGGGCATCCCGGCCGCCGAGCGCGAACGCGTGCTCGAGCGCTTCGCGCGACTCGACCAGGCGCGCTCACAGCCCGGCAACGGCTTGGGGCTCGCGCTCGTGAAGGCCGTGGCCGTGCAGCACAACGGCCGCATTGTGCTCGACGACAACTCGCCGGGGCTGCGCGTCACGCTCGAGCTGCCGGCGCATCGGCGCGGCCCGGCGCGCCCGGCACCCGCGGCGGAGCGCCCCGCCGCCGCGCCGCTCGCGGCCGCGGCACGCTAGGCGCCGCCGGCCGCCGCGAGGCGTTGCGCGCTACAGCACGTCCTCGAGCGCAGCCCGCCAGAGCTCGAGCTTCTGCGCGAACGAGCGCGCCGCGTGCGCGGGGCTCGTGGACGGCAGCGTGAGGCGCTCGAGCCGCCGCGTCTCCTCGCGCAGGCCGGGCAGCACCAGGCGCCGGTAGAGCTCGGCCGCTTTCGAGCCGTTGAAGCAGATGCGCCGGATGCCGGGTTGCGCGTCGAAGAACGGCTGGAAGTCGTTGGGCGATGCGCTCGCGAGCTCGATGGCGGAGTCCAGGCTGCCCGGCCGCCGCCCGGACGCGAGCACGTCCCACACCGCCACGCCGCGCTCGCGCAGCGTCACGAGCCGCTCGACGTACGGCAGATCGGGCCCCGCCCCGAACAGCTCGCCCATGATGCGCCAGAAGGCGTTCTGCGGCTGCGCATAGTACTGGCGCGCGGCGAGCGAGGCCTGGCCCGGCAGGCTGCCGAGAATCAGGACGCGTGCGTGCTCGCCGCAGATGGGCGGGAAGCCGTGCGAGACGGGCACGCGCACGCGCAAGCGGCTCACCACACGAGCCCCCGATAGTGTCCGCGCCCCTCGAGCAGGCGCATCTGCTCGAGGATCGCCGCCTGCCGGTCGCGCACGTAGGCGCTCGGCTGCGCCGCGGACAGGCGCTTCGGGCTCGGCAGCACGGCCGCGAGCAACGCGGCTTGCGAGGCGGTGAGCGTCGCGGCGTCGGCGCCGAGCAGGCGCTGCGCCGCCGCCCCCACGCCGAACACGCCCGGCCCGAACTCGGCCACGTTCAGATAGATCTCGAGGATCCGCTCCTTCGGCAGGAACGTCTCGAGCAGCAGCGCGAAGTACGCCTCGAGCCCCTTGCGCACGAAGCTTCGCCCCTGCCACAGGAACAGGTTCTTCGCCACCTGCTGCGTGATCGTGGAGGCGCCGCGCAGGCCGTCGCCCGCGCGGAAGTCCTGCAGCGCCTTGTTGATCTCCGCCAGGTCGAAGCCGTTGTGGTCGAGGAACTTCTGATCCTCCGCGGCGATGACCGCCTTGGCGGCGGTGGCCGCGATGCGGCCGCGAGGCAGCCATGCGTAGTGGATGTCCCGGAACGGTCCGGGCTCGAGGAGCATCACCGAGGTCAGCGGCGGATCGAGCCAGCGCAGCGCCGCCACTGCCGCGGACGAGAGCACCACCGCGAGGAGCACGCCGCCCGCGACGAGGCGGACGAGGAGCGACGACAGCGACGGGCGGCGCTTACGTGCGGGCACGGCGCCCCATCACGCTTCCGCTGCGCGAGCCGCCCGGCCGCCGCACGCCTTGGCATATGCGCTCCACCGGTCATGCCCGCATCCCATGGCGGGCCGTAGGCTAACAAATCGCCCACCTCCCCGGCAGCCGGAGCCCGGCAGCGTCAGGCGCGGGAACTCCGCCGGCGTCATGTCGCCAGGTGGGAGCGGCTTTCCAGCCGCGACTCTTCAGTTTCGCCGAACGACAAGTCGCGGCTGGAAAGCCGCTCCCACAGGCTTCGTTCGATCGCCGCGCGGTCAGTGCGCGGCCGCCACGTCCGCCTGCGCGGTCTGCGTGACGGTCTCGGCAGGCTCGGCGGGCTCGGCGGCGATCTTCATGCGGAACGGCACGCTGTTCGCCACGGCCAGGATCAGCGAGGAGAAGCGGTAGTCGTCCTTCGCGGCCGCCCGCACGATGTTGCGCACGGTCGGCATGTCGAACGGCTCGAGGCCGCGGCCGAGCGCATACGTCAGGAGCTTCTCGGTCATGAGCGACACGAACTGCTCCGGCCTGGCCGTGAGCGCCTCGCGCAAGGCCACGGGCCCGTCGATGGGCGTGCCGTCCGCGAGCCGGCCGGACGCGTCCACCGGGCCGCCCGCTTCCACCGTGCGCCAACGGCCCACGGCGTCGAAGTTCTCGAGCCCGAGGCCGATCGGGTCCATCACGTCGTGACAGGACGCGCAGATCGGATTCTTGCGGTGCTCCTCGAGGCGCTCGCGCAGCGTGCGCGGCGGCTTGCCCGCCACGTTCTCCTCGAGCGCGGGCACGTTCGGCAGCGGGGGCGGCGGCGGCGTCCCGAGCACGTTCTCCAGGATCCACTTGCCGCGCAGCACCGGCGACGTGCGATTCGGATACGACGTGACCGTGAGGATGCTCGCGTGCCCCAGCAGGCCGCGGCGGTTCGGATCGGGCACGTCGATGCGCCGGAAGTGGCTGCCGTAGACGTTCGGGATGCCGTAGTGGCGCGCGAGCCGCTCGTTCACGAACGTGTAGTCGGCGGTGAGCAGCTCCACGACGCTGCGGTCCTCCCGCATGATGCTCTCGAACAAGAGCTCCGTCTCGCGGCGCATCGCCTGACGCAGGTTGTCGTCGAAGTTCGGAAACTCCTCGACGTCCGGCTGCACGCTCTTGAGATTGCGCAGGTACAGCCATTGCGCCGCGAAGTTCTCGACGAGCGACTCGGCCCGCGGATCGGCGAGCATGCGCCGCACCTGCCGCTCGTATTCCGCGGGATCGGACAGTCGTCCCTGCTCCGCCGCGGCGAGCAGCTCGTCGTCCGGCAGGCTGCTCCAGAGGAAGAACGACAGGCGCGAAGCGAGCGCGAGGTCGCTGACCGGATACACCGTGCCGGGCGCGACGCCCTCTGGGTCGGGCTCGGTGCGGAACAGGAACGCGGGGCTCGCGAGAATCACGCGCAGCGCGTTCTGCACGCCCGTCTCGAACGTGCCGCGCTCGCGGCCCGACTCGTAGAAGCGCATGAGCAGCGCGAGGTCGTCCTCCGTCACCGGCCGGCGATAGGCGCGATGGGCGAGCGTCGTGAGGATCTCGCGCGCGCAGGGCTCCTCGTCGGCGGCGCTCTGCGGGCGGCAAACGAAGATGCGCCGCCGGCTCTCCGTGTCGCCCGACCCCACGGCTTCGATCGGCCCCGTGACGGTGACGTAGTCCACCACCGGGATGCCGTTCATGTCCTGGAGATCGAGGTTGCGCGTGTGGAGCTCGAGCGGCTCGTGCGTCTCGGCGGCGCTCTTGCGCAGGAACGCCACCGTCACCTCGTGCATCCCCGCCGTCACGGGCACGCGCACGCGCAGCCGCTCATCGATGGCGTCGGCCGCGGCGGAGAAGTTGGCGTCGGACATCGCGTTGTCTTCCTCGCCGCCCACGGTGGCGAGGAACACGCGCTCGCCGTCGATGGCCACCTCGAGCTGGTGGGGCCACTCGAGGCCGGTCATGTAGCCCACGATGTTGCGCAGCAGGAAGACGCGCAGCTCGTACTCCCCGTCGAGCGGGAAGTTGTGACGGATCAGCATTCCGCCCCGGGTGCCGAGCGGCAAGCCTTCCACGTGGTCGCGCTGCGAGAGATCGGGCGGCGCGCGATAGACGCTCGTGACCGCGCGCGTCGCGGGATCGCCCACGGCCAGCACCGCGATTTTGGAAGCCGCGGAGAGATACTGCTCGAGCAGCGACGGGGACACGCGCAGCACGTCGGCGATGTTGTCGAAGCCGTAGCCCTCGTCGTCGGCAGGCAGGTACTCGGCGGGATCGATCTCGAGCGCGAGCAGGTCGCGGATCGCGTTGCCGTATTCGGTGCGATTCAAACGATGCACGCCGGTGCGGCCCGGGTTCGGATGCTCGGCCGCGGCCGTGTCGAGCGAGGTTTCGAGATAGGCGACCAGCGCCTCCGCGTCCTCGCGGTCGGGGCGAGGCTCGCCGGGGGGCGGCATGAGGCCCGCGCCGAGCTTGCGGATCACCTTCTCCCACTTCGCGGGGTCGGCCGCCACGTTGACCAAGTCGGCGCGCTCGAGCGACAGGCCCGCTTCCTGCTCCGCATAGTTGTGGCAGTCGAGGCAATAGCGGCCGATGGTGGCGGCATGCCGAGCGGCGGTCTCCTCCGGCGAGGGTTGACAGGCGCACGCGAGCGCGGCGACGACGACGATTGCAAGCGAACGAGACACGAAAAAAGCCCCCGGCTACAAAAAACGCGGGCCGTTGCCCGGCCCGAATATGCTCACGGTAAGGCGTAGCGGCCACTCGTACAAGCCGAAGCGGCCGTGCCGACGCGCTTTACAGCCCGCGCGGCGGCGAAACCCCCAAGCCCGCGGGGGTCGAAGCGCTGAATGCGCCGCGGCGCTGCGCCCTCGGCTGCTCACTCCCAGCCCGTGGGCGACATGTAGGGGATCGTGATCCCAATGGCCTCGATCTCGTGAATCTTGCCGCCCCAGATCTTGAAGATGTGCACGGCGGGCAGGTCGAACGGCTCGAAGTCCATCCTCCGCGTGGTCTGCCCGGGGACGCCGAACAGGCGAAACTCGTTCTTCTCGAACGCGTGGCGGAAGTGGGACAGCCCGAACACGAGGCCGTTGACCTCGTCCGCGATCCACACGCGGCGGTGGTCGATGCTCGTGATGTACTCGAACGTGTTGGTGTCGAGCTGCGCGGCGCAGCCGAGCGCGCCCACGAGCCCGAAGCCTTGCGACGGATCGCGCGGCACCGGATTGCGCGCCGTCTGCATGCCGTTCTCGAACCGCACACAGTCGTCCGCGAACGGCGCGAGCGAGCCGTTGTTCTGATCGAGCGCGTCGTAATAGGAGGCGCCGATGTGCAGCAGACGCGAGCGGGAGTCGCGGTACGGCTCCTCCACCGGCGATACCAGCGGCAACCGCGGCGACTGCAGGTTCGCGAGGCTCGACTCGCGCAGGTTGCGTACGACCAGGTGCTCGGCCTCGGTGATGCGTCCGTTCTCGAGCTTGAGCCGCAGGCCGAGCTGGATGGGGATTTGCTCGCCGTCGCGCGTCTCGGTCATCACGGCCATGTAGCCCACCTGCTGGGCGACGGGATCGGGCACGTGGATCACGAACGATTGCGGCGCCGCGGCGGCCGACGCCCACAGCCCCTCGCCCGGCGCGATGCGCTTCACGTTCTCCACCATGACGACGTCGCGGGCCAGCGGCACCCGCCCGGGGTCGTGGGCCACAAGGGCCGCGATGTAATCGTCGGCGAGGTCGATCAGACACTGCCGGTCGCAGTCCTGCGCCGAAGCGCTGGAGCACAACCACCCCCACGCGCACAGCGCGGCGGCGACCGCGATGGTTCGTCTCGGCATGGACGGCACCCCCGCTGCAATCCCGCGAAGATCATCGCACCCCGGATATCCGGGGCAAAGCCGTGGCGCCGGCGCGACAGCCTGCGGCACGCTCCGGGACGGCGGCCTTTTCCGGTAGACTCGGTGCTCGCGACACACGCGGCGCTCCCGGCGCCCGCGCGCGGGGGACCATGATCGACACCGACCTTCTCGCCGACCTCGGCATACCGGCGGACTACGGCAGGAGCCCACGCTTGCCGGTGTATGCGGAAGCCACCAAGCTCGAGGACGTGGAGCCGAACATCCTCGGCCGCATGCAGCGGCTCGCGCCGGCCACGGCTCGCGCGTGGCGGCGCATGAAGCTCGCGGCGCAGCGCGACGGCGTGCAGCTGCTGCTGGTCTCGGGCTTCCGCAGCGTGCACTATCAGACGGAGCTCTTCCGCCGCAAGCTCGCCGCCGGCCAAACGATCCACGACGTCCTGCGCGTAATGGCCGCGCCCGGCTTCAGCGAGCATCACACCGGCAAGGCCGTCGACATCGCCACGCCGGGCGCGCGCCCGCTCACCGAGGAGTTCGAGTCGTCCGCCGCGTTCGCGTGGCTTGCGGCGAACGCCATGCGCTTCGACTTCTTCATGAGCTACGGGCGGGGCAACCGCCTGGGGCTGGCGTACGAGCCCTGGCACTGGTCGCAGCTCCGTCCCGAGACCGCCCGAGTGAGGAATCATCGATGACGATCGGCCGCTTCCGTTCCGCAGGCTACGCCTGCGCGTTCGCCCTGCTCGCGTCCGCGGCGCATGCGGATGGCGAGACGATTCGCCAGTACCAGTTCGTCCCGCGCGACGGCGGCTACTCGCTCGAGCTGCGCGAGGTGGAGCGGCCCACGGCCGGTCCCGGCCAGGTGCTCGTGCGGGTGCGCGCCGCGTCGCTCAACCGCCGCGATCTCCTGATGCTCAACGCGCGCTACGGCCGCGGCGGCGACGCGAGCGGCGGCATCCCGCTGTCGGACGGCGCCGGCGAGGTCATCGCCGTGGGCCCCGGCGTCACGCGCTTCTCGGTGGGGGACCGCGTGGCCGGCGTCTTCTTCGAGCGGTGGATCGACGGCGACCGGTCGGCCGAGGCGCTGGCTTCGGCCCGAGGCGGCAACGCGGGCGGCATGCTCTCGGAAGTCATCGTGAGCGACGAGCAGAGCCTCGTCGCGATCCCGGACTATCTTTCGTTCGAGGAGGCGGCGACGCTGCCGTGCGCGGGGCTCACGGCATGGGTCGGCCTCTTCAAGCACGGCGGGCTCGAGCCCGGCGACTACGTGCTGCTCGAAGGCACGGGCGGCGTGTCGTCGTTGGGCCTGCTGT
This sequence comes from Gammaproteobacteria bacterium, assembly GCA_036563665.1. Taxonomy (GTDB): domain Bacteria; phylum Pseudomonadota; class Gammaproteobacteria; order Steroidobacterales; family Rariloculaceae; genus FEN-1219. The sequence goes on from DATCLY010000014.1 coordinate 51,695, forward strand.
TCGCCGCGGCGGCCGGCGCGAAGCCGATCATCACCAGCTCGAGCGACGAGAAGCTCGAGCAGGCGCGGGCCCTCGGTGCCTTCGGCACCGTGAACTACCGCACGAACCCCGACTGGCAGAAAGCCGTGCGCGAGCTCACCGGCGGTCACGGCGTGGACCACGTGCTCGAGGTGGGGGGCGAGGACACGCTGCCGAAGGCGCTCGAAGCGCTCGCCTACGACGGCCACGTGGCGCTGATCGGCGGGCTGTCCGGCTTCGGCGCGAGCGTCCCCGTCGGCGCGCTCATGGGCATCGGCGCCCGCATGACCGGCATCTACGTGGGCTCGCGGGCGGATTTCGAGGCGATGAACCGCTTCCTGGCCGAGCACCAGGTGCATCCCGTGATCGCTCGGGTGTTCGACTTCGAGGACGCGCCGCAGGCGTTCGCGCTGATGGACGAAGGGAGCTTCCTGGGCAAGATCGTGATCCGGCTGTGACGTGAGCGCGGCGGAGCGTGACAAATGGAACGAGCGCTACTGCGCGGGGGCGTATGCCGCGCGCACGCACCCGACCGCGCTGCTCGAGGACTGGTCGCCGTACCTGCGTCGCGGGCGCGCCCTCGACGTGGCCTGCGGCACCGGGCGCAACGCGCTCTACCTCGCCCGCGCGGGCTACCAGGTGGACGCGGTCGACATCTCGCCGGTGGGGCTCGAGCGCGGGCGGCGCGCCGCGGACGAGCGGGGCTTGAGCGTCCGCTGGCTCGAGGCCGACCTCGACGACGACCCCGACGCCGCGCTGCCCGACGCGGAATACGACCTCATCGTGTGGGTGCGCTACGTCAACCGCGACCTGATGCCGCATCTGCTCCGCCGGCTGCGGCCCCGGGGCCACCTGCTCTGCGAGCAGCACCTCGTGTGCGCACGCCCGGACATCGCCGGCCCGAGCGGCACCCGGTTCCGGCTCCAGCCGAACGAGCTCCTGCAGGCGTTCGCGGCGGGCGCGCCGGGCGAGCACGGCGCCCGCGTGCTCTACTACCGGGAAGGGTTGGTGACGGACCCCGACGGCCGCCGCTCCGCGCTCGCGCAGCTGGTCGGGTGCCGGGCGCCCGGAGGCACGGACGCGACGTGCGCCGCCGACTCGCCGGACTGACTGCGCACTGCCGCACACCCCCGGCGCCGCGCTCGGGCTAGGCTGGCGGTAACGGCAAAGGCGCTTTCGATGGCAGTCCGGGTCGCTCACATTCTGCTCTCCCCGGCGACCGGCGGACGGCGCGTGCGCCGCGCGCTCTGCGCGATGCTCACGGCGGCCGCGCCGCTCCTGTCGCCTTCGTCGCCCGCAGAAGCGCCCGACGAAGCGGCGGCCGCGGTCGACCGCGGCGCGGCGGCAGCGGACGCCGCGGACGATGCCGAGGCGGAGCGCGCGCGGGCGGCGGAGCGGGCGATGCTCGAGCAGCGCGGCGCCCGCATCGGCGCCGTGAACGTGACGATCGACAACGTCTTCGATCCCAGCAATCCCGAGGAAGACAAGCCGCTCTACCGCTGGGCCAACCGCGTGCACATCAAGACGCGCGAGTCGGTGATCCGCGAGGTGCTGCTGTTCCGGCCCGGCGACCCGTTCGAAGGCCGCGTGCTCGACGAGTCGGCGCGGCTCCTGCGCGACAAGGGCTACCTCGCCGAGGCCACCGTGCAGCATGGGCGCTACGACGAGGCCACCAACACGGTGGAGATCGACGTGTGGGTACGCGACGCGTGGTCGCTCGCGCCGGAGATCAAGCTCGGGCGAAGCGGCGGCGAGAACGAGTGGGGCATCGGCCTGTCCGACGGCAACCTGCTCGGCACGGGCCGCGACCTCACCGTGTCCTATTCGAGCGACGTGGACCGCGACGAGACCTTCGCGGCCTACGGCAATCCCAACGTCTTCGGCAGCCGTGTGCAGCTCGAGGTGGAGCTCGGCAATGCGAGCGACGGTCATCGCCGCCGCTTCATTTCCGAGCGGCCGTTCTATTCGCTCGACACGCGCTGGTCGCTGGGCGGGAGCGTGCGCGACGAGCTGCGCGTGGACACCATGTACGACCGCGGCGAGGAGATCGACGAGTTCCAGCACGACATCGAGGCCGTGTCGTTCTACGGCGGCTGGTCGCGCGGCTTCGAGGAGGATCGCACGCGACGCTGGCTCGTGGGGTTCAACTACGAGGAGGACCGCTTCGCGCCCACGCCCGACGTGCCGCAGCCGCTGCTCCTGCCCGAGGACCGCAAGCTCGCCTACCCGTGGATCGGCTGGCAGATCGTGGTGGACGACTACCGCGAGATGCACGAGCTCAACGACATGGGCCGCACGGAGGACATCCCGCTCGGCCTCAACCTGAAGCTCACGCTGGGCTACGCGGACGAGCACTTCGGCGCCGACCGCGAGGCGTGGCTGTTCGGCGGCGAGGCGCACAAGGGCTGGGAGCCGGGCGGCCCCGGACGGCTGCTGCTGTTCGACGCGGCCGCCTCGGCGCGCCGCGAGCGGGGCGAGCTGCGCAACTCCGTCGTCTCCGCCTCCGCGCGCTATTACCACCGCAACCTGGGGCGCCACCTGTTCACGGCGAGCCTGAGCGCGCTGATCGGCAACCGACTGGACGCGGACAACCAGGTGCTGCTCGGCGGCGACAACGGCCTGCGCGGCTACCCGCTGCGCTATCAGTCGGGGGAGCGCCGCGCGGTGCTCACGCTCGAGCAGCGCTTCTTCACCGACTGGTATCCGGCGCGCCTCTTCCGCGTGGGCTACGCCGTGTTCATGGACGTCGGCCGCGTGTGGGGGGAGGATCCGCGGGCGGTGCCGAGCCTCGGCACGCTCTACGACGTGGGCGTGGGCCTGCGCTTGAGCTCGCCGCGCTCGAGCGGCCGGTCCGTCGTGCACATCGACCTCGCCTTCCCGCTGAACGGCGAGGACGACGCCGACTCGGTGCAGCTGCTGCTCGAGACCAAGCGCTCGTTCTGAGCGCCGCGCTCAGGCGAAAGGGCGGCCGTCGATGTCGATCGCGCCGGGCAGCGCGCGGATGCGGTCCATCCAGCGGGTCACGTTGGGCCAGCGCTTCGTGTCGTAACCCGACACGTCGAGCATCGAGATCGGACCGAAGCAGGAGATGTCGGCGATCGTGGCGTGCTCCACCGCGAGCCACTCGCGCTTCGCGAGGTGCGCGTCCATGAGCCGCAGAATGTGATCGCAGCGCGCATCGATCTCCTCGTCCGGCAGCTTGATCGCGTCCGGCCGCCGGATCTTCGCCCGCTTCATCCACGGACCCTGGTGCACCTCGTTCGCCGACTTCGACAGCCACTCCGCCACCTTCGCCTCGCGCTCGGCGTCCACGGGCAGCCAGCGGTTGGTCGGGTCGTACTTGCGCGCCAGGTACACGAGGCACGCGTGCGAGTCCGCGATGACGTAGTCGCCGTCGGTGAGCGCCGGCATCTGACCGAACGGGTTGAGTGACAGGAACGGCTCCCGCTTGTGCTCGCCGCCGTACATGTCGAGCTCCACGAGCTCGTAAGGCAGCCCGAGCATCGACAGCAGGATGCGCACCTTGTAGCCGTTGATCGACGCCATGGTGGCGTAGAGTCGAATCATCGTTGCTCCCGTGTGGTCGCCATGCCTAGAACAGCTTGCTGATGCCGACGCCCACGCGCACGCGATCGTACGCGAGCGCTTCGATGGTGGCGTCGTTGTCGGCCCACCGCAGCTCGCCGCTCGCCATCCAGCCGTCGGCGAAATAGCGCAGCACGCCCGCGCTCGCCTCGGCGAGGTCCTCCTTGCGCTCGCGCAGCTCGTACCGGCTCTTGCGGTAGGACACGCCGAGCTCCACGCTCCAGTCCGCGTTCACGTAGTGCTCGTAATCGAGCGCCAGGCGGTCGCGGTCGGCCGAGACCTGCGGGCCCTCGCGGTCGTTGCGCTCGAGCTCGTACGACAGGCGCCAGCGGCCGCGGGTGATGCCGCGGTCGAGCCGGATGCGCATGCGGCTCCGCGAGCCCGCGACGTACGCGAACTGCGGGTCGAGCTCGTCGAACTCGTCGCGCTCGAAGCGCAGGTCGAGCCGGCCGGCCGGGCCCAGCGGACGCGTGAGCCTGAGCGCCACGCCCCACAGCTCCTCGAAGCCCTCGCCGTCGAGCCGGCTGCGGTCGAAGTAGGGCCCCGCCTCGAGCTGCCAGTCCCCGGCGAGCCAGCGGTAGCGTGTGCCGAGCCGCAATCCGTCCTGGTCGAACTCGCCGGCGTCCGGATAGCGGACGGCGTAGCCGCTCACGTCGAAGGCGAGGGGCGCCCGCTCGAACGGCTCGCCGCTCGCGAAGCCGAAGAGCTCGGTGAACGGGCTCTCGCTCGACAGGCCCGCCGGCAGGCTGGTCTCGTCGAGCAGGGCCACGTTGTCGTCCCGGCCCACCTGCAGCTCCACGAACCGCGTCCACACGCGCCGCCGCTCGGGCTCGCCGCCCGCGCGCTCGAGCGCCTGGTTGGCGAGCCCCGCGAGCACGCGGTCGCGGCTCGCGGCCGCGCGCGCGAACGCCTCGGCCGCCTCCGCTTCGCGGCCCTGGGCGAGCAGCGCGAGGCCGAGGTTGTAGTCCGCGATGTCGCGCATCTCGGGGAACCGCTCGCCCAGCAGCCGGAAGGTGGCGGCGGCGGCCGCGTACTCGCCGATCCGGTACTGGCAGACGCCGATGTTGTAGTGGATGGCGGGACCGTCGTTGCCGGCCGCGCGCGCCGTCTCGAACAGCTCCAGCGCGCCGCGGTAGTCGCCGGCGGCGAAGCGCGCCTCGGCGTCGCGGAACGTGTCGCCCGATGCCGACGCCTGCGCGTACACGGACGCCGTCGCGCCGAGCAGCAGCGCCGCCGTGCAAGCCGCGCGCGGCGCAAGCGCGCCGGGCCGGCGTGTTCGCGAGGGTGCGCGAGCCATCGAAGTACGAGTGTACTGCGTGCGCGCGCGGCGCGCCGGGATCGGGCGGGGAGGCTACCGGACCGGGGAGTCGCGATCGCGGCGGTCTTGCGGGTGCGCGGCGTTGCTCGGGCGGGCCTGGTTGCGCTGCTCGCGCGCCTCGTCGGACAGGCGCTGGCCGGCGTCGCGTCCGCGGTCGCGCGCGTCGTCGCGGCCGCCGCTCGGCCGATCGCGCTCGTCGCCGGTGTCGCGCGCCTGTGACGGGCGGTCGCGCGCCACCCCGATGTCGTCCGCGGCCGGCCGGCTCGCGCCCGCGGCCCGCTCGCGGTCGCCGGTGCCGTCGCGGGCGTCCGCCGAGCGCTCTCGGCCCGCGTCCAGGCCGTCGCGCGTGTCCCCCGAGCGGTCGCGCTCCGTGGACGCGTCGTCGCGCGCGCCGGCGGTGCGGTCGGGACGTTCGCCCGGCCGCTCGTCGCGCTCCGCCGGGCCGCGCGTCTCGGCGGACACGGGGCCGTCGAACCGCGGGTTGCCGCTCCCGCCCGGGACGCCGCGCTCGCGCGGGCTGTCGGACGCGCGTTCACGCCGGCCGTTGTCGTCCTGCTGGCTCGCCTCGCGGACGGCTTCCGCGGCCGGCAGCTCGATGCGCCGCGTGACGTCGTCGCCCGAGCGCGCGCCTTCGGGCAGCAGGATCATCGTCAGATCGAGCGCGTCGCGCGCGTCCTGCGCATGCGTTGCGCCCGCCGCGAGCAGCAGGGGCGCGGCGGCGACGACGGGACCGACGATGACCGCCCGCGCTCTCACGTCGTCACCGCCATCGCGTCACGCAGAAGCTTCATGCCGTGCCTCACCCGCGCGCATGCACGTCCACCACGAACGTGCGGCGGCGGTCGCCGTGAGTGACCTGCACCATGAGCTGCCCGCTGCCGGGGCCGAGCGCCACGATCGGCAGCGTGAGCTCGTTCACGCCGCGCTCGAGATCGGTGAACCAGCGCAGCTCGCGCCGGCTCTCGTAGCCGCGCAGCGCGATGGCCCCCGTGACCGCGACCTGGATCTCCACGTTGGACAGCCGCTCGGCCGAGTTGAGCGCCACGCTCACGTCGCGCGACTCGTGGGCGGCGAGGGCGATCTGCGGGGCGCTCACGGGTGAATCCGCGGACGGGTCCACGCGCGCGAGCAGCATCGTGACCGCGAGCACCATCGACGCCGCGAGCGCGCCTCCCACGGCCATGCCGAGCCAGAAGCCGCGCGCGCGGCTCACGCGCACCGGACCCGCGGCGACCGCGCGGTCCACCGCCTTCTGCAGTGCCCCTTCCGGCGGCCGCGGCACCGGCCGCAGGCGTTCCTCCTGGAGCACGCGGTGGGCGAGCAACGCCCGGCGGCAGTCCCGGCACTCCGCGGCGTGCCGCTCGGCCGCGAGCCGCAGCTCGGACCCCGGCGGCTCGGGGGCGAGCCGCAGCACGGTGACGATGTCTTCGCACTTCATCTCGTTCCTCCGGTGCGGGCCTTCAGCACCTGCACGGTGGTTTCGCGCTCCAGGAACGCGCCGAGCCGAACGCGCGCCCGGTGCAGCCGCGACTTGAGCGTGCCTTCCTTGAGCCCGGTGAGCTCGTTGAGCTCGCGCAACGAGTACCCTTCGATGTCGTGCAGCGCGAGCAACATGCGCTGCTCCTCGTCGAGCCGCCGCCATGCGCGCCGCAGGCGCTCGGCGGTCTGATCGGCTTCCGTCTGCTCCAGGGGGCCGGGCTCCTCGGCGGCCAGGGGGGGATCGTCGAGCGCGTCGAGCGAAGCGCCGTGGCGACGCTCGTACCGGCGGGAGAGGTCCACGAACAGCCGGTACAGCACCCGCAGCAGCCATCCCCGCGGCTGCTCGAGCTGCTCGAGCTCCGCCAGGCGGGGAAAAGCGCGCACGCACACTTCCTGCACGAGGTCTTCCGCGTCGTGCGCGGAGCGGGTGAACCGGTAAGCGACGCGGTACAGCACGTCGTAATGAGGCTGAACCAGCACCGCGAAACGCTGCGCTGCGGCCTTGCCCCCCGGTATCACCTTCAACTTGGCCATACGGCTCCGCCGTGTAACACGGACGACGCGCGGTTGCGTTCCTTCACCGTACCGGCAAGAACGCCACGCCGCCGCGGGTTTCCGCACGTTTGCGCAATTATGTCAATGTTGGGGAACCCCTGTCCGCATGAGCCGTGTTAGCGCCCGGGTCCGGATCGGACCGTGGGACAGGGAGCTCGTATGGGATTCAGGCAATCGGTCCGCCCGGCGGCGGTCGCGGCGGCGTTCGCGCTCGCGGGTTGCTCGGGGGGAGGCGGCGACGGCGGCGGCAGCGCGACGGGCACGCTCAGCGTCTCGCTCATGGATGCGCCCGTGGACGGCGTCGCGAGCGTGCACGTCGAGATCGCGAAGCTGTGGCTCAAGCCCGCCGGGGAAGGGCCGGCCGTGGAGCTGCCGCTCGCGAACGCGCCGCTGCGGGTGAACCTGCTCGAGCTGCGCGACGACAACGCCGCGGTGCTCATCGACGGCGCGAGCGTGCCGGCGGGCGAGTACGAATGGCTGGCGATGGACGTGAACGCCGAGTTCGACAACGTTCTCGACTCGTACGTCATGACGGCGATCGGCGGCCAGGAAGAGCTGCGCGTGCCGAGCGGCCGCGTGCGCCTCGTGAGCGGCTTCGAGGTGGCGCCCAATCAGGCCGTGCGCTTGCTCGTCGATTGGGACCTGCGCGCGGCGCTCGTGAATCCGGGCGGGCAGCCGGGCTACCTGCTGCGCCCCGCGTTTCGCGTGCTCCACGCGGACGCGCTCGGCATTCTCACGGGCACCGTCAGCGGCACGCTCGTCGGGCCCGGCTGCGAGGCGGACGACCCGAACGACCTCGCCGTGGGCAACGTGGTCTACGTGTTCCCGGCGGGCGCGACGCCGAACGATCTCGACGACGTGGACGGCGCGGACGTGGAGCCCGTAGCGTTCGCCGACGCCGTGCAGACGCCGACGAGCGGCGCCGACTTCGAGTACCGCGTGGCGCTCGCCCCCGGCGCGTACGACATCGCGTTCACGTGCCTCGCAGGCAACGACGATCCCGAAGCCGAGGGCGACGTGCTCGACTTCACCGACGCGGTCAGCGTGGAGGTCACGACGGCGGCGCCGACGGTGGTCGATCTGCCGCCTGCGCCATGACGCGCCGCATCGGGCCGTTCATCCCACTTGCCCCGCTTCGGCGGGGCTTTTTTTCAGGAGCTGCCGGAACACGAGCAACGCGCTGCCGGCGGCCGTGATGGCGTACGACGTCTCGCCGTCGTAGCCGCCGAACGTCCTCGCGATGAGGCGCTCGCGCTCGAGCCGCCCGAGCAGCTTCGGCACCTGGCCGCGGCGGACTCCGAGCTTCGCGGCGAGCTCGCTCGTGGTGAGCGCGTAGCCGGCAGGGACGTCCGCGTGGAGCCGCAGGATGCGGATCTCCTCCGGCGACAGCTCGAGGTCGTCGGACACCTCCACGGATTGGCGGACACGCCGGGCGGGCGGCTTGAGCTTGAACGCGATGATGCGCGCGGCCACCCGGCATCGCCGGGTCGCCTCGGCGTACGCACGCACCACCATCGCGGTCAGCGCCTCGTCCACGTGCCGAACGCCTTGATAGGCGAACGACGCGCCGAGCAGCGCGGCGAGCCAGAGCAGCGCCGACAGGAAGCCCGACAGCACGCCGCCGTAATCGTCGGCGCCGATCTCGAGAAAGCGGCCGACGGCGGGCGTGTAGGTGGTGAGGCACCAGAGGAGCCAGTCGCCCGGCAGGAAGAAGAGCTCGGCGAGCCACGCTTGCACGTCGCCGATGGTGAGCCGCCCGTCGCCGTTCAAGTCCTGCAACGGAGGGAGCCCGGGCGTTTCGACCGCGTCCATTGCGCCAGCCACTCCTGTCGCCTGCGCCCGGCAAGTCTGCGAGGCGCCCGTGCGCGGATCAATCGAGTTTTGACGTAAGGCGCGGCTATAATGCGCGCCCCCTCGCTCCGGCCCTTGAGCCCCATGTTCCCGACCGAGCGGCTGCGCAACATCGCCATCATCGCCCACGTCGACCACGGCAAGACCACGCTCGTGGACCGCCTGCTGCAGCAGTCGGGCACCCTCGACGCGCGGGTCGTGCTGCCCGAGCGGGCCCTCGACTCGAACGATCTCGAGCGAGAGCGCGGCATCACGATCCTCGCCAAGAACACCGCCATCCGCTGGGGCGACTGGCGCATCAACATCGTCGACACGCCCGGGCACGCCGACTTCGGCGGCGAGGTGGAGCGCGTGCTGTCCATGGTGGACGGCGTGCTGCTGCTCGTGGACGCGGTGGACGGGCCGATGCCGCAGACGCGCTTCGTCACCCAGAAGGCCTTCGCGCGCGGCTTCACGCCCATCGTCGTGATCAACAAGATCGACCGCGACGGCGCGCGGCCCGGCTGGGTGCTCGATCAGACGTTCGACCTCTTCGACCGCTTGGGCGCGAGCGACCGGCAGCTCGACTTCCCGGTGCTCTACGCGTCGGCATTGAAGGGCTACGCCGGCTGGGAGCCCACGGTGTCCGGCGGCGACATGACGCCGCTGCTGCAGGCCATCGTCGACCACGTGCCGCCGCCGCCCGTCGAGCGCGAGGGGCCGCTGCAGCTCCAGGTGTCGAGCCTCGACTACAGCTCGTACGTGGGCGTGCTCGGCATCGGCCGCATCGCGCGCGGCACGGTGAAGCGCAACATGCCGGTCACGGTGGTGCGCCGCGACGGCAGCGTGCACAACGGGCAACTCATGGAGCTCTACGGCTTCATCGGCCTCGAGCGCGTGCCCGTGGACGAGGCCGCCGCCGGCGACATCGTCGTGTTCAGCGGCATCGAGGACCTGCAGATCTCGGACACCGTGTGCACGCGCGGCAAGCCGGAGGCGCTGCCGCCGCTGCAGGTGGACGAGCCGACCATCAGCATGATGTTCCTGGTCAACAAGTCCCCGTTCGCGGGCCGCGAGGGCAAGTTCCTCACGAGCCGACAGATCCGCGCGCGGCTGCTGCAGGAGGCGAAGCACAACGTGGCGCTGCGGGTGGAGGAGACGGACGACCCGGACAAGTTCCGCGTCTCGGGGCGCGGCGAGCTGCATCTGGCCGTGCTCATCGAGACCATGCGGCGCGAAGGCTACGAGCTCGCCGTCTCGCGGCCCGCCGTGGTGGAGCGCGTGATCGACGGCGTGCGCCACGAGCCGTGGGAGCAGCTCACGGTGGACTTCGACGAGGCCTACCAGGGCGCCGTCATGACACGCATCGCGGAGCGCAAAGGGGAGCTCACGTCGATGATGCCGGACGGGCGCGGCCGCGTGCGGCTCGAGTACCGCATTCCGGCCCGCGGGCTCATCGGCTTCCGCACGGAGTACCTCACGGCCACGGCCGGCACCGGACTCCTCTATCACGTGTTCGACGGCTACGCGCCCCGGCTGCCGGACGAGATCGGCCGGCGCGTGAACGGCGTGATGGTGTCGAACGTGCAGGGCAAGGCGCTCGCCTACGCCCTGTTCAACCTCCAGGAGCGCGGCGCGCTCTTCATCGGCCCGGGCACGGAGGTGTACGAGGGCATGATCGTGGGCATCCACAGCCGCAGCAACGACCTGCCCGTGAACCCCACGAAGGCCAAGCACCTCACCAACATCCGCGCCGCGGGCTCGGACGAGAACATCCTGCTCACGCCGCCGATCAAGCTCTCGCTCGAGCAGGCACTCGAGTTCATCGACGACGACGAGCTCGTGGAGATCACGCCCACGAGCATCCGCCTGCGCAAGAAGCTCCTGACGGAGAGCGAGCGCCGCCGCGAGGCGCGCTTGCGCGCTTAGGTCCCGCGGGCGATGTAGCGGCGGTCGAGCCGCACCGCCCAGGCGGACAGGGCGAGCAGCGCGAGACCGAACGCGATCAGCGCGAGCGGCCAGCCCACGGCGTCCGCGAACCGGTCGGCGGTGAAATAGCCGATGTACGCGAGCATGGCCACCACGCCCACGATGAGCAGCGCGCGGCTCCTGCGCAGCGTGCTCGCGTAGATGCACGCCGCAGCCGCCCCCACGAACACGGGCTCCACCGGCGTGCCCTCGACGAGGCCGAAGAACCCGGCCAGCAGCGACGACGCGCCCACGAAATACCAGTACGGCGCTACGGCGCCCCGGCCCGCCTGCTCGGCCGCCACCGCGAAGCTCACGAGGGAGACCCCCACCACGAAGGCGATGAGCTCGCGGCTCATCCCGAGCAGGTCCATGCCGGTGGCCGCGAAGCCCGCGCCGAACAGCACGCCGAGGAACAGCAGATCGGTGCGCCGCAGGGCCGCGAACACGGCGAGCTGCTGGGCGCCGACGGCGAAGCAGGCCGCGAGCACGGCGTAGCGCCAGTCGTCGCCGCTCGCGTACTCGTCGAGCGCCACGAGGATGCCGAACGGCTCGAGGACGGCCGCGATCACGAACAGCGGCGTGGCGGCCTTCTCGAACCGCGCGTCGCGGGTGGCCGCGCAGGCCATGGCGAACGCGGCGAGACCGGAGCCCAGGGTGGCCACCACGCGCGCGGCCGAGTCGAGCCTGCCCCAGCGGATCGCGATGAAGATCGCCACGCCGGCGAACACGAACGTGGCGCCGACGTAGGCGAAGAGCCGCGCGAGCGCGGACGCCCGCGCCGCGGCCCGGGCGTCGGTCGCCTCCGGGGCCGCCTCGCCGAGGGCGGCCGCGATCTCCTCCACCGAGAGCCCGTGCGCCCGCGCGAGCCGCACCACCTCGTCGAGCGCCGTGCGCCGTGGCGTGGCGTTACTCAACCACCCACCCCAGGAAGTGCACGTTCCAGTAGCCGACGCCAGGCGGCAGGTCGACGGCCACCCGGGCACCGTCCTTCGCGAGCACGAGCTGGCCGCTGCGGCCGCCGAAGAACAGGCCGAACAGGCCGTCGCGGCCTTGCGCGGGCCCCGCGAGCTCGTAGCCGTCCGGGGCCACCGGAGAGGTGCTGATGCGGCGCCCGGCGAGCTCGCCGAGCGGCAGCTCGGCGCCGTCGTCGACGGCGTCCAGGTCCGTCGGCACGGCCAGCGCGACCTCGCGCATGACGCCCGAGTCGTGGCTCCAGAGATAGAGCTGCTGCGGCGGGGGCAAGGCGATCAGCGAGCGCTGGAAGCGGTCCGGATCGATCTTGTGCAGGCGGGCCCGCACCCGGTCGCCGTCGACGTAGACCTCCACCCGCACGAGCCCGGCGGGGTAGCGAACGGGCCCGTTCTCCACCTCGAGCAGCAGGTCGTACCCGGGCGGCTCGGTCCAGAGCGCCGGCAGGTGGCTCGCGAGCAGGAACAGCACGACCACGGCGACCGGCAAGCCCAGGCCGACGACGACGGCCGCGTTATCGCGAAGGAACCTGCCCATCGGGTGGACACCGCCAAGCGCCGCGGCAAGCTTACCCCGGCGCCCACCCGGCGGGTAGCAGCCGCCGGCCAGCCGCGATCTTCCACGCCACAAGCGCTCGCGACGACGTATCGGGCTCGTCCATGCAGACCCCCTTCCAGGACGCTCGCGCGCAGGATGCGCGCGCGCGACGCTACACGAATGTATTCACGCCGTTCCTGGAAGGGGGTCTGCATGGACGGGCCCCTGCGGTGACGCCGGCCGCGCGGAGCTCGGAGGCCGTTCCCGGCCGCGCCGCGCACCTTCCCGCGGCCGCGGGGGCCAATGCTATCCTGAGCCGCAACGCCATACCGTCCGGGGGAGACCATGAGCAGCGCGAGGACCGTCGTCCCGCTCATCGCGGCGCTCGCCGCCGGGATGAGCCACGTCGAAACGGCTCGGGGCACCGAAGTGGCCGTCTGCACGGACGCCGGCCGCTTCGTCATCGAGCTCGCGGACGCCCAGGCGCCGAAGCACGTGGCGAACTTCCTGCAATACGTGGACATGGGGTTCTACTCCGGCACGGTCTTCCACCGCGTGGTGGAAGGCTTCGTCGTCCAGGGGGGCGGCGTGGACCGGCAGCTCCGGCCGCGCCCCACGCTGCCGCCCGTGGAGAACGAGTCGCACAACACGCTGAGCAACGTGCGCGGCTCCGTGGCGGCCGCGCGCACCGCCGACCCGAATTCCGCCACGTCGCAGTTCTACGTGAACCTCACGGACAACCGGGCGCTCGACGCCGGCGCCGAGCCCGGCTACACCGTGTTCGGCCACGTGAGGGAAGGCCTCGACGTGCTCGATCAGATCAGCGCGCTGCCCACCGGCGCGGCGGGGCCGTTCTCGTCCGACGTGCCGCAGCCGCTCATCGCCATCCGCTCCATGGCGCGCCTCGACAAGGCCGCGCTCGCGGAACTGCCGGAAGCGAACCGCGCGGACGTCATCAAGGCTCGGATCGCGTCGGCCGCCGAGGCGAACGACGACGCGCAGGTCATGCAGTGGATCGAGCACTACCGCGCCACGTGCGCGGACCTCGACCCGGAGCTGCTCGTGACGGAGGCGCGCAGCGCCCTCGCGCTCGACCGGCAGGCGCGGGCCCGGTTCGTGCTCGAGGACTACTTCGGGCGCGCGGAGCGGACGGACGCCCACTACGACGAGGCGGTCGCCCTCTACCGCGAGGTGACGCCTTCCGACGCCACGGCCGCGGCGGCCGCGGCGCTCGGCAACGAGTGCAGCAGGCCCGAGGCGCCCGCCATCCCCGACGGCGAGACCGCCACGCTCGACGAGATGATGGCGGGGCAGACCGCCATGCGGGAGTTCGTGAGCGGCAGCGAGAGCTATCTCGACTGCCTCGCGAAGATCATCGACGACGAGGAGCAGGCCGCGGAGCGCCGTAACGCGGCCATCGGCGAGCACAATCGCATGGTCTCCACCATGGAGGCGCTCGCGGAGAGCTTTAACACGGAGGTACGCGCCTTCAAGGCGCGCGAATGAGCGCGAACCCTTCGACGGCGGCGGGCACGCGCCGCCTGATCGGTCACTACATCGCCGGACGCACCGAGACCGGCGCGGCGCGACGGGCACCGGTCTACGACCCGGCGCGCGGCGCCGTGCAGGCGGAGGTGTCGCTCGCGGACGGCGCGGTCGTGGACCGCGCCGTGCAGGCGGCCCGCGCGGCCTTCCCCGAATGGAGCAGCGCGCCGCCCCTGAAGCGGGCGCGCGTGCTGTTCGCCTTCAAACAACTGCTCGAGGAGCACCGCGACCGCCTGGCCGCGATCATCACGGCCGAGCACGGCAAGGTCCTCGCCGATGCCCAGGGCGAGATCCAGCGCGGCATCGAGGTGGTGGAGTTCGCCAGCGGCGTGCCGCAGCTCCTCAAGGGGCAGATAACCGACAACATCGGCGGCGGCATCGACAACTGGTCGCTGCGCCAGCCGCTCGGCGTGTGCTGCGGCATCACGCCGTTCAACTTCCCGGCGATGGTGCCGCTCTGGATGTTCCCCATCGCCATCGCCTGCGGCAACACGTTCGTGCTGAAGCCGAGCGAGCGCGATCCGTCCGCCTCGCTGGAACTCGCGGAGCTCGCGGAGCGGGCGGGCCTGCCGCCGGGCGTGCTGAACGTGGTGCAGGGCGACAAGCACACCGTCGAGGCGCTGCTCGATCACGATGGGATCGCGGCGGTGAGCTTCGTGGGATCGACCCCCGTCGCCGAGCAGATCTTCCGGCGCGCCACGGCTCGCGGCAAACGCGTTCAGGCCCTCGGGGGCGCCAAGAACCACCTCGTGGTGATGCCCGACGCGAACCTCGATCAGGCGGCCGACGCCCTCGTCGGCGCGGGCTACGGCTCGGCCGGCGAACGCTGCATGGCCGTCTCCGTGGCCGTCGCCGTGGGCGCGACGGCCGACCCGCTGATCGCGAAGCTGCGCGAGCGCATCGAGCGGCTCGCGGTGAAGGCCGGCACGGAGCCGGGCGCCGACATGGGGCCGCTCGTGACCGAGGAGCACCGCCGGCGCGTGCTCGGCTACATCGAGGACGGCATTCGCGAGGGCGCCGAGCTCGTGGTGGACGGCAGGAACGTGCGGGTGCCGGGCTACGAGCGAGGCTTCTTCCTGGGGCCGACGCTCTTCGACCGCGTCACGCCCGCGATGCGGATCTATCGCGAGGAGATCTTCGGCCCGGTGCTGTGCGTGGTGCGCGTGCCCGACTTCGCCGCCGCGCTCGAGCTCGTGAACTCGAGCGAGTACGGCAACGGCGCGGCCTGCTACACCACCGACGGCCGCATCGCGCGCGAGTTCGCGCGCCGCGTGGAGGCGGGCATGGTGGGCATCAACCTGCCGATCCCCGTGCCCATGGCGTTCCACTCGTTCGGCGGCTGGAAGCGCAGCCTCTTCGGCGACCATCACATCTACGGCGAGGAAGGCGTGCGCTTCTACACCCGCTACAAGTCCGTGATGCAACGGTGGCCCGACACGTCGGCGAAGGGTCCCGAGTTCACGATGCCGACGCACAAGTAGTGGTCTCATGAAGCTCGCAACCGTGCTGCACGGGTCGCAGGAGGTCGTCGTAGCGGCGCTGCCCGACGGCTCGCTCGTGAACGTGAACGCGCTCGGCGCGCGCGCCTCGGACATGATCGACGTGATCCGCGGCGGCGCGGAAGCCGTGCGCACCATCGCGGACGGCCTGGCCGCCGTGGCGAGCGGCCGCAGCGTCGTGCCGCGCATCGACGCTTCCGAGGTCGCGTGGCTGCCGCCCGTGCGCCGCCCCGGCAAGATCCTGTGCGTGGCGATGAACAACTCGGCCAGCAACGAGCGCAAGATCAGCGCGCCGGACCATCCGGCGTTCTTCCTGAAGCCGCCCTCCTGCCTCGTGGGCCACCTCGAGCCGATCCGGATCCGCCGTTACTACGGCAGCGTGCATCCGGAGCCCGAGCTCGCGCTGGTGATCGGCACGCCGGCCCGCGACGTGCCGGCCGCCCGGGCCCTCGAGCACGTGTTCGGCTACACCATCATGAACGACGTCACCGGCAACGGCATGCGAGCCGAGGATCGCTTCCACTACTATGCGGTGTACGCGAAGAAGGACAACCCCAACGAGACCGAGCGCGTGGAGCAGCATCTCTCCTACGCCGCGCGCTACAAGGGCAGCGACACGTTCGGCGCGTTGGGTCCCTGGCTCGTCACGCGCGACGAGATCGCAAACCCGGACGACCTGAACGTGCACTGCACCGTGGGCGGTGAGACCGTGGCCGAGGACAGCACGCGCTACTACAACTACAAGGTGGCAGAGGTGGTGAGCTTCATCAGCTACTTCCAGACGCTCGAGCCGGGCGACGTGCTCTCGCTCGGCACGGCGTTCAAGCCGGGTGCCACCCGGAAGTCCATCCACCATGCGGACTTCCAGCGCGTGCCCGGGCCCGTCGAGGTGACCATCGACGGCCTCGGCACGCAGCGCAACCCGGTCGTCATCGAAGAACGGGAGCTCGGAGCTTGGCGGCTGACCTGAGCCCTCTCGAGGCGATCCAGATCCGGCTCGCCATCGAGGACTTGAACACGGCATTCACCTATCACCTCGACCACAACGAGGTGGAGGCGCTGCTCGACCTCTTCACCGACGACGTCTATTACACGCACGGCGAGCGCGTGTCGCGCGGCAAGGCCGAGCTCGAGGAGGTGTTCCGGCGGCGCACGGCGGCGGGCCCGCGCACGTCGCGGCACCTCTACTCCGGCTTGAGGGTCGACATCGAGTCGCGCGACCGGGCGCGCGGCACGTGCGTCTGCATGACGTTCGGCCAGAACGCTCTGCCGCCCTGCTCGCCCGCCATCCCGATCCTCGTGGCGGATTTCGAGGACGTCTACGTGCGCTGCGGGGACGGCCGCTGGCGGATCCGCGAGCGCCACATCCGCCGCATCTTCGCCGATCCCTCGAACAAGGGCCCCCTCGGAATGAAGCCGCCCACCACCACGGCGTAGCGACTCTTCGCCGAGGCGCGCCCGATCGCAGCCGCTCGCATGACCGCCCCCGTCGACTTGAGCCTCTCTCCGCCGAGCGTCTATCTCTTCACCGGCGAGACCTGCACGCGCTCGTACCGGCTGAACAAGTTCGCCTTCGACTTCAAGTATCCGGCCGTGCGCGAGCGCTTCGCGTCCGACCCCGAAGGCCTCATGGAGAGCTACGGCCTGAGCGAGCACGAGAAGGAGCTGGTCCGCGCGCGCGACTGGACGGGGCTCGTGGCGGCGGGCGGGCATCATTTCAACGTCATCAAGATCGCGGCGGCGGTGGGCGAGAGCCACCTGCACGTGGGCGCCCACATGTGCGGCGTCGACTGGGAGGAGCTCAAGCGCACCCTGCCCCGGCCGATCGACCTCATGCCGCAGGATCTGCCGCCGCGGAGCGCACGCTGATGTCGCGCATCATCGGCGGCATCGGCATCGCCCACACGCCCTCGATGGGCTATCAGTTCGACAAGGGCATGCGCCAGGGCTTCGACCCCAAGTGGCGCCTCTGGTACGACGGCACGCGGCCGGTGAAGGAATGGCTCCGCGAGCGCGCGCCGTCGCATCTGGTCGTGATCTACAACGACCACATGAACTACTTCGATCTGTCGACGTACCCCACCTTCGCGATGGGCATGGCGGCCCACTTCCCGCAGGCCGACGAAGGCTACGGCCTGCGGCCGTTCCCCGGCGTGGATGGCGACCCGGATTTCGCCTGGCCCGTGGCGCGCTCGCTCGTGGCGAGCGGCTTCGACCTCACCTTCTGTCAGGAGCTCGAGCTCGACCACGGGGTGTACTCCTGGCTGCCGTACATCTTCGATCCGCCCTGGCCGGTGAAGATGCTGCCGATCGCCGTGAACATGCTCATGCATCCCGTGCCCACGCCGCGCCGTCTGACGGAGCTCGGGCGCGCGCTGCGCGCCGCCATCGAAAACGACGGCGCCGACCGCTCGGTGGTGGTGCTCGCGACCGGCGGCATGTCGCACCAGATCCACGGCACCCGCTTCGGGCTCACCAACGAGAAGTGGGACCGCTACTTCCTCGACGCCATCGAGCGCGATCTCGACACCCTGCTCGCGACACCCGTGGAAGACATAATGCGGGTGGCCGGCACCGAGGCCGCGGAGCTCACGATGTGGTACGCCATGCGCACCGCGCTCCGCCCCGAGGCGCGCAAGGTCTACAGCTACTACACCCTTCCGGCCGTCACGGGCTGCGGCGTCGTCGTGCTCGAAGACTGACGGCCGTCGCCGTTTCGAGACACCTCTCGTCGAATCTGTGACCGGAGCCGCGGCATCGCCGCGCGCGGAACGTTATCGTGCGCGGAATTTTGACTTAAGGGGCGTGGGCCCGAGGTGTGCGTCATGAAGGCGCTCGCAACGATCGGTGTATGGATGCACAAGGCCGCTCCGGGAGCGGCCGCGACGATGCTGCTTGCCGCGCTCGCCGCCGGCTGCGGCGGACAGGAGCCCGCGACGGCGGCGCAGGCGTCGGCCGCGGATCGGGCCGCGGCGACGGCGCGGACGTGCGCGACGGCGCGCGGCGGCGCGGACTGCGCGCCGGCGGCGTCCGCCTCCCGCCGCGAAGCCGGCGCGCCGGTCTACGACGTCTACGCCACCGGCAACGGGCCGAGACCGCCCGAGATCGAGGTCGCGGGCCTCGCGCCGCCCCCGAACGACGTCGAGCAGATGCACGTCGACGTCGAGGTGAAGCTCGACCCGGCCGTCGTGCTCGAGCCCGTGCGCGGGCTCTGATCGGCTCGCCCGCCGGCCGTGGGGCGCTTCGCGGCGCCCCGTGCCGCGAGCGATGCGGCGCGAACGGCGCCTCTAGGAGCCGCGCGCCGCGCCGGCGCCCGCCGCCGCGCGCGGCGCGTTGAGCACCGCCTGCGCGGCGCCGCTCGCCGCGACGGCACCGCTGCGGCGGGCGAGCCACGCGAACGCGACGAGCGACACCACGCCCACCGCCGACAGGTAGTACCCCACGTACGCGACGCCGTAACGCGCGGCGAGCCACGTGGCAATGTACGGCGCGAGCGAGCCGCCGATGATGCCCGCCAGGTTGAACGTCACGGACGCGCCGGTGTAGCGCCAGGCGGTGGGGAACGCCTCGGCCAACGCGGTGCCGAGCGGGCCGTAGGTCATGCCCATGAGCGCGAGGCCGAGCGACAGGAACGCGACCACGCGCCACGCGCCGCCCGCGGCGAACAGCGGCTCGAAGAACAGGCCGAAGGCGATGATCGCGGCCGTGGCGCCGATCAGCACCGGCAGGCGGCCGTGCCGGTCCGCGAGGCGCGCCGACACCGGGATCGTCACCGCGAAGAACAGCACACCCACGATCTGCAGCAACAGGAACTGCTCGCGCGCGTAGCCGAGCGCGCTGGTCCCCCAGCTCAGCGTGAAGACGGTCATCAGATAGAACACCACGAACGTGGTGGCCGTCGCGAACGTGCCGAGCGCGAGCGTGCCGGGCTGGCTGCGCACCACGGCGAGGATCGGCATGCGCACGCGCTCCCGGTTCTCGAGCGCGCGCTGGAAGGCGGGCGTCTCCGTGATCTTGAGCCGCACCCAGAGGCCCACCAGCACGAGCACGGCGCTCGCGAGGAACGGCAGCCGCCAGCCCCACGCGACGAAATCCGCCTCGCTCAGGCTTCGCGTGAGCAGCACGAACACGCCCGTGGAGAGCACGAAGCCGAGCGGCGCGCCGAGCTGCGGAAACATGCCGTACCAGCCGCGCTTGCCGTCGGGCGCGTTCTCCATCGCGAGCAGCACGGCGCCGCCCCACTCGCCGCCGAGCCCGAGCCCCTGGCCCAGGCGGCAGAGCGCGAGCAGCGCGGGCGCGGCGATGCCGATCGCGGCGTAGGTGGGCAGCAGGCCGATGGCGACGGTGGACAGCCCCATCGTGAGCAGCGCCGCCACGAGCGTGGCCTTGCGGCCCACGCGGTCGCCGAAGTGCCCGAAGAGCGCGGAGCCCACCGGCCGGGCGAAGAACGCCAGCGCGAAAGTAGCGAGCGACTGCAGCGTGGCGGTCAACTCGTCGCCCCCCGGAAAAAACAGCGTTGGGAAGACGAGCACCGCGGCAGTGCCGTAGATGTAGAAGTCGAAGAACTCGATCGTCGTGCCAACCAGGCTCGCGAACAGCACGCGGCGCGGCGTCATCGTTTCGTTACCCATCTCTCCCCTTCGTTGCAGGCGCCGCGGTTAGGCCGCGACTGTCCATGCGGCGGCGGCAGAGCATCGTAAGCGCGCGCAAACACTGGCCGCAACGACCACATAGTGGCGGAAAGCACGATCGCCGGGCGACCGCGGATAAGAGCGCGCCGAGCGCTCCGTCTCGGCGGATCAAGCGGTTAGCGACGCGCTCGAGCGCTGGCATGGAACGTGCTCTTCCGCCTCGGCGCCGTGGAGCACTCCGCCATGAAACGCTTGCGCTACACCTCACCGCCGTTCCTGACCGCCGTGGTGACGGGCGGCATCGTCCTGTGGATGCTGTCCGGGCTCGTCGACCGGCCGGAGTCCGCGGCCGCCCCCGAGCAGGAGGCCGCGCGGCCCGCCGACGAGCCCGTGCGGGTGGCCGTGCAGACCTCGCTCGCGCGCCCGATCACGCGCGAGATCATGGTGAGCGCGCGCACGGAGCCCAACCGCGTCGTGGAGCTGCGGGCCGAGACGGACGGCCGGGTAACCACCCTCGGCGCCGCGCGCGGCAGCGCCGTGCGCGCGGGCGCGCCGATCGTCGGCCTCGACATGCGCGACCGCCAGGCGCGGCTCGAGGAGGCTCGGGCCGCAATCGCGCAAATGGAGCTGCAGCACGAGGCGGCGCTGCGGCTCCAGCGGCAGCAGTTCGTGTCCGAGACGCAGATCGCGGAAGCCGTCGCGCGCGTCGAGACGGCGCGTGCGCGGCTCGCCGCCGTCGAGCTCGAGATCGCGAACACCGAGATCCGCGCGCCGTTCGATGCCGTGCTGCAGGAGCGCGACGTCGAGCTCGGCGACTACGTGAGCGCCGGCGACCGGGTAGCGGAGCTGGTGGACATCGATCCGCTGATCGTCGTGGGCGAGGTGAGCGAACGGGACATCCGGCACATCGTCGTGGGCCGGCCCGGCGTGGCGCGGCTGCTGAACGGCCCGCCCGTCGAAGGCACGGTGCGTTACGTCGCGCCGGTCGCGAACCCGCAGACGCGCACGTTCCGCGTGGAGCTCGCCGTGCCGAACCCGGACGGTGCCCTGCGCGCCGGCGTCACGGCGGAGATGCGCCTCGCGGCCGACGAAACGAGCGTGCACGTCCTCTCTGCCGCGCTGCTCTCGCTCGGCGACCACGGCACCGTGGGCGTGAAATCCGTGAACGAGGCGAACCGCGTCGAGTTCTGGCCCGTGGAGATCGTCGCCTCGTCGCAGGACGGCGTGTCCGTCGCCGGCCTGCCGCCGGAGCTGCGCGTCATCACCGTGGGCCACGGATTCGTGCGGGAAGGCGACCTGGTGATGCCGGTGGAGTCGCCGCCCACGGGGCTCAGCGAGGCGGCCGGCGGCGCCCGCGCGCTCCGCCTCGACCCCGCCGGCGGCGTCTAGGCGCCGGGAGCTGTCGAGCGTGAACGCCCTGATCCGCGCCTTCGTGGACCGGCCGAGCCCGGTGCTGTTCGCGCTCGCGATCCTGATGATCGCGGGCGCGACGGCGTACGTGGGGATCCCCAAGGAGTCGGAGCCCGACATCGCCATCCCCACGCTGTACGCGAACATCACGCACGAAGGCATCTCGCCGGAGGATGCGGAGCGGCTCCTCGTCCGCCCCATGGAGAACGAGCTCAGGACGATCGACGGGCTCGAGGAGATGCGCGCGACCGCGGCCGAGGGCAGCGCGGTGCTCGTTCTCGAGTTCGACGCGGGCTTCGATCCCGAGCAGGCGCTGGCCGACGTGCGCGAGAAGGTGGACATCGCCAAGGCGGAGCTGCCGGCCGGCACCGACGAGCCGTGGGTGCGGGAGATCAACGTGGCGCTCTTCCCGGTGCTGGTCGTGCAGCTCCACGGCGACGTGCCGGAACGCGCGCTCGTCCGCATCGCGCGCGACCTCCGCGACACGCTGGAGGGCCTGCCCGGCGTGCTGCAGGTGGACATCGCGGGCGACCGCGAGGAGCTGCTCGAGGTGATCGTCGATCCCGTGCGCCTCGAGAGCTACGGTCTCGGCTACGTGGACCTTCTCGAGTACGTGTCGCGCAACAACCGGCTGGTCGCGGCCGGGGCGCTCGACACGGGCAGCGGACGCTTCTCCGTGAAGGTGCCCGGCGTGTTCGAGGACGTGCAGGCGCTCATGAGCCTGCCGATCAAGACCGTGGGGCAGACCACCGTCACGTTCGCCGACGTGGCCGAGATCCGCCGCACGTTCAAGGACCCCAGCGGCTTCGCGCGCCTCGACGGCGAGCGGACCATCGCGCTCGAGGTCAGCAAGCGCATCGGCGCGAACATCGTGGACGTGGTCGACGACGTGAAGCGCACGGTGCTCGAGGAGCAGCGATCGTGGCCGGAGAACGTGAACGTGACCTTCACGCAGGACGGCTCCGAGGACGTGCGCATGATGCTGCGCGACCTGCAGAACAACGTGATCACCGCCGTGCTGCTCGTGATGATCGTGACGCTGGCGTCGCTCGGGCTGCGCTCCTCAGCGCTGGTGGGCATCTCGGTGCCGGGCTCGTTCCTCGCGGGGATCCTCGTGATCTGGGCGCTCGGCCTCTCGATCAACATCGTCGTGCTGTTCTCGCTGATCATGGCCGTGGGGATGCTGGTGGACGGCGCCACCATCGTGGTCGAGCTCGCCGACCGCAACCTTGCCGCCGGCCACAGCCGCAAGGAGGCGTACGTCCGCGCCGCGCAGCGCATGGCGGCGCCGGTGATCGCCTCGGTGGCCACCACCCTCGCGGCCTTCGTGCCCCTGCTGTTCTGGCCGGGCGTGATCGGCGAGTTCATGGTGTACTTGCCGATCACGCTGCTCGTCACGCTCACGGCTTCGCTGGTGATGGCGCTGCTGTTCGTGCCGACGATCGGCTCGCTGCTCGGCCGACGCCCCGCCGCGGCGCCCGCTGCCGTGGACGTGGACGCGGAGGCCACGCTCGCGAACCTCGGCCCCGGCACCGCCGCCTACATCGGCCTGCTGCGGCGGGCGCTCGCGCATCCCGGCAAGGTGGTGCTCGGCGCCTGCGCGCTCCTCACGGCCGCGTACGTCGCCTATGCGCAGCTCGGTCGCGGCGTGGAGTTCTTCCCGGACATCGAGCCCACCCAGGCGAACATCAACATCCGCGCGCGCGGCGACCTCTCGGTGCACGAGCGCGACGAGCTCGTCCGGCGCGTGGAGGAGCGCATCCTCGACATGCCCGAGCTCGAGTCCGTGTACGCGCGCAGCGGTCTGGGGCTCGGCGACTCCGACGAGGCGGACGTGATCGGCCGCATCCAGGTGCGGTTCATCGACTGGAAGCTGCGCCGGCCCGCCGCGGAGATCCTCGCCGAGGTGCGGCAGCGCACGGCCGACATCGCAGGGATCGTCGTGGAGCCCCAGGGCCAGGAGTCCGGCGTCACGTCGGGCAAGCCCATCCAGATCGAGGTGGCGTCGCGCCTGCCGGAGCTCCTCGATCCCGCCGTCGAACGCATCATCGCGGGCATGCGCGAGATCGGCGGTATCATCGACATCACCGACAGCCGCACGGCTCCCGGCATCGACTGGCGCATCGAGGTGGACCGCGCGCAGGCCGCGCGCTTCGGCGCGGACGTCACGATGGTGGGCAGCGCCATCCAGCTCGTGACCAACGGCATCATGATCGGCGACTACCGGCCGAACGACGCGGACGACGAGGTGGATATCCGCGTGCGCTTCCCCGACGCCGACCGCAACATCACCCAGCTCGACCGCCTGCGGCTGAACACCGCGAGCGGGCCGGTGCCCGTGGGCAACTTCGTGACGCGCACCGCCGCGCAGCGCACCGGCGAGATCGAGCGCGTGGACGGCCGGCGCGTGCTCACGATCAGCGCGGACGTCGCGCCCGGCGTGCTCGCGGACGACAAGGTGCGCGAGATCGAGCGCTGGCTCGCGGGGGCGAACCTCGACCCCGCCGTGCAGGTGCGCTTCCGCGGCGAGAACGAGGACCAGCGCGAAGCCGAGGCGTTCCTCGGCAACGCGTTCGCCGCCGCGCTGTTCCTGATCGCGATCATCCTCGTGGTGCAGTTCAACAGCTTCTATCAGGCGCTGCTGATCCTGACGGCCGTGGTGTTCTCCACCATCGGCGTGCTGCTCGGGCTCCTGATCACCGATCAGCCGTTCGGCGTGGTGATGTGCGGCATCGGCATCATCTCGCTCGCAGGTATCGTGGTGAGCAACAACATCGTGCTCATCGACACCTACAACATCATGCGGCGGCGCTCGCTGCCGGTGCTCGACGCCATCCTGCTCACCTGCTCGCAGCGCCTGAGGCCCGTGATGCTCACCACGGTGACCACGATCCTCGGCCTGCTGCC
Source organism: Gammaproteobacteria bacterium (assembly GCA_036563665.1). GTDB lineage: Bacteria > Pseudomonadota > Gammaproteobacteria > Steroidobacterales > Rariloculaceae > FEN-1219. The sequence continues at coordinate 75,949 of DATCLY010000014.1, forward strand.
GATCGTGTTCGGCCTGAACGTCGACGTGATCGGACGGAGCGTGGAAGTGGGCGGGCCGTCGTCGCAGTGGTGGATGCAGCTGTCGACGGCGATCGCGGGCGGCCTCACCTTCGCGACCTGCCTGACCCTGGTGCTGACGCCCTGCCTGCTGCTGCTCGGCGCCCGCGCCAGCGCGCGGCTCGCGAGCCTGGCCGCCCGGCTGCGCCTCGGCGGGACCGACGCCGTGCCGCACGCCGGCGAGGTGTGAGTCTCCGGACGTTACGGGGGCGCCTCGGCAGGGGCGCGCGCTCAGCGCTCGAGGGGATAGCCGTTCGCGCGCCAGGCCTGCATGCCGCCGTCGAGCGCGGCGGTGCGCTGGAAGCCGAGCTCGCGGAGCGTGGCCGCGGCGAGCGTGGAGATCTTTCCGAACTCGCAGACCGTGACGATGCGCGCCGTCGGGTCCGGCAGCTCGTCGTTCACGCGCAGCTCGAGCTGGCCCCGCGGCAGATGACGGGCGCCGGGCACGTGACCCGCCGCGTAGGCGTCCTTCTCGCGCACGTCGAGCACGACGAGGCCGCGCAGCCCGGCCGCGATCCTGCGATGCAGCTCCTCGAGCGACATGAACGGCGTCTTCTCGGCGGCCTCGGCGAGCAGCTGCTCGACGGTCTTGCCGCCCGTCATGTTGGTGCGCAGCGCCTCGGTCAGATGAGTGGGGGCGGACAGGTTGAGATGGCGCATCATCTCGACGAACGCCGCGCGGTCGCGCGGCTGGAGGCGCGGGTTGGCGGCGAGCTCTGCGCCGATCGTGCTCGACTTGCGCTGCTTGTAGTCGTGCGCCGGATAGACCTTCATGGCCGGGTCGAGCTTCAGCACGCCGTCGAACAGGCTGTCGTAGAGCGCCTCCGGGTCGCCGGTCGGCAGATCCGTGCGGCCGGTCGCGCCGATCAGCAGCGTGTCGCCCGTGAACACGCGATCCTCGGCGACGAGGCACATCGAGTCGCGCGTGTGTCCCGGCGTGTGCATGGCGTGCAGGCGCAGCCGGCCGACGACGAGCATGTCGCCGTCCTGCAGGCGCAGGTCAGCGAACGGCGCGGGGCTGTCGCGGTGCATCACGACGGGCACGTCGAGCAGCTTCGAGAGTCGCCGCGCCGCCGAGAAGTGGTCCGCATGGGTGTGCGTGTCGATCACGTAGCGGATGCGCAGCCCCTCGCGCATCGCGGTGGCCCGGTAGCGGTCGACCTGGCGGATCTCGGGATCGATCAGCGCCGCCGCGCAGGTGTCCTCGCAACCGATCAGGTACGACTGACAGCCGCCCGTCGCGATCTGCTCGAAGATCATGCGGCCGCTCCGGCGTAACGGACCCTTGGTCGGAGCGTACCACTCCGGGCGGCCGTTCGAAACGAGCCCCCGGGCGGAGCCTGCTCGCGGGCGCCAGAACACTCGATGTTCGGCGGCACCGCCGGCGGCTGCACGCCCGGCGGGTGCTTTCCCGCCGCGCCGCTCCGTGCGAGTATCGCCGCTCCCGGCGACGAAGGGGTGGAGGGCCATGCTCAGAGGATCTTGCCTGTGCGGCGGCTTGCGGTACGAGGCGCGGGGCGAGCCGCTCTTTCAGGGGTTCTGTCAGTGTCTCGATTGCCGCAAGGTGGGCTGCGGCCACTACGCGGCCATCGGCATGCCCGAGCAGGCCGTCACCATCACCGGCGAATACCGCGCCTTCGCCAAGAAGGGCGACAGCGGCAAGCTCATCTATCGCCATTTCTGCCCCACCTGCGGCGGCATGGCCTTCGACAAGGGCGAGGCGATGCCCGGCGTCGTCATCATCAACGCGGCGCTTCTCGAAGATCCGGAGCTGTTCAAGCCGACGAGCGTGATCTACGCGAGCAGAGCGTTGCCGTGGGATCACCTCGATCCCGGCCTGCCGCGGTTCGAGACGATGCCGGCGAACGGCTGACGCGCAGGGGAGCATCATCGTGAGCGCAACCGTCTCCCCGGCGGAACGTCCTGCCCGGCCCGCCGAAGCGCAAGGCCGCCGCATGACGTTTCGCGCGGTGGCGTCCTCCGCCGCCGGCACCACGATCGAGTGGTACGACTTCTTCCTGTATGGCGTGGCCGCCGCGCTCGTCTTCCCCCAGAAGTTCTTCCCGGAGTCGAACCCGTACGTGGGCACGCTGCTCGCGTTCTCCACGTACTTCGTCGGCTTCGTCGCGCGGCCGGTCGGAGCGGCGCTCTTCGGTCACTTCGGCGACCGCATCGGCCGCAAGGCCACGCTGATCGCCACCCTCGTGCTCATGGGCACGGCGACCATGGGCATCGGGCTCGTTCCGGACTACGAGCAGATCGGCATCTGGGGCGCCGTGCTGCTCACCCTGTTCCGCGTGCTGCAGGGCATCGGCGTCGGCGGCGAGTGGGGCGGCGCGGTGCTGATCGCGGGCGAGTGGACGGACCCCAAGCGCCGCGGCTTCACGACGAGCTTCGCGCAGTTCGGCGCGCCCGCCGGCATGGTGCTCGCGAACGGCGCGCTCGCGCTGATGGCCGTGGTGACGCCGGACGAGGCGTTCCTGTCGTGGGGCTGGCGCGTGCCGTTCCTCGCGAGCGTGGTGCTCGTGTTCGTGGGGCTCTACATCCGGCTCGGCGTGCTCGAGACGCCCGTCTTCGCCGAGCTGCGCTCCGCGGGCCGCGTCGAGACGCTGCCGGTCGCGAGCGTGCTGCGTGACCACTGGCGCGAGGTGGTGCTCACGGCGTTGCTGCGCACGGGGCAACAGACGCCCTTCTACATCTTCACCACCTACGTGCTCACCTACGCCACCCAGCAGCTCGGCTTCGAGCGCGCGTTCGTGCTGAACCTCGTGATGCTGCAGGCGCTCGTGTCGATGCTCGTGATCCCGCTCTTCGGCCACCTGTCGGACGTGATCGGGCGCCCGCGCATCACGGCCATCGGCTGCGTCGTGATGATGATCTTCCCGTTCGTCTACTTCGGCATGCTGGACAGCGGGATCGTGGCGCTCGTCGGGCTCGCCATCGTGCTCGGCCTGCCGCTGCACGACCTCCAGTACGGGCCGCAGGCCGCCTACATCGCGGAGCAGTTCCCGGGACGGCTGCGCTACAGCGGCGCCTCGCTCGGCTACCAGCTCGCCTCGATCACGGCCGGCGGCCCCGCGCCCATGGTCGCGCTGTATCTGTTCCACACGTTCGGGACCTCGATGGCGGTGGCGGCGTACGTGGCGGCCACGGCGCTCGTGAGCCTCGTCTGCGTGGCGCTGCTGCGCGACCGCGGACGGTCGCTCGATCACGACTAGCGCCGCGACGGGCGGGCGACGTCACGCGGCCGCCAGCAGCCCCGCCGTGACGATGAAGCGCTCGACCACGTCGACCCCTTCGCCGCGCTTCAGGTCGGTGAGCACCCACGGCCGCTCGCCCCGCATGCGCCGCGTGTCGCGCTGCATGACCTCGAGCGACGCGCCCACGAGCGGCGCGAGGTCCACCTTGTTGATGACGAGCAGGTCGGACTTCGTGATGCCGGGCCCGCCCTTGCGCGGGATCTTGTCGCCGGCCGCCACGTCGATCACGTAGATCGTGAGGTCCACGAGCTCCGGGCTGAACGTGGCCGCGAGGTTGTCGCCGCCGCTCTCGACGATCACGAAGTCGAGCGTGGGGAAGCGCGCCTGCAGCGCGGCGATGGCGGCGAGGTTCATCGAGGCGTCCTCGCGGATCGCGGTGTGCGGGCAGCCGCCCGTCTCCACGCCCACGATGTGATCTGCCGGCAGCGCCTCCGCGCGCGTGAGGATCTGCGCGTCCTCCTGCGTGTAGATGTCGTTGGTCACCACCGCGATGTGATAGCGGTCGCGCATGCGCTTGCAAAGGGCCTCGATGAGGCTCGTCTTGCCGGAGCCGACCGGCCCGCCGACGCCGATGCGCAGAATGTCGTCCTTCATGTTCTTCGCTCCTCAAGACCTGAACAGGCGCGTGTACTGCGTCTCGTGCAGCGCGCTCGCGAGCGCGAAGCCCGGCAGGCTCGCGCCGATGTCGTCGTCGTCGAGCGCGGCGGCCGCCTGCACCGCGGGCCCGATGCGCGCGCCGAGCGCGAGCAGCAGCCGCTGCCCCGCCGTGTGGCCGAGCGGCACGAGCTTCACGGCCGCGGCCACCTGCGCCTCGCACCAGGACCAAGCGTAGCCCGCGGCCGCCTCGACCGGCGGGACGCCCCACTCCGCGCAGGCCGCGCCGAACGCGCACGGGAACGGCAGGTCGCCGGAGGGCAGCGCCACGCCGAGCCGGCCGAGCACGTCCGCGAGCGCGCGGCCCATGCTCGCGTCCTCGAGACGCAGCTCCGCGGTCTCCCGACGGGCCGTGAGCTCCTCGCTCCAGCACGCGACGGCCGCCGCGTCGTGCACCGACCACGCCAGGTGCACGCGCAGCAGCACGGGCAGGTCGACGCGGGCGACACCGTGCGCGAGCAGGCCGCCGATCCACGCGAGCGCCGCGCCCTCGTCGCGCACCGCGCCCGCGGCGACGGCTTGCTCGAGCCCCTGGGAGAAGCTGAACGCGCCGACCGGCAGCGTCGGGCTCACGAGCTGCCAGAGTCGCACCGAATGCGGAGTCATCGCCGCAACGGCACGCGCGCGTGGGCCTGCACCTGCTCGTCGTGCGCGCGGTGCCCGTGAGCAGGCGTGTGATCGTGGCCGCCGCGGCCGTGGTGATCGTGCTGCGCATGAGCGTGGCCGTGAGCGCCGTGCGCGTGCCCGTCGCCGTGCCCGTACGCGCCCGCCTCCGGCTCGAACGGCGCGCGCTCGTGCGTGACCTCGAGCCCGAGGCCGCGCACCATCGAGTCGAGCACGTGGTCGCGCAGATAGCGCAGGTGTCCCGCGCCCACTTCGACGGGCACGTGCCGGTTGCCCAGGTGATAGGCCGCGCGGGCGAGGTCGACCGCGCCGTCCCCCCGGACCGTCGACACGTCCTCCGGCGCCGCGGCCACCTCTACGACGGTGCCGTCCGCCCCGAGCACGCGATCGCCGCCGCGCAGCACCGTGCCCCGCGGCAGCACGAGCGCCGCGTCCGCGCCCGACTCGAGCCGCACGCGCTGGCGCGTCTTCTGCCGCCGCTCGAAGGGCAGCACGAGCCGATCGTGTGCGGGCGGCCATTTGCCCGCGTCCGCCGCGGCCACGTGCTTCACGAAGAGCTTCGGTGCGTCCATTGCGAGCCCCCTTTCCACGAGTCAGAACAGCGAATAGCGCTGCGCGAGCGGCAGCACGGCGGCCGGCTCGCACTCGAGCAGCACCCCGTCGGCGCGCACCTCGTACGTCTCCGGGTCCACCTCCATGCGCGGCAGATAGTCGTTGAGCTTCATGTCGGCCTTGCCGATCGTGCGCGTGCCGGCCACGGCCACGAGGCGCTTGCGGAGCCCGAGCCGCTCGCCGATGCCGGCCGCGAGCGCGGCCTGGGAGACGAACGTCACCGCCGTCGACTCCACCGCGCGGCCGAACGCGCCGAACATCGGCCGGTAGTGCACGGGCTGCGGCGTGGGGATCGACGCATTGGGATCGCCCATCGGCGCGGCCGCGATGAGCCCGCCCTTGATGATCAGCGAGGGCTTCACGCCGAAGAACGCGGGCTTCCACAGCACGAGGTCCGCGAGCTTGCCCACCTCGACGGAGCCCACCTCGTGCGCGATGCCGTGCGCGATGGCGGGGTTGATCGTGTACTTGGCCACGTAGCGCTTCGCGCGGAAGTTGTCGTTGCGCGGCCCGTCGCCCGGCAGCGGCCCGCGCTGCACCTTCATCTTGTGCGCCGTCTGCCAGGTGCGCACGATCACCTCCCCCACGCGCCCCATGGCCTGCGAGTCCGACGAGATCATCGAGAAGGCGCCCAGGTCGTGCAGGATGTCCTCGGCCGCGATCGTCTCGCGGCGGATGCGCGACTCCGCGAACGCCACGTCCTCGGGGATGCCCGGGTCGAGGTGATGGCACACCATGAGCATGTCGAGGTGCTCGTCCACCGTGTTCACGGTGAACGGCCGCGTGGGGTTCGTGGACGACGGCAGCACGTTCGGCGCGCCGCACGCCTTGATGATGTCCGGCGCGTGGCCGCCGCCCGCGCCTTCGGTGTGATAGGTGTGGATCGTGCGGCCCTTGAACGCGGCGAGCGAGGTCTCGACGAAGCCGGACTCGTTGAGCGTGTCGGTGTGGATCGCTACCTGCACGTCGAAGCGGTCCGCCACCGCGAGGCAGTTGTCGATGGCCGCGGGCGTCGTGCCCCAGTCCTCGTGGAGCTTCAGGCCCATGGCGCCCGCCTCGATCTGCTCGACGAGCGGCTGCGGCCGGCTCGCGTTGCCCTTGCCGAGGAAGCCCAGGTTCATGGGGAACGCCTCGGCGGCCTCGAGCATGCGCGCGATGTGCCACGGGCCCGGCGTGCACGTCGTGGCGTTCGTGCCCGTGGCGGGGCCCGTGCCGCCGCCGACCATCGTGGTGACGCCAGACATCAGCGCCTCCTCGATCTGCTGGGGGCAGATGAAGTGCACGTGCACGTCGATCGCGCCCGCCGTGAGGATCTGGCCCTCGCCCGCGACGATCTCCGTGCCCGCGCCGATCACGATGGTGACGCCGTCCTGCGTGTCCGGGTTGCCCGCCTTGCCGATGCCGACGATGCGGCCGTCCTTCACGCCCACGTCGGCCTTCACGATGCCCCACCAGTCGAGGATCAGCGCGTTGGTGATCACGAGATCGGCGCACTCGGCCGCGGGACGCTGGCTCTGCCCCATGCCGTCGCGGATCACCTTGCCGCCGCCGAATTTCACCTCGTCGCCATAGACCGCGTGGTCGGCCTCCACCTCGATGACGAGACCGGTGTCGCCGAGGCGCACGCGGTCGCCGGTCGTCGGGCCGAGCATGTCCGCGTAGGCGGCTCGCGAGATGCGCGTCATCGCCCGCCGTCCTGCGCGCCGCTCACCGGGCCCATCACGCGCCCGAGGAAGCCGTGCACCTCGAGCGCGCCGCCGAACGGCACGAGCCGCACCGTGCGCTCCTGCCCCGGCTCGAACCGCACGGCGGTGCCGGCCGGGATGTCGAGCCGGAAGCCCCGCGCGGCGGCGCGGTCGAACAGGAGCGCCTCGTTGGTCTCGGCGAAGTGGTAGTGCGAGCCCACCTGGATCGGCCGGTCGCCCGTGTTGGCCACCGTGAGCGTGAGCCGCGGCCGGCCGCGGTTCAGCTCGATCTCGCCTTCCGCGACGAAGAGCTCTCCCGGGATCATGGGATCGGCCGGTGCACGGTGACGAGCTTGGTGCCGTCCGGGAACGTGGCCTCGACCTGCACCTCGTCGAGCATCTCCGGGATGCCGTCCATGACGTCCTCGCGGCGCAGGATCGTGGTGCCCTCGCTCATGAGCGCGGCCACGGACTTCCCTTCACGCGCGCCTTCCATGATGCGCGCCGAGATCAGCGCCACGCTCTCCGGGTAGTTGAGCTTCAAGCCCCGCGCCTTGCGCTCGGCCGCGAGCTGGGCGGCGAGGTACACGAGCAGCTTGTCCTTGTCGCGCGGTGAGAGTTGCATGCGTTCTCCTCTCCTCAGGTTTGCCAGATGCGGGGCGCGCTCGCGGGCCGGCCGACGACGCCTTCCCGCAGCGCCGCCCACACCGTCTCGAGCGTGACGCGCAGGCGCTCGGCGCTCTGCGCGAGGCAGCGCACGACGAGCAGCGGGCCCAAGAGCGTCGCCGCGGCCATCGCGCTCGCCGCCGGCGGCGGCAGGCGGCGCCGCGCGGCTTCGAGCGCGGCGCCGTCCGCGGGACAGGCGTAGAGCGCGCCCCAGACGCGATGGCCCGCCCAGCCCCACGGCGCGTCGAGCGCGGGGTCGCCGGCCGCGAGCGCCGCGCGCTCGTCGAGCGCGGCGCGGCCGCCGATCTCGATGCGCGTGCGCTGCTCGAGCGTGCCTTCCGCGTAGGCGTCGCCCGCGAGCGGGCGGCCGAGCGACGTCATCTCCCAGCCGATGAAGCGCGCCGCGGCGTCGAGCCGCACGTGGGTGCGAAGCGCCGCGCGGCTGCCGCCGAAGAGGATCGTGTCGTGCGGCAGCCATTCGAGCGAAGCGCCGGCCGCGACCGTGAACGACTGCCGGACCGTGCTGCGCCCGAGCGGCAATGCGCGCTGCAAATCGGCGCCGCGGCGAGCGCGGTAGATCTTGGTGGCCGCGGGCGTCGTGAGCAGCACCGCCGCGTCCGCGCACGCGTGGACGTCGAGCTCGAGCGTGTCGCCGCCCGCGACGCCGCCGGGCGGATGCAGCAGGTACACGTGGCACGCGCCGTCGCCGGGGTAGAACGCGCGCTGGATCAGCAGCGGCCCTTCGTGGCGGCGGTCCGCGACGATCGTGCGGCCGTCGCGCGGCGCGAAGCGCAGCGACAGCGACGCGCGCCAGCCGCCGAGCGGCTCGGGCGCGGGTGCCGGCAGCGCCGCCATCAGCAGCCTCCCGCGGCGCACGCGGGCGCGGCGAAGAGCTCCCAGAGCAGCCACACGCCCGCCGCGACGGCGGCCGCGCCCGCGGCCGCCTGCAAGGTCTTCAGGATGCGCCCGCCGTTCTGCCCCGCGGCCGCTCGCAGCAGCCGCGCGCAGCCGTGCGCGAACGCGAGCGCGCCCGCGGCGACGCCGGCCGAGAAGCACGCGAGGTACAGCGCGCTCGCGGCGAGGCCGTCGAGCGTCGCGAGCGGCAGCAACGCGAGCACGGCGGCGGAGCCCGCCCCGCCGTGCAGCAGCCCGATCCACAGTCCCCGCCGCGCGCGGCGCGCCGCGCCGTCGTCGAGCGGGAACGCGGCCCCGAGCGCGCCTTTCGAGCCCTGCGCATGCGGCGCTGGCAGCGCGACGGGCAGCGCGATTCGCGCGCTGCCGCGCAGCGCCTGCGCGCCGAGGGCGAGCAGCACGCAGGCGACGGCGAGCTCGGCGTAGCCGCCCGCGGCCGCCACGCCCGGCAAGCCGAACGCCACCACCGCGGCGGCCGCGAGCACGAGCGCGGCCGCGTGCCCGAGCGCCCAGCGCAGCGCGTAGCGCGTGGGCGGCACGCCACGGTCGTTCGCCGCGAGGCTTCCGAGCGTCGCGAGGTGATCGGCATCGAGCGCGTGCACGAGCCCGAACCAGAGACCGAGCGCGAGCATCCGCCAACCGTCCCCGGCGAGCGCCGCGGCGAGCGACAGCGCGTCCATGCGCTACACCGTCAGATGCGCCTTGACGAGATCGTCGCCGAGCTCGTCCATGGCGCCGGACGCCACGATGCGCCCCTTGTCGAGGATGCAGAAGCGGTCGCAGGCGCGGCGCACGAACGGCAGCTTCTGCTCCACCACGAGCACGGTCATGCCGAGCTCGGCGTTGAGCCGGCGGATCACGTCGCCGATCTCCTTCACGATCGACGGCTGGATGCCTTCCGTGGGCTCGTCGAGGATCAGGAACCTGGGCTCGAGCACGAGCGCGCGCCCGATCGCGAGCTGCTGCTGCTGACCGCCCGAGAGGTCGCCGCCGCGGCGCCGCAGCATCGTGGCGAGCACGGGGAAGAGCTCGAACACGCGCCGCGGGATCGCGCGCGCGGCGCTGCGCGCCGCGCCGAGCGCGATCCTCAAGTTCTCCTCCACGGTGAGCAGCGGGAAGATCATGCGGCCCTGCGGCACGTAGCCGATGCCGAGCGGCGCGCGCGCCTCGGGCTTCGCCCGCGTGAGGTCGCGGCCGTCGAACGTCACGCGTCCCGAGTCCACCGGCACGAGCCCCATGAGACACTTGAGCAGCGTGGTCTTGCCCACGCCGTTGCGGCCGAGCAGCGCCACGCAGGCGCCCGCGGGGATCGTGAGATCGATGTCCCACAGCGTGCGGCTCTGCCCGTACGACTGATTGAGCCCGGCCACCTCAAGCATCCGCTTCTCCCAGGTACACCTCGATCACGCGCGGATCGTTCTGGATCTCGTCCATCGGGCCTTCGGCGAGCACGGCGCCCTCGTGCAGCACCGTGACCTTGCGGGCGATGGAACGCACGAACTCCATGTCGTGCTCCACGACGACGACGGAGTGCTCGCCCGCGAGCGACAGCAGGAGCTCCGCGGTCGCCTCCGTCTCCTGCTTCGTCATGCCCGCGACCGGCTCGTCGACGAGCAGGAGCTTCGGGTTCTGCATGAGCAGCATGCCGATCTCGAGCCACTGCTTCTGGCCGTGCGACAGCGCGCCCGCCGGCCGGTCCGCCTCGGCGGCGAGGCCGATGGTGTCGAGCGTCGCCGCCACGCGGTCCCGCTCCTCGGCGCTCATCACCTTGAGCAGCGCGGGCCAGACGCGCTTGTCCGGCAGCATGGCGAGCTCGAGGTTCTCGGCCACCGTGTGGTTCGCGAACACCGTGGGCTTCTGGAACTTGCGCCCGATGCCGAGCCGTGCGATCTCGGGCTCGCTCTTCTCGAGCAGATTGATCGTGCGGCCGAAGTAGGCGCTGCCCGAGTCCGGTCGCGTCTTGCCCGTGACCACGTCCATGAGCGTGGTCTTGCCCGCACCGTTCGGCCCGATGATGCAGCGGAGCTCCCCCTCCTCCACGTACAGCGACAGCTCGTTCAAGGCGCGGAAGCCGTCGAACGTGACCGTGAGCTTGTCGAGATAGAGGATGTAGCCGCCCGCGACGAGCAGCGTCTCGTCGAGCGGCTTCGCCGCGGCCGCCGCCTGCACGGACGCCTCATGCATGCCGCACCCTCCTGAGCCGCGAGAACGCCCCGATCACCCCGCGCGGCAACGTGAGCGTCACGGCCACGAACAGGGCGCCGAGCACGTAGAGCCACGCCTCGGGCATCTGCACCGTGAAGATCGACTTCAAGTAGTTCACGAGGACGGCGCCGAGCGCCGCGCCGTACAGCGTGCCGCGGCCGCCCACCGCCACCCATACGACCAGCTCGATGGAGTTGAGCGGCTGGAACTCGTTCGGGTTGATGATGCCGGCCTGCGGCACGTACAGCGCCCCGGCCAGGCCCGCGAGCATCGCGGACACGGTGAACACCCAGAGCTTGTAGCGCTCCACCTCGTAGCCGAGAAAGCGCGCGCGATCCTCGGCGTCGCGGATCGCGACGAGCACGCCGCCCGCCTTCGAGGTTACGATGGCGCGGCAGAGGAGATACCCGCCCGCGAGCGCGATCGCCGCGGCCACGAACAGCACCACGCGCGTGCCGTCGGCCTGCAGGCTCGCGCCCAAGATGTCCTTGAAGTCCGTGAGCCCGTTGTTGCCGCCGAAACCCATCTCGTTCCTGAAGAACGCGAGCATCAGCGCGTACGTGAGCGCCTGGGTGATGATGGAGAGATACACGCCGGTCACGCGCGAGCGGAACGCGAGCCAGCCGAACACGAATGCGAGCAGCCCCGGCACGGCGATCACCATGAGCGCGGCGAACCAGAACTGGTCGAAGCCGTGCCAGTACCACGGCAGCTTCTCCCAGTTGAGGAACACCATGAAGTCCGGCAGCTCCGGATGGCCGTACACGCCCCGCGGGCCGATCTGCCGCATGAGGTACATGCCCATGGCGTAGCCGCCGAGCGCGAAGAACGCGCCGTGCCCGAGCGAGAGGATCCCCGCGTAGCCCCACACGAGGTCGAGCGCGATCGCGAGCAGCGCGTAGCAGAGATACTTGCCCCACACCGTCACCGTGAACGTGGAGAGGTGCAGCGGAGAGTCCGGCGGGACGAGCAGGTTGCACACCGGCACGCCCACGGCGAGGGCCGCGAGCACGGCGAGCAGCACGACGCCGCCGCGATCGTGATCGAGCAGACGCGCCGTCAGCATCTCAACCCTCCGCCGCGCGGCCCTTCTGCGGGAAGAGGCCCCGCGGCCGCTTCTGGATGAACACGATCAGGAACACGAGCACGAGGATCTTGGCCATCACGGCGCCCGCCATCGGCTCGAGCACCTTGTTCGCCACGCCGAGCGTGAGCCCTCCGACGAGCGTGCCCCACAGGTTCCCCACGCCGCCGAACACCACCACCATGAACGAGTCCACGATGTAGGACTGGCCGAGGTTCGGCCCGACGTTGGTGAGCTGCGAGAGCGCGACGCCGGCCACGCCGGCGATGCCGGCGCCGAGGCCGAACGTGAGCGCATCGATGCGGTCCGTGCGCACGCCGAGGGCCCGCGCCATCGCGCGGTTCTGCGTGACGGCGCGCATCTCAAGCCCGAGCCGCGTGCGCTTCAGCGCCACGAGCAGCAGCAGGAACACGGCGAGGCTGAACAGCAGGATGTACAGCCGGTTGTAGGTGATCTCGAGCCCCGGCACGATCGTCCACGAGCCGCTCATCCACGACGGCGTGGCCACCGAGCGGTTCAGCGGCGAGAACACGGTGCGCACGGTCTGCTGCAGCAGCAGGCTCACGCCGAAGGTGGCGAGCAGCGTCTCGAGCGGCCGGCCGTAGAGGAACCGCACGATGCCGCGCTCGATGGCGACGCCGAACGCGCCGGCCACCAGGAACGCCGCCGGCACCGCGATCAGCAGCGACCAGTCGACGAGCTCGGGCAGCGCCGTCTGCACCACGTAGGCGGTGTAGGCGCCGAGCATCATGAGCTCGCCGTGCGCCATGTTGATCACGCCCATGATGCCGAACGTGACCGACAGCCCGATCGCGACGAGCACCAGGATCGAGCCCAGGCTCAGGCCGAAGAAGACGGTCTTCACGAGCTCGTAGAGCTCGGCGCGCCGCTCGATCGACTCGAGCGCGGCGCGCGCGGCCGCGCGCACGTCCTCGTCGAGCGCCGCGTCCCCCGCGACGCGCGTGAGGCCGTTGCGCACGGCGCCGTCCATGGACCCCGCGACCGCGTCGATGGCCGCGAGCAGCGTGTCGCGGTCCGTGCTCTGCAGGTTGAGCGTCGCCATCGCGGTGCGGACGGCGCGGATCACGCCGCGGTGCGTCTCCGTGGCGAGCAGGCCTTCGAGCGCGGGCAGCGCGGCCGGGTCGCCGGCACGGCCGAGCTCGGTCACGGCGGCGATGCGCTCCTGCGGATCTTCGTGGTACAGGCGCAGCCCCGCGAGGATCTCGCGCAGCGCGCTGCGCAGCGCGTTGTTCACGCCGATGCGGGTGACCTCGCGGCGCCCGACGACACCCAGCGCCTCCTCCGTCGCGGCATCGCGGATCGCGAAGCCGCCGGCGGTCTCGTCGGCGATCACCACGCGATCCCCCGCGCGGGTGGTGTAGAGCCGGCCCTCGAGGAAAGCCGCGAGCACGGCCGCCGCGCGATCGTCGCCCGTCGCGGCGAGCGCGCGGGCCGCCACCTCCTTCTCGGCGTACGAGCGCGCCGCGGCGATCGCGCCGAGCGCGGCCGTGAAGTCCTCCGTGGTGGCCGCCGCAGCGCTCGAACGCAACGCGCAGACGCAGGCGGCGAGCGCGAGCAGCGCCGCGTGGATGGTTCTCGGCTTCACCGCACCACCTCCGCGACGCTCGACGAATCGTTCATCCCCCCTGACCTCCTCGGGGCGGGCGCGGCGCGCCGGATCGCGACGCGCCCGCCCCGCCGTCCACGCTCTACTCGTAGCTCTGTCCGGAGCACGTGCCCGTGCGGACGTTGTAGTTGCCGCACGCGAGCGGCGGCATCCAGTCGGCGGTGATGTCGCGCGAGCCCGGCAGATAGTCCGACCAGGCGTCGCCGACCACCGTGCCCGGCGTCTGCCACACGACGTCGAACTGACCGTCCGCCTGGATCTCGCCGATGAACACCGGCTTCGTGATGTGGTGGTTCGGCATCATCGTGGCGATGCCGCCCGAGAGGTTCGGAACGGACACGCCGATGATCGCCTCCTGCACGGCGGTGGGATCGGTGGTGCCCGCCTTCTGCACCGCCTGCACCCACATGTTGAAGCCGATGTAGTGCGCCTCCATCGGGTCGTTGGTCACGCGCTTCTCGTCCTTGATGAAGGCGTGCCAGGCCTCGATGAACTCGTCGTTCACCGGGTCGGGGATGCTCATGAAGTAGTTCCAGGCGGCGAGGTGACCCACGAGCGGCTCGGTGTCGATGCCGGAGAGCTCCTCCTCGCCCACCGAGAACGCCACCACGGGGATGTCCTCGGCCGAGATGCCCTGGTTCGCGAGCTCCTTGTAGAACGGCACGTTGGCGTCGCCGTTGATCGTGGACACCACGGCCGTCTTCTTGCCCGCGGAGCCGAAGGCCTTGATCTGGGAGATGATCGACTGCCAGTCGGAGTGACCGAAGGGCGTGTAGTTGATCATGATGTCCTCGTCCTTCACGCCCTTCGACTTCAAGTACGCCTCGAGGATGCGGTTGGTGGTGCGCGGATACACGTAGTCCGTGCCGGCGAGCACCCAGCGCTCGACGCCCACCTCGTTCATGAGGTAGTCCACCGCGGGGATCGCCTGCTGGTTCGGCGCCGCGCCCGTGTAGAACACGTTCTTCGACGATTCCTCGCCCTCGTACTGCACCGGATAGAAGAGCAGGCCGTTCAGCTCCTCGAACACCGGCAGCACCGACTTGCGCGACACGGAGGTCCAGCAGCCGAACACGGCCGCCACCTTGTGCACCTCGAGCAGCTCGCGCGCCTTCTCGGCGAACAGCGGCCAGTCGGAGGCCGGATCGACCACCACCGCCTCGATCTTCTTGCCGAGCAGCCCGCCCTTGGCGTTCTGCTGCTCGATCAGCATCAGCATCGTGTCCTTGAGCGTGGTCTCGCTGATCGCCATCGTGCCGGACAGCGAATGCAGCACGCCGACCTTGATGGTGTCCTGCGCCCGCGCCGCGCCGGCGGCGAGCGCGAGCGCGCCCGCCGCCGCAGCCAGGCCGCACTTCCGATAGATACCCATGAGCGTTCCTCCTGTGTGTTCGTTGTCGTTCTAGATCTGGACCTGCACGCCGAACTGGATCGTGTCGACGTCTGGTCCAGGGAGACCCGTGAGATTCGCGTCGCCGCTCAGGAAGCTCACGTTGAGCCTGGCGTCGTGACCGCGAATGACGATGTTCAGGCCCACCTCGGTGAGGTCGCTGTCGAGCCCGGAATCCGGCTCGTTCGACGTGTAACGCACGTATGGCTGCCAGCGCAGCTTGCCGCCGCCCGGCAGCAAGTAGGCGAACGTGGCGTAGTACGCGTCGCCGTCGAACAGGTAGCAGAGGCACGACGGATCGACGGCCGCGAGCGGCGACACGTCCGCGTCGAACGTCTTGTACTCGGCATCGATGGTGAGCGCGGCGCCGTTATCGAAGGCGTTCTCGTAGAGCATGTCCACGATCGTCGCCCTGAAGTCGTCGGGGGCCGCGGCGGTGCCGACCGCGTCGCTCTGCGACTGGAACGCGAGCGCGAGCGTGAAGATGTCGCCCGCGGTGCCGAAGTACGTGCCGCTGGTGTAGTAGCCGGGGTTCTGCTCCTTCTCGAGGAAGTTGTACGCGAGCCGCGTCGCGAACAGCAGGTTGTCCTCGACGTTCGGCCCGCCGTCCACGCCGTCGAAGAGGCCGAAGGCGTACTGGAACTTGCCCGCCGAGCCCCAGAGGGTGACGCCGTCGTCGCGGCCGAGGAGCCCCGCCTGGCCGAGCTGGTCGGACGGCAGCAGCGGCACCGTGTACTGATTCCAGTTGAGCCCGTAGTAGGGCCCGTTCAACTCGATGCGGTCGGCCGGCGTCAGCATTCGCCCTATCCAGATGTTGAGCTGCTCGCTGAGCTCGAACTGCGCGATGGC
Organism: Gammaproteobacteria bacterium; assembly: GCA_036563665.1. GTDB lineage: Bacteria > Pseudomonadota > Gammaproteobacteria > Steroidobacterales > Rariloculaceae > FEN-1219. Next base: position 91,574 of record DATCLY010000014.1, read on the forward strand.
ATCGAGCACGTCCATGTTGCCGCCGGAGCCTATCGGCGAATCGTCGCCGAAGACGCAGCCCTCGCATTCGGTGTTGAACGTGAACTTGACCTTCTCGGCGGCTTGGCCGCTCACGTACAGGCGCACGCTCTGGATGTTGAACGTGCTCGAGCGGTCTTCGCCGCTCGGCGCCGCGTCCTCGGTGGAGACGAAACCGGCCCGCAAGCCGGCGCCGATGCTCACCCAGCGCGTCTCGTCGATCTCGATGGTGCCCGCGGCGTGCGATACGAATGGAACGGAAAGCGCGGCGAAAACCGTCCCCCAAGGCCGTGCCGCCCTGGTGCCCGATATCTTCATAAAGCTCCTTTGTGAGTGAGTCCTGTGACGAATGCTTCGTTGTTGGTTTTGCGAGTGGTCGTAGCTTTCTGTCGCACGCACTAAGCAACGACCGTGCCACGGGCGGGAACGTTGATTTTTCGCGCGCTTGCGCGATGTGGGGACGCTACGGTGCGCCTCGAGCGTGCACCGTGAGCGGGCGCTGCCACAGAATGGTGCAGACGACGGCGAGCGAGCGCCGGCGCGTCGCGCGCCGGCGCTGCAGAGCTTGGGGCAGGCGCGACGCGCTCGCGCCGGAAGCTACGTCCGGCGGAGCGCGCGCTTCGTCGGCGGTCCCGTGCCGCGAACGCAATCGCCGACGCGTGGGTCGAGCGTTACAGGGTCGCCGACTTCTCGTTGGAGTTGCGGCTCTCCGTGCCTTCGCTGTTGAAAGCCGCGATCACGAAGTAGTACGTGCCCGGCACCAGGCCTTCCACCACGTAGGAGGCGAGCTCGGGATCCTCGAGCACGATGTTCTCCGTGTAGACGCCCGACTTCTCGCCGTAGCGGATCACGTAGCCCGCGAGATCGGTCAGCTCCGACCCGTCCTCGTTCTGCGTCGGCGGCAGCCAGGTCAACGTCACGCCGCGCGAGCCCACGGCGACCACCTCGATCGCGAACGGCGGCAACGTGTCGTAGAGGCCGTTGGCCTCGACCTGAATCGTGACGTTCGGGTAGGTGGCGATGTCTTCCGAGCGCGGCGTGCCCGTGAGCCGTCCGGTCGACGCGTCGAAGCTCGCCCACGGCGGCCGGTTCGCGATGCTGAACGACAGGGGATCGCCGTCCGGATCCGTGGCGGTCGGGCGGAAATCGTAGCGCCGGCCGACCACCGCCTGCGACGCCGGCGAGCCGCTGATGCGCGGCGGCGAGTCGGTCTTCGGCGGCGTCCCGGGATTCGGCGTGAGCCCGGAGCTCGGCGGCGGCTCCGGCGTCGAGTCGGGCGGCGGCTGCTCCGGCGCCGAATCGGATGGCGGCGGCGTGGAGGGCGGCGCGCCCGAGTCGGGCGTGGATGCCGGCGGCGTCGCCTGCGCGGACGACGTGTCGTCGTCGCCGCCGCACCCTCCCAAGAAGAAGACTGCCCACACGACGGCGGCCGCGCATCGAGCGCGCGTGCCGCGGATACCGCCACGGTCCATTGCGATCCTCCCGGTTCGACGTTTCACCGTGTTTCGCAAGGACCTGGCGCCGCTCGCGGGCACGAACGGGCCCGCGGCGCCGCACGCGCGCCGTGCCGTCGGGCGCATGCACACGCGCCCGTCGCGTTTTCGGCGGCCCCGCTATCGTGGGCGCGCGGACTTCAGACCGCGGCCTTTAGACCGGAGGCTTTGCGTCCCCACCTTTCGATGGGTTTGCCCTTGACGAAACGCTCTTCGTTGCCTGGCGACAGCCCGACTGCACGGGCCACCTCTCCGAACGGAGAGGGAGTGGAATGGACGTCCGCAGTCATCCGTGACTGCGTCTGCAGCACGCCCGATTCGGCAGCCCCGCTATCATGGACGCGGATCTCGCTCGACTCGCGTCTTTAGACCGGAGGCTTTGCGCCCCCACCTTTCGATGGGTTTGCCCTTGTCGTCGCGCGGATTCTGCACGCGGTGCTTGCGCGACGCAACTATCTGCTCACGGATTCGTGCGCCAGCGCACACGCTGCGGCGGGCGGCGGTCACCGACCTGCCGCGTCGGTTCCATTCGGTCAAAGTCGGCGGCGGTGCGGCGCTGCGACCGCCGCCGCTGTGTCAGTGGAGCCCGCTGCTCCACTCGTCGACTTCGCGCTCCGCATCTTCCCTGCTGCGCCCGTAGCGGGCCTGGATGCGGCCGATCAGCTCGTCGCGCTTGCCCTTGATCATCTCCCAGTCGTCGTCCGTCAGCTTGCCCCAGCGTTGCCGGGCCTTGCCGCTCAACTGCTTCCACTGGCCTGCGATCATGTCCCAGTTCATGCACGTTCCTCCATGACTCGAGAGCCACGGATTGGTGCAAGCGACATGCCAAGCGTCCTCGACGCGATGGTCGCGCGCGCTCGAAGCCGTCGCGATGTGAGCCGAAACGACGAGTACGAAATGATCGCGGCGTCATCCCACGGTGACATCGGTGTGGTGAAATACCTGGGCGAGTCGCCGCGCATTCCGCGCACAGGGAGGAACACGAGTCATGAGCGAGGCCACCGTCTCGGCACGATCGAAGAAGGCCACGAAAAACGGCGTCACGCCCAAGGGCTCGCGCGCGCGCGCGAAGCGCACGGCGCCGGCCACCCCCGTTTCCGCCGAGGAGCGCCGCGCGCTGATCGAGCAGCGGGCGTACTTCCGCGCCGAGGCCCGAGGTTTTCAGGGCGGGGACCCCATCGAAGACTGGCTGATCAGCGAGAAGGAGGTCGACGAGCTCCTCGCTCGAGGCTGACGCGCGACGCGCGCAACGCGCCCCGTCGCGCGGCACGCGCGCGGCCTTCGTAGCGGTCAGACCTTGCGCATGCGCACGTGGCCGTGCCGTTGTTGCGGATAGCGCACGGTCGTCGGCAGCGTGTCGGGCTCGGCACGCCACTCGAGCGCCGACAGCACGAGCGACAGCAGCGCGACCAGGTTCAGGATCGCGGCCGTCGCGTGCGAATACTCCCATTGCGCGCGCAGCGCTTCCCAGCTCGGCGGGATCTCGGTCCAGTTGCTCGTCGCCTGGTTGGCCGGGAAGGTGAACGCCCAGAAGACGATCTGCGAGAGCACCACGCAGCCGAAGGCGACGGCCGCCCAGACCCTGGCGCGCCGCCGATCCTTGAGCAGGAGGGTCAGCGCGAGCGTCGCGAGCAGCGCGCCCGCCACCACCACGCCGAGCAACGCCCAGCCGCGGTAGATGCTCTGCACCAGGAAGTAATCGTCGCGGTCCAGGCCGATCTTGTTCGGCAGCTCGAGCAGATGCGCGAGGGCGGGGCCGAGCGATACGCCCACAAAAAAGAACGCCAGAAGATACGCGGCCCGCATTCCGGCGTTCGACTCTCGCAAACTCCTTTCGATGTCAGCCTCCCACGCCGTGGCGCGGAACGAAGCAAATTTCGTGCCGGTCCTCCGGCGTGCGTCCGCCGCGCGCGGACGCGAATCTTCGGGCTTGCGAGGGGATGGAACGGCCAACCGCCGCGGCGGCCGGCCGCGTCACGCGCCCGGCCGCTCGCCCGGCGGGAAGCGGGGCGGCTCAGCGGCGCGCGACGAGCTCGCCGGCCGTCTCGTCGTCGGACGGCAGCGACACGCGATAGCCGCGGCCCTCGAGGCAGGCCGTGAGCGCACGCAGGTAGTCGTTCGCCTCGGCGTCGAGCGCCTCGCGCTCGCGCGCGCGCCCCGTGGCGGCTCCGACGGCCGCGCCCACGGCGCCGCCGGCCAGCACCCCGTTGTCCGGATCCCGGTCCTGCACGGCGCGAACGAGGCCGCCGATGCTGGCGCCGATTAGGGCGCCATTGATCACGCGCGCCACCCGCTCGGCGCGGTGGACCTTGCGCTCGCGGCGGTCGCGGGCCGAAGGGCGCAACGGCACCACGCCCGTCTGATCCACGGCCCAGTTGTGACACTCGTAGCGGTCGCGCCGGGCCTGATCCCGGGTCTGGCCGCGCTGGGGCACCACCTCGAGGGCGGCGAGATCGATCTCCGCGGCGTGCACGGCGGAAGCGCCGAGCGTCACGAGCGCGCCCGCGGCGAGGAATGCGAGACGGCGGTTACCTGACCACATAGTTGCGTCCCTCCATGCACGCCGTGAACGCGCGGCGGTAGGCGTCCGCCTCCTCGCGGCGGCCCATGCCGAGCGTGGGGTCGTGGCCGCTCTCGTCGACCGCCCAGACGTGGCAGTCGTAGCGGTCGTCGGCCATCTGCTGCTCGCTCTGGCCGCCGGCCGGATAGACGTAGAGCTTGAACGCTCGCTCCTCGCGCTCCGTGCGGGTGCGGCTCGCGGGATACGGGTAGACCGGCCAGGTCGGCCAGAGATGCACGCCGACGCTATAGAACGACGGGTGATAAGCGTACCAGCCGTGGAAGGGATGGCCCCACGTGAAGCCGACGCTCACGTGCGAGTGCACGTGCCCGTGATGGTGCCGGTGGTCGGCGACCGCCGGCAGGCTCGCGAGCGCGGCGGCGCCGGCAAGCCCCAGGATCGACGCCTTCATGATCGTTCGCTTCCTCCTTCGCGCCGACGGCGAGCCGCCGCCGACCCGGAAAAGCCGCTGCACCGGATGTTAAACGAACGACGGCGCGGCGAAGATTACAAAGAGACGTTACGGCAAATGGTTGCGCGATCGACCGAACCCCTCTCCGGGGCGCGGACGCCGGGGCCGCGGCGAGGCGCCCGGCCGCCGACGGAACCCTCAGCGCGCGGCCGCCTTCACGAAGTCCGCGCCCTTCTCCGCGATCATGACGGTCGGCGCGTTGGTGTTGCCGGACGAGATGCGCGGCATGACGGAGGCGTCGATCACGCGCAGGCCGTCGATGCCGCGCACCGCGAGCCGATCGTCCACGACGGCGAGCTCGTCGTGGCCCATCCGGCAGGTGCCCACGGGGTGGAAAATCGTCGTGCCGAGGTCGCCCGCGGCGCGCGCGAGCTCCGCATCGCTCTGCACCTGCGGGCCCGGGCGCCACTCCTCGGGCTCGAAGCGGGCCAGCGCGCGGGCCGCCATGATGCGCCGGGTGAACCGCATGGCGGCCACCGCCACGGCGCGATCCTCCTCGGTCGACAGATAGTTCAGCGTGATGGCCGGCGCCTCCGCGGGATCGGGGCTTTTGATCCGCACGTGGCCGCGGCTCGTCGGCTGCAGGTTGCACACCGACGGCGTGATGGCGTCGAACGGGTGCAGGGGATCGCCGAACTTGTCGAGCGACAGCGGCTGCACGTGCCACTCGATGTTCGCGGTGGGGCGCTCCGGGTCGCTCTTCGCGAACGCGCCGAGCTGCGACGGCGGCATCGTGAGCGGCCCCGTCCGGAACAAGAGGTACTCGAGACCCATGGCGATCCGGCCGAGCAGGGAGTTGGCGCGGGTGTTGAGCGTCTTCGTGTGCCGCACCTTGTAGACCAAGCGGATCTGCAGATGGTCGTGCAGGTTCGCGCCGACGCCCGGCAGGTCGTGCACCACGGGGATGCCGAGCGGCTGCAGCAGCGTCCCGGGCCCGATGCCTGAGAGCTGCAGAATCTGCGGCGAGCCGATGGCCCCGGCGGCGAGCAGGATCTCGCGGCGGGCCGCGAAGCGCACGGGCTCCGCAGCGCCATGGCCTGCGCGCCCCGCGCCGAGCCGCACGTGCACCGCGACGGCGCGCCGCCTGCCGTCGCGCGTTTCGACGGCAATGCGCTCGACGTGCGCGTGGGTGCGGACCGTGAGGTTCCTGCGGTGCAGCACCGGGCGCAGAAACGCCTTCGCCGCGCTCCAGCGCACGCCCCGGCGCTGATTCATCTGAAAATAGGCGTTGCCGAAGTTGTCGCCCCGGTTGAACTCGGGAATCTTCGGGATGCCGCACTCCTCCGCCGCGTCGCGCCACGCGTCGAGGATCTCCCAGCTCACGCGCCGCTCCTCCACGCGCAGCTCGCCGCCCGCGCCGTGGAACTCGTCCGCGCCGTGCTGGTAGTCCTCGCTGCGCTTGAATACCGGCAGCACGTCGTCCCACGACCAGCCGCGCAAGCCGAGCGACGCCCAGTGGTCGTAGTCGCTGCGCTGCCCCCGCATGTAGATCATCGCGTTGATCGAGGAGCAGCCGCCCAGCACCTTGCCGCGCGCGTAGCCGATCGTGCGGCCGTTCAGGCCCGGATCGGGCTCGATCGTGTAGCACCAGTCGGTGCGCGGGTTGCCGATCGTGTAGAGGTAGCCGACCGGAATGTCGATCCAGAAGTAGTCGTCCTTGCCGCCCGCCTCGAGCAGCAGCACGGACACGTTCGGATCGGCCGAGAGGCGGTTGGCGAGCACGCAGCCCGCGGTGCCGGCGCCGATGATGATGTAGTCGTAAGCCTCGTTCGTCGTCATGGGTCCCGCCGGCGCCCGGCGGATTCTCGCAGATGCGGCGGGCGCTTGTCAGCGCAAAGCGCGCGGCCCGCCCAAGCGCGGCGCGCGGGCGGGTGCGGCACGACCGGGCGGGCGCCCGCGGCGAACGCTTCGCTATGCAAAGCAAGCCCGGAGGCGCACTATTCGCGCCGAGAGCATGAGGGCCGCCGCACGGGAACGCTAGCGCCGCGGCGAGCCCGTTCCGCCTTCGACGTCGAGGTCACGCATGAGAGACAGAGAGCCGCTCCGCGAATCCATGTGGTTCTGGGCCGTGGCGCTGGTGCTCGTGTTCGGCGCCCTGCTCGCCGGCACCTATTTGTATCAGCACCGCGGCGCGGAGGCAGACGCGGGCGCCCCGCCTTCACAGCCTCTCGCGGCGTCGCCCGCCCCGGCCGGCGCGCCGCCAGGCGGCCCGGTCGCGCCCCCGTCCGCGCGGGTCGCGCCGGAGCCCGAGCCGCCCCCCGAGCCTCTGCCGCCCCTGGACGAGAGCGACGAGGAAGTGCTCGGCTTCCTGTCGGTGTTCCTGGGCGAAGAGGCGGCGCGGTTCGTGGTGCCCGAGCGCATCGTGCGCAACGCGGTGGTCACCATCGACAACCTCGCGCGCGAGAAGGTGGCGCCACAACAGCGACCCATCCGGCCGACGCCCGGCGAGCTCCTCGTCGAAGGCTCCGACGAGGCGCCCGTGCTCTCCGGGCAGAACTTCGCGCGCTACGAGCCCGTCGTGCGGCTCTTCACGGCCGCCGACACGAAGACCATGGTGGCGCTCTACCGCCGGCTGTACCCGCTCTTCCGCCAGGCGTACGACGACCTCGGCCTCTCCGGCAGCTTCAACACGCGTCTGCTCGAGGTCATCGAGCATCTGCTCGCCACGCCCGAGGTGGAGGGCCCGATCCGGCTGGAGCGCCCGGGCGTGCTCTACAAGTATGCGGATCCTGCGCTCGAAGCGCTCACGCCCGGGCAGAAGCTTCTGATTCGCATGGGGCCGGACAACGCACGCGCCGTCAAGCAGAAGCTCCGCGAGATCCGCGACGAGCTCGTGTGAACCCGCCGCGCAGGACGACGCAAGGTCTGTAACTCGCGTTCCGTCTCTTGATCGGAACGTTCGCCGCGATGGGCCGTCTATGGTTGTATGAGACAGTCCATCTGGCTGTGGGCGGCACCGCTCATCGCGGTGTTCGTCATGCTCGGCGTCTACGTATGGTACGACCGCGCTCGCGAGCCGGCGCCGGTCCCGGCGCCGAGCGAGCCCGTGGCCGAGACGCCTCCCCCAGTCCCGGTGCCCCCGCCGGAGCCCGCGGCGGAGCTCCCGGAAGAGCTCGCCTCGCTGCCGCCGCCGGAGCCCGACCCCGCCGTGGAGCTCCCGCCGATCCAGGAGAGCGATCCCCTCGTGAAGGAGTGGCTCTCCGAGAGCTTCGGCGCGCAGGCCGTGGAGGAGATCCTGCGGCCGGAGCGGCTGGTGCGCCGCTTCGTCGTCAGCATCGACAACCTGCCCCGCGAGCAGGTGGCGCTCGCGCAGCTGCCGTTGCGCGACACGCCCGGGCGCTTCATCGCGAGCGGCCCGGAGGGTGACAAGGTGCTCGGCCCGGAGAACTACGCTCGCTACGACGCGTTCGTGGATGCTTTCGAGAAGGTGGACGCCGCCATGCTCGTGGCCGCCTACCATCGCGCGTACCCGCTGCTCCAGCAGGCGTACGAGGATCTCGGTTATCCCGGGCGATCGTTCAACACGCGCCTGCTCGAGGTGATCGAGCATCTTCTCGCGACGCCCGACGTGACGGGACCGTTGAAGCTCGTGCAGCCGCACGTGCTCTATCAGTTCGCCGATCCCGAGCTCGAAGCGCTGTCGGCCGGACAAAAGGCCCTGCTGCGCATGGGGCCGGAGAACGCGGCCGCCGTCAAAGCGAAGCTTCGCGAGATTCGCGCCGAGCTCATCGCGCAGGCGCCGGAGAGCGGGTCGCAGGAGCAGGTCCCCGTCGACACGCCGGACGCGGCGCCGCAGTCGCCGGACGTCACCCGCGCGCCCGCCGGCGTGCTCGACGAGGGTCGCGGAGCGGACGCCCCGGGCCGCTCGGCTGCCGCCGACACGCGCTGAGTCTCGGCCGGCTCAATCGCTGAAGAGCCGCAGCCCCCAGCCGAAGCCCACGTTGACCTGATATTGGTTGTCGTCGAAGCGCAGGCCTTCGACGGACACGCTCCAGGGATCGCGGAAAAACCAGCGCGCGCCGATGCCGAGCAGCAGGCCGCGGTCGTCGAGCTCGTCTCCGGGCAGGTCCACGTTGGTGTCGATCTTCATGCGGAAGTAGCCCGCCTTCGCGAACAGGCGCACGTCGCCCACGCTGAAGCGCGGCACGAGGGCGAACCGGTACATCGTCATGTCGTTGCCGGTCACCTCGCGCACGACCAACGGGCACACCTCGCCGGCCGGGCACGGCGTCGCGAGCCCGTCCATGTCGCCGTAGCCGCTGAGGCCGCCTTCGATGGCCCAGTGGCGGAAGCCGAAGCCCACGTCGACGCCGTAGCTCAAGGCGCGATCGTCGACGGTGCCGTTGAAGGGCGCATCGAGCTGCCAGTCGGCGCTCGCGTAGCCGAGGTGCGCGACGGCATACGGCTGGGCGAAGGCGGCACCCGCAGCGCCGAAGAAGACGAGCGCAATCCATAGTTTGGTCATGCAACCGCTCCCTGCTGGTAACGTCCGACGCAAGCAAGAAGCACGCCACTGCAGACCGGCTGCACCCGCGCTCTCGAGCGCGCACGCTCCCGCGATGGGCCGGTGCTGGAAGGGGCACATGCGAGCCGCGCCGCCTGCCGTGCCGCCAAAACGGACGGTAAATCAGACGCCAAAACAGAAGAGCCGGCGCCGGTGCAGGGCCGCCCATATCGAAAACGCGAATGGAGAGGCGCAGGCCGCCGCGCGCGGTAGGATGACGGCATGCCGAGCGAGTACCCCTTCGACCGCAGCGCCGCCCGCGACGGCCGTTTCGACGGTCGGTTCCTCGTGGGCGTGCTGTCCACCGGCATCTACTGCCTGCCGTCGTGCCCGGCCCGCGCGCCGCGCGCGGAGAACGTGCGCCTCGTCGCCGACGAAGCCGAAGCGCAGGCGCTGGGGCTGCGGCCGTGCAAACGCTGCCGCCCGGACCTCTTCTACCGCGGCGAGAGCGTGGACGAGGCGCTGTTCGATGCGCTCGCCGCGCGCGTGCGCGCCGCCCCCGAGACCTTCACCGACACGGCCGCCCTCGCCCGCGCGGCGGGCGTGAGCGCGAGCAAGCTCGCCGACCTGCTGCGCACGCACGCGCATCTCTCGCCCGCGGCGTGGCTCAGGCGCGAGCGCGTGCGCGCCGCGTGCGGGCGCCTGCTCGCCACCGACGAGCGCGTGGTGGACGTGGGCGCGGCGGCGGGCTTCGAGAGCGAGTCCGCGTTCCATCGCCAGTTCCTCGCCGTGACGCGCATGACGCCCGGCGCCTACCGCGCGCTCCGCGGCGCGTCGGTCTTCATGCTGCAGCTGCCGCCGCACTACCGACCGCACGAGATCCTCGAGTATCACGCGCGCGACCCGGAAGGCGTGTGCGAGCGCGCCGACGGCCGGCGCCTCGCGAAGGCGCTCGACACGCCGGACGGACCGGCCGTGCTCGAGATGGAGCTCGAGCGCGACGTCGCCTGGTGCCGCGTGCACGCGGGTCGGCGCCTCGGCCCCGAGGCGATGGCGCTGCTGCACGCGGCGGCGCTGCGGATGCTCGGCCTCTGCGGCGACGTCGCCACCTTCGAGGCGCGCGCCGCCCGCGACGCGCGCATGGCGGCGCTCGTGGCGAAGCGCCGAGGCCTGCGTCTGCCGCTTTCGGCCACGGGATTCGACGCGCTCTGCTGGGCCATCGTCGGCCAGCAGATCAACGTGCGCTTCGCGACGGCGCTGCGCCGAGAGCTCATCGAGCTCGCCGGCGAGCGCGTGGACGGCATGCGCACGCATCCCACCGCCGAGCGCGTGGCGAGCCTCGACGCGGGCGAGCTCACGCGCCGCCGCTACTCACGGTCCAAGGCCGAGTACCTGATCGGCGCGGCGCAGGCGGTGGCTGCCGGCACGCTCGATGCGGAGCGGCTGGGCGAGGGCTCCGCCGTCACGGCCGAGCGGCGGCTCATGGCGCTGGGCGGCGTCGGCACCTGGACGGCGCGCTACGTGCTGATGCGCGGGGCCGGCTTCGCCGATTGCGCGCCGGTGGGCGACGTGGCGCTCGCGGCAGCGCTCGGCAGGCTGCACGGCCGCACGGAACGGCCGGCGCCGCGCGAGGTGGAAGCGCTCATGCGGCCGTTCACGCCGCACCGCAGCCTCGCCACGCTGCATCTATGGGCAAGCCTCAAGGATCCGACATGACGACGACACGAGGAAGGACGCCCGCCGCGGCGCAGCCGCTCCGGTGGGGCACCATCGAGACGCCGTTCGCGGTGTTCGCCGCGTGGGTGGACGAGCAAGGCCGGCTGGTGCGCTTCGACCTGAGCGCGCGCGGCGCCGAGCACGCGGAGCCGGGCGCCGTGCACGACGAGGCGGCGATCGAGCACGTGCGCCGGCAAGTGCTCGAGTACGCGGCCGGCGAGCGGCGGGTATTCGAGCTCGAACGGGCCGCCCGCGGCACGCCTTTCCAGCATCTCGTGTGGGAAGCCGTCGCGGAGATTCCGTTCGGCGCTACGGCGAGCTACGGGCAGGTGGCGCGGGCCATCGGGCGGCCGAAGGCGGCGCGCGCCGTGGGTCTCGCGAACGCCACCAACCCGATCGCGCTGATCGTGCCGTGCCACCGGGTGATCGGCTCGGACGGGAGCCTCACGGGCTACGGCGGCGGCCTGCCGCTCAAGCGCGCGCTGCTCGCCCACGAAGCAAGGTTCAGCCGGCGCGAAGACGACTTGTTCGCCAATACCGGCTGAACAAAGCCTGTGGGAGCGGCTTTCCAGCCGCGATCATTCAGCGCCGCGGAACGAAGATCGCGGCTAGAAAGCCGCTCCCACAAGGAAGATCGCGGCTAGAAAGCCGCTCCCACAAGGGAGATCGGCTGGAAAGCCGTTCCCACCTCGTGATGACGCGCGGGTCGAACGCTACTCGATGCCGAGCAGCTCCACCTCGAACACGAGCGTCGCACCCGCCGGGATCGTGCCCACCGCCCGGTCGCCGTAGGCGATGTCCGCCGGGCACACGAGCTTGGCCTTGCCGCCCACCTTCATCATCTGCACGCCCTCGGTCCAGCACGGGATCACGCCGTCGAGCGGGAAGGAGATCGGCTGGCCGCGGTCCACGGAGCTGTCGAACACCGTGCCGTCGCGCAGCGTGCCGTGGTAATGCACGTTGACGATGTCCGTGGCGGAGGGGCTCGCGCCCGTGCCCGCGGTGATCGGGATGAAGATCAGCCCCGACGCCGTGCGCTGCGCGCCGGGCTCGCGCGCCATCTGCTCGAGGAACGGCCGCGCCGCCTCCTTCTCCGCGGCCGCGGCGGCTGCCTCGCGCCGCTCCGCGGCGGCCGCGCGCTCCTGGGCCAGCGCCTGCACGCGCGGCAGGTACGCCGCCACGTCCACGCGGCTCTCGCGGCCGCGCATGGCGTCGCCGATCCCCGCGAGCACGAGTGCCGTCTCCTCTTCCGTGAGCTCGAACGGCGCGATGCTGTCCGAGAGGTTCTCGCCGATCGCCTGCCCCAGGGCATAGAGCGTCTTGTCGTGCTCGCTGTCGAGGGCGGGCTGTTGCCCGTTCGCCGTCGTGACCTGCGCGGCGAGCAGCAGCGCAGCGGCGAGAGAGCGTCGGTGCACGGAAATCTCCTCGAAGATGTGAGAGGGCGAAACGGGCGCGGGCCACACTAGCCGAAAGACGCGGCGGGCGCCATAGGCGGCCGCGGCGCGCGGCTCACTCGAAGCGCAGGTAGGCGATGCGGTTCCCCACGGGGTCGGTGAACCACAGCCGGTTCACCAGGCGGTCGGGCGGCTGGCGATCGCTGCCCGCGGAGAGCCCCACGGCGCGCGAGCCCTCGCCCACCGGGAATTCCGTGATGCGCCCGTCCGGCGTCACCCGCCCGAGCGCGGCGCCCTTCGTGTACCAGACGTTGCGATCGGGCCCCACGGCGATGTTGATGGGCGAGCCGGTCGGGGTCGGCAGCGGGTACTCCGTGATCTTCCCGTCCAGCGTGATGCGCCCGACGCGGTTGCCGTCCGTGACCCGCCCGTCCATCCCGCCCGCGAGCTCCACGAACCACATGGCGCCGTCCGCGCCGGCCGTGATGTCGCCGGGGCCGGAGTTCGGGCGCGGGAGCGGAAACTCCGTGATGTCGCCCTGCGGCGTGATGCGGCCGATCTTGCTCGCGTAGTACTCGGAGAACCAGATGTTGCCGTCCGGGCCGGCGGCGAGCGCACGGGGGCCGCTGTCGGGCGTGGGGATGTCGAACTCCGTGATCTCGCCTTGCGGCGTGATGCGGCCGATCTTGCCGGCCGCGAACATACCGAACCAGATGTTGCCGTCGGCGCCGAGCGCGATGGCGCGCGGCTGACTGTTGGGCGTGGGGATCTCGAACTCCGTGATCTCGCCCTGCGGCGTGATGCGCCCGATGCGGTTGCCCGTGTGCTCGGAGAACCAGAGATTGCCGTCGGCGCCGAGCGCGATGATGCGCGGGGAGCTCTCGGGATGCGGCAGCGGGTACTCGACGAGGTTGCCGCCGTCCGGATCCATTCGGCCGATCGCGTTGGCGCCGCCGAGCGTGAACCAGATCGACCCGTCGGGCGCGATGGAGATCGTGGTCGGTCCGCTGTCCGGCGTGGGCAGCTCGAAAGACGTGACTCGTCCGTCGGTTTGCAAGACGCGCTCCTCGGGGCCGAGCCACCGCTGCGCGTCGGCCCAGGCCGAGCACGCGCCCGCCCCGAGAATCATCGCCGCGACCGACCAGCGCCACATGCTTCCCGCCCCCTCGTGCAATGTGCCGCTATGGTAATTCGGCCGGCGCGCGCCGCGCCAACGGGCGGGCGGCGCCGGAGCGCCGCCCCGCCCCGCGTTTCCGTAAAGGTGCGGTTACTCGAAGTCCACCCGCACCGTGGCGAACCACTCCCGCGGCCGGTTGTACGTGCCGTTGATCATGCCGGCCGCCGGCTGGTTCTGGCCGGTGACGATGTGCCGCTCGTCGCTCAGGTTGCGCCCGCCGAGCGCCACGCGCCAGCCGCTCGCCGCCTGGAACGAGATCGAGGCATTGAAGAAGTCGGTCTCGGGCTGCATGAGCTCGGGCGTGTTGCCGAGGTCGTTCGCGATCTCGTCGAAATGCACCCAGTCGACATGCAATCCCCAGCTCGCGCCGTTCGTCATCGGCCGCTCGTAGTCGAGCGCGAAGTTGACGCTGATCTCCGGCACGTTCACGAACTTCGCGTCGAGCGGCAGCGGGCTGCCGTCCGGCTTGATCACGCCGGGCAGGATGCGCGTGTACTCCGCATCGAGGTAGCCCAGGCCCCCCGTCAGCGTGAGCGAATCCGAGACGAGCCACAGCATGTCCGCTTCGAGGCCCGTGATCTCGCCGTCGCCGCCGTTCGAGAACACGGGCGAGGCGCCCACCTGCTGGGTGACCTGGATGTTCTCGTAGTCCGTGGTGAAGACCGCCGCGTTGAGCTGCAGCCGCCGGCCCAGGATCTGCGACTTGACGCCGATCTCGTACGTCTCCGCCGTCTCCGCGTCGAACTCGAGCCCGATGGGGTTGAACGGCGTCGGCTGCGTGCTCGTGTGCGGCTGCGAGAGCCGCGTCGTCCAGCCACCCGACTTGAACCCTTCCGAGTAGGAGAAGTACGCCATCACGTCGTCGCTCACGTCGTACTCGAGCCCGACGCGGGGGGAGACGTCGTCGAAGTCCCGCTCGTTCACGCCGAGCGGATAGTAGCGGGTGAGGTCGAGCGGGTCCGGGAACAGGAACACCGGCGCGCCCGACTTCGGGGCGATGAGATTGAGATCGCGCTGCCGCCCTTCGAACTCCTTGTGCTCGTCCGTGTAGCGCGCGCCGGCGATGAGGCCGAGCCGCTCCGTCAGGTCGAACCGCACCTGGCCGTAGAGGGCCCAGGCGTCGTTGTCGAAGTAGTTCTCGCCGTAGATCTGCAGCAGGCCGCCGGGGAAGGTCACGTAGTCCGTGAGGTCGCCGTCCTCGTGGAAGAAGTACACGCCGCCGGTCCACTCGAGGCGGTCGTCCACGGCCGACCCGGTGAAGCGCGCCTCGTGCGAGTACTGCCTCTGAAACGTATCGAACGAGGGCTCGAGCATGGGCAGCGGCGAGCCGTCGAAGTCGAAGCCGAACAGCGAGTCGAGCTCCCGCGCGCTGCCGATGTAGCGGAACGTGATGCCGCCCGGCATGTCCCAGTCGACGATGGCCGAGAACCCCTTGGCCTCGAGCTTGTTGAAATTGTTGCCGTTGGCGTAGCTCAGGTCGGGATCGTCGAGGATGAACGCGTCCGTGAACGCCAGGCGCGGCACCGAGTTGTCCAGGCCCGGCTGGATGATGAACGGTGCGCCCGACTGGCCCGGCGAGCCCTGGATCGGAAACCGGGGATCCGTGCCGCGCGGGTTGGCGCAGGGCGGCGGCACGAGCTGCGGCGGCAGCGTGATGCAGGTGTTGTAGAGCGTGGTGAGCGAAGCCGCGCTGTTCGGGTCGAACGCGAGCAGCGAGTTCGGCGTGCCCTCCTCGTCCGTGTGGTTGTAGTCGAGCGCGAACGTCACCTCGACGTCCTCGCTCAGCACCCAGAGCAGCTTGCCGCGGAAGTTGTCCTGGTTCTCGCCGCCCGCGCGGTCGGCCGTCTGATAGTCGGACTGCAGGAACTGGTCGAAGGTGTCGGACACGTATTGGTTGAAGCCGGGGAAGCGGATCCGCCGCTGGTAGCCTTCGCGGTTCTTCGAGGAGAACGCCACCGAGCCGAAGAGCTTCTCCTGCACGATGGGGAAATCCGCCGCGCCGCGCACGTCGAGCCGCTCGAAGCTGCCCGCCGTGACCTCGGCGCGCGCGCGCAGCGTGTCGCCCGGCCGGCGGGTGATCACGTGGATGGCGCCGCCGATGGTGTTGCGGCCGAAGAGCGTGCCCTGCGGGCCCTTGAGCACCTCGATGCGCTCCACGTCCAGCAGGTCGACGTTCGCGCCGATGCTGCGGGCGAGATACACGTCGTCCACGTACACGCCCACCCCCGGCTCGAGGTTGAACGCGAAGTCGCTCTGGCCGATGCCGCGGATGTAGGCGCCTAGGACCGAGTTCGAGCCGCTGAACGGCACCGTGGGATCGAGATACACGTTCGGCGTGTAATCGCCGATCTGGGCGACTTGCGTCACGGCGCGAAAGTCGAGCTGCTCGCCGGTCACCACGGACATCGAGATCGGCACGTCCTGCACGTTCTCCGCGCGCCGCTGCGCGGTGACGATGACCTCCTCGAGCTGTTGCTGCGCCGCCGCCGATGGCGCGATGGCATACAACATGGCGGCGGCAAGAACGGGCGTGGCGCGCACGAGCGCGCACTGCTCGGTATCGTTGCGCATGGACTATCCCCTCGTGAGCTGGCCTACGGGCACGAAAACTCCCGCATATTAGGGTTAGTTCCCGTCGATAGCTATTCCAAAAATTGAGAGCACTGGCCGGGCGGGCGGCGGGGCACGGCTTCACCGGAAGCGCGCCCGGATGCTATGTTGAGGCGAACGAGCGAGAACGCACCTCGAGGAGGACCGGATGCTGACCCGACGCGAATGCCTGGCTCTGGCCGCCGGCGCCTGCGGCGCGCTGGCCCTGCCGCGCCTGCTGTCCGCCCAGCAGAGCGGCGCGGTCATCACGCGACCCATCCCGTCCACCGGGCAGCAGATTCCGATCATCGGCCTCGGGAGCTCCGCCACGTTCAGCCAGGTGGCGGGGGAGGAGGACTACGAGGCGGTGCGCGGCGTGCTGCGCGCGCTCGTGGACAACGGCGGCACCGTGTTCGACACGGCCCCGAGCTACGGCGCCTCCGAGGAGGTGGCCGGCCGCGTGGTGAACGAGCTCGGGCTGCGTGACCGGATCTTCTGGGCCACGAAGCTCAACGTGGCGGGCTTCCGCAACCCCACGCCGGCAGACCCCGCCGCCGCACGCCGCCAGGTGGAGACCTCGATCGAGCGCCTCGGCCGCGAGCCCGTCGACCTCATCCAGGTGCACAACCTGGCCGACATGCGCACGCAGTACGCCATCCTCAAGGAATACAAGCAGGCGGGGCGCGTGAAGTACATCGGCACCACCACCACGTTCAAGCCGCAGTACGAGCAGCTCGAGCAGCTGCTGCGCGAGGAGCAGTTCGATTTCATCGGCATCGACTACGCCGTCGACAACCTGAGCGCCGAGGAGCGCATCCTGCCGCTCGCGCAGGACCGCGGCACGGCCGTCATGGTGTACATGCCGTTCGGCCGCACGCGGCTCTGGCAACGGGTGGAGGGGCACGACGTGCCCGCGTGGGCGCGCGAGTTCGGCGCCGAGACCTGGGCGCAGTTCTTCCTGAAGTTCGCGGCGTCCCACCCGGCCGTCACCGTGGTCACCCCGGCGACCAGCCGCGTGGAGCACATGATCGACAACATGGCAGCGGCCCGCGGCCGTCTGCCCGACGAGGCCGAGCGCCGGCGCATGGTGGAGTTCATCGAGGGGCTGCCGTCCTGAGCCCGGCGCCGCCGGGCGTGAGCGTCCGGCCGCTGCTCGCGCGCGGTGCTACAGTGGGGGTCGGGCTCGGCTGCAAGCGGCTGCCGATCCGCGCGGCTGCCGAGGCGTTCGCGCCTCGCAACGCCGGGAGTGGCGAAGTCCGTGAAGCCTTTCACGCCTCGGGCGCTCGTGACGCGCGTGAGCTCGTTGCTCAAGCGGAGGCCGTCGCCTAGCAGCTCCGAGGAAAGGCTTCACCACAGCGTGATCGAGCGGCTGCGCACCCCCGGAGACCCTTACCGCCGCTTTTTCGAATCGATCGACGCGGGCTTCGCGGTGCTCGAGGTGCTGTTCGACGATGCCGGCCGGCCCGTCGACCACCGGTTCCTCGAGACCAACGAGGCGTTCGGGCGCAACACGGGCATCGCCGACGCGGTCGGCAAACGGGCGCTCGAGCTCGCTCCCGACCACGAGCGCGAGTGGTTCGAGGTCTTCGGCCGCGTCGTCACCACGGGGGAGCCCGTGCATTTCGAGGCCCCCGCCCAGGCGCTCTGCAAGCGCTGGTTCGACGTCTACGCCTTCCCGTTCGGCGACCCCGGCGACAACCAGGTCGCCATCCTGTTCAGCGACGTGACCGAACGGAAGAACATGGAGCAGGCGCTCCGCGACAGCGAGGAGCGCTTCCGTCTGCTGGTGGAATCGGCGGCGCAGGCCGTGTGGGAGGCGGATCCCGAGGGAGCGCTCGCGCCGGACTCGCCGTCGTGGCGCGCGTACACGGGGCAGAGCACCACGAGCGCGGCGGGCTTCGGCTGGCTCGAGGCGGTGCACCCCGACGACCGCGAGCAGGCGGCCCGACGTTGGCGCGAGGCCGCGGCCAGCGGTGCTCGGCTCAGCGCCGAGTGGCGCCTGCGCAGCGCGAGCGGCGGCTGGCGCTGGGCCGAGGTGCATGCGGCGCCGGTGCTCGACGATCGGGGCCGGGTGCGCAAATGGGTCGTCATGAGCATCGACATCACCGCGCGCAAGGAGGCGGAAGCCGAGCGCGACCGCATCGAAGCGGCGCTGCGCGAGGCGGACCGCCGCAAGGACGAGTTCCTCGCGACGCTGGCGCACGAGCTGCGCAACCCGCTCGCCCCCATCCGCAACGGCCTGCAGATCCTGAGGCTCACCACCCCCATGACGGCGAGCGCCGAGCGCACCGCCGCCATGATGGAGCGGCAGATGAGCCATCTCGTGCGGCTCGTGGACGACCTGCTCGACGTGAGCCGCATCACCCGCCGCAAGGTGGCCTTGCGAAAGACGCGCGTGCTGCTCGACGACGTGATCGCCGCGGCGCTCGAGTCGAGTTGGCCGCAGATCGACGCGAAGCGCCTCGACTTCTCGGCCGCCATCGCCGACGAGCCGATCGAGGTGCTGGGCGACCCCGACCGGCTCACGCAGGTCTTCGCGAACCTGCTGTCCAACGCGGTGAAGTTCAGCGAGCCGGGCGGCAAGGTGTGGCTGAAGCTCGAGCGGCGAGGCGCGCGGGCCGTGGTCAGCGTCCGCGACACCGGCGTCGGCATTCCGCGCGACGCGCTCGGCAACGTGTTCGAGATGTTCTCGCAGCTCGAGCCCGACGACCGCCGCAGCGCCGGGCTCGGCATCGGCCTCTCCATCGCCCACGAGCTCGTGCTCCTGCACGGCGGCACACTCGAGGCGCGCTCCGAAGGCATCGGCCGGGGCAGCGAGTTCATCGTGCGCCTGCCGGCGCTCGAGCCCGCCCTGCCCGCGGACGAGAAGCACGAGCCGGCCGCGACGACCGGCGCGCCCGTCCGTCCCCTCTCGGTCCTCCTGGCGGACGACAACGAGGACGCGCTGACCACGCTCGCGCACATGCTCCAGCTCGCCGGCCATCACGTGCACCTGGCGCGCGACGGGCTCCAGGCGCTCGAGGTGGCGCGCTCGCTGACGCTCGACGTGGCGCTGCTCGACATCGGCATGCCCGGCATGGACGGCAACGAGGTGGCGCGCCGCATCCGCGCGCTCCCGCATGGCAAGGACGTGTTGCTGGTGGCGTTGACCGGCTGGGGACAGGAAGAGGACAAGCGGCGCTCGAGCGAGGCCGGATTCGACGAGCACCTCACGAAGCCCGTCGAGCCCGGGGTGCTGCTCCGCGTAATCTCCGGCAACCGAACGAGCCGGGCCGCGGACGCCGGTGGAGCCGGCCAGTCGCCCTCCCGCCCCCGCTGATGTTGGGCGCGATAATTGCAGCTTGCGGGCCGTCATGGGACGCGGCACCTTCGGACGATGCCGGGTTGATGCGCCAGCGAGGACAGGACTCATGAGAACGCTTCCCTTCGGACCCACGGGCGTCGCGGTGCCGGTGCTCGGGCAGGGCACCTGGAACATGGAGCGCGACGGCGAACGGGAAGTGCTCGCCGCGCTCGCGGCCGGCATCGACGCGGGCATGACGCACATCGACACCGCCGAGCTGTACGGCAGCGGCAGGGTCGAGCGGCTCGTGGGGCGCGCCATAGCGGGGCGGCGGCGCGAGGAGCTATTCATCGTCTCCAAGGTCCTGCCGTCGAACGCCTCGTATCGCGACACGCTCGCCGCCTGCGAGCGGTCGCTGCGGCGGCTCGGCACGGATTACCTCGACGTGTACCTGCTGCACTGGCGGGGCGGGGTGCCGCTCGCGGAGACGCTGCGGGCGTTCGAGGAGCTCGAGGCCGCGGGCAAGATCCGCGCCTACGGCGTGAGCAACTTCGACGTGGACGACCTCGAGGAGGCCGTGAGCATCGCGGGCGAAGGCCGCATCGCCTGCAACCAGGTGCTCTACCACCTGAACGAGCGCTCGATCGAGTTCGCCGTTCTGCCGTGGTGCCGCCAGCACAACGTGGCCCTGGTCGCCTACAGCCCCTTGGGCAGCGGCGACTTCCCGTCGCCGCGCACGGCCGGCGGGAAGGTGCTCGCCGAGATCGGCGAGCGGCGCGGCCTGACACCGCACCAGGTGGCGCTCGCGTTCCTCCTGCAACGCAGCGGCGGGTTCGCCATCCCGAAAGCCGCCGACACGACGCACGTGCTGCAGAACGCCGCGGTCGGCGACGTGGAGCTCGAGCCCGAGGAGCTCGAGCGCATCGACGCCGCGTTCCCCGCGAAGCGCCGGCGCGGCCTCGCGATGATCTAGCTCGCGATCGCGGCTGGAAAGCCGCTCCCACCCGGTGTGGGAGCGCGACTCCTGTGGGAGCGCCTTTCCAGGCGCGACTCCTGTGGGAGCGCGACTCCTGTGGGAGCGCCTTTCCAGGCGCGATCTCTTGTGGGAGCGCCTTTCCAGGCGCGACTCTTCGTTCCTCCCGCCCGTCAGGGACAAACGCCGGCAGCACCCTCGATCGCCGTGGCAGGCGAAGGGGCGCGTCCGTGCGAATCCGCGATGCGCACGTTGGTCGACAGCGTGAAGAACCGCTCGCCCTCGCCGAACAGCGCTTCCGCGAACACGGCGCGATAGCCGCTCGTGGGCCACGCGAGGTCATGCACCCAGGCGTCGCCCTCGCGCGCCATGGGCGCGCGGCGAAACTCGGCGTCTCTGAAGCCCGCGTCGGCCGAATCCGCCGTCCACGCCACCACGGTCGCTGGCGCGGGCTCGCCGCGCAGGCACAGGCGCAGCGCGCCGTCCCGCTCCTCGAACTCCCATTCGAGCCCGGGCAGGGCCTCGCGCCCCTGCGAGTGCCGATGCAGCGCCCCGAGCGTGGCGATCACCCGCGCGTAGTCGTCGATGCCGTGCTCCTCATTCGGCAGATACAGCGCGTACTTCGGCTCCGGCAGCTCGTCCCAGTACAGGTTCATCGCGTCGAGCGGGAAGTAGGCGTCGTTGGTGGCCACCACGATCACCTTGGGCTGCTCGTAGCGATCGCGGTAGCTGTAAGGGTCCACGATCTCGCGCAGCGCCTCGCCCTGCGTCGAGCCCAAAAGCGCGGGCAGCCCGCGGCGCGTGTACGGCGCGATCTCCGGCGACGGCGCGCCCCACACCGCCGTCTGGTACGGCATGTGCTCGGTGAAGTTGAGCACGTCGATGACGAGCGGCATGAGCGCCTTGGCACGCGGCTCGACCGCGCCCGTGAGCCATGTGGTCCACCCCCGCTTCGAGCCCCCGATCACGGTGAAGGCATCGATGGCGGCATCCCACTCCTGCGCGGCAAATGCCTGCGTGGCGTCCATTGCCCGCGTCACGCTCTTCACCATCGGCAGCAGCAGCGGCCACTCCGCGTCGCCGGTGGCGATGTACTGCTCGAAGGTGTGCGCGATGAGCTCGTCCTCGGTGAGATCGAAGAGCGGCTGATACGGCACTTGCGCGATCACGGCCACGACGCTGCGTAGCCGGTTGGCGATCGCCACGAACAGCGCGGCGCGGTCGGGCAGCTCGGCGCGCGGCGCCGCGTCGTACTCGGGCCGCCACCGGCCGCCGCCGATGACCATGACCGCGTGGCGCGCGTCCGCGTCCAGGTTGTTCGGCTTGACCAGGAACAGCTGGTGCTTCCACAGCGTGCCGCGCCACGTCTGCGAGTGCAGGCGCAGCTCCACGATGGTCGCGCCGGCGTGCTCGTAGCGCTGCCTGAAGTGCCACTCGTAGGAGGCGTCGGGCGCGGCCACGTAGTCGGCCAGCGCTTCCGCGGGGGAGCTGTCGGGGGCGGCGTGGGCCGCGGCGGCCAGGCACACGGCTAACAGCGAGGCGAGGCTTCGCATCCTGCGGGTTCTCCTTCGTCGGCCGGCCCGGCGCCGCGCCGTTCGAGTTTGGACCGCGGCAGGCCGGGACAGTGCCGCTGCCACGATTCGCCACGATGTCGCGGCGGCCCGCCACGATTCGGCCGCGGCGCGCCAGCGGGGCATGCCGAAATGCTACCGCGCGACTTCCAAGGGAGACACCGGAATGGGGAACGGTAGGCCGACGCCCCCGATCCTGCGGGCGCTCGAGCAGTGCGCGGCTGCGCTGTGGCTCGCCGCGATCGGCTGGCTGCTCTTCGCGACGCTGACGGCGCAGCTCGCGCGGGCGGCGGAAATTCCGGCGGAGCTCGGGGCGGGGACGCTGTTCTTCCGGTCCGAGGCGGGCTTCGATCCGGCCGCGCCGCTCGCCACGGACGTGCGGATCTCGGTATCGGGCATCGTGGCGCGCGTGGCCGTGGCGCAACGCTTCCACAACCCCGGCAGCGAGCGGCTGGAGGCGCTCTACGCCTTTCCGTTGCCGGACGACGCAGCCGTGGACCGGCTCATCCTGCGCATCGGCAACCGGCTCGTCGAAGGCGAGATCCGCGAGCGCGAGCAGGCCGAGCGGCTCTATGCGGAGGCGCGCGACGCGGGGCGGCGCGCGAGCCTCGTGAGCCAATCGACGCCGAACCTGTTCACCACGGCCGTGGCCAATATCGGCCCCGGCGAATCGGTGGACGTCACGATCGAGTATCTGCAGACGGTGCGTTACGACGCGGGCGAGCTCAGCCTGCGCTTCCCGATGACGTTCACGCCGCGGTACGGGGAACGCGCGGAGGCCGCTTCCACCGCGCCGCCGGGCGATCCGGCCCTCGGCGAGGCCGCGCCCCCGATCAACGAGGCCGCCATCGAGGTCGTGCTCGACGCGGGCCTCGCGCTCGCCGACGTGGGCAGCCGGCATCACGAGGTGCGGTTGACGCAGGATGGCACGAAGTACGTCGTCCAGACGGCGCCGCCGCGCGTCCCGATGGATCGCGACTTCGTGCTCCACTGGCGCCCCGCCGTGGGCGCGGCCCCGGCCGTGGGCGCGCTCACCGAGACCGTGGGGGACACCACGTACGCCTTGTTGATGATCCTGCCGCCCGCCGACGGCCGCGCGTTCGTCGCGCAGCCCCGCGAGCTCATCTGCGTGATCGACACCTCGGGCTCGATGGCCGGGCAGGCGATCGAGCAGGCCAAGGCCGCGCTCGCGGACGCGCTCGGCCGCCTCACGAGCGCCGACCGCTTCAACGTGTTCCGGTTCGACTCGACCACCGCGAGCCTGTACCGCACGCCGGTGCCCTTCGACGCCGCGACTTACGCCGAGGCGCTCGAGTACGTGAAAGGCTTGCGCGCGAACGGCGGCACCGAGATGAAGCCCGCGATCCGCGCGGCGCTGTCGCAGCCCGCGTGGCGCGGCTACCTGCGGCAGGTGATCTTCCTCACCGACGGCGGCGTCGCGAACGAGCAGGAGCTCTTCGCCACCATCAGGCAGCACCTGGGCGACGCGCGGCTCTTCACGGTCGGCATCGGCGCGGCGCCGAACAGCTATTTCATGCGCAAGGCCGCGCAGTTCGGCCGCGGCACGTACACCCACATCGGCGATACGAGCGCCGTCGCGGGCGCCATGCAGGCACTGTTCGACAAGCTCGAGCGCGTGGCGCTCACCGACGTCGTCGTGGACTGGCCGGACGCGCTGGAGCTCTATCCGCACCAGGTGCCGGATCTCTATGCCGGCGAGCCCGTGATCGTCGTGGGCAGCTTCCCGGCGCGCGCGGGCACGATCGACGTGCGCGTGTGGGGCCGCGTCGGGGACGCGCCTTGGTCGCAGGCCGTGAGCCTCGCGCCCGGCGCGGCGCCCGGCGTCGCGGCGCTGTGGGCGCGGCGCAAGATCGAGCACCTGCTGGACAGCCGCGTGGACGGCGTGGACGAGCAGCTCATCCGCAAGATGGTCGTGGACGTGGCGCTCGAGCACCGCCTCGTGACGCCGTACACGAGCCTCGTCGCGGTGGACCGCACGCCCGCGGCGGCGGCCGGGAGCCCGCTCGCCCGCCGCCGCATCGCGAACATGGTGCCGGCCGGGAGCGCCTACGCGTCGCTGCCGCAGACCGGCACGCCGGCGGCGCTCTTCCGCCTGCTGTCGTTGCTGTTTCTCGCGGCCGCGCTGCTCGTGCTGCGTTGCGCGAGGTACGGACGATGACGGGCCGCTCGATGGCGGCGGCCGCTCGCGAGGCGCGAGCTTCGGCGCCGGCCGGGGGCACGGGGCGCATGCGCCCGCTCGTCGCTGCCTCCCTGCTCCTGGCCGGTGCCGCCCTGCTGCTCGGCAGCCTCTGGATCCCCGTGAAGGCCGAGGTAGCGCAGTGGCTGCTGAACCGGGCGTGGGCGGCGACGCAGGACGATCGCCGCCCGGTGAAGCCGTGGCCGTGGGCGGACACGTGGCCGGTCGCGCGCCTCGAGCTGCCGACGGCCGACGGTCCGCTCACCGTGCTCGCGGGCGCTTCCGGGCGCAACCTCGCGTTCGGCCCCGCCCTCATGGACGGCACGGCGCTGCCGGGCACGGCGGGCGTGAGCGTGATCGCGGGCCACCGCGACACGCACTTCCGCGCGCTCGAAGGGCTGCGCGTGGGCGACCGCTTCCGCATCGAGCGACCGGACGGCGCCGTGTACGCCTACGAGGTGGCGGCCGTCGACATCGTGGACGCGACGCAGACGATGCTGCGGCTCGACGCCGAGGAGTCGATGGTCGCGCTCGTCACGTGCTGGCCTTTCGACGCGATCGTGCCGAACGGCCCGCTGCGCTACGTGGTCACGGGCGTGCGGTTCTGAAGATCGTGACTCTTACGTTCGCGCAGGGCCGGACCCGACACGTCCTCGCGAGATTTTGCGAGGCGTCGTCGCGAGAATTTGCGAGACGCGTCGTCGCGATGAGCGAGGAGCGCGGCCGCGTGCCGTGCCTGCGGCCGCGCTCCGGCTGCGCTAGAGGTCGTCGAGAGTCAGGTCGACGGTCGCGTCCGACCAGGCTTTCGCGAACTGCGCCTCCACGAGGTCCGCCTCCGCGTCGCGCTGTTGCGCACGCAGGCTCTCCTTCAGGCCAAACAGCAGCCGCCCGTCGCGCGGATACTTCGCGAGCGTCTCGCGGAACACGGCTTCCGCCTCCTGCGGCCGGCCGTTCGCGAGCAGCGCGGCGCCGAGCGATTGCCGCACCGGGTAGAACCACGCCGGCGGCTCGTCGTACTGGATGTCCTTCTCGAGCTGCGCCGCCCGCTGCCACGCCACGACGGCCGCGTCCGTGTCTCCGCGCGCGGCCGCGATGCGCGCATCGAGCGTCGCCGCCGCGAGCGCCAGGATATCCACGGCCTTGTTGTTGATCAGGTACCGAGACTCCTCGGAGACCGCCTGCCGCTCGCGCTCGAAGCGTTCCTGCTCGGCCACCGCCGCTCGCACCTTGCCCTGCCCCGCCAGCGCGAGCGCGCGGGCGTAGCGCCAGAACGCCCGGCTCATCGCCCGCTCGGCGCGCGGTTCGGGCGCTTCCAGAACGTCGTCCCAGCGGTTGAAGCGCAGGTCCACCATGAGCGGATAGAGGCGGAAGCCTTCGAGCATCTGCATCTCGAGATCCGCGTCGCCCACCATCGCGACCATCTCCTCGGCCGCGGCCTTCGCCTCCTCGTAGCGCCCCTGCTGCGCGCGCGCGTACGCCACGAAGTGCACGTTGTGCGTGGAGTACATGAGCGGATAGACGCCGGTGGCCCCGGTGCGCTCGACGAACTCACGGTCCGCCTTCACCGCGCGCACGTTGGTGTCGGCGGCGAGGTCGTAATCGCCGGTCTGCAGAAAGATATGGCCTGGCATGTGCACGAGGTGGCCCGCGCCCGGCACGAGCGTCATGAGCCGCATCGCGCTCGGGATGGCCCGCTCGAGGCTCGGCGACGCCTCCACGGCGTGAATGTAGAAGTGATTGGCGCCCGGATGGTCGGGATTGCGCTTGAGCACCGACTCGAGCACGGCCACGAGCTCGAGCGTGCCGGGAGCGGGCTCGCCGTCGAGCGTCCAGAGCTGCCACGGCCTCAGCATCATGAGGCTCTCGGCGAACATCGTGGCGGCGTCGAGGTCGTCGGGGAATTGGCGCACCATCTCGCGCATGGCGTCGCTGTAGCTCAGGTGCTGCTGGAGCCAATCCGACTCGGGATCGGGCGACGGATAACGCTTCTCGAGCGCCGCGATGTACGCCTGCTCGCGCGGGGTCGCTTTCGCCGCCCGTCGCTGCGCGTTGCGCATCGCGTCGTACGTGGCCTGCGCCCGCGCCTCGTCGACGGCCGTGTCGTTGTAGTTCGGGCCGATGGCGAGCGCGAGGCCCCAGTACGGCATCGCCGCCTCCGGGTCGAGCTCCGCCGCGCGGCGGAAGTACCGCGCGGCCTCGTCGTGGTTGAAGCCGTAGAGCAGCGCGATGCCCTGGTCGAAATAAACTTGCGCCTCGGGATTCGACGTGGTGATGGGGAAGTGGTGGTCGCCGAGGTCGGGATAGAGCTCGGTCGCCGTGGGCGGCAGCGCGGGATGCTGCCCGTGCTGAGCCGACACGGGTGCCACGCACAAGAGAAACACGCCCGAGACCGCGAGAGTGCGAATGGCGTCCATGTTCGTTCTCCGTGCTCGTGGGTGAAAGGACGGAATCGCGGCGCGAGCCGCGCCTATGGTGAGCAGCGTAGGCGCGGCGCGGCGCGGAGGCTTGACCCGGTGGCCGCGATTCTTGACCTGGGCGCCGGGCGGCGAGCCGAAGATCGCGGCTGGAAAGCCGCTCCCACATCGCGGAGACGCGCGGTCGCCGGGTGGGGAGCGCCTTTCACAGGCGCGATCCGGCACGATCGTTCAGCGGCCGGGGGCGGACAGCCGCAGCAGGCGGCCGCGGCTGCCGCTCCCACATCGCGGAGACGCGCGGTCGCCGGGTGGGAGCGCCTTTCCAGGCGCGATCCGGCACGATCGTTCAGCGGCCGGGGGCGGACAGCCGCAGCAGGCGGCCGCGGCTGCCGCTGCGCTCGTCCTCGAGCACCCAGATGGCCCCGTCCGGGCCCTGCTCCACCGCGCGGATGCGGGCGCCCATGCGGAAGCGCTCCGCCTCCCGGGCCGAGTCGCCGCTGATCGCAACGCGCACGAGCGACTGCGACGACAGCCCGCCGATGAACGCGTTGCCCCGCCACTGCGGGAAGTGGTCGCCGTCGTAGAACATGAGGCTCGACGGCGAGATCACGGGGTTCCAGAACACGGCGGGCGCCGCAAACTCCGGGCGCGTGGGATGATCCGGAATGTTGCGCCCATCGTAATGGTCGCCGTTCGAAACGATCGGGTAGCCGTAGTTGGCGCCGCGTACCACGAGGTTCAACTCGTCGCCGCCCCGCGGGCCCATCTCGACGTTCCAGAGCCGTCCCTGGCCGTCGAACGCGAGGCCGAGCGGGTTGCGGTGGCCGAGCGACCACACCTGCGCGGCCACGCCGCCACGCTCCGCGAACGGATTGTCGGCGGGGACGCTGCCGTCGTCGTTGAGGCGCACGATCTTGCCCAGGTTCGAGCCCATATCCTGCGCGGGGTCGAACTTCTGCCGCTCGCCCGAGCTCACGTAGAGATAGCCATCGGGGCCGAACGCGATCCGGTGGCCGTAATGGCCGCGGCCGTCCACTTTCGGCACCTGGCGCCAGATCACCTCGAGGTCGCGCAGCTCGCCGCCCGAGCCCTCGAGCACGAGCCGCGCACGCGCCACGGCCGCGCCGGCCGTCCCGCGCTCGCCGGACTCGGCGTAGCTCAGGTACACGAGGCCGTTCTCCGAGAACCCCGGATGCAGCACCACGTCGCCGAAGCCGCCTTGGCCGCCGTACTCGACCTCCGGCACGCCGCGGATATCGCCGACGGTTCCATCCATGGCGAGGAGCTTCAACGCGCCGCGCTTCTCGCTCACGAGCACCCGCCCGTCCGGCAGGAACTCCATGGCCCACGGCTCGTTGAAGTCCGCCACCTCCGTGATCGTGAACGGCGCGCTCTGGGCGAAGGGCGCCTCGCCGGCACCGCCGCAGGCGGCGAGGGCGAAGGCGTAGGCGAGGATCGTGGGACGCGCGAGCATGGCGATCAGCTCCTCGGAGACGGCGCGGGCTCAGGATAGCACCGGGGTGCGGCAGACGCGCCGGGCCGCGGGGGCCCGCGCGTCACTTCACGGCGCAGTCGCCGACGTACATCTCGGGGCGCGAGGTGAACCCGGGCAGCGCGGTGGGCATGTACTCGTGGCGCGTGTGCACGGCCTTGAGACGGCCGCCCGTGGACTCCTGCGCGAGCACGGTGGTGATGCGCAGCGGCCCGGCGTAGCCCATCTGCACGAAATGCAGATAACCCTCGGCGTAGCGCACGGAGATGAAGCTGTTGCCGAAGTCGCTCCCCGCCTCGGCCGTGCCTTCGTCGATGTTGATGTCGAAGAACGTGGCCTCGAGCGAGGCCGGCGCCACGGAAGCGGTGGACGATCCGCCCTGCCAGTCGCCGGTGACGAGCGTGGAGAACTTGCACTCCACCCGTGTGGCCCCGGCGAGGCGCTGCTGCAGCGCGCGGGAGCCCTGGGCCGACGCGGCGGTGGACAGCGCCACCAGCGCGAGGGCGGCGGCGCCCGAAAACGCGATTGTCAACGCCCGCTGCGTCACGGGGGCCTTTCTAGCACGCGGCCGCGCGTTTTGCCACGCCGCACCCAAATTGACCGGCTCGCGCAGCCCCACGGATAATCGAGGCATTCGAGGAGATTCCCTGCTTGCGAGTCGCGCCCTTCCTCATCGCCACCGCCCTGCTTGCACTTCCCGCCGCCGAGAGCCAGATGGTCGAAGACCAGGCGCTCCTCGAGCAGCTGCAGCGCCTGTTTCCCGAGGCGGCGAGCTTCTCGACGAAGAGCGGCAATCCGCCGCACTACAAGGCGCTCGCGCCGTCCGCGTCGGGCCAGCCGCCCGAGGTCATCGGCTACGCGTATTGGACCACGGAGCTCGAGCCGCTCGAGCGGGGCTACGACGGCCCCATCAAGATGCTCGTCGGCATGGACACGAACGGCGTGCTGAAGGGCATCATCGTCACGGAGCATCGCGAGCCGTACGGCTACTTCTCCGTGGACCTGCCCGAGTTCGCGGAGCAGTTCGCCGGCAAGAGCGTCCGTGACCGCTTCAAGGTGGGCGAGGACATCGACGCGATCTCGCGCGCCACCATCACCGTCGAGAGCGCGAGCCGCGCGGTACGCAACAGCTCCCGCCGCATCGCCCGCGCCTATCTGGTCCCGCCCGAGCAGCGGTGAACGAGCAGCCCCTGCCGTGGCCGAGGTGGGAGCGTCGCCCGGCGGCGCCGGCCTCCGCCGTGAGCGGCCGGGCTCCCGAGGCAGCGGCGGCCCTGCCGCGCGGGCGTGGCGCGGCCGTCCGCTCCGTGCTCGCAGCCGCCGGCCGCTCCGCCTCCTGGCTGCTCGCCTTCGTCGCCGGCACCCTCTACGCGCAGTCCACGGACCCCGAGGACGACGGCGGCTGGAACTTCGAGGACATCGACGAGCCCGAGCCCACGCTGCTCGAGCTCGCCCGCGATCAGGCGCTCGACGTCGGGCTCTTCGCCGCCTTCGCCACGCTGGCGATGGTGAGCTTCTTCAAGAAGAGCGTGCCGCTCAAGTACGTCACGCTCGTGGTCACCGTGCTCTATCTCGGCGTGTACAAGAGCCAGCTCATCTCCATCGTGAACGTGTTCGGCGCGATCACCGGCAACCTGCCGATCTTCTCGTACAACATGGCGTGGTACGCGTTCGCGGTCTTCACGGTGGTCACGACGATTCTCTGGGGCAGGCTCTACTGCGGGCGGATCTGCGCGTTCGGCGCGCTCACGCAGCTCATCGACGCGGTGGTGCCCGCGCGTTTCCGCGTGGAAGTGCCGCGGGCGCTCGAGCGGCGGGCGAGCTATATCAAGTACGCCATCCTGCTCGGCGCGGTGGCCTATTTCCTCGCCACGCGCGAGATCGCGTTCTACCGCTACATCGAGCCGTTCTGGCTGTTCTCGTTCGAAGGGACCACGGTGCTCTGGATCGGCCTCGGCGTGCTGCTCGTCGCCACCGTGTTCGTGCGCAACCTCTACTGTCGCTTCCTCTGTCCGCTCGGCGCCGCGCTGGGGCTGCTCTCGACGCTCAGCGTGTTCCGGATCAAGCGCTGGTCGGAATGCAGCCGCTGCGCGCTCTGCGAGAAGACGTGCGAGTGGGGCGCCATTCGCGAGCGCAGGATCCTCATGACCGAGTGCGTGCGCTGCGACGACTGCGAGCGGCTCTACGACGATCGCCGGCGTTGCCCGCACTGGCTGCTCGAGGCGAAGCGCAAGGCGCGCGCCGCCGAAGCGGCGCGCTAGCGCGGCGCCACCGTCGCCGAACGCAGACACGCAAAGCCCCCTCGCCTTCAGGCGACGTTCAGTTGAGCGGCGCTATGTTCGTTCCGTAACGGACAGGGAAAGCGCTGCGATGAACCGGCTGTTCAAGATCACGCATTTCGTGCTGATGTTTCTGAGCGTGGCGGGCGTGGCGGACGCGAGCCGCATCGAGGACGGCGGCGCGGCACCCGCGGGCTGGCACCCGGCGCGAGGCGAGCAGTCGGAGCGGGAGCGCGACCGCCGCTACGCCGACCTCGCGCGCGAGGACCGCAGGCGACGGGAAGACGCGCAGCGCAAGGCGGGGCGCGTCGCGCCGGGCGGCGGGCAGGAGCGCAAGCGGGACTGAAGCGGCGCGCGCCGCGTGACCAGCCCGCGCAGTGTCACCAGTCCGCGCAGCGCCGCGAGCCCGCGCCGCGCGAGCGTCAACGCCGCAGCAGCCTCCGCACGAGCCGTCCCGCGCCGGCCACGCGCCTGAGCGACGCGCGCAGGCCGCGCTCGCCCTTCGCCGTGCGCAGCACGCGGACCCAGCGCGCGCGCTGCGCCTCGCCCACCGCGGCCTCGATCATGAGCCACAGCAGATCCAGGTTGTACGGCGGCGCCACGTCCAGGCGCATCGGCACGACGGCCGCGGGCGCCACGTCGAGGTCGGCGGCGAGGCCGTCGAGCGCCGCGCGCAGCGCGCGCTCGGCGGGCGTCGAGGGCGCGTCCACGTCGTACGGCGGCGCCCACTCGCCGGGCGCGAGCAGCAGGTCGAGGTGCGTCGCCACCACGAGCAGCGGCGGCATCTTGCGGTGCGGATTCGCGGCGAAGCGCGCGCGCAGCGCGTCTAGGGCCGCGCGATCGAGCGCGCGGTCGGTGCGCTGCGCGGCCGTCACCCAGATGATCAGGTCGCAGACGAACGCGCGCTTCACGAACTCCGCGATGCCGTCGTCGCCGTCGACGCCGGGCGAGTCGATCAGATAGGCGGCCGGCAGCCCTTCCTGGCGCAGCTCGTAGCCCGAGAACGCGGCCGTGAACGGCGCGACGTCCACCGTGCCGCTGAGCTCGTCGAGCATGGCCCGCACCAGCGTGGACTTGCCCGCGCCCGGCCGGCCGGACGTGAGCAGACGCAGCGAGCCCGGCGCCGCCACGGCCGCGCCGCCGAGCCCCTCGGCGGCCGCCGCGCGGGCGAGCTGCAACGCGTCCACGCGGAGCCGCCCCGAGTAGAGCTCGATGGCGGCGCGGCCCACCTCCTCGATCCAGAGCCGCGCGATCCGCCGCCGCACGTTCGTCTGCACCGTGGTGAAGAGATCGCCGACCATGTGGTCGCGCACCTCGGCCACCAGCGCGTGCAGCGGGCTCGCGGCCCGGGCCATCCGGAAGAACGAATAGATGCGCAGGCCGCGCTCGACGCCCGCCGCGAGCAACGGCCGGAAGCCCCAGGCGCGGATCAGCGAGCGCGCCTTGAGCCTGTGCGACAGCGGCACCTGCTCGAGCAGCACGAGCCTGAGCCGCGCGCTCACGCGCTCGGTGAGGAGCAGGAGCTCCGGCAACGTGAACTCGAGCGCGGGCTCCGGCGGCTCGGGGTGATAGTGGCGCGCCACCGCACTTATCGTGCGGCGCGCGGCTTCGAGCATCGCGCGATGATCCTCGAGCATGGCCGCGTCCGCTTCGCCGCTGAGCCTGCGCACCGCGTCCCACGCGGCGAGCTCCTGCGGCGCCCAGGTGGGATCGGCCGGCGTGATGGCCGGCGGCTCGGTGCCCGTGCGGGGCGGCCGAGGACGGTGCCGCCACCGCAGCACGCCCCAGGCGAGGCCGGTCAGGCCGCTCGCGGCGAGGAGCCACCAGAGCAGCCAGCCGCGCTCCCAGAGCCAGGCGACGCCCGCGCCGAGCAGCACGAGCGGCGGCACGAGCAGCACGAGGACGGCTGCGAGCTCCACCCACCAGCGAAGCCACTTGCGCCGCCCGACCTTCACGCCTGCGCGAGGGGACGGAACATGCGCCGATACTCGCTCGGCGCGAGACCGGTGCAGCGGCGGAACACGCGGCGGAAGAACGACGCGTCCTCGTACCCCACCGCGAAGCTGATCTGATCCACCGCGAGGTCCCCCGTCTCGAGCAGCCGCTTAGCCTCCTCCACGCGCAGGTTCTGCACGTACTCGATCGGCGTGCAGCCGGTGGCGGCCTTGAAGCGCCGCTTCAGCGTGCGCTCCGGGATCTTCGCCACGGCCGCCATCCGCGCGACGACGTTGTCCTCGCGGAAGTGCCGCGAGAGCCACCCCTCGCACTTCTGCACGATGTGATCCGCGTGCGGCAGGTTGCGCACGAGCGCCGCGTACGGCAGCTGTCCCTCGCCGTGCCATTTGAGCAGATAGACCTTGGCGACGCGCAGCGCCTCGTCGCGGCCCACGTGGCGCGAGATGATGTGCATCGCGAGGTCGTGCCACGCGGTGGCGCCCGCGGCCGTGACGATCCGTTGCGGATCCGCGAGCACGAGGTTCGGCTGCGGATCGAAGCGCACCTCCGGGTAGAACCGCGCGAAGAGATCCTGATAGCCCCAGTGCGACGTGGCCGGGCGGCCGTCGAGGAGCCCGGCCTCCGCCAGCATCACGCTGCCCGAGCAGGCGGAGTAGATGAAGGCGCCGGCCTCGTAGCGGCGCCTGAGCCAGTCGGTGACGGTGGGATAGCGGCCGTGCAGCGGCGTGTCGGGGCCGAGCCTGAGCTCCGGCACGATCACGATGCACGCCGCGGGATCCTCGTCCACGGACGCGTCCGGCGTCACCGGCACGCCCGGCGCGCACGTGAACGGCTCGGGCTGCACCGCCACGATGCGCACGCGGAAGCGCGCCGGCAACGGCGCATCGTTCACCAGGCTCTGCCAGCTCCGGCCGGTGGCGCAGAGCACGTCCACCATGCCGTAGAGCGCCGCGCCCGCCGTTTCCGGCACCGCGACGACCGCGACGTCGATCGGAAAGGCATCGTCCTTGGCCATGTGCTACCCGCCGTGGCAAGCGCCGACCGGGCTGGTCCTCGAGCCATCTTACCTACGGGCGGGCCCCGGCCCATGGCGGCCGTCACGTTCCGGGGGACGGGCGCAGCGCGTACCGCGCGGCCACCCTTCGCCTGCTCGCGTGCATCGGCGGGCGCGCGGCGCCTGGCGAGGACCAGGGTTCGAGGCGCCTTCCTAGGCGCGATCCTTCGTTCGACGTGGCGTGACGCGGATGCGCGGCGGATACCGGATCCACACGGCCACCACCAGCAGCGCGAACAGCGTGTAGGCGACGGCGAACGCCCACCACGGGCCTTCGTAGAACAGCAGCCGCGTCACCCAGTGCTGGATGAAGCCCCCCTCGCCGTAAGAGGGCGAGCCCGCCTGCCGCCGCAGCCAGCGCTCGAGCGTGGTGAGCGGACACTCGATGCCGACCCACGACGACGCGGCCACCACCGCGATGGCGGCGAGGTGGATGGCGCGGAACCACCCGTCATTCACCCACGACCACCCCGCCCGGTTGCCCGCGACGATCAGGGGCAGCGCGCCGACGATGAAGATCACCACGGCGAAGTGCAGCAGCAGCACGAGGTCGGCGAGGAGCTGATAGGAGGCTGTCGTCACGGCTGCCGGAGGGAAGCGAAAAGAAGGGTCGCGGCTGGAAAGCCGCTCCCACCTGGCGACCACACGTGGCCGAGGAACGAAGCCGGTGGGAGCGGCTTTCCAGCCGCGACTCGTTCGACCACAAAAGGGTGCGCCCGAGTCAGGCAATTGTAGCGGAGCGCGGCCTCCCGGCGCGCCTTGCCTATCCGGCATTGGGCACGCATGATCGACCTCAGAACGAGCGCGCGGGGGAGATCATGCGCCGACTGTTAGCATTGCTCACTTTCTTCGCCCTGATCGCCGCCTGCGACAACGGCGGCGATTCGCCGGCCACGCCCCCGTCGGCCGGCGAGCGGCCGGCCGCGCCCGCCGCATCGCCGGGGCCCGGCACCGCGGCCACGCCGGAGCAGCGCGAGCGCGAGACGCAGCGCTTGAACGAATGGCTCGACGCGCGCTTCGAGGAGCAGCTCGCGTTCTCGCCGATGCAGCAGACGATGCTGGGGCGCAAGACCGACTACGACCGCATCGACGACGTCTCGGAGCAGGCGCAGGACGCGCAGTTCGAATGGCGGCTCGAGACCGTGCTCGAGCTGCGCGAGACGTTCGATTACGACCGGCTCACGCCCGAGGGCCGGACCTCTTACGACCTGTGGGTCTACGCGTTCGAGCGGGCGAGGGCCGCGCGGCCGTTCCGCCGCCACCACTACGTCTTCACGCAGATGAACGGGCCGCACACGCAGCTGCCGCAGTTCCTCATCAACTTCCATCGCGTGGACGAGCCCGACGACATGCGCGATTACGTGGCGCGCATCGGCGAGGCGGGACGCGCGCTCGTGCAGTATCTCGAGCGCGCCCAGCTCGCCGCGGGCGAAGGCGTGCGCCCGCCCCGCTTCGCCTACGAAGCCGTGCTCGAGCAGGCCCGCGCGGTGGTGACGGGCGCACCGTTCGGCGGGGCGGGCGACTCGCCGCTGTGGGCCGACGCGCAGCGCGAGATCGACGCGCTGCTCGGGGCCGGCAAGATCGACGCCGCGGAGGCGGACACGCTGCGCGCGACCGCGCGCTCCGCCCTGATCGTCAACCTGAAGCCCGCCTACGACGCCCTCATCGAGTGGATCGAGCGCGACATGGTCAACGCGCCCGAGGCGGCCGCGGGCGTGCACGCGCTGCCGAACGGCGCGGACTTCTACGAGGAGCGTCTGGCGGCGGCCACCACCACGAGCCTCACGGCCGACGAGATCCACGAGATCGGGGTGCGGGAGGTGGAGCGCATCAAGGCCGAGATGGAAGCGATCCGCGAGCGCGTCGGCTTCGAGGGCGACCTCCAGGAGTTCTTCACCTTCGTGCGCACCGATCCGCAGTTCTACTTCCCGAACACGGACGAGGGCCGCGAGGCATACCTCGACGCCGCGCGTACCCGGCTCGCCTTCATCGAGGAACGTCTGCCCGAGTACTTCGGCCTGCTGCCGAAGGCCGATCTCGTGGTCCGCCGCGTGGAGCCGTTCCGCGAGCAGCCCGGCGCGGCGCAGCACTACGTGCAGGGCACGCCCGACGGCTCACGCCCCGGCATCTACTACGCGCACCTCATCGACATGAACGCCGTGCCGAAGCCGCAGCTCGAGGTGATCGCCTACCACGAGGGGCTGCCGGGCCACCACATGCAGGTGTCCATCGCGCAGGAGCTGTCCGGCGTGCCGCTGTTCCGCAGGCACACGCTGCTCGGCGCGTACACGGAAGGCTGGGGGCTCTACGCCGAGCTGCTCGCGAAGGAGATGGGCGCGTACGAGGACCCCTACTCCGACTTCGGCCGGCTCACCGGCGAGATCTGGCGCGCCGTGCGGCTCGTGGTGGACACGGGGCTGCACGCGAAAGGCTGGACCGAGGAAGAGGCCGTGCAGTACTTCATGGAGAACTCGCCCGCCGCGGAGGGCCAGATCCGCTCCGAGATCCGGCGCTACCTCGTGATGCCGGGGCAGGCCGCGGCCTACAAGATCGGCATGCTCAAGATCCTGGAGCTGCGGGAGAAGGCGAAGCGCGAGCTCGGCGCCGCGTTCGACATCCGTGCCTTCCACGACACCGTGCTCGGCGGAGGTGCGCTGCCGTTGCCGCTGCTCGAGCGCCGCGTGGACGCGTGGATCGCGTCGCGGCGCGGGGGCTGAGGCGCCCGCTCGGCGCGCCTCGCGCGCGAGGCGGCGGCCGCGAGCGGCACGGCCGGGCGCGGCGGGATGCGCCGGCTCACTGGCGCAGGATCTTCTCCATCGCCTTACCCTTCGCGAGCTCGTCGATCAGCTTGTCGAGATAGCGAATCTTCCGCATGAGCGGATCTTCGATGTCCTCGACGCGCACGCCGCACACCACGCCCTTGATCAGCGCGCTGTTGGGATTGAAGGCGGGCGCCTCGGCGAAGAAGGTCTCGAAATCCACCTCCCGCTCGATCTGCCGCTCGAGCCCCGTCCGATCGTAGCCCGTGAGCCAGCAGATGATCCGATCGACCTCGTCCTTGGTGCGGCTCTTGCGCTCCGCCTTCTGGACGTACATCGGGTAGACGCGCGAGAACTTCATCTTGAAAACGCGGTGCTCCGGCATCTCGACCTCTGCTGCCGTCGTTCTCCCGCGGTGCGTCGCGCGGCGTCACTCGCCCTTGTTGATGTCGAAGACTTTCGTGCCTTCCGGCGGCGCGTCGTAGATCTCCATCATGGTCGCGCGGCGCGGCGGCGGCAGACCTTTCTCGAGCGCCTCCGCGACCTCGCGCTCGAACGCCCGCTCGCCGGAGAGCCCCACCCCGACCGCGGTGTTGCCCTCGTGGCACGAGTACTCCTGGATCTCGTAGCCGGGCTGCGTGGTCCACATGGCCCGCACGGTGAACGGCGCCGTGAACGTGACCGGGTCGTCCACCGTGATGCGGTACTCGATCATGTCGGGATCCACGCGACGCAGGCGCTCCGTCGTGCGCAGGCTCGTGCTGTGCGGCACGCCGGCGATGCTGGTGGTGTCCTTGAAGCCGCGAGATTCGATCACGAGCGTGTCGCCTTCCCACCGGCCGCGCGAGTGGCCCGAGTACTGCGTGATGGCGTCGGGGAGATGCGGCCGGTCGTCGAGCGGGATCACCCGCGTTTCGTGGATCATCTCGTAGGTGATGGTGACGCTGTCGGGGCTCTGCATGATCAGGATGCCGTTGCCGTAGAGCACGGCGCCCATGCCGGCGCTCAAGCCGCGCGCGATGCAGCGGTCGTACAGCGAGAAGTCCTCGAACGTGTTGAACGGCCCCGGTCCGAACGTGCCCTGGCGCGCGGCCGCCGCGGCCCGCTCGCGTCCGAGCGCGGTGAGCTCGGGTCTGCGGCCGTGCGGCGGATCGACGATCAGCGACGAGAAACCGAAGGTGCGAGTGCCCCACTCGTTGCGGTGGAACGTCTCCACGTTGGCCGCGTGCTCCCGGCCGGCGAGCTGGAGCTTCGCGCGCTGCAGGAACTGCTCCTCGTCCAGGAACTCCTGCGTGCCGAGCTCCACCGGGCGCTCGAGCGGAATGCCGCGCATGTCGTCGGTGGACCACGTGCCTTCGAGGCTCGGGTGGCCCCACGACGTCCGCGGCGCCTGCCAGTTGGGGTCGACGTACGCGGCCGCCTTCCTCTCGGCCGGAACGCGCCGGTCCTCCGGCACGACGAGGTCGGGCGGAATCGGCGGGTTCAGCGCCTCGAGCTCCGGCGACAGCCGACGTTGCGACCCGGACTGCGGCGCTTGAGCGAGCGCCGTCGACGATGCGGACGCCGCGATGAACGCGGCAACGGCCAGAGCCGCCGTGCTTCGAGTCGACATCAGGTCCCCCAGGTGTAGAGGCCCTCTAGTTTCCCACGAAACCGCCCCGGCGGGCGCGAGCGTCTCAATCCCAGAACTTCCACCAGGGCTTCGCCGGCGCCGGGGCGGGCGGAGGCGCTTCCTGCCCGCCGTCGGACTCCGTGAGCTCCTCGTAGTTGACGAACGTGAGCTCGTTGCACGGGTCCGGGGAGTAAGGCACGTCCGCCGGGTAGACCGTATCGGACCCCGTGAGCCGTCCCGCGAAGTAGAGCGGATCCTCCGCCACGTACTCGCGGGTGAGCGCCATGCGCTCGGGGTCGTACGAGAAGCGTTCCACCACGTGCAGCTGATCGCTGTGCGGCGTCGCGCCGGTCAGGATGCCGGGCAGGAAACCGATCGTGTCGACGACGAGCACGTCGTCCTCCCACCGGCCGACGGAATGGCCCGCGCGGCTCGGCTCGATGGCATCCGGGTGCTCCGCGTTCATGTGGATCGTGCGGGTGAAGCCGTATTGGCCGTACTGCAGGACGATCGTGTCGCCGTTCTGGGTGATGCGATTGACCGGACCGTCGAACGTCCAGTCGAAGATGATGCTCGTGGTCTCGCAACGCAGACGGGGGTTATGCTCGGGGGAGCGGGGATCGATCCGTTCGGCCGCCGCCAGCCCCGCGGCCGTGAGCTCCACGGGGTGCGTGCGGCGAGGGGGCGCCGCCAGCGGCGACGCGTTGCGCGCGCCCGGAATCGGTGCGGCACCTTCCGGCACCTCGCCGGGCGCGAAATCGTCGGCCACGCTCAGCGGCACGAGCGTGCCTTCGCGCCCTCGCGGGTCCGTCATCACGAGCTGCTCGGGCGCCCAGTCGCCCGAGATGTTGAGCTCGCCGCTCGGCAGACGCAGCTCACGCTCGCGCTGGACCACCACCTCGGCCTTCTCGCGCTGCCCGTAGCGGTTCATGCTCGTGCCGTCCGCCCAGGTGATGGTGCTCAGGTAGCACGACCGCCCGTCGAAGCGGTCCGGAGAGCCCGTGATCGTGACCCGGTCGCCCGGCTTGAACATCTCCGGCGACCAGCCGGAGCGGCGCAGCACCGTGGCGGCGCGCATCTCGCAGCGCCATTGCACCTCGGCGCCGTCCTCCATGGCCGTCACGTACAACCACGAATGCGGGTTGACGAAGTCCACCTTGGTGATGACGCCGCGAATTTCGACGTCCTTCGTCAAATCGAACGTGCCGAAGCCGTGGTGCGCGCTCGCAGAGCTCGCGAGCACGACGCCGGCGACGGCCGTCAGGACCGGATATATCGAACGAGCCATGGCATCTCTCCTCTCCGCCGGGCGTACGACGGCCGGCGCCCCCTGTGCTGGAACGCTCGCGCCCTCGGGACGCAGGCACCGCATCCCCCGAGGCGAGCCGACGGCAGATTATCATACAATCCTACAACTCGCGGTCGACCGGCCTCGGAACGGTCGCGGCGCCGAAGCTTCCGCCGCTCGCGCAGCCGTCTGCCGTCGCCCGAGGCGCTCATGAAATTCTTCCACGGCTCGCTGCTCTTGCCGCCCCCGCGCAAAAACAGCGTGTGCCCGCATGGACGAGCGGGCACCCGATCCCTCCGCGACGACGAGCGGCCCGGCGCGAGCCCCGCGATGTGCGAGCCATGTATGATGCTAGCTCTTCCGCAGCCACCCGCTCCCCGCATTCGCGCGGCCCGCGGGCCGCTGCGCGGGGCAGCCGCAGCGCCGAGGAGCCCGACGCCATGGAGAAGACGCTCATCGTCGCGGACGCGAGCCTCCTCATCGGCCTCGCCGCCGCGGGCGCCTTCGATCTGCTGCGCCGGCTGTACGGCACGCTGCTGATCACGCGCCTCGTCAAGGACGAGGTGACCGCGGGGGCCGGGCTGCCCGGCGCGCAAGAGCTCGACGCGGCGATGCGCTCGGGCTGGATTCGCGTGGCGCCGACGCCGCCCGAGACCTGGACGATCGCGGGCCTCGATGCCGGGGAGGCGAGCACCATCGCGCTCGCGTCGCAGCACGCGGGAACGGCCAAGGTGCTCATCGACGACGCGCTCGGCCGCGATCGCGCGGCCGCGCTCGGGCTCGAGGTGGTGGGCCTCGCCGGCGTGCTGCTCGCCGCGAAGCGCGCGAAGCTCATCGGCGACGTGCGGCCCTTCCTCGACCGGCTGGCGCGCCGCGGCTTCACGCTGCCGCACGAGGCGATGCGCGCCGCGCTCGAGGAAGCCGGCGAAGGCTAGAACGCTCGGCCGCCGGGTGGGAGCGGCTTTCCAGCCGCGATGCTCCGCCCGTTCGCGTCCGAATCGCGGCTGGAAAGCCGCTCCCACAGGCCGCTACGAGCTCTCGAGCATCTCCAGCACGAGCGGCTTCACGCGGGTGCCGTACAGCTCGATGCAGCGCATGAGCTTGTCGTGCGGCATGAGCCCGGCGCTGTACTTCAGGTTGAAGCGCGCGAGGCCGAACATCCTGGCCACGGCGGCGATGCGCCGCGCCACCGTCTCCGGCGAGCCCACGTACAGTGAGCCGCGCTCGGCCTCGTGATCGAACACCTCCCGCGTCATTTCGCGCCGCCAGCCGCGCTCCCGGCCGATGCGATCGTGCATCTGCTTGTAGTCCTCGAAGAACTCCTCGCGCGCCTGCTCGTCGGTGTCCGCGACGTAGCCCGGCGAGTGCAGGCCGATCGGTAGCGGCGGGCGCCCGAGCTCCTCGAGCGCCCTCCGGTAGAGGGCCGCATAGGGCACGAAGCGCGCCGGATCGCCGCCGATGACCGCGAGCATCATCGGCATGTTGTAGCGGGCCGCGCGGATCACGGACTCGGGCGTGCCGCCCACGCCGATCCACGTGACGAGCGATCCCGACTCGATGCGCGGGAACACGCGCTGCTCGTGCAGCGGCGGCCGCGTGTTGCCGCGCCACGTGACGCGCTCCTCGGTGAGCAGCTTCGAGAACAGCTCGAGCTTCTCGTTGAAGAGCTCCTCGTACTGGCTGAGGTCGTAGCCGAACAGCGGGAACGACTCGATGAACGACCCGCGGCCGAGCATGACCTCGGCCCGGCCGTTCGAGATCGCGTGCAGCGTGGAGAAGCGCTCGAACACGCGGACCGGGTCGTCGGAGGACAGCACGGTCACCGCCGAGCCCATGCGGATGCGCGTGGTGCGCGCCGCGATGGCGGCGAGCACCACCTCGGGCGCGGAGACGGCGAAATCCTCGCGATGGTGCTCGCCCACGCCGATGTAGTCGACGCCCACGCGGTCGGCCAGCTCGGCCTCCTCGATGACGTCGCGGATCGTCTGCGCCTGCGACTGCGGCCGCCCGTCGGGGCCCCGCGTGACGTCGCCGAAGGTGTCGAGGCCGAATTCCAAGGCGCTCATACAACAACCCGTCCCTCGGCCGGGTGCGCCCGGCCGATCGTGCTCCATCCTTGCGAATCTGCCGGTCATTCTACCGGGCACGGCACGCGCGCGGGGCAGCCGTCGCCGGAACTCCGCCGTGCCCCGCGGGTCTTATGGCTCGCGCCCCACGACGGTGCGGATCGCGAGACGCGGTGCACCTTTTTCATGGGTGCCCCTTCCGTATTCGCGTCAAATCTATATAGTGCCCGCACCGCCGGCCCACCTTCCGGCCTGCCGAGCCCTCACGGAGCGCCCTCCTATGCCCAGAAAGAAGGACCTCAAGCTTTACCGCAACATCGGGATCATCGCCCACATCGATGCGGGCAAGACCACCACCACCGAGCGGGTGCTCTATTACACCGGCCGCAAGCACCAGATCATCGAGGTGCACGACACCAAGGACGGCAAGGGCAGCACGACGACCGACTACCTGGAGCAGGAGCGCCAGAGGGGCATCACCATCCAGAGCGCGGCGGTCACGGCCGAGTGGAAGGGCCACCAGATCAACCTCATCGATACGCCGGGACACGTGGACTTCACCATCGAGGTGAACCGGAGCCTGCGGGTGCTGGACGGCGCGGTGGTGGTGTTCGACGGCGTGGCGGGCGTGGAGCCGCAAACCGAGACCAACTGGCGGCTCGCGAACCAGTACAAGGTGCCGCGCATCTGTTACATCAACAAGATGGACCGCATCGGTGCGAACTACGCGCACGCGGTGCAGGGCATCAAGGAGCGCCTCGGCGCCAACGCGCTCGTCTGCCACGTGCCGTTCGGCAGCTCCAACGAGTTCGTCGGCATGGCGGACCTCGTGGCCAACGTGGGCTACATCTGGCATTCCGACGACAAGGACGCGAAGTGGGAGACCGTCCCGCTCGACGACATCAAGGGCCGCTTCAGCTTCTCCGCGAGCCGCGACAACGAGTGGATCGAGCGCATCCCCGAGCTGCGCCAGGAGCTCCTCGAGCAGGCGCTCGCCCAGGACGAGGACGCGTTCCTCGAGTTCATCGAGTCCGGCAAGTACGACCCCGCCGTGCTGAAGACCTGCATCCGCCGGGGCACGATCAGCGGCGCGCTGGTGCCGGTGCTCTGCGGCTCGTCGTTCAAGCACAAGGGCGTGCAGCAGATGCTCGACGCCGTCGTGGACTACCTGCCCTACCCCGGCGAGAACGGCGGCATCGGCATCGTCGACGAGAACGGCAATCCCGTGGGCGTGCAGGAGGTCAGCGACGACGAGCCCGCGCGCCTGCTCGCGTTCAAGGTCATCAACGACCAGTTCGGCACGCTCACCTTCGTGCGCGTGTACTCGGGCGTGGTGAAAAAGGGCGACACGCTCCTCAACGTCACGCGCGGCAAGCGCGAGCGCATCGGCCGCATCGTGCAGGTGCACGCCGACGAGACGCAGGACATGGAGGAGGTGCGCGCCGGCGACATCTGCGCGTTCGTCTCGCTCAAGGAA
Source organism: Gammaproteobacteria bacterium (assembly GCA_036563665.1). Classification (GTDB taxonomy): domain Bacteria; phylum Pseudomonadota; class Gammaproteobacteria; order Steroidobacterales; family Rariloculaceae; genus FEN-1219. Next base: position 133,855 of record DATCLY010000014.1, read on the forward strand.
ACGGAGACGGGCGACACGCTCTCCGACCCCGAGCGGCCCGTGCTGCTCGAGCGCATGCGGTTCCCCGACCCGGTCATCAGCGTGTCGGTGGAGCCGAAGTCGCGCGCGGACGTGGACAAGCTGTCGACCGCCCTCTACAAGATGGTCAAGGCGGATCCGTCCCTGAGGCTCGAGGTGGATCAGGAGACGGGCCAGACGCTGCTGCGCGGCATGGGCGAGCTGCACCTCGAGGTGACGATCGACCGCATGCGCACGGAGCTCGGCGTCGAGGCCAACATGGGGCGGCCTCGGGTGAGCTTTCGCGAGGCGTTCGGCAGCGCCGTCGAGAAGACGTACACGCACAAGAAGCAGACCGGCGGCTCCGGCCAGTACGCCGAGGTGAAGATGATCTTCGAGCCGCTCGGCGCCGGCAGCGGCATCGAGTTCTCCGACGAGGTGGTGGGCGGCCGCATCCCGCGCGAGTACATCCCGGCCGTGCAGAAGGCCATCGAGAGCGAGGCGAAGCGCGGCGCGGTGGCGGGCTACGAGGTGGTGGACTTCCGCGCGCGGCTCGTGGACGGCAAGTACCACGAGGTGGACAGCTCCGCGCTCGCGTTCGAGATCGCGGCCCGCGCCTGCTTCCGCGAGGCGCACAAGTCGAGCGGGCCGAAGCTGCTCGAGCCGATCATGAAGCTCGAGGTGGTGACCGAGGCGGAGTATCTCGGCACCATCATCGGCGATGTCAATCGCCGCCGCGGCCACGTGACGGACCAGGGGCCGCGCGGGCAGCAGGTGTTCGTGCAGGGCTTCGTGCCGCTATCGGAGATGTTCGGCTACATCAATTTCCTGCGCTCGAGCACGAGCGGCCGCGGCACGTTCACGATGGAGTTCGACCACTACGCCGAGGTGCCGGCAGGCCTCATCGACAAGCTCATGGCCCGAGAGGCCTAGTCGCGAGGCAGGAGCGGCTTGTGTGGGAGCGGCTTCGTGTGGGAGCGGCTTCGTGTGGGAGCGGCTTTCCAGCCGCGATCCCGACGCGAACGCGTGCGAAGAGTCGCGGCTGGAAAGCCGCTCCCACGATCGGGAAAGCTCAGCTCGCCTCTTTGCCGATGCGGACCAGGCCGACGGTGTTCGTGCTGCTCTGGTGGATCACGAGGCCGCGGCCGTCCGGCGTCGCGTTCATGTGGCGGATGATCCCCACGCCGGACGGGATCGCCCAGCTCTGGAAGCGCTCGGTCTTCGGGTCGAACCGCACGAGCGCGTCCGGCCGCTGATTCGACTCGTTGTACCAGATCGCGTCGCCGGCCACCTCGATGGCGTAGGGATGCGAGCGCGGGCCGCTCGGTGACGGCCAGGTCTTGATCTCGCCCGTGGCGGGATCGAGGCGGCCGAGATAGCCGCGCGCGGAGTCGACGTACCACACGATGTCGTCGCTCGTGAGCGCGAGGCGGCGGATGCGCGTCTCCGGCGTGGGCGTCGCGAATTCTTTCACCTCGAACGTCTCGGGATCGACTCGCGCGACCTTGTTGCTGCCGTTGTAGGCCACCCAGAGGTTGCCCTTCGAGTCTTCCTTGATGCCGTATGGCCGCGCGCGCTCGGTCGGCATCGTGATGAGCCGGATCTCGCCCGTCTCCGGAATCAGGCGGCCCACCATGTTGCTGATCTGGAGCGTGAACCAGAGGTGCCCGTCGCGAGTGAAGATCGGCGTATGCGGGTCGCGGGCGGCCGGGTCGGGCATCTCGTACACGGTGATGTCGCCCGTTCGCGGATCGAGCTTGCCCACCGTGCCGTTGCCGTTGCCCGTGTACCAGATGTTGCCGTCCTCGTCCGCGGCGATGCCGTGCGGGCGCGCGTCGGGGTCGAGCCGGTACTCGCGCATCTCGCCGGTGGCCGGGTTCAGCCGGCCGAGCAGGCTCGCGTACATGCCGGCCCACCAGATGGTCCCGTCCTCGAGCTGGAGCGGATCGCGCGGCCGTTGCCCGAGCGTGGGCACGGTCCATTCCTGGAACTCGATCTCGACGGGGCCCGGCACGAGCGTCGGCCGACGGTCGTTCTTCGGCGGGAAGTGGATCGCGAGGTACTGCGTGATGGTGCTCGCGAGCGGCTCCCCGAGCGTGATCATCTTCGACGTGAGGTACCGCCAGTCGTCCTGCGTGTAACCGGTGGAGCCGACGATCAGGTTCGTCGGGTGACAGGCCACGCACGCGGCCTCCACCTCCGCCTTGCCCGGGCCGTCGGGGAGCGGCGCCGGCGGCATCCCGGGCGGCTGCGCCGCCGCCGGACCCGCGACCCCCGCGACGAGCATGCCGAAGAGCGCGTGCGTTGGACGAAGCATGGCGAACCCCCTACGCGTCTTTTTCTTTTGGTCAATATACACGCCTCCGCAGCTTGGCGGCTCCCGCTCAGCCGGGTGGCGGCTCGACGCCCCAGCCGGGCGCGTCCGAGAGGAGCAGCACGCCGTCCTCCACGCGCTCGCCGGTGGCGCGCCGAGTGAGCTTGCGATCGAACGCGTACTCGAGCGAGTGCACGCGCTCCGGGTGGATCGCCGCGGCGTGCAGGCTCGCGGCGGTGGAGATGGGCCCCGCGGGATTGTGCGGCGACACCTCCGCCTTTCCGGCCGTGGCCTCGATCACGTCGAGCAGCGGGCCGAAGCCGCCCACGTGCTTCACGTCCGGCATGATCACGTGCGCCCACCCGTGCTCCGCGATCTCCACGAACCGCCGCCTGCCCCAGAAGAGCTCCCCCGCCGCGATCCGCAGCCGCGTGCGGCGCCTGAGCTCCTCGTAGTCGGGCCCCATGGCGAACGGCTCCTCGATCCAGTCGAGCGCGAGGCGCTCGAGCTCGGGCAGCAGCACGTAGAAGTCCTGCGGGCGGAAGCGCTCGTGAAAGTCCACGCGCACGGCGAGATCGGGGAACTGCTCGCGCAGGCGCGCGAGCTGGGCGAGGCCCGCGGCGGCCTTCTCCACCGCGCGCTCCGGGCCGTTCACCGCCTCGAACGGCGCGCACTTGTAGGTCTTGAAGCCCTGCTGCGCGACCTCCCCCACCACGGCGGAGTACTCTTCCGGCGTGCGCGTGGGCAGCGCGCGGTTGATCGTCGCATACAGCGGGATGCCTTCGATGGTCGTGCTGCGCCTGAAGAGCTGCCACACCGGTACCCGCTCGCGCTTCGCGAGCAGATCGTAGAGCGCCTGATTGAGGCCGGAGAACGCGGTCGCCTCCACGAACGCGGGCTCGAGCGCCGCGATCTCGCGCTCCTTGCGCGCCAACGTCTCCAGGGACAAGGTGCGCAGCCCCGCGTAGTGCTCGGCGAAGATCGCGGCGGCCGCGCGCTTGCAGGCCTCGTCGTCGTTGCTGTGGGAAGCCTCGCCGAAGCCGGACAGCGCGCCGTCGCTCACCTCGAGCACGAGCCAGTCGCCCTTGAGCCTCAGGCTCGCGTGCCAGCCGTCGGGGTCGGGGATCGTCCGGAATCGCAGGGTCAGCGGCTCCTGGGCGCGGACGACCCAGGGCGCGGCGATCGCGGCCGCCGCGACGGCGCCGCCGCGGCGCAGGAACGCGCGCCGCGAACGGTTCGGTCCAATGGTGCTCATGGACGCAACGTGCTCCTCCTTCGACTTCGCTCCCCTACGTGAACGACGCTGCGCCGCGCGCCGCGGCTACGCGGACTGCGGCACCGCCGCCGCGCGCCGCTCTTCCCGCACGGCGCGCCGGTACTGCGCGGGGGGCTTCGCGTACTTGCGCTTGAACGCACGGTTGAACGCGGCCTCGGATTCGTAGCCGACGTCGGCCGCGATCTGCAGCACGCTGCGGCTCGTGGTGCGCAAGGCTTCGGCCGCGAGCTCGAGCCGCCATTCCGACAGATACGCCATCGGCGACACGCCGAGGTAGCGGGCGAAGCGCTCGGTCAGCACGGAGCGGGAGACGGCCGCCTCCTGTGCGAGCTCGTCGAGCGTCCATGCGTGCGCCGGCCGCCGATGCAGGGCCGCGAGCCCGCGCCCGACCACCGGATCGCCGGCGCCCGCGAGCCAGCCGGTGCGTTCGGGCGGCAGCTGCGCGACGTAACGCTGCAAAGCTTCCGCGAACAGCACCTCCGCGAGCCGCGCCAGGATCACCTCGCTGCCCGGCACCGCGGCCGCGGCGCGGTCGACGGCATGCACGATCGAGTTCTCGAGCCACTCGCCCGCCCGGTCGTTGCGCAGGTGCACCCGCACGACGCGCGGCAGGCCGGCGAGCACGGGCCGGATGAGGACTTCCTCGCACGCGAGATAGCCGCACACGAGGTATGTCTCCTCCCCTCCGCCGCCGATGCGCGAGCGCTGCATGCGGCCCGTGAGCAGCGCGGGCAGCGCGGCCGCCGAGTCCACGAGCTCCGCGCCCACGCCGTTGCCCATCTCGTGCGCGTCGCCGTGCGGAATCATGAAGAGGTCGCCCGCCGAGAACGGCGTGACCTCCTCGCCCACCCGCACGTAGCCCTCGCCCTTGATGGCGACGTGGAACTCGACCACGTGGCTCGCGTTCGGGGCCACGTAGCGGCCGAGGGTGCGTGAGGACGGCGCGAGCACCCGCCACGGCTTGGAGCATTCGGTCACGTAGAACATGGCGCCGGAGAGCTTCACGGCGCGCAGCAGCTCGGATAAGGCGTCCATGGCTCGCGTCCATTTATCTCATCGCGGCCCGATCGAGCTTGCCGGCGGCTGGGTCGAGCGGAAGCGGCGGCGCCGGCGAATCGAGCAAGCGCGCCGGCCGGGCGGCAAACCTCAAGCCCCGATGGTGCCCGGACAATGCCGACGCTGCAACCGACGGGAGGATTTGCGCGATGCAAGACCACGACGCGAAGACCGGCCGGTACTCCCTCACGCCCGAGCAGGCGCTCGTGCTCGCCGACGAGGACGGCCACGCGTTCTGACAGGCGGCGGGCGGCGCCGGCGCGTGCCGCCCGCCGTCCCCCTGGCGGCCGACGCCGCGCTGCGGCATCGTTGACGCCCGATCGTCACGTCCGTTCGGGGGGAACCATCGATGCGCACTGCCATTCTGGTCGCGGTCGCTTGCGGCGCCGCGCTCGTTCTGCAATCGTCCCAGGCCCAGGACCTTCGGTCGCTCGCGGCGCGCGTGCAGGCGCTGGAGGATCGGGAAGCCATCCGCGCCCTGATCCTCGCCTACGGCGAAGCCCACGACAATCGCGACTACCGTACCTTCTCGCAGCTCTTCGCCGCCGAGGGCGAATGGGTGGGCGGGCTCGGCTCGGCCAAGGGACCGCAGGCGATCTTCGAGCTCATGGACCGCACCATCGGCCACGACCCGCGGCCCGAGGGCTCGGGCACCTATCACATCATGACCAACGATCAGATCGTGCTGAACGGCGATCGGGCGTCCGCGGTCACGAAGTGGATCTACATCGTGCCGGGCGACGACAACGCGCCGCGAATGGTGTTCCTGGGCCACTACAACGACGAGTTCATCCGCGAGAACGGGGTGTGGAAGTTCCTGCGGCGCGAAGCGCCGGTGGCAATCCCGGCGCCGTCGCCGTGAGCGCGCCCGTACTGAACGCGGACGGCGTCGCCATTTGCCGACAGCTTCGCCCTCCGCGCCGCTGCGGTCATGCTATGCAGCACACAGGGGGACCTCGCGCTAGCCGACCACCTCGAACGGCAGGCGTGGGCTTGCCCCGCATCGCTCGGGCACCCGCGAGGGAGGAGCTTTGTCAGGGACGACACGCAGCCTGTTGCGCGCGGGTCTCGCGGTCACCCTGCTCGCGTGGCTCGCCCATCAGGTCGGCGTCGAAGCGATCATGGATCAGCTCGCCAAGGCCGATCTGCGGCTCGTGCTGGCCGCGACGCTGTTGCTCGCCCTGGACGGCGTCTCGAAGGCGTGGAACTGGCGGCAGCTCCTCACCGTCAACGTGGGCGGCGAGCGCGTGCCGTTCCGGCGCGCGTTAGCCTGGTTCTTCGCGGGCGGCCTGATCGGCGCCGTCGTTCCGTCGTCGGCCGGCACCGATGCGTGCCGCGCGCTGCTCGCGACGCGCGGCGTCGGCGGACACGCGCCCGCATGCGCCGCGTCGATCATCACGCTCAACGCCTTGGGCTGGTTCGCCGGCTGCGTCATCGGCCTCGTCGGGATCGCGCTGCTCGCGGCGAACGGCTCGCTGCCGAGCGTGTTGGGCTCGCTCGCGGTGGTGTTCCTGGCCACGCTCGCCGCGCTGCCGCTCGCGTACGCGGCGGTCGCGGCGAAGCGCGGCGCGCTGGCGAGGCGGCTCGAGCGCTCGAGCACGCGCTGGCCGCGCGTGCGCCGCCTGATCGCCACGTTCCTGCGCTCGCTCCTCGTCTTCCAGCAGGGGCGCGTGCGGCTGTCCTCCGCCCTGCTGATCGCCGTGCTCGGGCTCATGGCCCAGACCGCCATGTTCGCGGTCACCGCGCTCGCGGTCGGCATCCACCAGCCGTTCGCCGTGTGGATGGTGCTCGTGCCGCTGACGCGGATCGTGGCGCTCGCGCCCGTGGCGGTGGCCGACTTCGGGCTCATCCAGGCCGCCCACGTGGCCGTGCTCGAGCTCTTCGGCGTGCTCCCGTGGCAGGCGTTCGCGCTGTCGACGTTGTTCGCGATCGAAGGCCTGCTCATTCACTCGACGCTCGGCAGCTCCACGTTCCTGCTCGGCGCGCGCGCGGGCGCTTTGCAGCCGGAGCGCACCTAGCTAGGCGAGCCGCGGCGCCCGCCGACATACCAGCACGGCATTCGTACCGCCGAACGCGAACGAGCTGCTCATGCCGAGCTCGACGTCCTGCCCGCGCCGCGCCGCGAGCGGCACGTAGTCGAGGTCGCATGCGGGGTCCGGCACGCGCAGGTTGATCGTCGGCGGAATGACGCCCGTGCGCAGCGCGAGCAGCGTCGCCACGAGCTCCACCGCGCCGGCCGCCCCGAGCAGGTGCCCGTGCATCGATTTCGTGGAGCTCACCGCCACGCGCTCCGCCGCGGCGCCCAGCACGCGCCGGATGGCCGCCGTCTCCACTGCGTCATTGGCGCGCGTGCCGGTGCCGTGCGCGTTGATGTAGCCCACCGCGCGAGGAGAGACGCCGGCGGAAGCGAGCGCGAGCGCCATCGCACGCGCCTGTCCCTCCACGGTGGGCCGCAGAATGTGCTCGCGATCGGTGCTCAAGCCGTAGCCCACGAGCTCGCCGTGCACGCGCGCGCCGCGCCGGGCGGCGTGCTCCCACTCCTCCAGCACGAGCACCGCCGCGCCCTCGCCCAGCACGAGGCCCGTGCGATCGCCGGCGAACGGCTTGCACGAGGCGCCCAAGTCCTCGGGATCCTCGCCGGCGAGCGCCTGCAGCGCGTCCCACGCCTTCAGCGTGCCGGGCGTGAGCGGCGCCTCGGCGCCGCCGGCGAGCGCCACCGTCGACGCGCCGCACCGAATCCGCAGCCACGCCTCGCCGATCGCGACGGCCGACGACGAGCACGCGGTGGAATACGTGAGGCACGGCCCCGCGAGGCCGTGCTCGATGGCGATCCAGCCCGCGGGAGCGTTGCTCATGGCGAGCAGCACCGTGGAGGGATGGATGCGGTCCGCGCGCCCGCCGTAAAACGCCGCGTAGCCTTCGTCCGCGCTCGCCGCGCCGCCAAGCGCCGTGCCGAGGAACACGCCGACGGTCCGGCGCAGATCGTCGTCGAGCTCGAGCGACGCGTCCTCGAGCGCCTGCCGTGCGGCGACCACGGCGAGCTGGCTCACGCGATCGAGCAGCTTGCGGCGCGGCGCCGGGAAGTGCGCGCGCGCGTCGAACGGCGCCGGCGCGCCGATGCTCGCGCCGCCTTCCTTCGCCTGCAGCACCGCCGTTCCCGGGTCGCCCTCCCACAACCGCCGCACGGCCGAGCGCCCGGCGACCAGGCTCGCGAAGAACGACTCCGCATCGTGCCCGCCGGGGGCGACCACGCCGATACCCGTGACGGCCACGCGCTTCATGCTGCGACCGGCCCGCTCATCCTCGCCGACCGGCGCCGCCGTCGCGTTCCGCGCGGAGGCGGTCGATGTAGTCGGCGATGTCGCCGAGCGTGGCGAACCCCGCTTCGAGCCGCTCGTCGGCGGTCACGTGGAAGCGGTCCTCGAGCGAGAAGACGAGCTCCATCACGGCGAGCGAGTCGATCTCGACGTCCTCGAGCCGCGTCTCCGGCGTCAACCGTTCCGGCGGCAGCTCGTACTCGTTCACGAGAATGTCGCGAAGCCCTTCGAATGTCGGTGTCATGATGTCCCCTCGAAGCTCGCGGCGGAGAGCGACACGCCATCGCGCGCCGCGAAGCGTTGCGCCTTGCCGCCGAGGCGCGCCGCGAGCGTGAGCCACTCGGGATGGCGCTTGAGGAGCGGCAACAGCACGCGCGCGCCCGGCCGCATCGCGAGCCCGGCGTAGAGCGCGCTCCACGCGAGACGCCCCGCGAACCGGCGCCGCCAGCGGGCCGCGTATCGCCGCGCCACTTCCCGATGCCCGGCGCCGCGCACGAGCCGCGCGCGCTCGGGGCGGAGCAGATCGCAGAGGAGCCACGCGGACTGCATCGCCATGCTGATCCCCTCGCCGAGGATCGGGTGTGCCTCGCCCGCGGCGTTGCCGACGGCGAAGCCGCTTCGCTCGTCCCATGTCGGCCGCGCGCCGGGCGCGAGCGGCCCCACTGCGAGCCAGGGCCCGACCCGCCGCGCGCCGGCCAGCGCGCGGCGCACGCCGAGGCAGTGCTCCTCGAGGAGGCGCTCCACTGCGAGGCCCGCAGGCGCGCCGCGGGCGCTCGCCCTGCAACGGCGCAGCCGGTCGCGGCGGATGCAGCAGGCCACCGTGACGCGGCCGCGTTCCGCCACCACCATCCCGCCGTAGCCGCCGGGAAACGCCAGCACGGGCAACGACCCGCGCGCCAGCCGCGCGCCCGCGAAATCCGCCTTGAAGGCGAACAGGTCCGACGCGCGCGGGCCGCGGTCGCGCGTGGAGCCGGCACCCGGCGAACGCTCCCAGGAGCCGTGTGCGCGCACGATCACGGGCGCGTGCAGCTCGCGCCGCGCGCCGCGGGCCTCGCGCACCTCGGCCACGTACGCCCCGGGGGCGCCGCGCACCGCCCGCACGTCGCACGCCTGGAAGAGCGTGGCGCCGAGCTCGGCCGCACGGCGCATCAGGAGCGCATCGAGCTCTGCGCGGCCGAGGGCACGACCCCACGGATGACGCGCATCGGCCGCGCGGGGCAGGTCCGCTTCGATGATCTCGTCGCCCGCGTAGAGCGCCACGCGCTCGAGCGGCGGACCGGCGAGCGCGGCGAACGCGACGCCGACGCCCAGCGCGTCGAGCAACGGCAGGTTGGGAGCGGCGACGCACTCGCCGCACACCTTGCGCCGCGGAAACGGCCGCCGCTCGACGAGCGCGACGGACCAGCCCGCCGCCGCCAGCAGCGCCGCGGCCGTCGACCCCGCGACGCCGGCGCCGACGACGATCGCTTCGTGGTCGCTACTCATGCGCACGTTCGCCGCGTGCGGAAGACATGGCTGAACAGGCCGGCGGCTCGCTCCGCCAGCGTCCAATCGCCCGCCGCCGCCTTCGCCCACGCCGCCTCGAGCTCGCCGTCCGTGAACCCGGCCCGCACGCTCGCGACGCCATCGTGCCGCGTGACATCGTTCGCGCCGACGAGGCCGAGCAGCCGGCTGCCGGCGAGCGCGATCCCCGAGCGTCGCGGCTCCACGCACGCGAACGCCTGCGCGTGGGCCGCCACTCCGCGGAGCAGCCGCTCGAGCGCCTCGCCGGCGAAGTGATGCACGAACAGGTTCGCGAACAGCACCGGCCGCTCGCCGTCCGCAGGCTGCGTGCGCTCGAGCCACTCGATCGCATCGGCGGCGACCACGTCCGCGCGCCAGCCGAGCGCGCGGAGGGCTTCGAGCGTTTCGGCGGCCACGACGGGTCGCCGGTCGAGAAAAGTGATCGCGGCGCCCGGCCAGCGACGCGCGCGGCGGCGCGCGATCGCGAGCGCGAGCGTTCCGTCACCCGCGCCGAGCTCGACCAGCCGAAGCGAAGATCGCGGCTCGAAAGCCGCTGCCGCGGACGGCGGCGCATCGGCGAGGCACTCGTCGAGCGCCCGCCGCAGAATGCTCGACGCGCCCATCAGCCGATTCACGCGCCGCAGATCGGCACGCGCCCGCACCGCGCGCGGATCCTCCGGCGGCAACTCGTCCAGCCACTCGGGCTCCACGCGCCGCGCGAGGATCACCGGCCCACCTCGAGCAACGCGCCGTGGCAGCTGAAGCCTGCGCCGAACGACGACAGCCACCACCAGCCCGCCGGAGCGTGGTCCGCGAGCGCGGCCGCCAGCACGAAATACACGAACGCGCTGCTCAAGTTGCCGTACTCCGCGAGCACCGTGGCGCTGTAGCGCAGCTGCTCGTCGTCGAGCCCGATGCGTGCCTTGAGCGCCGCCAGCACGTCGCGCCCGCCCGCGTGCCAGATCCACGCCGCGACCTGTGAGCGCCGCAGGCCTGCCGCGGTCAGCAAATCGTCGAGCACCTGCTCCGCGTGCGCCGCGGCGAGCTGCGGCACCGGCCGCGTGAGCACGTTGCGCAGCATTCCGTGCCGCTGCTCGAAGCGCAGCGCCTCACGCTCGCCGGCGTTCAAGCGCGACCGCACCCCCCGCCACTCGATGCGCCGGCGCGCGGCCTCGGGCTCGGCGGTGAGCACCGCCGCCCCGGCGCCGTCGCCGAAGAGACACGCGGAGACCAGCACGCCGGGATCGTCGTCCAGATACATCGCGGCGCTCGACACCTCCACGCACACGGACAGCACGGCACCGCCGCGGCCGGACGCGATCAGCGCCTCGGCGAGCTGCCAGTTCGGCAGCGCCGCGCCGCAGCCTTGCCCCACGAGATCGAACGCCGCGACGTCCGGCCGCAGGCCGAGCCGCTCCGCCACGTAGCTCGAGAGGCCCGGGCAGAGGTAGCCCGTGCAGGTGCTCACCACCACCGCATCGATGTGCGCGGCGTCGACGCCCGCGTCGCCGAGCGCCCGCGCGCCCGCCGCGCTCGCGAGCTCCGGCGCGTGGGCGAGGAAGCGAGCGTGCAAGGTGTCCGGGTCGATGCGAAACACCTCGTCCAACGACTCGAGCGCGAGCCAGCGGGCCTCGATGCCGTTGTCGCCGCGGAGCACCGTGCCGACGATCGCCCGCGAGCGGGCGTCGAGCTTGCGATACCAGTCGGAGGCGCAGAACGCGCGCCAGCAGTCGAGCTTGGTGTAGCGACGGGGAGGGTGTGAGGTGCCGAGGCCGCGTAGGAACATCGAGCGGTGAGCCGCGCCGTGGATCGTAGCGCGGACGGGTGCAGAAACCGTGCCAGCCCGCGGGCGATCTCGGGGTCGGCGGCGCGAAGATCGCGGCTGGAAAGCCGCTCCCACCACGGCCCTCGAGCGGCGCAGACGCGGCTGGAAAGCCGCTCCCACCACGGCCCTCGAGCGGCGCAGACGCGGCTGGAAAGCCGCTCCCACCACGGCCCTCGAGCGGCGCAGACGCGGCTGGAAAGCCGCTCCCACCCAGCTATCGAGTGGGAGCGCCTTTCCAGGCGCGACTCGAGGCCAGTCTACTGCGCGGCGGCGGTGTCCGCGTTCTGCCTGGCCAGCGCCTCGAGCAGGATCGCCTCGGCCTCGGGGAACTCGCGCGACGCGTTCGCGAGGAACACGCCGCGAGCCATCATCAGCGGCGTCCAGCCGAGCGCGTTCTTCGCGTTGACGTCGGCGCCCTGCTCGATCAGATAGCGCGTGATGGAGGGCTGGTTCGAGATGATCGAGCCGTGCAACGCCGTGCTCTCGTCCCAGCGCGGATCGCCCACGCCGAGATCGGCGAGCTCCTCGATGTTGTGCGGGTAGTAGAGCAGCGTGTGCTCGGGCGTGCCTTCCATGACGTAGTCGCCGAAATCCGCTCGCGCGTTCACGTCGTTGCCGAGCTCCACGCAGAGCTTCACGGCCTCGAGCCGTTCCTCTTCCGACACGCCCGTGTGCGGCCCCGGCGTCTCGCCTTCCCAGGTGTCGAGCCCCGCGGCGACCATGAGCGGCGTCACGCCGAAGCGGTTCGGCAGCGTGGGGTCCGCGCCGCCCTCGGCCAGCACGCGCATGAGCGGCGCGTCGCCGTTCTTCGCGGCCACGTAGAAGGCCGTGGCGCCGTTGTACGTGATGAGGTGCCGGCCGAGCGTGAGCCCCGGCGGATTGCGCGCCATGCCGGCCACCTTGTTGAAGCGCATCTCCTGCCAGTCGATGCGCACGTTCGGGTCGGCGCCCGCGGCGAGGAGCTGCCGGGCGAGCTCGAGGCTCGTCACGCGGCCGACGGGCCGCGGCGGCGCATCGGCCTCGTCGCCCACCGCCGCCTGGCCCGTGGCGCCCGGCTCGCGCAGCCAGGCGATGATGTGCAGCGGCGAGCCGCGCGGGTCGGGCAGGTTCGGATCCGCGCCGCCCGCGAGCAGCTCGGAGGCGACCTCGTAGTACGCGTTGACGATCGCCATGTTGAGCGCGCTCGTGCCGTCCGGCGCCACTGCGTTCACGTCGGCGCCGCCCTCGATCAGCGCCTTCACGGCCTCGAGCCGGGCCTCGCGCACGGCGAAGAGCAGCGCCGTGAAGCCGCCTTTCGACCGCGCATCGAGCGCCGCGCCGTGCTCGATCAGGAGCTTCACGGCTTCGGCGTTGCCCTCGCCCGCCGCCCACATGAGCGCCGTCTGGCCGCGGTACGGCTCCACCGCATCGACGTCCGCGCCGCGCTCGAGCAGCAGGCGCACCGTCTCCGGCCGGCCGTTGCGCGCCGCGAGCATCAGCGCGGTCTGGCCTTCCTCCGAGCGCTCGTTCGGATCCGCGCCCGCGTCGAGCAGCCGCGCCACGATCTCGTGGTGGCCGCCGTGCGCGGCTAGCGCGAGCGGCGTCACGCCGTGCCGCGTGGCGGCGTCCACCCGCGCGCCCGCGTCGAGCAGCAGGTCCACCATCTCGGGCAGGTTGCGCCGCACGGCCCAGTGCAGCGCCGTGGAGCCGTCGGCGGCGGGCGCGTTCACGTCCGCGCCCTCCGCGAGCCGCGCGCGGACCGCGGCCACGTCCGCCGACGCCGCGGCCGCCGCGAGGTCGCCCGCGGCGTGGGCCGCAGAGGCGCACAGCCACAACGCCCCGGCTGCCGCGGCGATCGCCCGCAACGCCCGGAGACGCGGCGTCATGCCGACAACGGGTCAGGGTCGAGCCGCCCCGTGCTGTCGCCGAGCGAGTCGAGGTGCACGTCCACCTTGTCGAGCACCGTCAACAGCAGGTTAGTCATGGGCGTATCGTCGGGATAGCGCACGTGCTGCCCCGTCTTGATCTTGCCGCCGAGCCGGCCCACGAGCAGGCACGGCAGGTCGGTGTGCCGATGCAGATTGCCGTCGCCCATGCCGCTGCCGTAGACGAGCAGGCTCGCGTCGAGCAGGTTGCCGTCGCCCTCGGGCGTGGCGGCGAGCTTCTGCGCGAACTCCGAGAAGAGCTGCACGTGATACGTGTCGATGCGCGACTTCTTGTCGATGAGCGTGGCGTCGCCCCGGTGATGCGACACGTTGTGGTGCCCGTCCGGCACGCCGATGTTCGGGTAGCTCAACCCCGAGAGCTCGCGCGACATGATCATGCTGAACACGCGCGTCACGTCGGCGCGAAACGCGAGCGCCGCGAGATCGAACATGAGCCGCGCGTGCTCCTCGTAGGTGTCGGGGATGCTCGTGGGACGCTCCGGCAGGTCGAGCTCCTCGCCGCTGCGGGCCTCCGCGGCCTGGATGCGCCGCTCGATCTCGCGCACCGAGTCGAGATACTCGTCGAGCTTGCGGTGATCGCCGGGCCCGAGGCTGCGCGCGAGCGCGGCCGCCTCCTGCCGCACCGAATCGAGGATGCTGCCGGTGGCCTGCACGCGGGCCAGGCGCTCGGCGGCCGGCCCGCCGTCGCCGAACAGGCGCTCGAACACGATGCGCGGATGGATCTCCGCGAGGTTCGGCGTGGTGTCGTTGCGCCACGAAACGGTGTTCACGTAGAAGCAGTCGCCGGCGTCGCAGGCGCCCTGCATCGGCGGATCCACGCTGAGCTCGAGCGACGGCAGCGGGGAATCCCTGCCGATCCTGGCGGCCGCGATCTGATCGGCGGACGTGGCGAGGCGCACCTCCACGCCGGGCCGCGTGCGGTCGTAGGCGTGCACGCCGGTGAGCCACGCGGCCGAGGAGCGCGGATGGTCGCCCGTGCCGTCGCCCTTCGTGTCCGCCTCGCGGTGCGCGAGGCCCGTCAGCACGTTGAGGTAATCGCGCACCGGCGCGAGCGGCCGCAGGTTCGGCGTGAGCTCGAACTCGCGGCCCTGCTTAACCGGATTCCAATTCGCGTGCACGATGCCGTTGCCCACGTACACGAAGCCGAGCCGCGGCGGCACGGCCGACGCGGCGGCGAACGCCGGCACCATCGAGTCGAGCAACGGCAGGGCCACGCAGGCTCCCGCGCCGCGCAGGAACGTGCGGCGGTCCAGTGCTTTCTTCGTTACGAACATGGCTCAACCCCCGATCGCTCTCGCGGCGGCCGTGACGCCGGGAGCCTCGGGCTCCTCGGCGTCCGTCTGCTGCACCGGCGCTTCGTCCTCGGCGGGCGCCTGGCGCATGCGGAACGGCACGCTCTTGACGATGCCGCGCACCAGCGAGGCGAAGGTGTAATTCTCCTCGGCGGCCTCGCGGACGATGCGCCGCACCGTGGGCCTATCGTAATACTGCACGTTGCGGCCGAGCGCGTACATGAGCAGCTTCTCGGTCACGGCGCCGACGAACCGCTCCGGGTCGCCGAGCAGGAGCCGCTTGACGCCCTCGATGCCGTCGATCTCGGTGCCGTCCGGCAGCTCGCTCCGGTCCTCGATCGGCAGGCCGCCCTCGGTGTCGCGCCAGCGCCCGATCGCGTCGAAGTGCTCGAACGCGAAGCCGATCGCATCCATGCGGGTGTGGCAGCTCGCGCACTCCGGGTTCGAGCGGTGCGCCGCCATCGCCTCGCGCAAGGTCTTCGTCGCCTGCTCGCTCGGTTCCTCCGCCTCGAGCGCCGGAACCGGCGGCGGCGGAGGCGGCGGCGACGCGAGCAGGTTGTCCAGCACGTACTTGCCCCGCAGCACCGGCGAGGTGCGCGTGGGATAGGACGTGAGCGTGAGGATGCTGCCGTGCCCGAGCAGCCCGCCGCGGCGGCTCTCCGGCGGCAGCGTGACGCGGCGGAAATGGCTGCCCTTCACGAACGGGACGCCGTAGTGCTCCCCGAGCCGCTCGTTCAGGAACGTGTAATCGGCCGTGAGGAGATCGAGCACGCTGCGCTTCTCGAGGAAGATGCTCGCGACGAACAGCCTCGTCTCCTCCGCGAACGCGCGGCGCAGCCCGTCGTCGAAATCCCGAAACAGGAACACGTCGGGATCCTTGAGCTCGAGATCGCGCAGGAACAGCCACTGCTCCGCGAAGTTGTCCACGAGCGCCTGCGCGCGCGGATCCGCGAGCATGCGCTCCACCTGCGCGTCGAGCACCGCGTCCTCCGCGAGCCGGCCCGACTCCGCGAGCTCGAGCAGCTCGTCGTCGGGCAGGCTGCTCCAGAGGAAGAACGACAACCGCGAGGCGAGCTCGATGGGGCTCACCTCGAACGCCTCGCCGGGCTTCGCGTTCGGCGGCACGCGCTCGATGCGATACAGGAACTGCGGGCTCACGAGCAGCCGCTCGAGCACGCGTTGGATGCCGGCGTCGAAGCCCGCCTGCGCTCGCCTGGCCTCGTAGAACGGCCAGAGCGCATCGATGTCCGCGTCCTCCACGGGGCGGCGATACGCGCGGCGCGCGAGCGTCGCGATGATCTCGCGCGCGCACGGCGCTTCCTCCGCGGCGCTCGCGGGCTCGCAGACGAAGATGCGCTCGCGGCTCGGCGTGCGGCCCGGCCCGGTCGCGTTGTGCGGCCCGATGATGGTCACGAGCTCGATCGCGGGGCGGGTGCCGCGGCTGCGCCGTTGCACGCGCACCGTCGACTCGTCGAGCGCGAGCGTGCGGCGCACGAACGCCACGCCCACGTCGTGCGGGCCGGCGCTCACGGGCACCGTGAGCTCGATCACCTCGGCGGGAGCACCGCGCCCGCGCCTGGCCGGCACCTCTGCCGTCGCCACCCGCGCGCCGTCGACCGTGACCTCGATCTCCTGCGGCTCGGGCGCAGGGCGCTCCATCTCGATGCGAAACACGTATTCGGCGTCGAGCGGGAAGTAATCGTGCACGAGCAGCCCGCCGCGCGTGCCGAACGGCAGCCCTTCCACCGCCTCGTCCTGCGGCAGCTCGAGCGGTAAGCGGTGGATGTTCACCATCTGCGGCATCCGCGGGTCGCCCACCGCGAGCCGGCTGATCTTGCGGGCCGCGCCGAGATAGCGCTCCATCACCACCGGCGACATGAACAGCAGGTCGGCGATGTTGTCGAAGCCGCTGCTCGCGTTGTCGGGCGGCAGCAGCACGTCGTAATCCATCTCGGCGGGCAGGTGCTCGAGCGCGAGCAGGTCGCGAATCGCGTTCGCGTACTCGGTGCGCGTGAGCCGAATGAGCGGCGGCAGGCTGCCCGCGTTCGGCGCCGCGGCCGCGGCGGCGTCGAGCTCGCGCTCGAGATACGCGGCCACGCGCCGATAGACGGCGGGCTCCGGCCGCGGCTCGTCGGGCGGCGGCATCTCCCGCGTCCGCAGCTTGTGCAGCACCTTCTCCCAGCGCTCGGCGTGCGCGCCGACGTCGGCGAGGGCGGACGGCTCGATCACCATGTTGCCCGAGGCGATGGCCCGGTCGTGGCAGTCCACGCAATACCGCCGGAACGTGTCGGCGGCGAGCTCCGCGTCGCGGGCGCTCGCGCGCCACGGGCCGAGCAGGCCGGCGTAAGCGGCTGCGATGACGGCGGCCGCGCCGCCCACGCCGAGCGCGACGAGCCCGAGAACGAGCCTTCGCGACCGTTTGCGCCTGGGTGGAGCTCGGCGGTCCTTCAATTCGCTGCGCCGCTCTGCGAGTGCTATTCGCTCTGCACGCGCTTACCCGTCTCCGGCGACAGGCCGCCGAAGCCGATGGTCTTGCCGTTGACGGTGAAGGCCTGGATGAAGCCGCCGTCCTCGCCGTCGCGTCGCGGCGCGATGAGGATGGAGATCTTGTCCCCGGGCTTCGCCAGGCCGCGCGTGTAGCCGGCGCGATAGAAGTGGCTCGCGCTGTGGCCCTCGAACTCGACGTCGCGCGTGCCCCTCTTCTCGTCCGTGATCTCCACGATGGCCGCGGTGTGCGGGTTGGTGACGTTGAACTCCTTCACCACGCCTTCCACGGTGACGCGCTGCTGGAAGTCGAACTGGGCGGCCGAATGGTGCGCCGCCGCGGCGAGGGCCCAGAGCCCGAGCATCGGTGCGCAGACCGCGACGACCGCTTTCCTGATGACTGCCGACATGAGTCTTCTCCTTTGCCAATCCCGCGAACGGCCGGCAAAACCGCGTTCGCGTCAAATCATTCCTTCTCTTCGCGGGCCTTGTACACGTCGCTCATCCGCGCGTCGATGGGCTCGCCGGCCTGGAGCTGCTGGCGCCGCATCTCCAGCAGCTCGTACCAGAGCTCGTCCTGGCAGCCGTACGGCAGGATGAAACCGTCGTACGGCTCGTACTTGCGCTCGATCCGGACGGGCTCCGTGTAGTAGATGGGGTCCGTGATCGTGGCCTCGTACGTCAGCACCTTCGTGCCGTTGTCGTCCACGCCGAGCGAGAAACGCTCGTCGATCGTCGCCTGCTCGCTGAACGGGTGGGCCGCCTGGTCCTGGCCGTCGAGCAGATCCGTGGTCCTCACCACGAGCACGTCGCCTTCCCAGTGGCCCTGCGAATAGCCGGCGCGGCTGGGCAGCCGCTGCTCGGGCGGGAGTTGGCGCTCGCCGATGTAAATGCGGCGCGTCTCGTTGTTCACCTCGAAGATGATGGTGAGCTGATCGGGCTTCTGGATGAACTCGATGGGATAGGCCCCCGGCAGCTCCATCATCGTCGGCACGCCGTAGTCGGCGCAGTGGGCGGCCGCATTCAGCCGCTCGGGACCCACCAGCCGCTGGTACTCCTCCACCCGCCGCCGGCCTTCCTCGGTGAGCGGCAGATTGGCCCGCGGCCCCCCGAACCCCGAGGCGCGCCCCTGCGGTCCGCCGGTGTAAGCGGTCCAGACGCCCGTGAAGTCGGGTCGCTCCTGCTCCGTGGCCGAGAGGGCGCCGCAGACGAGCAGCGCGCCGGCCGGCACCGCGAGCTTCCAGATCGTTCTTCGATTTCGCTTCATTTCTCGCACCTTACCTGTCCGGCGCGGCGGCCTGAACGGCCGCCCAGCCTAAGAGTACCGCCGACGAGCGGCGCAAAGCTTTAATTTTTCTCGGGCGAAGCCTCTCCGGTTTCCCGGGCGACGCCTCTCGGGCGAAGCCGGGTCGCGGCTGCGGCGGCGCCGGACCTCGGCTCCCCCTAGTGCACAAGCGCGCTGCGCAAGAACTGCTCCACGGTTCTGATGGCGGGATCGGGCACGCGTTCCGCCCGGAAGAGCGTCCGATACATCCTGGGCAGCTCCACGTCGAACTCGAAGAGGGTCGCCAAATCGCTCGGGCCGATCATCGTCTCGTACAGGGCCACCACGCCTTCGCCTTGCTTCGCCATGTCCTTGCCTACGGCCGGGAACTGGGCGCGGGCGGCCACGTTTCTGCACACGATGCCCGCCTCGAGCAGCGCCGTTTGCACCATCCTGCAGGCCTCCGTCCCCTCCGGCGGCAAGATGAACGGCAAGGCCGACAGCTCGGCCGGCGAGGCGTGCCGCATGGACGCGAATCGCTTGCTCGCATACAGGCCGAAGCGCACGGGCCGCAGCACCTCGGCGTGCAGGGGGTACACGGCCGGATCGGCCACGGTGAAGACGAGCAACTCCATCCTGCCGTCGCGGACGAGCTGCACGCCTCGGCTGGGCGCATCCACGTAGTGGCACTCGAGGTCGAAGCCGCGGTGCTGCCGGTGGAACTGCGACAGGCGCGGCTTGATGCAGTCGTCGAGCAGATGGGCACCGGCGCACACGCGCACGGTCACGCGTTTCGGGGTGGTCAGCCTGGCGCCGAAGTCGCGGATCCTGTCCGCTTCCGCGATGAGCGACTGCGCCTGGCCGAGCAGCGCGAGACCGTGGCTCGAGAGCAGCGGTCTCTTCCCCGGCCGCCGGATGAACAGCGACTTGCCGATTCGCCGCTCGAGCGCCGCGATGTGGTCGGAGACGGCGGCTTGCGAGATGCCGAGCCGGTTGGCCGTGCGCGCGAAGTGACAATCTCCCGCCGCAGCCACGAAGATCTCGAGCTGTCGCAGCGTGCAGGGGCTCATCGCGGCTTCCCCAGCCCGCCGATTTGGAACGTCACGGCAGCCCGATACCCCCCGCGCATTCATGGTCGATGGTCGTTGCGCAGCGCTTTTTCGCCCCCCTTGAATCGATTGTATCGACGACCCGAGGCAACTCAACGTCTTGCCGGTCGAGCGCGGTCGGGGATTTGCCTAACCGGGCTCCACCACGAGCACTGCGCCGTCCGCCTGGTCGGTGATCACGTAGAGCAGGTCGTCGGGGCCCTGGTACACGCCCCGAATACGCTGACGCAGCTCCCGCAGCAGCGGCTCGCGGCCCGTCTCGCCGTGCTCGCTCGTGACGATGCGCTGCACCTGCCCCGACGGCGCGAAGCGCGCCTCGATGAGCCCGCCCACGAAGAGCTGCCCCCGCCAGGCTGGAAACGCCTCGCCGGTGTAGAAGGTCATGCCCGTCGGCGCGATCGAAGGCACCCAGAAGATCCACGGCTCCTCGAGGTCCGCGCGCCACGGCAGCTCCGCGGCCTTGGTGCCGTCGTAGTTGCGGCCGTAAGTGACGATCGGCCAGCCGTAGTTGCGCCCGGGGCGAATGATGTTGATCTCGTCGCCGCCGAGCGGACCGTGCTCGCTCGCATAGAGCTCGCCCGTCTCGGGATGGAAAGCGAGCCCGGTCTGATTGCGATGGCCGAGCGAGTACACCTCGGGCGCGTATCCCTTGCGCCCGACGAACGGATTGTCGGGCGGCACGCCGCCCTCGCCGGTCAACCGCAGCACCTTGCCGACATGCGTGCGCGGATCCTGAGCACGCATGTCGCCGGGCGTGCCGGCACCGCCCACCGTCATGAACAGGTGACCTTCGGCGTCGAACGCGATGCACGATGCGCCGCCGCGGTTCATGCCGAAGGAATGGGCAACGAAGACGTCCTCGACGCCGACCAGGCGCTCGCCGTTCCACCGGCCCCGGCCGATCGCGTTCGCCACGCCCTCGTCTGTGGGCTTCGAGTACGTGAAGTAGACCCAGCCGTTGTCCGCGAAGCGCGGGTGCAGCGCGAGGTCCATGAGGCCGGCGAGGAACGCGTTGCTCACTTCCGGCATGCCGGGCACGGGCTCCGGCTCCAGCCGGCCGTCGCGGATCACGCGCAGCCGGCCGACCCTTTCGGTGACGAGCATCGTCCCGTCCGGCAG
Organism: Gammaproteobacteria bacterium; assembly: GCA_036563665.1. Classification (GTDB taxonomy): domain Bacteria; phylum Pseudomonadota; class Gammaproteobacteria; order Steroidobacterales; family Rariloculaceae; genus FEN-1219. Next base: position 154,336 of record DATCLY010000014.1, read on the forward strand.
AAACGCGAGCGCCCAGGGGTGCTCGAGCCCGCGAGCGAGCACCGACACCCGCACCTCGCCTTCCGCGCTCGAGAAAATCCACGGGCCCTCTCCGAGCGGCGGCGACGACGCCCGTTGCGCGAGCGCGGGCGGCGCGCCGCCGATCCAAGCGGCGGCGAGCGCCAGCGTCGCCAGATTGCGTGCGCGAATGCCGTGCATGAGCCTGTCTCCACCGGCCGCGGCGGCCGTTGCCAACGCTAAAAGCTGACCTTGACGCCCATGAAGAGCTGCCGGCCCAGGATGTCGTAGAAGCCCGCCTCGGTGGTGCCTTGTCCCGAGGTGGGGTTCGGATCGAGCTCGTTGCGGCCGCCCGTGATGACGGGCTCCGTGTCGAGCACGTTGTCGATGCCGAATCGCAGCGCGACCGTGTCGCGCACGTTCCACGACGCGGAGAAATCGAACACGTCGTATTCGTCCTGAGCCCCGAGGTAGATGAGGGGGCCGGTGGTGGTCGCCTCCTGAGCGGCCTCGGCCGACGGCAGATGCCGCCAGCGAAGGCTGAAGCTCCAGTCGTCGAGCGCGTAGCTCAGGGTGGTTAACAGCCGGTAGTCGAACGCGCCGTTGTTCAATGACGTGCCGGGCGTCGGCCCGAGCGTGCCCTTCCAGTCGATGACGGGTGAAGTGGCCGTGGCCTGCGTCTTCAAATGAATCAGCTTGCTCCACACCATGTTGACGCCGAACGTGCCCCTCGCGAGGTCGATGCGCCAATTCGCGGACACGTCCACTCCGCTGACCAGCGCCTCGCCCGCGTTGATGTAGGAGACGTTCGAGGCCGTGGCGCCGCCGGTCTCGGGATTGCGAATGATGCGTCGGCACGCCGGGTGGTCGACGTCGCCGGTGGGGTTGCTCGAGGTGCCGAGGCAGGCTTCGTACACCGCGGAGCCCGGCTCCACGGCGATCATGTCGTCGATCTCGATCCTGTACCAGTCGACGGTGGCGGAGAAGCCGTCGAGGAGCGTCCCCCGTCCCGAAGGCTGATAGACGAAGCCGGCCGTCCAGGTGGTGGCTTCCTCGGGACGCACGTCGGGGTTGCCCACGGCGTTGACGAACCAGTTGGCGCTGTTGCCGTTCGGCTGCGGGTTGGCCGGATCGTAGAAATCGGCCGCGCCCGCGCCCATCAGCGCTTCGCACAGGGCGCGCGCCTGCGCGGCATTCGGATTCACGGCGGGGTTCACGCCGTAAGGCGCGATCGAGTTGAGCCCGCAGGGATCGCCCGGGCTCGCGGTGGACCACGTTTGCGATTGCGCCTGGAACATCTCCGCGATGTTCGGCGCGCGGGTCGCGAGCTGGCGGCCGCCGCGGAAACGCAGCTCGTCGGTGATGCCCCAGTCGACGAGCGCCTTGTAGGTGTCGATGCCGCCCTGGTACTCGTAATCGGAATAGCGATAACCCACCTCGAGGTTCAGATGGCGAGCGCCGGGCAGGTCGCGAACGAGCGGCAGCAGCATCTCCCCGTACAGCTCGCTCACAGAGGTCGATCCGCGCGTGCTGTTGGCCGGGAACGTGCCCAGACCCTGGTCGAGGAACGACGCTTGCGTGTTGAGGGTATCGAAGACGTAGCGGTATGTGTTCTCGCGCCAGTGGGTGCCGACGGAGAAACGCGCCTCGCCCGCCGGCATGTCCACGAGCTTGCCCTGCACGTTCGCCTCCACGAAGTTCTGCTCCATCTCCGACTGGTGCTGCAGCTCCACGATGATCGCGTCGAGGCAGTCCTGGGAGATATCCGCGTGGTCGCGGAACACGGGGATGCCGGACGTGCACGTGGCGACACCGCCGGCGAAACCGTTGCCCGGCGGCCCCGCATTGCCTTGGCGGAAGAAGCCCTTGCCGTAGTTGGGCGACTGCATGATCGTCCGCAGGCGTTCCACCGATGCGAAACCCTGCAGGAGAATTCCGAGCTGAGAGGTGCCGTGCGAGGCGACGAGATCCCAGCCGCCGTCGATGCGGTCGATCTCGCCCTGGAGGCCGAACAAGAACTGATTGGTGCGATTCTCGCTGACGACTTGCCGCGGCACGCCCCGCCCGAAGTGGGGAAAATCCAGCGTGTAGTTCAAGCTCCAGTCGGCGTTCGGGTCCGGTCGCGAGTCGAGCAGGGCCGCGAGCTCGGGGCTCACGGGGAAGGCTTGCGACTTCGTGCAGCCGCCCGTGGGCGGGCAATCGAGCCCGAACGCGCCGCCCGCCCGATATTCCGGCAGCGTCGTCCCGTCCGCCGCGAGCGACGGCTCGTAGACGTCGTCGCCGTGGGGAATCACCTGGCTCCAACCGCCCGTGGCCGGCGAAATGTTCCACGCCTGCACCACCTCCGACTCCACGTTCGTGGCCTGGATGCTGGCGGTGATGCGGTCGGTGACGTCGTACGTCGCGCGCGCGAACAGCGAATACCGCTCGAGCGGCACGTTGGCCTTGAGGTCCGGATTGTTCTGCTGGAGCCTGCCCTGGGAGTCGATCTTGCGGAACTGGAAGTCTCCCACACGCAACGGCCCGTTGTAGCGATAGAGGCCGGCGGTGGCGCCCGGGCCCGGGGGAGAGGTGTTGTCGAAGCTCGCTCCGCCCGTGTAGACGGAGCCGTCGTCGTTGAGATACACGCGGCCGATCACCGCGTTCGCGGAGTTGCGCAGCACGACGCCGGCCGGCGCCTGATCGAAGATCGAGTCGATCACCGCGCCGGAGGGCGGATTGGCGGCGTCGATGTTGTAGTAAGGCTCGCCGAGTATCCGCACGGTGCCGCCCACGGTGGGATCCTCCAGGGCCTTGCGATAGAACTCCACGTCCTTCCACAGGACCGGATCGCGGTTCGCGTACTCGATGCCGACCATCACGTTGCCGCGGCCGTCGGCGGCGCTGCTGCCGAAGAGCGCCGTCACGCGCGTATTGCCGGCGTGGCCGTTCTCCATGGCGCCGTGCTGGACGTCGAGCTCGATGCCTTCGAAATCGTCCTTGAGAATGAAGTTCACCACGCCGGCGACGGCGTCGGCGCCGTAGACGGACGACGCCCCGCCCGTGATGACTTCCACGCGCTCGATGGCGGCGGCCGGAATGGTGTTCATGTCCACCGCCATAGTCGCGTTCACGGGCATGGCGCGATAGCCGTTGACGAGCACGAGATTGCGATTGGGCCCCAACCCGCGGAGGCTCAAGGTGGCAGCGCCGGCCGTCGTGGTGGACCCCGTGTTGATGAGCTCGCCGTCCTGGATTTGCGTGTAGCCCGTCGCCGCCGGAACGAACTGCGGCAGGCGATTCAGTGTGTCCTCCATCGCGATCGCACTCTGCTGCTCGAACTGCAAAGCGTCGACGGTCTGGATCGGGCTGTTCGCCACGTAGTCGCGCCGTACGATCCTCGAGCCCGTGACCAGAATCTCCTCGGCCTCCGACGCCGCGCCTTCCTGGGCGTGGGCCCGTTGCGCAATGGGGATCGCCAGCGCCATGGCGATCGAGACGGCGAGCGGATTCGGTGCGCAGATGCGGCTTGCGCTTGCCCTGACGGTGAGCATGGAGTCCCCCTTCCCCTGATCCAACTGTCGCGCGCGGGCGGGCCTCACGTCAGATCGCGCTCGAAGATGCACAGACCGATCCGATGCGAAGCTCGCTATATCCCCCGCTGGGCACTGTTAGCGATCCATTCGCTCGGAGCAATGGAGCGCGCCCCTATGGCAAGCGACAGGCGAAAGCTTATGGGTGATGAGCCGTCGCACTCGCTTGCGACGACGAATCGTGGACCGGAGAATGTTTCGAGCGCGGCACGGCCGCGCGTGGGCGCGGTGGGGATTTCGAACGGCTTACGTGCTTGCCGCGTTTGCACGACGAGCAACGGTCGGCGAAGATCGGCTCGTCGACCCGCGCCGCCCGAGGCGCGGCGCGCAGCTCGACCGCCACCACGACGAAGAAGGGGGATGACCGCGATGCGCGATCGTTGCAAGGCAAGTTGGTTCAAGGGCACGCTCGTGACCGTTGTCGGGCTCGCCGTGCCGCTCGCCGCCGGCGCGCAGCCGCGGCAAGTGGAAGTGCCCGAGCCGTACACGCCGGCACCGGACGCCAAGGATCTCAAGTCCGTGCTTTTCAACTGGACGCGCAACATGGGCATGCTCCGGGGCCATGACGAGCGCGAGATGGTGGCGACGCTCGAGTACCAGGGCACGGGCACGATCGAGGTGAACGGCGAGCCGTGCGCGCTCACGCGCTACCGCGCGAGCACGAACTATCAAAGCTTCAGCCAGCGCATCCAATACGCGTGCACGCTGCCGAACGGCCGGTCGTACTCGAACATCGAGGTGGTGAGCGGGCTGTACGCCTGGGACGAGGACACGCCGGGCGCGCAGATCGGCGGAACGCCGGGCAACGTGACGCCGATGCCCGCGGCCGTGGAGGAGCGGCTCGTCCGGTTCTGGGCGAGCCCGCAGGGCGCGCCCAAGGCCGCGATCGCGGGGACGACGGACACGTTCTGGCTCGGCGCCAACCCCGGCACGCTGTTCGAGGACGGCGTCTCGCGGGCCGGCCGCACGTCCGTCGAATGGCAAGGCGACCGGCCCGTGGTGACGTTTCCGCTGCCGGGCGTGCCCGGCGCGACCGCGCAAGCCACGCTCGACGAGCTGTTCCTGACGCAGCGCGTGGTCGTCACCCGAGGCGGGATCACGTGGGAGTTCACCTACGACGACTATCGCGACTGGAACAACGAGCTCAACCGCATCGAGGTGCTCTACGCCGGCAAGATGGTCGAACGCCGCGACGGCAAGGTCGTCCGCGACTTGACCACGCTCCAGACCGAAACGGGCAACGTGTACGTCGTGGCGCCCGTGCCGGAGGCCGTGCGGGCCGCCATCCGACCGAGCGGCGAGATGCCGCGCGGCGTGATGGCGAAGACGGAGCCGCCGGCGGACACGTCGGCGCCCACGCCGCGGCTGAACGGCCGTCCCGATCTCACCGGCGTCTGGCAGCACACGGACTGGATCGGCAACTACATGACCGGCGGCGGCCGGCGGTGCGCGCCCACGCAGGAGCCGGGGTGCACGCGGGACGTCAACCAGACCTACGATTTCGAGCTCTACTCGCCCTCGCGGTTCGGCAACACCGGCCGGCCGCTGTACAAGCCCGAGCACTGGGACAAGGTCCAGGAGCTCGACATGTGGACCAACAAATACGACCCGGTCATGACCTGCCAGCCGCTCGGCATCCCGCGGCAGGGGCCCCCGCGGCGCATCTACCAGAGCGACCACGACGTCACGTTCCTCTACTTCGGCGGGGACGCGGGCGGCGGCTATGGCGAGTATCGCGTGATCCCGACGGACGGCCGGAAGCACGATCCGAACCGGCTCGAGACGACCTACATGGGGTACACGGTGGGTCGCTGGGAGGGCGACACGCTCGTGCTCGAATCCATCCAGTTCAACGACTTCACCTGGCTCGGTCGCGGCGGGTTCTTCCATTCCGACCAGATGCGCGTGGTGGAGCGCTTCCGGCGCGAGGGCAACGTCATTTATTACGACGTCACGGTGGAGGACCCGGAGGTGCTGGTCGAGCCGTGGGTGCTGCCGACCCGCACGCTGCGCCTCAACCCCAATCCCGACGCCGGCCTGATCCGCGAGCGGGGTCACTGCGAGGTGTACGAGCAGGAGGACATCACCTCCCAGATCCGGCACTAGCCCCGACCGCAGTCGGGTGGGAGCGCCTTTCCAGGCGCGATTCTTCGTTCCTTAATGGGTTGAAGATCGCGGCTGGAAAGCCGCTCCCACCCGGCGACCCGCCTGTTCGTAGCCCTTCCCGACCTTCCTAGTAGCCGGTCCTAGCGTCCCGAGGACCGACCCGCCGAGGCACTGCCCTTACGCGGCGTTAATAATTGCGCAGTAAGTTTCTTAAGCACCTCCCCGAGCGGGGCGTAGGGCGGACCCCCAAAATGGGTCAAAAAGCATACTAATTAGTCCAATCCTATGTTTTGAAATCAATTTTTTTGTCGCAGTCTGGACACAGGCGTCGCAAAATGGTAACTACGCAGCCTCTCTCTGGACCGACCTAGAGGATAGGGATGTTACTCAAACACTGCATGAAGGCCGCCGCCTATGCGGCGGGTGTCAGCATCGTCGCCTTGCCCGGCACGTCAGTGGCCCAAGACGATGCGGCCGCGCGCGCTGGGCTCGAGGAGATCACGGTCACGGCGCGCCGGCGCGAGGAGTCGCTCCAGGACGTGCCCGTGGCGATCTCGGCCTACGGCGAGTTCGAGCTGGAGCAGCGAGGCATCGATGAGCTCGGGCAATTGAATGCCGTCGCGCCCAACGTCTCGCTGTACGGCGGCATGGCCACCGCGGATTCGCAAGGCAGCTTCCGGATGCGCGGCATCCCGGGCGTGGCCACGTACGTGGACGGCGTCTGGCAATCCACCACCGACGGCATGTTCACGCTGGGCGTGGTGGAGGTGGACCGCATCGAGGTGCTGCGCGGACCGCAAGGCACGCTGTTCGGCAAGAACGCCGTCGGCGGCGCCATTCAATACGTCACGCGGCTGCCGGGCGACGAGTTCGGCGCCCGCATGAGCCTGACCACCGGCTCGTACGACCGCCGCGACAGCACGCTCGCCGTGGACCTGCCGCTGTCCGACACCGTGAAGACCAAGTTCACGGCCGCGAGCCTGTATCGCGAGGGCTTCGTCGACAGCCTCATGGTCAACCGCTCCTGGGGCGACATCAACGACGAGATGTATCGGGCCGACCTCCTGTGGGAGCCCAGCGAGAACTTCACGGCGCGCTTCATCGCCGAGCGCAGCAAGGTGGATCGCTGGGGCCCGGCGCGCGTCCTGCTCGAGCTGGGCGAGCCCGTGTACGACCCGGTGACCGGCACCAACAGCAACCCGCGCGCGCAGGCCTACGCGAACATCGGCATGCCGCTCTCCAATCGCACGCACGCGGCCGGCTATCCCGGCGGCGAGGTGGGCAAGTACCAGAACAAGAGCACCTGGGAAGGCCGCGGCCTGCGGGTCGATCTCGATCGCTACACGCTGGACCTCAACTGGTACTTCAGCGACACGATGCAGCTGCGGTCGATCACGGGCTTCCGCGAGCACTGGCGCACCGCGCAGACGGACTTCGACGCGACGGAGACCTGGTTCATCGAGCGCGACTTCCGCGGCGCGGGTAAGCAGATCACGCAGGAGCTCCAGCTGATCGGCGAGCACGACCGCTTCTCCTGGGTGGGCGGCGTGTTCTTCTGGGACGACATCAGCGACGGCCGCACGTGGACCTGGGTGGCGCCGGAATTCCGCGATCCCGCAGTGCGCGCGCAGGCCATCGCGGGCGGCATGGGCGTGACGGCGCAGAACGTGGCCGTTCCGCCCGGCACGCTGGACAGCATGACGCGCACCGAGACCGACGGCTGGGCGGTGTTCGCCGACGGCACGGTGACCCTGACGGACAAGCTGACCCTGTCGCTCGGTATTCGCGAGCAGGACGAGGATCTCAAGGCAGGCGCGCTGGTGCCGGTGATCGCGGCGCCGGAGCTCCCCGGCTCGGATCCCGCAGGGGACGAGTTCGAGAACCGGGGCTGGGACTACTTCTTCACCGACTCGTTCGATTCGTTCACCTGGCGCGCGGCCCTGCAGTACCAGTTCACGCCCGACATCATGGGCTACATCGGCTACTCCGAGGGCTTCAGCGCCGGCGGCATCTCGATCCCGAACCTGCCGTATCCGGACATTCCGACGAACATCCCGTACAAGCCGGAGACGCTCGAGAACTTCGAGATCGGCTTGCGCGCGGATTGGGCGGACGGTCTCATCCGGACGAACGTGACCGCGTTCAAGGGCGACTACGACAACATCCAGATCACCAACTACCTCTACACGAGCTGCGACGAGCAGTTGAACTGCGGCGGCCCGTTGCGGCAGCTGCCGAACCTGCACACCGTCAACGCGGCGAAGGCAGAGGTGAAGGGCATCGAGCTCGAGAGCATCTTCCTGCCGGGTGACAACTGGAGGGTGACCTTCAACGTGGGCCGTCTCGACGCGGAGTACACGGAAGTGGGCGCCGCGGCGATCGGTGCCGTCGACGTCGGCTCGCCGTTCGCGCAGGCGCCGGACTGGACGGTGTCGACGAGCGTGCAGTACACGGCCACGCTCCGGTCGGGTGCGATCCTCACGCCGCGCCTCGACTACACGTGGACGGACGAGTACACGCTCGCCACGGACACGCGCAACCAGAACTTCCAGGAGCCGTACGGCCTCCTGAACTTCCGGTTGACGTACGAGGCCCCGGACGGCCGCTGGCAGGCGGCGCTGTTCGGCACCAACCTCACCGACGAGTACTACATGACGTCGGGCTTCTACAGCGAGTCGAACCTGCTCAACTTCGTGTCGCTGGGACGGCCGCGCGAGGTGGGTGCGAGCATCTCGTTCAACTTCGAGTAATCGCCCCTGCTCCGCAAGGAGCGCAAGGCCCCGGCGCCCCGTGCGCCGGGGCCTTTTTGTTTCCACAGCGCGACATCCCGCTTGGGGGACTGAGGACCGGACCGCGTAGCGGACCGCGGCGTCGACGCGGGCGAGCCCGCACGGCCGCGGCCGAGACGGCGGCGCGCGCCTCTACGGCAGCGGCGCGCCCGTGCAGTCGCTCGCGAACGGCGGCGGGCCCGGATCCTCGGCCGTGGGATCGCCCACGAGCCCGACGAACAGCAGCGTGCCCGTCAGCCGCTCGCGGATGGCGAGCACGAACGAGCGATCGGCCGTGAAGCCTCGGAAGGACACCACGCTGATGCCGACGCCCGTGGCGGCGGCGGCGCGCGTGCCCCGCTCGTCGACGTCGATGCGCGTCTTCTGGCGCACGAAGTCGATGCACATCTGCGACCCCAGCGGGGACAGACGGGTGAAGTCGGCGCCCGGCCGGAACGCCGCCTCCATGCCCGTGGCCTGCAGCGGAGCGTTCAGGTACGCGTCGAACGTGAGCGAGAGCTTCGGGATCGCGAGCAGATTGAACCGCTCGGGCGCCAACCCGTTCACCACGGCCGTCCATCCGTTCTCGTCGAGCTGCGCGAGCCAGTCGCGTGCGCGCAGGTCGGCGTCCGGCAGCACGATCACCATGGAGAACGCCTCGCCGCCGTACGGAAGCTCCACCGCGGTGTAGGAGGCGCCGCGGGCCGCGCGGACGTCCACATCAGCGAGCGACATCATCTCCACGTCCACCGTGGAGCCGTCCTCGCGACGGAACGGTTGCGGCCGAGTGTTCTCGGGATCGAATTGAGTCGTCCACTCGCCGTCGAAGTGCACCGCGTTCACGAGCAGCATGACGAGCGCGGGGTCGAGCGCGTCGACGATGCCGTCGATGAGCCCGTCCGTCTGCTGCCGCACCCACGCATTGATCGCGGTGACCGTGCCCGGGTCCGCGAAGTCGCGCGACTCCACGCTGGCGCGAAACCAGGTGGCCACGGCGTCCCGGAACGCGTCGTGGAACGGCACGGCGTCGTGCGCCCATACGCCGTTCGCGGTGCGCAGACGCACGTGCGGATCGAGGCCGGTGAGGAGATCGATGAGGTCGCGATACGCCGCATTGATGTCCGACTCGTCCATGCCACCGAACCCGAGCGCCGCGCGCATCTCCTCGAAGGTGGCCCCGCCCGCGCCGTTCATGGCCATCCCGAGCGCCATCGATGCGCTCAACGGAGAGAGGACGACGTTGCTGCGAGGGTCCTGCGCGGCCACGCGCGCCGCGAGCTCGAGGCCGAAACCGGCCGAGGCGGCGACGACGGCTTCCTCGCTCGCCGTGAGGCGGCGCGGCAGCTCGTCGAGCCGTTCGTTCCCGTTGCCGCTTGGCGCCGGGGGGTCATCGCCGGAGCTCGCGCCTCCGCAGCCGGCCAGCGCGGCGGCGACCAGGACCATCACGGCGATTCGGCTCGAAGCAAACATCGGTGACCGCTCGCAGCAGCAATGACTGGCTCGAGCCTAGGTCATCGGCGCCGCGACGTGTGTACAAAAAGTGTGCACGAAGTGTGCGGCCGCGGCGGCATGCATCGTTCCCGGTCGCCGCCCCGGTGGCGGACGGCCAACGTCACGCTCGGCCGACGGGGCGGGCCACCACGATGCCGGCGAGGACGATGCCCGCGCCGAGCGCCTGCAGCCCGCCCACGGGCTCCGCGAACACGATCCAGCCGAGGAACGCCGAGATGACGGGCGTCACGAGCAGCGCCACCGAGGAGAACGAGGCCGGCAGGTGCGCGAGCGCGTACGCGATGGAGCCCTGGCCGGCGCAGTGCGTGACGAGCGCGAGCGCGAGCAGCACGAGCCAGCCGTACGGCGTGTCGGCGACGAAGGTTTCGCCGGAGACGAGCACCGCGGGCACGAGGAACAGCGCCGATGCCGGCGCGCTCCACGCCATGATGGTGGCGGCGGAGAGCCGCGTACGCAGCTTCGCCACGGTGAGCACGTACCCCGCGTAGAGCACCGATGCGGCGAGCGCGAGCGCATCCCCGAGCGCGGTCTCGAGCGACACGTCGAGCGAACGGCCGAGCAGCAACGCGGCGCCGCTCACCGACAGCAGCATGCCCGCGACGAATCGAGGGGCGATGCGCTCGCCGAAGAGGAGCCGGGCCGCGGGCGCGACGACGATCGGCGAGAGGTTCGAGAGCAGCGCCGCGTTCGCCACGGACGTGAGCTGGAGCGACCAGTGCCAGGCGGTGAGATCCGCCGCGAAGAAGAGGCCGGCGAGCGCGAGCAGGCCCCAATCGCCGGCCCTGCGCGGCGTGCGCGCGCCGTCTTCCCCGCGCTCGAGGCGCATCCACGAGAGCAGCACGGGCGCGGCGAATGCCACCCGCCAGAACCCGGTGGCGATGGGGCCGAGCTCCGACAGCCGCACGAAGATCGGCGACAACGACAGCGCGCACGCGCCTCCGGCCAATGCCAGCAGCCCGATGCGTGCCGCCCGCGTTCGCACCACTTGCGAGCGAGCGACGCTCACGATTCATCCTGTGCAATCCGAGTCAAACGGGTCGTCCCGGCGTGCGAGCGGGGGTCGGCATACTATGCGCGGCACGCGGCCCTCGCCAACGATCCTCCGTGCCGACCAGGAAAGGTGAGGCAGCGCAAATTTTGCGACCCGGCGCCGCCAGGCGGACTACGGCGTACCAACCGTCCTCCCCCGAGCCCGCAGCGCCTCCGTTTGGCACGAGGCTTGCTCTGCAAGACCCCCTATTGCAGCAACCCGATCGGAGGAGGAGTGCGATGAAAGCATTGGCGAGGATGTGCGTATTCGGACTGTCCAGTGCGTTGGCGTGCGGCGTGCTCGCACAGCAGCCGAGCGAGCGCGCGGGCGATCAAGCCGAGCGCGCGGGCGAAGCGGCCGAGCGCGCCGGCGACGAGGCGCAGCGGGCCGGGCGGGAGGCCGAGCGCGCCACGGATCGCGCCAGCCGCGGTTCGGAGGAGCAGGCGCAGCGGGCCGGTCGCGAGGCGGAGCAGGCCGGGGAGCAGGCCCAGCAGGCCGGCCGGGAAGCCGAGCGCGCGGGCCAGCAGGCGGAACGGCAAGCGCAGCAGGAATCCCGGCAGGGCCAGCAGCGCGGACGAAGCGCCTACCCCTCGTTCGAGGAGGTTGACGAGAACTCCGACGGGCAGCTGAGCCGCATCGAGCTCGCGCGCGTGGAGGGGCTCGACTTCTCCGAGATCGACACCAACGAGGACGGCGACATCAGCCGCACGGAGTACATGCAGGCCACGCAGCAGCGCTGAGCTGCGCATGTGAAGTCGGCACGCGTACCGTCCGCCCCACGGCGGGCGGTGCTCCGTGCCGGCGCTGGGTGCCGTCGGGCTCGCCGAGCGGAGGTGATCGCGAGCGGCCCGACGCGCGGGATAGTCGAAGCCGCAAAGCCATGCCACCGTACAAGGTCGGTTATCTCATCGGCAGCCTCGCGAAGAATTCCATCAACCGCAAGCTCGCTCGTGCGCTGGTGCGTCTCGCGCCCGACGAGCTCGAGCTCACTGAGATCCCCATTCGCGACCTGCCGCTCTACAGCTACGACTACGACGCGGATTTCCCGCCGCCGGCGCGGGCCTTCAAGCAGGCGCTCGCGGCAGTGGACGCGGTGCTGTTCGTGACGCCCGAGTACAACCGCTCGATCCCCGGCGCACTCAAGAACGCGATCGACTGGGCGAGCCGCCCGTACGGGCAGAACTCGTTCGCGCACAAGCCTTCGGCCGTCATCGGCGCCTCGCCGGGCGCCATCGGCACCGCCATCGCCCAGCAGCACCTGCGCAGCGTGCTCGGTTTCTGCAATTCGCCGCAGATGAACGCGCCGGAGGCCTACATCCGCTTCACGCCCAACCTCGTCACGGACGACGGCGAGGTGACGGTCGAGTCGACGGAGCGTTTCCTGCACGACTACATGGCGGAGCTGCACCGCTTCATCGTGCGGGTGTACATGGTCCTGCCGCGAGGCCTGCAGAACGAGTAGGCCTCGGGACGGTACCCGGCGCCGTCGACCGGCTGCCGATCAGGCCGGGTGTGCGCGGTCGGCGCCCGTGGCGCGCGCGGATTTCAAGGCCAGCCCGAACGCGATCTCGGACACGCCGAAGAACGTGAGGTCGATCGCGAGGAACAGGCCGAGCAGCCACGGGGTCGCGTATGGCAACCGCAGCGTGACGAGCACGCCGGCGATAATGGCCACCACGCCGGCCGCGACGATCCAGCCCCAGCCCCTCGACGGCCGCCAGCGCAGGCCCGCGCCGATGCGGAACACGCCCGTCACGACGAGCGCGATGCCCAGCATCAACGTGAACACGCCGGCCGCGAGCACGGGGTTCGTGAAGACGATGTAGCCGGCCACGCCGTACAGCACCGCCGCGAGCAGCCATAGAAAGAAGCCGCTCCAGTGCTTGACCTGGAACGCGTGGATGAGCTGCACGACGGCGCCCACCATCATGAGCGCGCCGATGTAGAACACCGACGCGAGCGTGGCGAGAAGCAGGTTGCCGAGCGCGACGAAGCCCAGGATCAGGAACAGCACGCCCAGCCCCACGTACCAGCCCCACTTCGGACCGACGTCGTGCTCGTCCACCCCGAGAACCCGATGCATGTCCGCGGTGCTTCGCATGATCGTTCTCCTGTCGAACGCTGCTTCGGATGGCAAGGCCCCTCCGCGGGGCCTCGGCGACGGCTGCAAGTGCCATGCCCCGAAGGGCGCCGAGGCCGTAATCACAATGGCCGATCGCCGCTGCCCGATCGTTGGCATGATTCATGCGACGCGATCGAGAAAGGAGGACCCAATGCAATCCGTCAGATTCGTGGGCGTCGGTCGCCCGGCCGAGCTGCAGGAAGTGCCGAAGCCCTCGCCCGGCCCGGGGCAAGTGCTGGTCAAGATCGGCGGCGCGGGCGTCTGCCACTCCGATCTGCACATCTTGGAAGAAGACTTCGGATTCGAGCCGCCCTTCACGCTCGGTCACGAGAACGCGGGCTGGATCGCCGAGCTCGGCGAAGGCGTCACGGGATTCAAGGAAGGCGACGCCGTCGCGATCTACGGCCCCTGGGGCTGCGGGCGCTGCCATGCGTGCCAGCTCTCGATGGAGAACTACTGCGAGAACTGGGCCGAGATCCAAGGGTTCGGAGGCGGTCTGGGCCTGGACGGCGGCATGGCAGAGTACATGCTCGTGCCCTCGGCGCGCCTGCTCGTGCCGCTCGGCGACTTGAGCCCCGCCAAAGCGGCGCCGCTCTCCGACGCCGCCCTCACGCCGTATCACGCCATCAAGCGGGCACTGCCGCTGCTCCACGGGGGCAGCACGGTGGTCGTGATCGGCGTCGGCGGCCTCGGACACATGGCGATCCAGCTCCTACGGGTGCTCGCGCCCGTGCACATCGTCGCGGCGGACATCGACGACCAGCGGCTCGAGCAGGCGAAGGCGCTCGGCGCGGACGACGTCGTCAACAACCGCAACGCCGAGGAAGCGGCGGAGCGCATCCGGCAGATCACCGGTCCTCGCGGCGCGGGTCTCGTGCTCGACTGCATCGGCGTGCAGGCCACGGTGGACCTCGGCGCGCGGCTGCTCGGGCGCAACAGCGTGTGGACGATCGTCGGCCTGGGCGGCGGCCGCCACGACTTCCGCCACGGCAGCACGCCTTACGGGACGTCGCTCAGCATTCCCTACTGGGGCTCGCGCGTGGAGCTCATGGAAGTGATCGCGATGGCGCGCGAGGGCAGGATCCACGCGGAGACCACCGAGTTTCCGCTGGCGCAGGCCCCCGAGGTGTACGAGAAGCTCAAGGCCGGACAGATCAGGGGGCGCGCGGTGCTCGTGCCGTAGGGCACGGCGCCCGCTCGCGCGCGCGCCGGCGTCAGTGCCGGAAACGCTCCTCCTGCAGGTCGATTTCGCGCACGAGCTTGCGCGCCGTGTAGTCCGAGATCTCGTGCGCGCGCGCGAGCGCGAAGAGCTTCTCGCGCTCCGCGCAGAGCGCCGCGAGCCGCAGGCGGTTCTCGATGAGGTCGGACTGTCTGATCCGATGGCCGTTCTCCCCGCCCGAGTTCCCTTCGACGCGCCGCCGATAGATCTCCATCACGCGGGCCGCCGCCTCGGCATAGACGTCCGCGTCGGCCTGGCCCCTCGCCATCTCGTGCAGCGCCGCCTCGATGGCCGGAATCGCCGCCTCGGCCGCTGCCGCGCGCGCCCGATCGATCTCGTCCTCGCCGTGCTTGCCCGACGTCCCGAGGCCGCGCAGCAGCCGCGGCAGCAGGAAACTCGATGCAACGAGCGACATGATGATCACGCCGGCCGCGAGGAAGATCGTGAGGTCGCGCGCGGGGAACTCCGCGCCGTCGGGAAGCGTGAGCGGCAAGGTCAGCACGCCCGCGAGCGTGATCGCGCCGCGCACGCCCGCCACGGACATCGCGGCCACCTCCTGCAGCGTGGGCTTCTCGACGGCCTCTGCACCCCGGGCGCGCGCGAGCCACACCTGCACGTTGCCCGACACCCACACCCACGAGAAGCGCAGCGCCGCGAGGCCGAAGTTGATGGCCAGCACGTAGACGGCGAGCCACCACGGGTTCTCGTGGTTCGACTCGCGCACGGCGTCCATCGCGCCCGCGAAGATCGACGGCAGCTGCTCGCCGAGCAGCACGAACATCACGCCGTTCAGCGCGAACTGCACCGTGTCCCATACCGCCGTGCGCTGCACCCGCGTGGCCGCACCCACCCTTCCCGTGAGCTCGATGTAGCTCATGGTGATGCCGGCGGCGACGGCCGCGAGGATCCCCGAGCCGCCGAAGTGCTCGGCGAGCTCGTAGGCGCCGAAAGGCACGAGCAGGCTGATCACGACCTGCGAGCCGGACTCCTCCCCGAAGCGCCGGCCGATCCAGCCCTTGAGCCACATCACGCCGAACGTGAACGCCACGCCGATCGCCACGCCGACCAGCGCGAGCTGCACGAACGTGAGCGCCGCCGCGCCGAGCGAGAACGTGCCGGTGAGGGCCGCCGCGACGGCGAAGCGGAAGCACACGAGGCCCGACGCGTCGTTCAGCAGCGACTCGCCTTCGAGCACGTGCATGAGGCGCTTCGGCATCGGCACGCGCGACGTGATCGCGGACACGGCGATCGGATCGGTGGGCGACACGATGGCCGCGAGCGCGAAGGCCACGGGATAGGGCATGGCCGGGATCATCCAGTGGATGAAGAACCCCATGCCGACCACGGCGAAGAACACGAGGCCGAGCGAGAGCTCGAGGATCAGGCCCTTGTCCTGGAGCAGCCCCTCCTTCGGGATGCGCCACCCGTCGAGGAACAGGAGCGGCGGCAGAAAGAGCAGGAAGAACACCTCGGGATCGAGCCGCACTTCGTAGGGGGACACGGCCGCGATCACGGCGCCGAACGCGATCTGCACGAGCGGCGTCGGGACGCCGAGCGGCAGCGCGCGCACGATGATGCCGCTCAGCACGACGGCGGCCAGCATCGACAGGACGACGCTTATCGTTTCCATGCAGTCTTCCGCAGGGTCTTCCCAGGGATCCGGGCCGCCGATCTCTCCGTCGTTCCGGCGCGAGCGGCGGGGCGCAGCCCGGCGCGCATTTTCACCGACGACGGAGCGCTTGCACAGGGAGGAATACGCAGCGGCGCAGCCCCGCGCCCGCAACCCATGCGCGCGTCGCCTCAGGGGACTGCCGTCGTATCCCGATCGGCGAGGCGCTCCACCCGCCGCGACTGGAACAGCGACACGGCGACGATGGCGGCGCAGGACAACAGGAATCCCGGCACGAGCTCGTAGAGCTCGGAGAGCGCCCCCGGGAGCTGCGGCCACACGATGACCGTGAGGCCGCCCACGACGATGCCGGCGAGCGCGCCGTCGCGCGTCATCCCTTCCCAGTAGAGCGAGAGCAAGATGGCCGGGCCGAACGCGGCGCCGAAGCCGGCCCACGCCCACGCGACCAGCGACAGCACGCGGCTCTCGGGATCGAAGCCGAGCACGAACGCCACCACCGCGATCGCGAGCACGGCGAGCCGCCCCACCCAGAGGAGCTCCTCGCGGCCCGCGTCCGGCCGGAAGAAGCCTCGATAGAAGTCCTCCGCGAACGCCGACGAAGAGACGAGGAGCTGGGCCGAGGCCGTGCTCATGATGGCGGCGAGGATGCCGGCGAGGCACACGCCGGCGATGGCGGGATGGAAGAACTCCGTGGCGAGCAGGATGAACACCGTCTCGCTGCTCGCGCCCTCGAGCGGCGGATCGAGCACGAGCACGCCGGCGAGGCCGACGACGACGGCCGCGGCGAGCACCGTCACCACCCACGCCATCGCCACGCGCCGCGAGGTGACGAGCTCCTCCACGCGGCGGATCGCCATGAAGCGCGCGAGGATGTGCGGCTGGCCGGGATAGCCGAGACCCCAGCCGAGCAGCGACACGACGCCCAGCACGCCGAGCGCCTCGCCGCCCGCGCCGACGAAGGGGTCGAGCAGCGCCGGATCGCGCGCGTCGAGCCCGTCGAGCGCAGGCCCGACGCCGCCCGCGAGCTGCACCCCGACCGCCGCCACGAGCACGAGCGCGACGAACATCAGCGTGCCCTGCAGCACATCGGACCAGCTCACCGCGAGGAAGCCGCCGAAGAACGTGTAGGCGAGCATCACGATCGAGCCCCAGAACATCGCCTCGGCGTAGGGCATCGCGAAGAGTGTCTCGAAGAGCCGGCCCGCGGCGACGAACCCCGAGCTCGCGTAGAACGCGAAGAACACGAGAATGAACGCCGCCGAGATCGTGCGCAGCACGTGCGAGCGATCGTCGAAGCGCCGCTCGAAGTAGTCGGGCAGCGTCAGCGAGTCCGCGAGGCGTTCCGTGCGCGTGCGGAGCTTCGCCGCGATGAACCGCCAGTTGAGCCACGTGCCGATCGCGAGGCCGAGCGCGAGCCAGACCGCGTCGAAGCCCGCGAGGTACGCGAGGCCCGGCAGGCCCATCAGCAGCCAGCCGCTCATGTC
>DATCLY010000019.1:0-2433 GCA_036563665.1 Gammaproteobacteria bacterium
GGGTCTCTGCGGTACCGTGGCCTGCCGATCCTCATAGCGGTCTCACGGAAGCGCGGCTCGAGCCGCCGGGGGCTCGCACCTTGCGCGGTCCCGCCGGACACCTGCACCGGTGGCCGCGCACCGCAGTCACGCGCGCGGCCCCGCTCCCGACGCGAGTGCTGGCAAGAGACGTGCTTGGCGGGTCAGGCGTGGTGAGTGGACGCTCCGATCGCGCGTCAGTCGTCTCCCCGCGAGGGGACGAAGCGGAGCAGCACGCCCACGGCGAGGATGATGATGGCCGCGAGGATGAGCGCCTGGCGCTCGTACGCCACGCCGGCGAGCGCGACCGCCGCGCCGACGGCGAAGATCAGCATCTTCAGATTCAGCAGCCGGTCCGGCTGCTCGCGGCGCGTCCGATCCGGCCGGAACAGCCCCATCAGCGCTTGCTCCGCTGATCGAGGAATCGCCGCACGCCCGCGCGTGCCTCCTCCGTCATGCGGGCGAGCGCGTTGAGCTCCGCGCCCCGGCGAATGCCCTCTTCGAACGATGCGCCGTCGATGCCGTAGAGCAGCCGCTTGATGAGCCGGAGCGCGGCAGGCGGCCGCGTGGCGAGCTCCCGCGCGTACTCGAGCGCGTCGCTCTCGAACGTGGCATCCGGGAAGACCCTGTTGACCAGGCCGAGCCGCCGCGCCTCGACGGCATCGATGCGGTCGCCGCGCGCGAGCAGCTCGAACGCCTGCCGCTCCGTCGTCACCCGGCGCAACAGGGTCATCACCATGGCGGGCACGAAGCCGAGGTGCACCTCGGGGTAGCCGAACACGGCGCTCTCGCTCGCCACCACGAGGTCGCATGCAGTGGCGAGCCCTGCACCGCCGGCGAACGCGTGGCCGTGCACCGCCGCGACGATCGGCTTCTCGAGGCGCCGCATCTCGACGAAGAGATCACCCAACGCGGCAGCATCCGCGAGGTTCTCGAGCGGATCGCCGGTCGCCGCGAGCCGCTCCATCTGCGCGAGGTCTGCGCCGGCGCAGAAGTCGCGGCCCGCCCCACGCAACAGCACCACGCGGACGCCCTCATCGGCGCCGGCCCGCGCGAAAGCGGCGCGCAGCGCGGCCACGGTCGCCGCGTCCAGCGCGTTCCGCTTCTCCGGCCGGTTCAGCGTGATGGTCGCGATGCCGTCCGCGACGTCGTACAGGAGGCGCTCGTCGCTCATGTCGTGGCTTGCGTGGCTTCGAGGGCGCGGGCCACCTCCTCCGGCACCTCCACCTCCATGCGCAGCAGCGCCGTCGAAAAGGTCTTGCCCTGCGCGTCCGTCATGAGCGAGACCGTGCCGCCGCCGTCCAGCGCCCCGTGCAGCAGGAAGTTCAACGCGTACAGGTTGGGCAGCTCGAACCGCTCGACCTCGCCCTTGACCATCGAGCCGAAGTGCTCCTTCACGCGCTCCGCAGTCACCAGCTCGGCCAGCAGCGGGTAATGCTCGGGCCGGCGCGCGATCACCCCGATGTTCACCGTGTCGCCCTTGTCCCCCGAGCGGGCGTGCGCCAGCCGGAGCAGCGGGATCCTGCGACGCGCTCCGTCGCGTGGTGCATGCGACATCGCTACTCTCCCGGTTCGGGCGGGCGCTGGCGCTGCCGCAGCGCCGAGATTCCGAAGCCGAGCGCCACGACCAGCGCGGCGAACGCCAGCAGCACGTGCCCGCTGAAGATCAGCCCGACAAACGCCAGCAGCGCGAGAACCGCGACGACGAGCCCCACGGAAAGACCGGTGCTCCCGTTCACGCCGTGGTCACCTCCACCCGCAGGGCCGGCTCGATCTCCCTGCGGTCGATCAACGCGGGCCAGAACGCCACGATGTCCTGCACCCTGGGTCGCCCGCCGGCAAAGCCGGTGACGGTGGGCGGGCCCGTCAGGATCAGCGGCGCGATCTCGCGCGTGAAGCGCTCGATCGCCGCGCGGTCCTGGCCGCGAACCGCGACCCGAAGCTCGACCTCCGGCAGGTCCGGCGGCGGCGGGCCGGCCAGCGGCCCGTGGGTGGCGTTCCAGCCGACGAACTCGGTCCGCACCTCGTCGAACCGCAGCCCGAGCCGATCGAGCCGCTCCCGCAGGATTCGATCCGCCGCTTCGGCTTTCTTCACTGCATCCGGCCAGCCGTAGACCAGCGTGCCCACGGCCTTGTAGCCGGCGTGGTAGGAGATCGAGACCTTGAGCTTGTCCGTGGGGGGCCGGCCCTTTACGCCGCTGACGCGTACGCGGTCGTCGCCCAGATCCTCGAGCCGGATCGTGGTGAAGTCCGCGATCACGTCGGGCGTGATGTACTGACGCGGGTCGCCCAGCTCGTAGAGGAGCTGCTCGGTCACGGTCTCGCGGCTCACGCGACCGCCGGTGCCCTCGTGCTTGGTGACGATGAAGCGGCCATCCGGGTACGCCTCGATGATGGGGAAGCCGATGTCGGCCA
>DATCLY010000024.1:0-39888 GCA_036563665.1 Gammaproteobacteria bacterium
CGGGCGGATATATGCAACACCCCGTCGGCCGCGGCGTGCGGCGCCCTCGCAAGATCCCCCTGCACGAGACGCCGCTACATCGACAGGTGCGCGTCCACTCGGGAGGCCCTTGGCAGTGAGCTTCATCGGAGCCCGTGGCCCCACGAACTTGCCGCTAGAGAACGATGTCCCGAGACTCCGCGGCTAGCGGCCCTCGAACATCTCCTCCACCGGCACGACGCGGATGCGCTCCGCGGCGATGTCGAGCGGGAAGGCGGCGATCTCGCGGTCCTCGGCGAGCACGGTCTCGGGCTTGGGCGTGGCGTACTCGATCGGGCTCGGCGCGTCGCTCGCGAGCCGCTCCTGCAGGCCTTCGGCGTCGCCCGTCACGATGGCGATCTTGAGGTTGTCGTACTGCAGATGGCGGCGGATCGCGGCGTTCACGTCCTCGACGGTGAGCTCGTCCATCATCTGCCGGAACTTCGCGAGGTGGCCGGGCTCGGCGATCCCGTAGAACCGGTCGTCCATGGCATAGCCGAGCCGCTGCGACGTCGTCTCCGCGAAGTGCAGGATGTACTTGCGCAGGAACGAGCGCGTGAGCTCGAATTCCTCCTGCGTCATGCCGTGGTCGACGAGGTCCTGCAGCTCGCGTATGGCCGCCCGCAGCGCGAAGTGCGCGTGCTCGTTCGGCAGCGTGCGAATCCAGATCTCGAAGAGCTGCCGGCGGCGCGGCACGTTCACGGGCGGCACGGTGCGCTGCCCGCCCTCCGGGAACGCCTCGATATACGAGTAGTCGCCGTAGTTGAGGCCGCGGGCCGCGCGGATCACCTGGAACAGGTGGCTCGACGAGTTGCGATGCTCGCCGAGCCAGGAGTTCGCGATCCAGAGCGCGTAGAAGTCGCGCTCGCCGCGGTGCACGTCGATGGGCGCGCCGAGGCTGATGGAAGCGTCGGCGTTCGGCTTCGCCACGAGCAGCACCTCGCGCCCCTCGATCGCGGGAGGCTCGATCGTGGGCGGCTCCGTGGGCGAGCCCGCCGGCAGCCGCGCCACCGCGTCGCGCAGGCGCTCGACCACGGCGTCGGTGTAGCCGCCGCCGATGCCGAGCGTGGCGTTCGCGACGGTGTAGTGCTGCTCGTAGAAGCGCCGCACGTCGTCGAGCGTGATCGAGCGCAGGCCCGCGAGGCTGCCCTCCGGCGGGTGCGCATACGGCGTGCCCTCGAACACGAACCCGTAGAGCGCCGCCTTGCCGAGCTCCTCGTCCGATGCGTAGCGCAGCGTGTTCTCGAGGTAATTGATGGCGTCGGTCTTCACGCGCTCGAAGTCGCTCTCGAGGAACGCGGGCAGCAGGAACGCGTCGCTGAAGAGCTCGAGATACGCGTCCGCGTTGTCGCGGTGCGTGCGTCCCGTGAGCGTCGTGACCTCGCGGTCCACGCGCACGTCGTACGACGCCGCGAGCGGATACAGCTTCCCGAGGATCTGATCGAGCGTGTTCTTCTGCGTCGCGGCCTGCGCGATCATCTGCGCAGTGAGATACGCGAGCCCCTCCTTGCCGGGCGGATCGTTCTGCGACCCCACCCGAAACTGCAGCGACACCGAGATCGTGGGATCGGCTTCGACGGGCAAGAGCACCACGCGGGTTCCCTCCGCTTCGGCGGCCGGCGGCCGCTCGGCCTCCGGCGCGGATCGATCGTCACCGGGGCTGCAGGCCCCGAGCAGGAGCGCGGCGGCGAGCCCCAGGGCGCGCATCACTCGCGCGCGCGCAGCACGCCGACCGTGCGCCTCTCGGGCACGAGATAGGCGCGGGCCGCGTTCTGCACGTCCTCGGGCGTGATCTCGGCGTAGGCCGCGAACAGCGCATCCACCTGGTCCAGGCCGCCGGTGACGGCGATGGGCCGGGCGAGCACGGAGGCCACGGCGTCCGGCGTGTCGAGGGCCATGAGGAACGCGTAGCGCACGTGCGACTTGAGGTCCGCGAGCCGCTTCGGGTCCGGAAGCTCGTCGCGATAGCGCGCGACCGTCTCGTCGATGACGCCGAGCACGTAGTCGACTTTCGCGGGGTCCTTCACGCGGGCGTACACGTCGAGCGTGCCGGGGTCGCGGTTCACGTTCGCGCCCGCCTGCAGCACCTCGACCACCTGCTCCTCGAGCACGAGCCGCCGATAGGCGTCGCTGGTCGTGCCGAACGCGAGGTCCGCCAGGACGTCCACCGCGACGCGCAGCCGATTGGACGGGTCGAACGCCGGGATCTTGTACGCGGTCCACACGATGGGCAGCGTCTGGCCGTCGTACTCCGCGCTCACGCGCCGCTCTTCCGTCTGCTCCGGCTCCTCGGGGACCTCGGGCGGGACGTAGCCGGGCTGCCACTCGCCGTAGTGCTTGCGCACGAGCTCGAACACGGCCTCGGGCTGCACGTCGCCCGCGATGAACAGCACGGTGTTGTCCGGACGGTAGTAACGCGAGAAGAACGAGCGCGAGTAGTCGTACATCTGCGGCATGGCGGCGATGTCGCGCTCGAAGCCCATGGTCGTGTGGCCGTAGGTGTGCTCGCGGAACGCCGTCTGCGCCATGGCCTCGTACAGCACGAAGAACGGATTCGTGCGGTTCTTGCGGTACTCGCCGTAGACCGCGCCCGCCTCCGTCTGGAAGTCGGGCTCGCTGTAGCTCAGGTTCATGAAGCGGTCGCTCTCGAGCTCGATCACCTGCTCGAGGTCCTCGCTCGTCATCGAGATGTGATAGGCGGTGAGATCGTCCGTGGTGAAGGCGTTCGCGTCCGCGCCGATCTCCGTGAGGATGCGCTGATACACGTCGGTGGGATACCGCTCCGTGCCGCGGAACATCATGTGCTCGAAGAAGTGCGCGAAGCCGGTACGCCCCGGTTCGTACTCGTCGCGCGAGCCCGTGCGCACGATGGACCAGTACGCCACGAGGCCGTTGCTCGGCATCGGCATGACGATGACCTCGAGGCCGTTGTCGAGCCGCTGCACGTGCCGGGGATAGGGAATGATTCCGTTCACGGTGGTCTCTGCGCCGGCCCCGAGGGCCGCGAGTCCGAGCGCCGCGCCGGCCAGCCAGCGTGCGGCCGCGCGCCGCGGGAAGAGCCGTGGATCTGTCGCACGCATGGTTCGAATGATACCCGCGGAGCATCCGTCGTGCCGCCATTGTTATGATCGAGGCGGATGCTAGGGACGGAGGTGCGCTCATGGCCGCCGCTACGGTGGGTCTGATCGGCACGGGCGACATGGGCAGCGCCGTGGGGGCGGCGCTCGTAGCGGCCGGCTACGAGGTGGTCACGGACCTGAGCGAGCGCAGCGCGCACTCCCGGCGCCTCGCGGAGGGTGCGCGGCTCACCGACGTCGGGTCGTTGCGCGCCGTGGTGGAGCGCGCGGACCTGATCCTCTCCATCGTGCCGCCCGCGGCGGCGCCCGCCGTGGCCGAGCGCGTGGCCGCCGCCATGAGCGCCGCGGACAGGCGGCCCGTGTTCGCGGACTGCAACGCGGTGGCCCCGAGCACCGCGCGCGCCATCGCCCGCCACTTCGCGCCCGAGGGCTTCATCGACGCCGGCATCGTGGGGCGCGCGCCCCGCGCGCGTGTGGCGGGCTCGACGCGCGTGTACGCCTCGGGCGCGGCGCGCGAGGCATTGCTCGGCCTGAAGGTGCCCGAGCTCGCGCTCATCGACATGGGGCCCGAGGTGGGCCGCGCGTCCGCCATCAAGATGGTGTATGCCTCGCTCAACAAAGGCACGGACGCGCTGCATGCGGCCGTGCTGCTCGCGGCGGAGCGGCTCGGCGTGCGGCACGAGCTCATGGAGGAGCTCGAGCGCAGCCAGAAGGAGGCGCTGCGCCGCATGACGCAACGCGTGCCGTTCATGGCGGCCGTGGCGGAGCGCTTCGTGGGCGAGATGCACGAGATCGCGGCCACGTACGAGTCGGCGGGCCTCACGCCGGATTTCCACCGCGGCGCCGCGTGGCTCTTCGAGCGGCTGGCCGCCACGCCGCTCGCGAGCGAGACGCGCGCCACCCAGCCCGCCGAGCGCTCGCTCGACGAGGCGCTCGCCGTATTCGTCGCGGCCCTGCCCGGGACGTGACGATGGAGGCGATCCCCTACGCTCGACTCACGCCCGACGTGATCCTCGGCGCGGCGGAGGCGTGCGGCTTCGAGCCGAACGGGCGGGTGCTCGCGCTCAACAGCTACGAGAATCGCGTCTACCAGATCGGCACCGAGACGGGGTTCATCGTCGCGAAGTTCTACCGGCCCGGCCGCTGGACGGACGCGGCGATCCTCGAGGAGCACGAGTTCGCGCTCGAGCTCGCGCGCCGCGAGATCCCCGTGGTGCCGCCGCTCGTCATCGGCGGCGAGACGCTGCACGAGCACGAAGGCTATCGATATGCCCTCTACGAGCGGCGCGGCGGGCGCTGGCCCGAGCTCGCGACCCGCGAGGAGCGGGTGCAGATGGGCCGGTTCCTCGGCCGCATCCACGCCGTGGGCGCCGTGCGGCCGTTCCGCGAACGGCCGACGCTCGAGCCGTACGCGCTCTGCGCCTCGGCCGCGGAGCGCATCCTCGCGGGCAACTGGCTGCCTCCGCACTTGGTCGACAGCTACCGCGCCGTGACGCGCCAGGTGCTCGACGGCATCGCCCGCTGTCTCGAGGAGGCGGGGCCGTGCCGGCGGCTGCGCCTGCACGGGGACTGCCACCCCGGCAACGTCCTCTGGACCGACTCGGGGCCGCATTTCGTCGATCTCGACGACTGCGTGAACGGTCCGGCCGTGCAGGACCTGTGGCTGTTCCTGTCGGGCGGGCGCGACGAGATGGCGGCGAAGCTTCAGGACCTGCTCGACGGCTACCGCGAGTTCGCGGACTTCGATCCGCGGGAGCTGCGGCTCATCGAGGCGCTGCGCTCCGCCCGCCTCGTGAATTACACGGCCTGGATCACCGACCGCTGGGCGGACCCCGCCTTCCCGCGCGCCTTCCCGTGGATCACGGAGAACAAGTACTGGGAGGACCACGTGCTCACGCTCAAGGAGCAGCTCGCGGCGATGGACGAGGCGCCTTTGCCCGTGCGCTGAGGGGGCGGGCCGCGCCGGCGCGCCTTCTTGGTATCATTGCAACTACCACGATCCGCGCAGGATGCCACGGGGGAGGTGACATGGCGTTCGATCTGCTCGGCAAGGATTTCACGCCGCCCGACGTCCACGCGAAAGTCACGGGGCGGGCCCGCTACGCCGAAGACTTCCGCGCCGACGGCATGGCGTTCTGCAAGCTGCTCACGAGCCCCATGCCGCACGCGCGCGTCGTGCGCCTCGATCTGTCCGAGGCGCTCGCGATGCCGGGCGTGCTGGGGGCGCTCACGGCGGACGAGGTGCCGTCGTTCCCCGAGCCCCAGGACCCCATCCTCACCAACGAGCCGGTGTTCGTCGGCCAGCCGATCCTCGCCATCGCGGCCGAGAGCGAGGAGATCGCCGCGGACGCGCTCGAGCGCGTGAAGATCGAGTACGAGGAGCTGCCGTTCACCGTCGATCCGCTGCAGAGCCTCTTTCCCGGCGGCCCGAACGCCCGCACGAACGGCAACGTGGCGAACCCGGGCATCGACTTGAAGACGGTGAAGTGGACGGCGCAGCAGTTCGCGGCCGCGGGCGACGGGCAGCTCCCGCTCGGCGAGGCGGCGGCCGAGTGGTCGTACGGCGACGTGGAGGCGGGCTTCGCGGAGGCCGCGCTCGTGCTCGACGAGACGTTCGTCACCGCGGGCCTCTCGCATCATTCCATGGAGCCGCGAAGCTGCATGGCCTACTGGCAGAACGGCAAGTGCTTCCTGCACGCGTCGTCGCAGAGCCAGAGCTTCCCGGTGCCCACCGTGGCCCGCTACATCGGCATCGAGCCCACCGAGCTCGTCTTCATCGCCGAGTTCTGCGGCGGCGGCTTCGGCTCGAAGGGCGGCGGCTACCCCATCGTCGCCGTGCCGGCGCTGCTCTCGAGGAAGATCAATCGGCCGGTGATGCTGCGCATCACGCGCCACGAGGAGTACTACATCGGCTCGGCGCGCGCCGGGTTCCAGGGGCGCATCAAGATCGGCTTCCGTCCCGACGGCCGCATCACGGCCGTGGATCTCTTCATCGTCCAGGAGAACGGTCCCAACACCGGCTTCAACGACTGGCGCGCGGCCGCGGACGCGGTGTCGATCGTCTACACGCCGCCGGCCATGCGCTTCCGCGGCATCCCGGTGCTCACGAACACGCCGCCGCGCGGCCCGCAGCGCGGGCCCGGGCAGAACCAGATCGCCGCTGCCGTCGAGCCCCTCATCGACAAGGCCGCGCGGCAGCTCGGCCTCGACCGCCTCGAGATCCGCCGGATAAACGCGCCGACGAGCGACTGGAAGTACGGCGGCAACCAGACGGGCTTGACGAGCGCGCACCTGCGCGAGGCGCTCGAGCAGGGCGCGCAGGCCTTCAACTGGGAGGCGCGCAAGGCCCGGAGCGGCCAGCGCAACGGTTCCAAGGTGCGCGGCGTCGGCGTCGGCACCGCCTACCACTCGGCGGGCGGCAGCGGCTTCGACGGGCTCGTGCGCATCACGCCCGACGGCAAGCTGCACATCCACACCGGGGTCGGCAACCTCGGCACGTACTCGCACTCGGCCACGGCGCGCGTCGCGGCGGAGGTGCTCAAGTACGACTGGAGCAACTGCATCGTCGAGCGCGGCCGGTCCGACAGGCACCTGCCCTGGAATCTCGGCCAGTTCGGCAGCAACACCTCGTACACGATGACGCGCACCAACTGGGTGGCCGCGCAGGACGCGCTCGCGAAGCTCAAGGAGATCGCGGCCATGGACCTGGGCGGCGAGCCCGAGGATTACGACGTGGGCGAGGAGCGGGTATTCGCGAAGTCGGATCCCTCGAAAGGGATGACTTACGCGCAGGCCGCGCAGCGCGCCATCGAGCTCGGCGGCAAATTCGACGGCCACGAGGTGCCCGACGATCTCAACGCGATGACCAAGGCGTCCGCCGCCGCGCTCGCCGGCACCGGCCTGATCGGCGTGGCGCGCGACAACCTGCCGCAGAACGGCACGGTGCCCGCCCTCGCGGCCGGCTTCATCGAGATCGAGCTCGACGTCGAGACGGGCAAGTACCAGATCCTGGACTACGTGGGCGTGGTGGATTGCGGCAGCGTGATCCACCCCAAGGGCATCGCCACGCAGGTGAAGAGCGGGGCCGTCATGGGGTTCGGGCTCGCCGCGTCGGAGCGCCTCATCTACGACCCGCAGAACGGGCTGCCGGGCAACGTGGGGCTGCTGCAGGCGAAGCCGCCGTCGTACCTGGACGTGCCGGTCGTCATGCAGGCGTCGGCCGTGAACATTCCCGATCCTCAAAACCCGGTCGGCGCCAAGGGCGCCGGGGAGCCCGTGCAGGGCTGCGCCGCGGCGGCGCTGCTCTGCGCCATCTCCGACGCCCTGGGCGGGCATTATTTCAACCGCACGCCGGTGGTCGCGGACATGATCGTCAACGCGGCCGCCGGCCGGCCGCAGTCACACGGACCGCTGCAAGTGAACACGGCTTGAGGCTGTTGAGCGCATTAGGCATTTCACCTAGCATCTACCGAGCCCGCGCGCTCGCGGCTCCTTAGGCTCGAGGAGAATCCGCATGTCCGATTCGAAGAACCATCCGTCGTACCCGGAGCCCCGCTACGACACGGGGCCGCTCGGCGCCGTCGCCTCCAAGCGCGCCACGCGGCGCCAGTTCATCAAGGGCGTCATCGCGTCGGGCGCGGCCGTCTCGGGCGCGAGCTACCTGTTCGGTAACCTCGCGGGCTGCTCGCGGCAGCCGGGCGTCGCGGGCGGCGTGGAGCGCATGCTCACGCTCAACGTGAACGGCATGCAGCGCACGGTGGACGTGCTGCCACACGAGACGCTCGCGATGACGCTGCGCTACAAGCTCGGCCTCACGGGCACCAAGCTCGGCTGCGACCGCGGCGAATGCGGCGCGTGCACGGTGCTCATCGACGACACGGCCGTGTACTCCTGCTCCATGCTCACGCACACGGTCCGCAACCGGCAGATCACCACCATCGAGGGGCTCGAGGGGCCGAACGGCGAGCTGCATCCGGTGCAGCAGGCCATGATCGACGAGCTCGGTCCCCAGTGCGGGTTCTGCACGCCGGGCCAGATCATGTCGGCCGTCGCGCTGCTCAAGGCCAACCCCAAGCCAACGCGCGAGGAGGCGCGGCACGCGTTGTCGGGCAACCTGTGCCGCTGCGGCGCGTACGACCATTATTTGAACGCGGTGATGCGTGCCGCCGAGGGCGGCCCGCGCGTCAGCCAGGCGTAAAGGAGCGCGGCCATGGCGAGAGGAGACATGATGGCGGCCTTCGAGCTGTACCAGCCGGATACGCTCGAGGGCGCGGTTGAGCTGCTCGGCCGGTTCGGCAAGGACGGCTGGGCCCTCGCGGGCGGCAACGACAGCCTCGACTGGTTCAAGGACCGCGTGAAGCGTCCGCGCTACGTGGTGGATCTCACCGGCATCGAGTCGATGCGCGGCATCCGCGAGCTGCCGGACGGCGGCGTGGAGATCGGCGCCCTCACGACGCTCACGGCCGTCGAGACCAATCCGCTCATCCGCGAGCGCTACGGGCTGCTGGCCGACGCGGCGCGGCACGTTGCGAGCCCGCAGATCCGCAACACGGGCACCATCGGCGGCAACGTCTGCCAGGACGCCCGCTGCTGGTACTACCGCTACGGCGTGGACTGCTATCGCGCGGGCGGCAACACCTGCTACGCGGACACGCCCGAAGGCCAGAACCGCGAGCACTGCCTGTGGGGCGCGGATCGCTGCGTGGCCGTTAGCCCGTCCGACGTGGCGCCCGCGCTCGTGGCGCTCGATGCGCGCATGGCGATCGTGGGCGCGGACGGCGAGCGCGAGGTACCGGCCGAGCAGTTCTTCATCGGGCCGTCCGTCGACATCACGCGCATGACGGTGCTCCAGCCCGGCGAGGTGCTGACGGCGATCCGCATCCCGCCCGACTGGTCCGGCGCGCGCTTCTACTTCGAGAAGGTGGCGGACCGCAACACCTGGGACTTCCCGCTCGTCAACGTGGCGGCGGCGATGTTCGTGAGGGGCGACACGATCGAGCGCTGCCGCATGGCGGCCGGCGCCGTGCAATGCGTGCCGCGGCGGCTCACGGTGGTGGAGCAGGTGGTGGCGGGCCAGCCGAAGAACGAGGACACGGCCAAGCTCGCGGGGCAGAGCGCCGTGCGCGGCGCCACGCCGTTGAACTTCAATCACTTCAAGATCCCGCTGCTGCAGAACCTCGTCATGCGCGCGATCCGGGACGCCTAGCCGAAAGGCCTCCCGGTCGCGTTGCAGGGGCGGCTGGACGGCCGCGGTCTTACTCTTTTCGCTGGTGGGACTCGCCGAATGGAATGGCTGCGTGTGAGCCGTGACGTGTACGGCCGCGAGGTGGTGCAGGGACTCTCGTGGGACCTGATCCCGGTGTTCTTCGCGGCCGCCGTGATCTTCGTCGTGGCGCACGCCGTGTATCGGCGCTGGCTCGCCCCGAAAGATCCGACGTAGGCTCGCGCAGGCGGCGCCCGTGTCCGACCGTCCGACCATCCTCCGCCACGCGCTCGTGGACCGGACCTTCCACTGGGTCACGGCCGCGGCCGTGCTGATCCTGCTCGGCACCGCGTTCCTGCCGATCCTGGGGCTGCAGTTCCCGTGGGTCACGGCCCATTGGATCGTCGGGCTCGTGCTCGCGGTGGCCATGCTGTTCCACGTCGTGCGGGCGCTCGGCTGGCAGGACCGGCGCGCGATGTGCATCGGCGCCGCGGACCTCGCGGACGGTGTGGCTACCGTGCGCTTCGCGCTGCGCGCGAGCCGCAATCCGCCCCGCAAGCCCGGCAAGTACTCGCTCGCGCAGAAGTCGATTCACGCGCTGTTCGCGCTGGTGATCCTCGCCGCGATCGTCACCGGCGGCCTCATGATGGTGCGCATCGACACGCCGTTCTGGCAGCGCGATCCCTATTGGCTCTCGAGCGCGACCTGGGGCGTCGTCTACGTGCTGCACGATCTCGCGGCGCTCATGCTGATCAGCCTGGTCATCGTGCACGTCTACTTCGCGCTCCGTCCCGAGAAGTGGCCGTTCACGCGTGCGATGCTGCGGGGCCGCATCACGCGCGAGGAGTACCTGCGGCATCACGACCCCGCGCGCTGGCAGGTGGAGCCATGAGCGAGCAAACGACGACCGACCCACGGGTGGAGCTCGAGCGGCGCATCGACGCCATCGAAGCAGGCTACGAGTTCCTGCTCGCCTATGCGGCGCAGGGGAGGCGGACGGACCGCGGCGCCTCGGGCGGGCCGAGCGTGCGCGACCATCTCGAGCGCATGGAGCAGGCGCTCGACGGCCTGGCGGCCGTGGTGCTCGCCTGCGCGGACGCGTCGAACCCCGCCCTGCGCGAGTCGTGCGCAGCGTTCCTCACCGCGGTGGATGCGGACGCGCGCACGGCGCAGGCCGTGATCCGGCTGGTGCTCGCGCAGAGCGACATCGGCTCGCAGCTCGTCGATAACCTGAACGCTTCCATCCACCTGCGGGCGCTTCTCACCGACCTGTTCGTGGTCGACGAGGCGCTCGGCGCCAAGCGGACGGCGTAGCCGCGGCGCGCGCGGAGGCGGCGTGTGACTTGCGGCGCCGCGCGCGTGTTGGCTATCCTCCGCCGATCCCGCGAAACCACACACCTGAAGGATTGGCCGATGAATAGACTGTCTCGGATGTCCGCTTTGCTCGGTGCCGCATTTTCTGTCGCCATGGTCGCCGGTTGCGGCGGGGGATCGGGCGGCGCCGTCGACGATTCGCCCGAGGCAGTGGCGTTCCAGTATCGCCAGGGCATCATGCGCGCCATCGCGTACAAGGTGGGACAGCTGCGCGCGATGACGCAGGGCGAGATTCCGCAGGACGACATGGTCTTCACGAAGGCGGCCGAGGACCTCGAGGCGCTCGCCGGCATGGCCACGGAAGGGTTCATCCCGAACAGCAACGTGCAAGGGAGCGCCGCGCTGCCCGAGATCTGGTCGAACTGGGACGACTTCGTGTCCAAAGGCCGGGAGCTCGAGCGCGCCGCCGCCGATCTCGCCAACGCGGCGCGGCAGGGCGGGTATCAGGCCGGTCAGG
Source organism: Gammaproteobacteria bacterium (assembly GCA_036563665.1). Classification (GTDB taxonomy): domain Bacteria; phylum Pseudomonadota; class Gammaproteobacteria; order Steroidobacterales; family Rariloculaceae; genus FEN-1219. The sequence goes on from DATCLY010000024.1 coordinate 11,129, forward strand.
GCCTCGTGCAAGCAGTGGGTCAGACCTGCGGCAACTGTCATCGGCCGTACCGCCGCCGCAGCGAGAGCTGATTTTCGGGCCGGCCCAAGGGGTCGCGGCTGGAAAGCCGCTCCCACCTCGCTATTCGCAGGTGGGAGCGGCTTTCCAGCCGCGGCCTCTTCGTTTGAGCTGCCGCGCCGGGCTCTACTGCAGCGTGCCCTTGCGCTGGAACTCCGCGCGGTCCGCGGAGCGCACCACGATGTCGAGCTTGGCGGTGTCGCGCAGCACCTGAAGCGGCACCTCGACGCCCGCGCTGCCGAGCTCCCAGATCCGGCGGAACATCTCCGCGAGCCCCGTCACGGGCGTGTGGTTCACGCCGATGACCACGTCGCCGGGCCGCAGGCCCGCCTGGTCCGCCGGGCAGTTGCGGTACACGCCGACGATCGTGAGGTCCTCGTGGTCGTCGTGCACCAGCATGCCGAGCCACGGGCGCGGAGCGGCGAGCCGGCGGCCGTTCTCCACCACCTCGTCGAGGATCGGCACGAGCAGGTCGATGGGCACGAACATGTTCACGGTCGTGCTCGCGCCGTTCACCTCGAAGCCCTGGATCACGAGCGAGCCGAGCCCGCAGAGGCGTCCGCTCCCATCGACGAGCGCCGCGCCGGACCAGCTCTCGTGCGGCGGCGCGGTGAAGATCGCCTCGTCGAGCACGTACTCCCAGCGGCCCGCGAATTCACGCTTCGCGACCACGTAGGCGTCGAGCACCTCGTGGCCCGCGCTACCGAGCACCGACACGGCGTCGCCCGCCGCCAGCACGTCCGCGCTGCCGAGCGGCATGACGGGGCCGGCGAGCGGCATGGCGGGCTTCACGAGCGCGAGCCCGCTCTCGAAATCGATACCTACGACGAAGCCCGGCACCGCGGCATCGCGCGCCGCGATCCACAGCTGATCGGCCTCCTGCACGACGTAGCCGATGGTGGCGATGAGGCCGTCCTCGCGGATACGCACGCCGTGGCCTATGCGCTCCGTGCCGAGCAGCCCCGCGCTCATCGCGTCGGGGGGGATGCGCGCGGTAATCGACACCATCGCGTCGGTGTCGGGGCCGCTGCGCGTGCGGGTGACCATGCCCCCAATGGTAACGTCGGCCGCGGGGCGCGCGCGACCCGTCCGGGCGGTGCCGACGGGCTCGCCGGGCCGCCGCGGTGACGCCGGCTTCGCGACTCTGCGTTCCGTGGCGCGAACGCCGCGGCTAGCGGTCCTCGAACGGGTACACGCCCGGCTCGGGGATGAAGCCGTTCGTGAGCCCTTCGATGGCGGTGACCCCCATGTTCCAGCGCGCTTCCTCGGAGCCCGCGCCGATGTGCGGCGTGGCGATGAAGTTCGGCAGGTTCAGCAGCTCGTCGTCCGTGGGCGGCTCCACGGCGAACGCATCGATGCCGGCGGCTGCGATGCGGCCGGACTTGAGGCGCTCCTTGAGCGCCACCTCGTCGATGATGTGACCGCGGGCCGTGTTGATCAGCACGCAGTCGGGGCGCAGGCGGTCGAGCACCTCGGCGCTATAGAGCCCGCGCGTGCGATTCGTGACGGTGAGGTGGATCGACAGCACCTCGCTGCGCTCGAGCAGCTCGTCGAAGCCCACGGGCTGCACGTTGTAGCGCTCGTAGAAGTCGGAGTAGTCCTTGATGTCGCAGGCGAGCACCGTGCATTCGAACGGCTGCAGCAGCTTCACGAACTCCTTGCCGATCTCCCCGCAGCCGTGCACGCCCACCACCCGGCCGGTCAGCTGCCGTCCCATGCGCTGCAACGGGCGCTCGCCGCGCCGCATCGCCACGTTGAGTGCCATCACGTGCCGCAGCCCGGCGAGCGCCATGCAGAGCGCGAGCTCCGCCACGGAGCGCTTGTTCACGCCCGGCGTCCAGGCGAGCCGCACGCCGTGGCGCTTCATGGCGGCGGGATCGATCTTGTCGAGGCCCACGCCGAGCTTCGCCACGACCTTGAGCTCCGGGAGCGCCGACAGCACCCGGTCGTTGATGGGCTCGAAGGACACGATCGCCGCGTCGTAGCCCTTGAGGTACTCGATCGTCTCCTCCTCGCTGCGGTAGTAGCGCACGCCCTCCGTGTTGACCTTGGAGCCCGGATAGCGGGACAGCAGGAGCTCGACGAGCCCCGGGTGCTGGCCGAACGAGATGGCGGGCACGGCCACGCGTTTGATCTGCATCGATTTCATCCACGAGCCCGGCGACGCAAGGCCCGGAAGACCTTAAGAAAAAATGAGACGTGCCAGTATAACCAGGTAACATGGCCGTGCGGGGCCCTATGGCATACTCGTCCGGGCCGCGCCGTCTTTGCCGGGTTCCCAGGTTCGCATGAAGTACGTCATCGTATTCGTCGTCGCGCTCGCCCTCGGGGCGGGCACCGTCTGGCTCGTTACCCGCGACAGCGGTGCCCCTGCCGGTGCGGCGGCGGTACCCGGGGCCCCCCGCCCCGGGCCCGGCGCGGCCGGCGCGGGCGCGCCGGGCGGCGGATTCGGCGCCCAGCAGCCGCCGCTCGTGGTGGTGGCCCCCGTCACGCGGCAGCGCCTGTACGACACCGTCGAGGCGCTGGGCACGGCCATGGCCAACGAATCCGTCACGCTCACGGCCAAGGTCACCGACACGGTCCGGCGGGTGAACTTCGAGGACGGCGACTTCGTCCAGGCCGGCGACGTGCTGGTCGAGCTCACCAACCAGGAAGAGGAAGCGCTGCTCGCGGAGGCGCGCGCCAACCTGGAGGACGCGCAGAAGCAGCTCGCGCGGCTCGAGGACCTGGCCGCGCGCGGCCTCGCGCCCATGTCCGAGCTCGACGTGGCCCGCTCGCGCGCGCAGGCGTCCGAGGCGCGGCTCAACACGGTGGTCGCCCGCCTGCAGGACCGCCTCATCATCGCGCCGTTCACGGGCGTGCTCGGGTTCCGTCAGGTGAGCCCCGGCACGCTCCTCACGACCAACACGCCCATCACCACGATCGACGACATCTCCATCATCAAGCTCGACTTCACGGTGCCGGAGACCTACCTCGGCGCCATCCACGCCGGCGCGCGCGTCGTGGCGCGCAGCGTGAGCTACGGCGATCGCGAGTTCGAGGGCACGGTGCGCACGATCAACTCGCGGGTGGACCCCGTCACCCGCGCGTTCACCGTGCGGGCCCACATCCCGAACGAGGACGCGGCGCTCAGGCCCGGCATGCTGCTGTCGGTGGAGGTGGTCACCGGGGAGCGGCTGTCGCTCACCGTGCCCGAGCACGCCGTGTTCCAGATCCAGGACCGCGCCTACGTCTATCGCGTCGACGGCGAGCGCATCGCGCACCAGCACGAGATCAAGATGGGCGCGCGCCGCTACGGCATCGTCGAGGTGCTCGAGGGCCTGGAGGAAGGGGATCTCATCGTCGTCGAGGGGATCATCAAGCTGCGCGACGGCGTGCGCGTGCGCTACGAGGACGAAGGGGCGGCGATCAGCGACCTGCCCGACTCGGCGACGAGCGACCTGCAGGACACGGCGCGCAGCTGAGGCCCGGAGGGCGTAAGCCATGTGGCTGTCCGACATCTCCGTCAAGCGGCCGGTCTTCGCGACCGTCATCAGCCTCATGCTGATCGCGTTCGGCGTGCTGTCGTTCCGCGACCTCACCGTGCGCGAGCAGCCCGACGTCGTGCCGCCCGTCGTGCAGGTGCAAACGTCTTATCCCGGCGCCTCGGCGGAGATCATCGAGACCCGCATCACGCAGCTCCTCGAGGGAGAGCTGTCAGGGATAGAGGGCGTCAAGTCCATCCGCTCCACCAGCCGCGACGGCCAGGCGAGCCTCACCGTCGAGTTCGAGCTCGACCGCGACCTCGACGAGGCGGCGAACGACGTGCGCGACCGCGTCTCGCGCGTGATCCGCAGGCTGCCCGAGGACGCCGATCCGCCGTCCGTGTCGAAGGCCGACTCCGACACGCAGCCCATCATGTGGCTCACGCTCACGAGCGACTCCATGGGCCTCATGGAGCTCACGGACTACATGGAGCGGTACATCGTCGACCGCTTCGCCACGATCCCGGGCGTGTCGCAGATCAACATCTTCGGCGCCGGCGGGCCGTCCATGCGTATCTGGCTCGACCGCGTGGCGCTCGCGGCGCGCAACCTCACGGTGGAGGACATCGAGAACGCGCTGCGCCGCGAGAACATCGAGCTGCCCGCCGGCAGGGTCGAGTCGCAGGACCGTAACTTCCAGGTGCGCGTGGCGCGCAACTACCAGACGGAGGAGCAGTTCCGCAACCTCGTCATCGCGCAGGGCGAGGACGGCCATCTCATCCGTCTCGGCGAGGTGGCGGACGTGGAGGTGGCGCCCCGCGAGTATCAGCGCCTGTTCCGCACCAACGGCGCGCTGACCACGGGCTTCGGCATCATCAAGCAGTCCACGGCCAACACCGTGGAGGTGCTCGACGAGGTCAAAGCCATGGTCGAGCAGATCAATCGCGAGCTGCCCGAAGGCATGCGCATCATCACCAGCGCCGACGAGTCGGCGTTCATTCGCGCGGCCATCGGCGCGGTGTACGAGGCCATCATCGTCACCACGATCCTCGTGGGCTTCGTGATCCTGGTGTTCATCGGCAGCTTCCGGGCGATGCTGATTCCGCTCGCGACCATCCCCGTCTGCCTGATCGCGACGTTCGCGGTGCTGGCCGTGTTCGGCTACTCCATCAACCTCGTCACGCTGCTCGCGCTGGTGCTCTCCATCGGCCTCGTGGTGGACGACTCCATCGTCGTGCTCGAGAACGCGCACCGGCGCATCGAAAGCGGCGAACCCCCGTTGCTCGCGGCCTTCAACGGCACGCGGCAGGTGGCGTTCGCCGTCATCGCCACCACGGTGGTGCTGGTATCGGTGTTCGCGCCGGTGGCGTTCCTCAAGGACAACATCGGCCGCATCTTCGCCGAGCTCGCCGTCACGGTGGCCGGGTCGGTCATCTTCTCGGCCGTGCTCGCGCTGTCGCTCGCGCCCATGCTGTGCTCGAAGCTGCTCAAGCCCGCGACCCGCGAGGGCAGGCTCGAGCGCAGGATCGAGGAAGCGTTCCACTGGATGTCGAGCAAGTATCAGCAGATGCTGCGGGCCACCCTCAAGGTGCCGTACGCGGCCGTGGGCGTCTGCGTGCTGCTGGCCTTCGCGGCGTACGTGCTGCTGCAGAACATTCCCCGCGAGTACGCGCCGGCGGAAGACCGCGGCATCTTCATGGGCTTCATCCAGGCGCCCGAGGGCACGGGCTTCGAGCACATGGCCGCCCAGGCGCTCAAGGCCGAGGAGTTCATGCGGCCGTACTTCGAGAACGGCGTGATCCAGCGCGGCATCATCAGCGTGCCCGGCTGGAACGACCAGGCCGGCATCGTGAACGTGACGATGGCGGACTGGGACAACCGCACGATGACGACCGAGGAGCTGCTCCAGGACCTGTCCCGCAAGTGGGAGTCGATCCCGGACGTGCGCATCGTGGCGTTCCAGCAGTCCGGCAACAACCGCGGCGGGGGCGGCGGGCAGCCGGTGCAGATCGTGCTCGGCGGCCCGAACTACATGGAGCTCGCACGCTGGCGCGACATCATCATCGACCGCGCTTCGCAGAACCCGGGCCTGCTGCGCCTCGACTCGGATCTGCGCGAGACGCAGCCGCAGGTGCTGGTGCGCATCGACACCGACCGCGCCGCGAGCCTGGGCGTATCCACGCGCGCCATCGGTCAGACGCTGCAGACCATGATGAGCGAGCGGCAGGTCACCACCTACGTCGTGGACGGCGAGGAGTACGACGTGGTGCTCCAGGCGAAGCGGGACCAGCGCGCCACGTACTCGGATCTGCAGAACATCTTCGTGCGCTCCGAGCGCAGCGGCGAGCTCGTGCCGCTCGCCAATCTCGTGCGCCTCGAGGACGTGGCCGGTCCTAGCCAGCTGCATCGCTACAACCGGCTGCGCGCCGTCACGATCAGCGCCACGCTCGCGCCGGGCTACACGCTCGGCGAGGCCCTCGAGTATCTCGAGAACCTGGTGCGCACGGAGCTGCCGAGCACGGTGCAGCTCGACTACCGCGGCGAGTCCCTCGAGTACAAGGAGGCGTCGGGCGCGCTGTACTTCACGTTCGGCGTGGCGCTGTTCGTCGTGTTCCTGGTGCTGGCCGCGCAGTTCGAGAGCTTCGTGCATCCGCTGGTGATCATGGTCACCGTGCCGCTCGCCGTGGCCGGCGGCCTCTTGGGCCTGTGGCTCTCGGGCGAGACGCTCAACATCTACAGCCAGATCGGCATCATCATGCTCGTGGGCATCGCGGCGAAGAACGGCGTGCTGATCGTCGAGTTCATCAACCAGCTCCGCGACCAGGGCTACGAGTTCAACGAAGCCATCGTCGAGGCGGCGCGCATCCGCTTCCGGCCCATCATCATGACGTCGTTCGCCACGTTCATGGGCGCCGTGCCGCTGATCCTCGCCACGGGGCCGGGCTCGGAGAGCCGCACCACGCTCGGCATCGTGGTGTTCGCGGGCGTGAGCGTCGCCACGTTCTTCACGCTGTTCGTGGTGCCGGCCGTCTATCAGCTCATGGCGCGGCGCACGAGCTCGCCGAACGCCGTGGCGAACCGGCTGAAGCAGCTCATGGCGGAAACCGCGGCGCGCTAGCCGACGCGCCGGCGGCGCCAATGATCGCGGCTCGAAAGCCGCTCTCACAGGCTGCGTTCGGTCGCTACGTGGAGGGGCGCTGCCCACGGCAATAGCCGGGTGTGGGCAGCGCCTTTCCAGGCGCGATCTTGCGTGAAAGATCGCTGGCAAAGCCGGCTTTCGCGAAGCGCTCCCCCCGAGCCGTCCTGCCGTGTCATCCGTTTTTGGTTGCGCCGCCGCGACATGGTGGTGAGGGCACTATTGGTGCTACTTCCATTTTGACTTTTGTATACGTCGTGCAGACTACAAAAAAACTCCGGCGCGCCATCCACGGCGCCGGGTAGAGGGGGCGTGAGCAGCGGCGTTTTTCGGCAACAGGGGGACGCCGGCGACCGCCACGGGGGGTTCTCTTCTCACGGAGCATCCAATGAAACGACGACGTTCGCGACGGATGAATCGTGCCAATCTGACCGTGCTCGCTTCGGCCATCTCGGCCGTGCTCGGCACGGCGGGCACGCGGGCCCAAGCGCAACAGCAGCCCGAGGAGATTCTGGTCACCGGCTCGCGCATCGTGCGGCGGGATCTCGATGCGGCGAGCCCGATCATGACCGTGGACACCCAGAGGCTCGAGAACTCGAGCACGCTCAGCGTCGAGAGCGTGCTGAACCAGATGCCGCAATTCGTTCCCGACGGCACGCAGTTCGACTCGGGCGATCAGGCGTCCGGTGCCGTCACGCTCGGCATTGCGAGCGTGAACCTGCGCGGCATCGGCGCGAACCGCACGCTCGTCCTCGTCGACGGCCGCCGCGCGCAGCCGGCGAACGCTTCGCTCGTGGTGGACTTGAACACGATCCCGTCGGCCGCGATCGAGCGCGTGGAGACGATCACCGGTGGCGCCTCGGCCGTGTACGGCGCCGACGCGCTCGCGGGCGTCGTGAATTTCGTCCTGAAGGACGACTTCGAAGGCGTCGAGATGGACTTCCAGACGGGCACCACGGCGGAAGGCGACGGCGAGGAGACGCGTTTCTCGAGCCTGCTCGGCGTGAACTCCGAGGGCGGCAACGGCAACATCATGCTGGGCGTCGAGTGGTACCGGCGCGAGGCGGTCCTGCAGCGCGACCGCGAGTTCTACCGCAACGGGTGGGCGGATCCGAACAACCAGACGGGCGGCTTCCTGAACGCGACGGGCTACTCGCCCGGCACGGTGACGGTGGACACCGCCGAGGTGGGCAACAACCCGGTGATCCTTCCCGCGAACCGGCCGTCGCAGGCGGCCGTGGATGCGCTCTTCGCGCCCTACGGCATTGCGCCGGGGACCGTGAGCCCCACCGAGGACATCTTCTTCACGCCGGACGGCCGGCCGTTCACGCTGCGCAACGGCATCAACTACGACGGCCCGTTCCTGAGCTACGACTTGAACGGCGACGGCTTCTCGGGCGTCCGCCGGCAGCCGAACGGCGCCTTGTCGCAGGTGTTCATCGACGGGTTCGCCTCGACGCCGCTGGAGCGCCGGTCGCTGTTCGGCCGCGCGCGCTTCGATCTGAACGACAACCTCACGGCGTTCGCGCAGGCGAACTACAGCAACGTCGAGGTGACGACGCGCGGCGGCTATCCTCCTGCGATCACGGTGTGGCAGGCGCCCGTGCCGAACGACCGGCAGCGCGCGCTGCCGCCGGGCCTGCAGGAGCTGCTCGACTCGCGGCCGCGGCCCGAGGAGCCGTGGAACGTCTACCGCGGCATCGACTTCCTGGGCGTGCCCGAGCAACCCGAGACGGAAACCGACACCTACCAGCTCATGGCGGGCGTCGAGGGTAGATTCCAGAATCGCGACTGGACGTGGGAGGCGTACGTCTCCACGGGCGAGACCAACATTCTAACGTTCTTCAACGGCACGCCGTCGCTGCAGCGCTACCAGTTCCTCGTGGCGCAGCCGAACTGGGGCCAGGGCACGTTCGTGCGCGGCCGCAACTACGAGGTGAACTGCGGGACCGGTCTGCCGATGTTCGCCACCTTCGAGCCCGACGAGGGCTGCATCGAGGCGGTGCAGTCGAAGATGCGGGCGATGTGGGACCTCCAGCAGACCATCGCCGAGGCGAACCTGCAGGGCAAGCTCGCCGACATGCGCCACGGCGAGCTCAGGTTCGCGGCCGGAGTGAGCGCGCGCGAGAACAAGTTCCGCTACGAGCCGGGCGGCATCAACGACAACGTCGCGATCATCGAGCAGCCGATCGGCCTCTTCCTGTCCAACAACACGAGGGGCTCCACCAAGGTATCGGAGATCTACGGTGAGCTGCTGCTCCCGGCCACCGAGCGGCTCGATTTCGAGCTCGGCTACCGCTACTCGGACTACGACACGGCGGGCGGCGTGGACACCTACAAGGCGCTGCTCGACTGGTCGGCGACAGACAGCATCCGCGTGCGCGGCGGCTTCCAGTTCGCGACGCGCGCGCCGAACACGGAGGAGCTCTTCGCCGGCCCGCGGCTCAACACGGTGAACGACTTCATCTACGGCGACCCGTGTCAGGCCTCGACCACGGCGCCGTGGGGCAACCAGCCCAACAATCCTAACCGCAAGCAAGTGCAGGACCTCTGCCGCGCGATCATCGGCAACGACACGTCGCTGTTCGACAGGAACGAGGGCTCCGCCTACGGCCCGCCGGGACCGGACGGCTTCGTGCGGCCCGACATGCCGTTCTTCCAGGTGGAGAACGAGATTCCGCAGGGCAATCCGAACCTGGGCGTGGAGGAAGCCGAGACCTGGACGCTCGGTCTCGTGTTCACCTCGCCCGGAGGCCTCGAGAACCTGACCGCGTCGGTCGACTTCTACAGCATCCATATCACGGACGCGATCGCGACGCTCGACGCCACGTTCGTGTACGGCAAGTGCCTCAACGCGGACGGCGTGAGCAATCCCACGTACTCCCTCGACGATCCGGGCGGCTACTGCAGGCTGATCACCCGGAACCCCGTCAACGGTCAGCGATCGTCGGTGGACGCGCCGTACCTGAACTCGGGCATCCTCGAGACGAGCGGCGTGGACATCGCGGTGAACTGGTCGGCGGACCTCGGCGGCGGGGGCGCGTTCTTCATCAACAGCATGCTCACCTACCTCGACAAGTTCACCATCCAGGACGCGGAAGGAGAGCCGGTGCTCGACGTGCGCGATACGCTGAGCACGACGTACTACGGCGCGCAGTACAAGTACAAGCTCAACACCACGTTCGGCTACAACTTCGCGGGCGGCGACGCCACGGTGGGCCTCACCTGGCGCCATCTGCCGGAGATCCGCTCGGAGACGGTCACCCGCAATCCGAGCAGCACACAGCTCGGCGCCGACGCGTACAACCTGTTCGGGCTGTTCGCGCGCTACAACATCAACGACCGAATCGAGTTCCGCGGCGGCATCGACAACCTGTTCGACGCCGATCCGGAAGTCGTGGAGGCGCGGCCTGGGGCGGACAGCAACACCGACGTCACGCGTCCAGCCTACTACGACGTTCTCGGTCGGCGGGCGTACGTCGGCTTGAAGGTCAGCTTCTAGCGCCGCGAGCCGGGCGCAGTCCGGAGACGGCGGGCCCCGTGCCCGCCGTTTTTTTCAGGGGCGCGGTCTGCCCGCGCCGCGCTCGACCCGGCGGGGCGGAGAGGGAGGGGGCGGTAACGGCACGTCAGTCGAGATCGATGGCACCGAGCACCAGCAGGTAATAGCTCACGATACCGATCACCTTCTCGTTCTCGATGACCGGCGCGTGGCTGATGCCGCAACGTTCGAAGAGCCGGGCGCAATAGCGGATGCGCATGTCCGGGCGTACGGCGATCACCGGCTTCGCCATGATCTCGTAGACGTTCACGCGCTCCGGGGCCCGGTCCTTCGCGATGACCTCCTTGGCGATGTCGGAGAAGAGCACCATCCCGTACTCGTCCTGCTCGTCGCGCTTGTTGACGATCAGGCTGGTGGCGCCCACGCGCTTCATGATCCGCATCGCCTCCATGACGTCGATGCTGCCGTCCACGAACGTGACGTTCTCGCGCATCACGTCCCGGACCCTGACGTCGTTCTTCATAGCTGCTCCTCCACTACGCCGACGAGCTTCTCGGCCTGCTTGACGACTCCTACAGCGTCCTCCACGTCGATCTGGAACGCCATGCCGGTGCCTGGTTTTTTGTCAAATTCGCCCACGTCGCGCACGTGCTCCAGAATGCGGCGGCTCAAGTGCTCCTCCACGATCATCAGCAGGATATCCCGCGGGGCGGACAGGGCCATGCCGAAGAAGGTCGCTTGCTTCTTGAGCCCTTGCCCGCGGGCGTGATGAATCACTGTGCAACCCGTGGCGCCGCTCGCCCGGGCCGCGTTCATGATGGTGTCCGTCTTGCGATCGTCGGTGAAGACGACCAGCAGCTTGAAGTGCATGTCAGTCCTCCTGTGAGTCGTCGGTGGAGGCCGTATTCGCCTGACGGCGAAGCCAGCGCCTCTCCAGCAGCGACGCGATCTGTGCGTAACCGAGCACGGTGACTACGGGAAACAGGCAGGCGAAGGCGATGAGTCCAAAACCGTCGAGCAGGGGATTGCGGGTCGGCATGATCTCCGCGAGTCCCAGGCCCAGCGCGGCAACCACCGGGACGGTCACGACGGTCGTGCTGACCCCGCCCGAGTCGTAGGCGAGCGGCAGGATCGAGCGCGGCGCCGTGAACGTTTGCACCAAGATGATCGCGAAAATGCCGGCGATACACCAGTGTAGGGGCACCCCCGACACGATCCGGATGCAGCCGAGCGCCACGCCCATGGCCACGCCCAGGGCGGCGGCGAGCCGCAACCCCCAGGTGTTGATCGCCCCGCCCGAGATCTCGTTCACTCGTTGGGCAATGGCGAGGAGGGCGGGTTCCGCCAGCGCCGCGGCGAACGCGATGCAGAAGGCGAACAGGTAGATCAAATGGAAGCTCCACCAGTCCGGGTGGCTCGACGCGTCGTGCGCGTGCGGCGGGGAGAGCTGCTCCACCATCATGCGTCCCGCCTGGAACAGCGCCTTGTCGACGCCGAGCAGCAGCAGGGCGAGGCCGATGGTGACGAACGCGAGGCCGACGAGGAGGGTCTTGAGGTGGGCGACCTTCTGCCGTAGCACCACCGCCTGGAAGAACACCATGAACAGGGCCACGGGCAGCACGTCGGCGGCCGTGCCGCCGAGGCTCGCCACCACTTCGCGGATCAGATCCACGCGAGCAGCACGCCGTAGGCCATCACGAAGATCATGGGCGCCAGCAGCACGAGCGCGATGGTGCCGAACCCGTCGCTCATGGGGTTGCGCCCCGCGAGCGAGGAGGCGAGGCCGATGCCGAGCGCCGTGACCAGGGGCACCGTCACCACGGACGTGGTGACGCCGCCCGAGTCGTAGGCGATGCCCACCACCTCGGGCGGCGCGACGAACGTGATCAGGAAGACCAGCGCGTAGCCGCCGAGCACCATGAGCGGCAGGGACCAGCCGAGCACGATGCGCATGACGCCGAGCGTGAGCCCGGCGCCCACGGACAGGGCCACGACGAAGCGCAGGCCGAAGGCATAGCTCGCCCTCGCGTCGGGCGAGTCGACGATCGCCCCGGTCTGCGCCGCGGCATTCGCGGCTTCGTTGGCCACGGCGGTGAGCGCGGGCTCCGCGAACGTGGTGCCGAAGCCGAGCAGAAACGCGAAGGACACGAGGAACCAGACGCTGCCGCGCTGGGCGAGGGCGTTGGCGAGCGTCTCTCCGAGGGGGAACAGCGCGAGCTCGAGCCCGTAGACCAGCAGGATCAGGCCCGCCACGACGAGCAGCGTGCCCTCCGCGAGCGGCAACAGCCGCGCGACCGGCTGCTGCAGCACGACCACCTGGAAGAACAGGACGACGAGCACGACCGGTGCGAGGTCTCGAATCGTGCCGAGGATCATGCGCCCGAGAAGTGTCATGGCCTCCTTAGTCGATACGAAGACTGGCGCAAGCGGGCCGGCGCGCTGCGCTACCGCCTCCGCAGGCGCCGGCGTTCGGGATCGGCTTGCGCGTGGCCGCGCCGTGCCGCAGGCGCAGATGCACCGAGAGCTTGCCCCCTAGAACCAGATAGTATCGAACGGATCGGCGTGCCCGCCAGCGCGGCGAACGCGACGCGCGCCCGTTGCGCGGGCGCCGACCGCTCGTAACGGCCGTTTCGAGGCTTCGCTAGCCGCCCGCGACGGCGCCGACGATGAGGAACGGCTCGGCGCCGGACGCGACCGCCTCGGGCAGCGGCGCGTCCGGCGGCTCGTGCGAGAGGTCTTCCCTGCAGGCGAAGAACCGCACCAGGGGCCGCCGCTTCAGCGTGACGTGGTCGCGCACGGTGCCCCGAAGCATGGGATAGCGGGCCTCGAGCGCGTCGAGCACCGAGCGCTGCGTGACCGGCCCGTCGACGACGAGCGTGATCTCGCCGTCCACCCGGGCCAGCCTGCGCAGGTGCAGCGGCAGCACCACGCGGATCATGGCAGCGTCTGAACCTCGACGGACAGCACGCTCGGCAGGTCGCGCACGATCGGCCGCCAGCTGTCGCCGCCGTTCGCCGACGCGTACACCTGCCCGCCCGTCGTGCCGAAGTAGATGCCGCACGGGTCGAGCGAATCCACGGCCATCGCGTCGCGCAGCACGTTCACGTAGCAGTCGCGCTGCGGCAGCCCTTCGGTGAGCGGTTCCCACTCGTGGCCGCCCGTGCGGCTGCGGTACACGCGCAGCTTGCCCTCGGGCGGGTAGTGCTCGGAGTCGCTCTTGATCGGCACCACGTAGATCGTCTCCGGCTCGTGCGCGTGCACGTCGATGGGAAAGCCGAAGTCGCTCGGCAGGTCGCCGCTCACCTCGTACCAGGTGTCGCCGCCGTCGTCGCTGCGCATGACGTCCCAGTGCTTCTGCATGAAGAGCACGTTCGGCCGCGAGGGGTGCATGGCGATGCGGTGCACGCAGTGCCCCACCTGGGCCTCGGGATCGGGGATGAACTGCGACTTGAGCCCCCGGTTGATGGGCCGCCACGTCCGCCCGCCGTCCTCGGTGCGGAAGCTCCCGGCCGCGGAGATGGCGACGAACATCCGCTCGGGGTCCTGCCGGTCGAGCACGATCGTGTGCAGGCACATGCCGCCCGCGCCCGGCATCCACTGCGGGCCCGATTCGTGACCGCGCAGGCCCGCGAGCTCCTGCCACGTGCGGCCGCCGTCGGTGCTGCGGAATAGCGCCGCGTCCTCCACGCCGGCGTACACGAGGTCCGGATCCGTGGGCGAGGGCTCGAGGTGCCACACGCGCTTGAACTCCCAGGGGCGCTGAGTGCCGTCATAGTGCTGATGCGTAGTGAGCGGGCGGCCGGTCTCGGGCGAGGTGTCGTAGACGAACTTGTTGCTCTCGCCGCGCGGGAAGCCGGTGGCCGGGTCCGTGAGCTCCTCGGGCGCGGAGCCGGGCGTGTGCCACGTCCGGCCGCCGTCGTCCGAGCGCTGGATGATCTGGCCGAACCAGCCGAGCGTCTGCGATGCGAAGATGCGGTTGGGGTCCGCCGGCGAGCCTTTCACGTGATAGATCTCCCAGCCGGCGAAGTGCGGGCCGGATACCTGCCAATCGTTGCGTTTGCCGTCGGCGGTGAGGATGAAGGCGCCCTTCTTGGTACCGACCAGAACTCGGACTGCCGTCACTGTGGTACTCCTTTTGGAATCGAGTCGCGACCGAGATGGTCGTTCGGCACCCGCCGCAATCGACACGTCCGAGACGACCGGTTTACGAGCCGACGAATTTGGCATAGAGGCTCCTGGCCACGGCCGGCTCGTCCGTCCCCTTGACGATCGCCCGGCCGTCCGGGAAGAGCGTGAGCTCGTAGGGCTTGCCGCCGTCCGTCAGAGCGGCGCGCAGCAGGAAACGGTTCACGGTGACCGGGCCGTGGGGCCGCAGCCGCTCGGCGAGCGCGGCCAGGTCGACGGCGCCCGCCGGCCCGATCTGCCGGAGCTGCACCGCGTTGCGGCCGCAGAGCGCGGTGGCGCCCGAGCCGAGCGCGCCGCTCAGGTAGTCGAAGCGGCCGTGCTTGCAGCAGGGGCAGTCGCCTCGCTCGTAGGCCGCGTCGACCTTGAGCCGCGTGACGTCGTTGCCCCAGAGATCGAGCTGCAGCAGCGCGCGGGACACCCGCTCGAACTGCCCGGTCAGGACCTTGAGCGCCTCGGCCACCTCGAAGTTGGCCACGATCGCCGGCGCGGGGCCGATGACGCCGACGGTGTCGCACGTGGCCCCCGTGCCCGGCGGCGGCGCCTCCTCGAAGAGGCAACGCAGGCACGGCGTGGCCAGGCTGCCGCCCGCGGCGCGCTCCCAGGGCGTGTCCCCGGCGGCCGTGTGCGGGAGCACCGGGAACACGAGGCCGACGGTGCCGACGGCCGCCCCGTACACATAGGGGATGCCGTGCTTCACGGCGCAGTCGTTCGCGAGGTAGCGCGTCTCGAAGTTGTCTAGGCCGTCGAGCAGGACGTTCGCGCCGGCCGTGTAGCGCTCGATGTTGTCCGCATTGAGATCGTCGACGACGGCCGTGACCCGGACGGCGGAGTTGATCCGCGCGATCTTGGCCTTCGCGGCCTCGGCCTTCGGCAGACCCTCCGCGACGTCCCCTTCGTCGTAGAGCACCTGGCGCTGGAGGTTGGTGAGCTCCACGAAATCGCGGTCGACGAGCACGAGGTGCCCCACCCCGGCGCGGGCCAGCATGTCGGCGGCCACGGTGCCCAGGGCGCCGCAGCCGAGCACCACCGCCGTGGACTCGGCGAGCTTGCGCTGGCCGGCCTCGCCGAAGCCGGCGAGCAGCATCTGGCGGTGGTAGCGGGCGAAAGCGTCGTTCACGTCGGCATCCTACTGTGAGCCCCGCGCCGGGCATACCGTTGGTCGCTCGGCGGGGGGCCGGATCGACGTCACCCGGGTGCGCGGACCGGAGCGTACCCGGCGTCTCGGGTGCGGCGGCGCGGGCCGCTTGCGGGTTCCCGAATCGGCCATTGGCGCCATGACGCCGTTTCGACACAATGGATGTATGCAGGTGCCGCTCGAGATCCAGTTTCACAACATGGAGCGCTCGGACGCGCTCGAGGCGGCCGCGCGCAAGCACGCCGAGAAGCTGGAGCGGTTCGCCGACGACATCGTGAGCTGCCGCGTCACGATCGAGGCGCCTCACAAGAGCCGCCGCCACGGCAAGGTGTACCAGGTCACGGTGGACGTGCGCGCGCCGGGCGGCGAGATCGTCGCGAGCCGCGAGCCCGGTCTCGATCCCGCGCACGAGGACCCCTACGTCGCGCTGCGCGACGCGTTCAAGGCGGCGCGGCGGCGGCTGCAGGACTACGTGCGCGTGCGGCGCGGCAAGGTGAAGACGCGCGAAGGCCCGCCGCACGGCCGGATCACGTCGATCCACGCCGACAGGCAGCACGGCCACATCGTCACGCCCGACGGACGCGAGATCTACTTCCACCGCAACAGCGTGGTGAACGCCGACTTCGACAAGCTCGAGCCCGGCATGGAGGTGCGCTTCGCCGAGGAGGAGGGCGACGAGGGGCCGCAGGCGAGCTCGGTCCACGTGGTCGGCAAGACCGGCGACTGACCGCCCATTCGGCAGGTGGGAGCGGCTTTCCAGCCGCGATCTTCAGGACGCCAAAGCCCGCGCTGACGCTTGGCGGCGCGGATTGCGCGCAGGACGCGCACGCGCGAGCCCACAGGGATGTGTTCACGGCGGTCCTGGAAGGGGCACACGCCAAGCCGCGCCGCCTGCGATGACGCAAGAATCGCGGCTGGAAAGTCGCTCCCACAGATGAAGATCGCGGCTGGAAAGCCACCTGCGGCGTTGTGCGGCGCCACATTGCGCGGGCGTGATGCGCTGCCATAGACTCCCTCGCAGGCTCCAGCGGACGAGGAGCCGACGTCGCTCGGACGGTTCCGGGCGCTTACGTGAGAGCTCGCATGTCACTGCCAGGCAAGCGCCGATTCGCGCGCATCGATCGCCTTCCCCCTTACGTCTTCAATATCACCTCCGAGCTCAAGATGGCCGCGCGCCGCCGGGGCGAGGACATCGTCGACATGAGCATGGGCAACCCCGACGGGCCCACGCCGCCGCACATCGTGGCGAAGCTCGCGGAGGTGGTGCAGCGGCCGGACACGCACGGCTACTCGCAGTCGAAGGGCATCCCGCGGCTGCGCCGTGCCATCTCGCACTGGTACGAGCGGCGCTACGGCGTCGCCATCGATCCGGAGACGGAAGCCATCGTCACCATCGGCTCGAAGGAAGGGCTCGCGCACCTCATGCTCGCCACGCTCGATCGCGGCGACACCGTGCTCGTGCCGGACCCGAGCTACCCGATCCACATCTACGGCGCCGTGATCGCCGGGGCCGACATTCGCTCCGTGCCGATCGCCGCGGACGTCGATTTCTTCGCGGAGCTCGAGCGCGCGATCCGCGGCAGCTATCCGAAACCCAAGATGATCGTGCTGGGCTTCCCCTCCAACCCGACCGCGCAGTGCGTGGAGCTCGACTTCTTCCAGCGCATCGTGGCGCTCGCCCGCCAGCACGACATCCTCGTCGTGCACGACCTCGCGTACGCCGACATCGTGTTCGACGGCTGGAAGGCGCCGTCGATCATGCAGGTGCCGGGCGCCAAAGACGTGGCCGTCGAGTTCTTCACGCTGTCGAAGAGTTACAACATGGCGGGCTGGCGGGTCGGCTTCATGGTGGGCAACGCCGAGCTCGTGAACGCGCTCGCGCGCATCAAGAGCTATCACGACTACGGCGTGTTCACGCCCGTGCAGGTGGCGGCCATCGCCGCGCTCGAAGGCGACCAGCAGTGCGTGCGGGACATCGCGACCACGTACCAGCTCCGGCGCGACGTGCTCGTGAAGGGTTTGAACGAGGCGGGCTGGCCGGTCGAGAAGCCGAAGGCGTCGATGTACGTGTGGGCGCGCATACCGGAGCCCTATCGCGCCATGGGCTCGCTCGAGTTCTCGAAGCTGCTGCTCGAGAAGGCGAAGGTGTCGGTGTCGCCCGGCATCGGCTTCGGCGACTACGGCGAAGGGTACGTGCGCTTCGCGCTGATCGAGAACCAGTACAGGATCCGCCAGGCCGTGCGCGGCATCCGCGCCATGCTGCGCGAAGGGGTGGATCCGAAGCGCGTCGGCGCGCGGCGTCCGGACCGGCCCGCGGCCTGAGCGAGCGCCGCCGCGCCGCCTCGCGGCCGAGGGGCTCACGCGGCGGCATCCGCTGGAAGCCCGCGGCGCCGTAAGGGCGGCCCGCAAAACCGCCTGGGGCGCGGACCCCCCTGCCGTCCATCGCGCCGCGCATCCTGTAGTATCCTCGACGCATGCCGATCTACGAGTATCGCTGCCGCGCCTGCGCGCACGCATTCGAGGAGCTCGTGCGCCTCGGCGAGACACCGCGCTGCCCGGCCTGCGGGGCCGCCGATCCCGAGCGGCTTTTCTCCACGTCGGCGTCCGTGAGCACCACCAAAACCCAAACCCGCTCGCGGAAGCAGGCGCGGCGCATCGCACGCGCCATCAAGCGCGAGAAGGATCACGCGCAGCGCGAGTACGAGCGCAACTATCTCAAGGAGCACAGCTGAGAGACGAAACCCTTCGCGAGGCGTCCGCGCCGTCGGACGCCGATCTGGACGAGCTCGTGCGGCTCGCCCGCGAGCACGCCGCCGCGGGCGAGGCGGAGGCGGCGCTGCCGCGCGCGGTGGTCGAGCGGCTGATCGCGCTCGGCCTCTTCAAGCTTTGGGTTCCGCGCCGCTACGGCGGGCTCGAGCTCGACTTGCCCAGGACGCTCGAGCTCTACGAGCGTGCCGCGCACGCGGACGGCGCCGTCGGCTGGGCGGTGATGATCGGCACGGGGGCGGGCCTGTTCGCCGCGTGGGTCGAGCCCGAGACGGCGGAGGAGATGTACGCGCGCCGCGACGCCGTGATCGCAGGCTCCGGCGTGCCCGAAGGCCGCGCGGAGCGGGTGCCCGGCGGCTACCGCTGCACCGGGCGCTGGCGCTACGCGAGCGGCGCCAACTACGCCACCACCTTCACGGCCAACTGCATCGTCACCGAAGGCGGCGCGCCCGTCATGCGGGACGGCGCACCGCTCGTGCGCGCGATGGCGTTCGAGCCCGCGGCGGTGACGATCCACCGCACCTGGGACGCGACCGGCATGCGCGCCACCGCGAGCCACGACATGGAGGTGCGCGACGTGTTCGTGCCCGAGCGGCGCACGTTCTCGGTGCTCACCGACCCGCCGCGCGAGCCGGGCCCGTTGTACCGTCTGCCGTTCGTCGTGCTCACCGAGCTGCCGGTGGCCTCCGTGGCGCTCGGCATCGCGCGGCACGCGCTCGAGGCGTTCGCGGCCTTGGCGCGCACCAAGCGCGGGTACGGTGGGACTGGGCCGCTCGCGGAGGAGCCGTACGTGCGGGTGTGCTTCGCGCAGAGCCGGGCGCGCCTCACGTTCGCCCGCGCGGGCATCCAGGCGATGGCGGCCCGGGCGTGGGAGGCGGCGTTGGCGAACCGCCCGCTCGCGCCGGCGGAGCGCGGGGAGATCACGGCCGCGGCCGTGCATTGCGTGGCGGAGTGCCTGGCGGCCGTGGGGGCGCTGATCACCCCGGCGGGCATGACGCCCCTCGCGCGGGACGACGAGCTCGGGCGCGCCTGGCGCGACCTCCAGGCGCTGGCGGCGCACGGCTCGATCTCGCCGCGTGGGCTCGCGGCGGCCGGCGCCGGGCTGCTCGGCGGCGCCTGATTTCGCGGCCGCGTGGCGCCGGGGCGGCGCGCGTGGTTCAATCGAGCCAGCTGCGGCGTATCGGGAGGAGTCGGCCATGCTGCCCAGAGCCGTGTTGATCGCCCTGTCGTGCTGGCCGTTGGCGTCGCTCGCACAGGCGCCCGCGGAGCAGCCGCCGGCCGAGGACGAGCGGCCGGCGGTCGAAGTCATCAAGCTCGCCTACGCGGAAGCCGAGGAAGTGGCCGCCTTGCTCGCCCAGGTGGCACCCGCCGGCGTGACCGTCGTCGCGTACCCGGCCACGAACAGCGTCATCATCGCGGGCGACCCGGCGGTGCTGCAGGCGTGGGACGCGGCGAACCAGGCGGAGCAGGAGCAAGGGGAACAGGAGTAGGGCCTGTTCCTCGGGGTGGGAGCGCCTTTCCAGGCGCGATCTTCGGTGTTCTGCGGCGATCGAGGTCGCGGCCGGAAAGTCGCTCCCACCCGGCTATCGGGCCTTCGCATCGGAAGGAGCGTCGCGCGTAACATAGGCGTCCCGCGCCTCGCGCCGCCCAGGAGCCTATGGCCGCCCACCGCTCGTTCCGCGAGTCGAATCTCTTCGCCGCGCCGATCCGCGACCTCGGGCTCACCATCGACGGCACGCGGCTCGCGCCCGTCATCGAGGAGTTCCTCGCGGAGCTGCGCGCGAAGGGCATCACCCGGGTGACGCCCACGTTCTATCTGTCCACCGAGTGGGGCGTGTCGTTCGGCACCGTGGCGATCGCCATCCCGTTCTACCTCGCGCGGCCGGAGCTCACGGAGCTGCACGGTGAGGAGGTGGGGCACATCGAGGGCTTCAACCGCACGGACATCCTGCGCTACCTGCGGCACGAGATGGGCCACGTGATCAACTACGCCTACCGGCTCTACGACGAGGAGGCGTGGGTGAAGCTGTTCGGCTCGATCACCCAGCCCTATCTCGAGGACTACCGCCCGCAGCCGTTCAGCAAGCGCTTCGTGCGCCACCTGCCCGGCTGGTACGCGCAGAAGCACCCCGACGAGGACTGGGCCGAGACGTTCGCCGTGTGGATGACGCCCGGCAAGGACTGGCGCGCGGACTACGCGCAGTTCCCCACGGCGCTCGCGAAGCTCGAGTACTGCGACCGCAAGCTCCAGGAGCTCGCGGGCCGCGACCCGCTGGTCACGTCGGCGGAGCACGACGAAGACGTGGTCGAGCTCGACTACTCGCTCGCGGACTACTACCGCCGCAACGCCGCGCCCGCGGAGGCGGGCGCCGCCGGCATCGACGGTGACCTGCGCGCGATCTTCGACGACCTCAGCGAGACCGTGGAGGGCGCTGCCGAGACGCGGCCCGCGGCCGAGCTGATCCGCCGGCTCGAGCGGCAGCTCATGGCGGACGTGTTCCGCTGGACGGGACATTTCCCAGAGAAGACGCGGGCGCTCGTGCGGGAGCTCGCGAGGCGCGCCGAGGCCCTGCGGCAGGTGTATCCGCGCGCGGCCGAGACGCAGGCGATCATGGGCGTGACCACCCTCGTGACCTCGCTCGCCATGAACTACGTGCACCGGGGCGCGTACTTCCCTGAGGCCGCGCCGGGGGAAGGCGCGGGCGCGCAGCGGCCGGCTCCCGCGCCGGCGCCGCCGCGGTCCGCCGAGTCAGGCTAGCGCCGCCGCGGCGCGGGCCTTCTTGCGCTTGCGCTGGGCACGGCTGCGGTGCTTCCAGCGCTCGATCGCGAGCTCGGCGATGCGGTTCAGGAGCGCAGGGTACTCGAGGCCGGCCGCCGCCGCGGCGGAAGCGAACTCGCTGTTGCGCTCGAGGTAGCAGCTCGCGTTCACCTCGATGACGAAGATCTCGCCGGTCTCCGTGAGCCGCAGGTCGATGCGGCCGTAGTCCCGCACCCGGAGCGCCCGATAGGCCGCCGCCGACACCTTCTGGAGCCTCGCCCTGAGCTCGGGCTCGAGATCGGGCAGCACGGCCTTGGTCCCCTGGAACCGTTCGCTCGTCTCGTCGAACTTGGCGAGGTTGTCCATGATGCGCACGGCGCCGGTGCGCAGCCCGGAGAAGTCCATCTCCACCGGCGGGAACACCGTGAGCTGCTGATTGCCGAGGATGCCCACGTAGAACTCCCGGCCCTCGATGTACTCCTCGGCCAGCGCCGCGTCGCCGAACGTGCGGTGGATGTACAGCACCCGCTCCATGAGCTGCTGGGTGTTGTGCACGAGCGAGCGCTCGTCGATGCCGATGGAGGCGTCCATCCGGAGCGGCTTCACGAAGAGCGGCATGCGCAGGTTGCCGCCCGTCTCGAAGTCGGCGTCGGGCGCGAACGTGGCGAAGTCGGGGTAGGGGATGTGCTCGAAGGCCAGGAGCTTTTTCGCGAGCGCCTTGTCCTCCTGCAGGAAGATCTCGCCCGGTCCGCCGCCCGTGTGCGGGATCTCGAGCAGGTCGAGCAGCCCCGCCACGCCCATCTCGCCGCCGATCACGTCGTGGCCGAAGGACTCCACGAGATTGAACACGAGGTCGGGCTTGCGCTGGCGCAAGCCGTCGATCAGCGCGCCGACGTCGTCCGTGACGGTGAGCACCGACGTCTTGTGGCCCGCCGCTTCGAGACCCTCGGCCACCTGCCCGATCACCACGTCGGGCTGCGCCTCGCCGGGCTCGAGATAGGCCAGCACCGTGATCTTCATGAGCGAGCTCGGAAACGCAGACGCCTCATTGTAGTGCCTTGTACAGCAGATTGGCCGGAAAAAACGTGCTCGGCGTCAGATCAGCTCCATCTGCCGGCGGTCGCCGATCACATGCTCGAAGTCGAGGCCCAGCGCCTCGAGCACGGGCTCTGCCACGGGCCGCACCTGCTTCTGCACGTAGTGCTCGCGGTCGAGCGGGTGGCGCACGTTGTCGACGGGCTCGGCGCCGGCCGTCGTCATCACGTAGCTGATCACCCGGCCCGTCTGCGACGACTTGCGGGCGGCCGCCACGTGCGGCGGCGTGGTGGCCGTGTACGCCTGCGCGTCCTTGCGCAGGCCCTTGCGGTAGACGAGCGCGTCGTCGAGCGCTCCGGTGCGCAGCCGCCGCACGACGTCGGCGAGGTAGCGATCCACCGCTTCCCCGGTGAAGAGGCGCTGGTAGAGCTCGCGCTGCACCTCTTTCGCGAGCGCCGTCCAGTCGCGCCGCACCGCCTCGAGCCCCACGAAATCGATGCCGCCCTCTCCGGCGCCGTGCACGAGGCCGGCATAGCGCTTGCTCGCCCCGCGGGCGCTGTGCCGGGCGTGCGGCAGGAACAGCTTCGTGTAGAGCTTCTCGAACTCGAGCTCGAGCCGGCTCGTGACGCGCCAGCGCTGCTCGATGTGACGGGTGAGCTCGGCGTTGAGCTCCGCCGCGAGCTCGCGCCCGCGCTCGAGCGCGGCGTCGGCATCGTCGATCCCGGAGCGGACGAACAGGCTGTCCGTGTCCCCGTACAGCACCTCGTAGCCGCGGTCCTCGAACCACCGCTTCGACCAGAGCAGGAGCTCCCGCCCGAGCCCCGTGATCGAGTTCGCGAGCGCGGGGTTCGAGAAGCGGCACGCGGGCGTGCCGAGCACGCCGTAGAACGAGTTCATGAGGATCTTGATGGCATGCGCGGCCACCTTGTCGCCCGCGCGCCTCGCCGCCTCGCGGCGCGGGAAGAGCTCGTCCAGGAGGCGCGGCAGGATCGCGGGCGCGCGCCGGAAGGACCCGCCGGGCGTGTCGATGAGGTCCTCGCCCGGCGCGGGCTCTCTCGCGAGCGACAGCGGGTCGACGTTGAACGTGCGGATGATGCTCGGGTACAGGCTCTTGAAGTCGAACACCCACACGTTGCGGTGCAGCCCCGGCTTGGGCGGGAGCACGTGCCCCCCCTGCTGCGCCTCGTGCACGCGCGAGTCGCTCGAGCGCACGCTCGGCGCCACCACGCCCACCCGCTCGAGCTCGGCGAGGTAGAGGAAGTCGAACGAGGCGATGCTGGCCGCCACGCGGTCCGGCGTCATGCCGGTGAGCGCGGAGCGGGCGAACGCGAGCTCGACGAGATCGAGCCGCTCGATGATCTGGTAGGCGAGCCGCGCGTCCGTGCGGGCGTAGAGCGCGAAGGCCGGCAGGTCGTGCCGGTAGTTCTCCATGATCTCGGCGATGCGATTGCGCACGTCGCCCTTCACGGCCTTGCCCTCGCCGAGCACCTCGCGCGCCACCGCGTCGAGCGAGTAGTCCTCCATGCGCACGAAGGCGCCGCGCAGCAGGTCGATGCCGTCGAGCACGAGCCGTCCGGGCACCGTGGCCTGGCCGCTGCCGAAATAGCCCTCGGGGCGGCGGAGCCGAATCGCGCCCTTGTCGCGGCCGATCTCGAACGGATGCTTGAGGCGCGCCGCGATGCGCGTGAGCGCCGTGAAGTCGAAGTCGATGGTGTTCCAGCCGGTGATCACGTCCGGGTCGAGCGCGCGCACGCGCGCGCAGAAGAGATCGAGCGCCTCGGTCTCGGTGGCGCAGCGCGTGGCGTGGTCGGGCATCGGCCGGCCGCTGCCGTCGACGATGAGCACCTCGTCGATCTCGGGCGAGTAGAGCGAGATCGCGAGCAGCCGCTGACCCTTGGGGTCCGTCTCGATGTCGAACGACAGCACCCGAGGCGTGACGTGCACGTCCGCTGGCCGGATCCGCGGGTTGTCGAACACGAGCGTGACGCCCTCGCCGGCCGTCGCGTCGCCCTCGATCTCGCAGCCGCCCTTGATGCCGCGCTCGATGAGATAGCGCACGGCGAAGCGCACGTCCGCCTCGAAGGTGTCGATGCCGGCCGCGTGCAGGGCGTCGCGCAGCGGCGGCACGTCGCCCGGCACGGCCGTCTCCACGCGGCAGACGGGCTCGCCCGCGAACGTGCGCTTGGCCACGGGCAGGATGCGCTCCGCGCCGCAGGCCGCGGCCCGCTCGGCGTCGGCGGCGCGCACGTAGAAGTGCGGCCGCTGGCGGTCGTCGCGCACGAGGAACGTGCCGCCGTCCTCGAGCCGGCCGTAGAGGTGAATCACGGGCAGCCGCGACCCGTCTGCGCGCCTGACGACGCGGTAGCTCGCCTGGAGGATGAAGCCGCGGGCCTTCATGGGGTCATTGTGCGGGAAACGCGGGGCTTGGACGACCGCGGCGTCGCCCCGGTTCAGTCAGAATCGCCGCCGCGCCCTTGGGCGCTGCCGGCCGAGCCTTCACCAGGGCACCTCCGTAGACGCGAAGGCGACCTCGCCCGCACACCTGCCGTCGTCAAAGCCCCGTCGACTGACGCCAGTGCGCGATCGCGTAGGCGATGACGAGGCCGGAGGGCGTCAGGGCAGCGATGATCAGCGAAGCGTTGACGAGCACGGGGAAGCACACAGCCGCCAGCACCCATCGCCTGGGGAGCTCCGCGCGGCTCGCCATCGCGCGCAGCGCGAAGTACAGGCCCGCGAGCGCGAGCAGCTCACAAAGGCTCCCGGCTACGATCAACGGCATGACGGGAGCCTTTCCCTCGTACCACCCGGCAGGGCGCCCGCCGATTTCCCATCCCGCCACCAGCACGACTGCGGCGTACACCGCGGCGGCGCTGGCCGCGAGCACCAGCGATCGCCTGAGCGCGCCCGAAGTCATGGGTCGATCGGCCGCCGCGGGCCCGAGAACGAAGAAGAGCCGTACGGCCCCGGATGATAGCGTCGCCAATCGCAGAACGTTGGCGGCTTCCGGAAGTTTCTGGCGGGAGCTCGGAAGGGCCGAATCGGCCGGCCTGACCTCCCTCGACCGCCTGGTGCTACGCTGGACCCCGTGCGTCGAGCACGCACGGGCGAACACTGAAGAACCAGCAGCTCGAACCAGGGGGAGAGAACATGAAGACCAACAAGACCAACAAGCGGCTTGGTGCATTGAGCGCGGCGTTGCTCGTGGCGGCAGCCACGGGAGCCATGTCGGTCGCCATAGCCGACGGCTACGGCCGCGGCCACGGCTTCGGTCATGGCCGCGGCCACGGCCACTCGAAAGACTGCAACGTCAGCCAGGCTCAGCTCGAGCGCAACACGCGAACGGCCATCGCGTTCTACACGTTGGCGTTCAACGAGGGCAAGCCGCGGCTCGCCGTCGAGAAATACGTGGGAGTGGACAAGAGGGGCAACAAGATCTACACGCAGCACAACCCGTTCGCCCAGGACGGCCCGGAGGCGTTCATCGCGTTCGTCGAGTTCTTCAAGACGGCCAATCCCGAGCTCAACGTGGACATCAAGCGCACGATCGCGCAATGCGATCTCGTGATGACCCACGCTCACGTGACGCTCAACCCCGAGGATCTCGGCATGGCGGCGATGGACATTTTCCGCTTCGACAAGACCGGACGGATCGTCGAGCATTGGGATGCCGTGCAGCCCGTGGAGCCGAATCCGGCGAACGACAACACGCAGTTCTGAAGCGCTCGAACGGTCGCCGACGCTGGGTGCCGCGGCCGGTCACGCGCACGAGGGCGTGGCCGGCCGCGGAGGCAGCGGCTCCAGCGACTGTCGTAGCGCGGAGCGTCGGCGGCGGCCGGGGTGACAAGCCGGCCCGAACGCCGAAGAATACGGGAACGCCGGTCAGCCGGCTTCCGCGAGATCAGTCGTGCTACTAGGAGAAGGGATAATGAGAAAGCTTGCATCGATCGGCCTCACCCTGGTCGGCTCGTCGGTGGTGGCGTTGGCATTGGCGCAGCCGCCCACGGGACCGATGTCGTTCTTCGTGACCAGCGTCGGCCCGGGCAAGGGCGGCGATCTCGGCGGGCTCGAAGGCGCCGACGCCCACTGCCAGCAGCTCGCCGAGGCGGCGGGCCACGGCAATCGCACGTGGCGCGCGTACCTGAGCACGCAAGGCCCCGACGCCGTGAACGCCCGCGACCGAATCGGCCCGGGACCGTGGTTCAACGCGCAAGGCACCCGCATCGCGGCGAACGTGGAGGAGCTCCACAGCGCCGCGCATCGCATCGCCGCGTTCACCGCGCTCGACGAGCGCGGCCGGCGCATCCCCGGCAGCGGCTACTTCCCGAATCGCCACGACATCCTCACCGGCTCGCGGCCCGACGGCACGGCGTATCCGGCCGGCGAAGACATGACCTGCAGCAACTGGACGAGCAGCGATCAGGGCAAGGCACGCGTGGGTCACCACGACTTCGCGGCGTGGAACTCGACGCACGACTCGCGCGGCTGCAGCCAGGAGGCGCTCGTCAGCACTGGCGGCGACGGTCTCTTCTACTGCTTCGCGCTTCCCGAATGAGCGTGCGCGGGCGCGCGGCCACCGCCGCGCGCCCCGCCGCGCCCGTGCGCGCAACGAGGTGGGGGGAACCATGAACGTTCGGCTGTGGCGCTTCGTCCTGCTCGCGGTGCTGCTGTCGGGGCCGTGGGCCGGGCGCGGCCAGGAGGCGAGCCCGGAGAGCGTCGGCCTGTCGGCGCAACGCCTCGAGCGGGTGGCGGCGCTCATGCAGGAGCAGATCGACGCGCAGGCATTCCCCGGCGCGGTGACGCTCGTCGCACGCGACGGACGCATCGCGTATTTCCACGCGCAGGGCCTCATGGACATCGAGTCGGGGCGGCCCATGCAGAAGGACGCCGTGTTCCGCATCATGTCGATGACGAAGCCCGTCGTGGCGTTCGCGATCCTCATGCTGGCCGAGGAGGGCAAGGTCCGCTTGACGGACCCCGTCGCGCGGTTCCTGCCCGAGCTCGACGGCCTGGCCGTCGCGGCGCCGGACGCCGGGCCCGAGGCCAAGGCGACGCGAACGGTGCCCGCCGAGCGCCCGATCACCGTGCGCGACCTGCTGACCCACACGTCGGGGCTCATGAGCGGCGGCGCGAGCAGCGGGCACGCCGTGGAGATCGGCGCGCGGGAGTCCCTCGCCGACGTGCTGCCGCGGCTCGAGGACGTGCCGCTCGATTTCCAGCCCGGCACGCGCTGGGCGTACAGCGCGCAGTTCGGGTTCGACGTCCTGGCCCGCATCGTGGAGGTCGCGTCCGGCGAGCCGTTCGATGCCTTCGCGAAGCGCCGGATCTTCGACCCGCTCGGCATGCGGGACACGTTCTTCTATCCGCCGGAGGACCACCCGCGCCTCGCCACCCTGTACCGGCGGGCGGAGGACGGTCTCGAGAGGATGCCGGAGCTGCCGTTCGTGAACGGCGTGTACTTCTCCGGCGGGGGCGGTCTCTTCAGCACCGCGGAGGATTACTTCAAGTTCGCGCAGATGCTCCTGAACGGCGGCGAGCTCGACGGCGTGCGGCTCGTGGGCCGCAAGACGGTGGAGCTCATGACCTCCGTGTTCGTGCCGGACACGCTGCCCGGGCGGACTCCGGGCGAAGGCTTCGGCCTCGGCGTGCGCGTAGTGACAGACCCCGCGGCCCGCAACACGTGGCTGTCGGCGGGCAGCTTCGGCTGGAGCGGCGCGTTCAACACGCATTTCTTCGTCGACCCGAAGGAGCGGCTCGTCGGCCTGTTCATGACGCAGTCGGCGTTCCTCGCCACGCGGCAACAGCTTCGCGACGAGTTCGAGACCGCGGTCATGCAGGCGCTGGTCGATGCCCCGCGCCGCTGAGCCCCGCCACCGGGCGACGGTGTCGGCACTCGCCTGACGTTTCTTCAGGCACGGAGCCGGGCCCGTCAATTGAGCGTGCGGGGGCGCGATGGTACGCTCCGAGTACTTGATTCTGGGTGTAATTCCGCGCCGCGCTTGAAGATTGCGGCGGGAAAGCCGCTCCCTCGCGAGGGGAGCGGCACCGAGGAAACGTCAAGGGGGCATTGCATGACCAAGGGTATTGTGGGCGCCGTTGCCCTGATCGGCTGGATGATGGCGAGCGGCTCCGTCCAGGCTCACCACTCTCTCGCGGCCACGTACGACATCAAGAGTGAAGGCAAGGTGACGGGCGTCATCACGAAGGTCGCCTTCACGAATCCCCATGGGGCCATGACCCTCGAGGTCGAGAACCCCGACGGCACCAAGACCGAGTGGGTGATGACCACCGGCTCGGCCAACACGCTGCAGAATCTCGGCTTCGGCCGCAACGGGCCGAACACCGTCAAGCCCGGCGACCGGGTCACCATCACGTACTTCGCGGCGCGTAACGGCAAGCCGCTCGGCTTCATCCGCTCGATCACGTTGCCGGATCAGCGCGAGATCCAGATCTCCACCGGCAGCGCCAGCGACTAACCACCGAAAAGAGCGAACAGGGGGATCGCCATGGCTCGTGATCGCAGGACGATCGGGTCGACGGTTGCGCTCGGCATCGCGCTGGCGGTAGGTGCGTCGTCGCCGGCCGCCGCCCAGGGACGCAACGATCCGCCGGCTTACACGCCCGCGCCCGACGCCAAGGATCTCAAGGCGGTGCTGTTCAACTGGACGTGGCACATGGGCATGCTGCGAGGCGTGGACGAGCACGAGCTCGTCGTCTCGCTGGAGTAC
>DATCLY010000030.1:0-13830 GCA_036563665.1 Gammaproteobacteria bacterium
GACCGGACGCGATTCGACGAGCGCCTGCTGGAGATGGTCGAGGAGGAAGCGCGCAGATTCCCCACGTTCGTGATCGACGAGTGAGCGCGCGCGAGAGAGCCCGAGAGGCCGGCCCGGGACGGCTTATCGTCACGGCGCGCGCGTGGCGGTGAGCACGTCGGCCGACATCAACACGGCGCCCAAGGATTGCCCGCCGTTCGTGTTGCGCTGCTCGAGCATCTCGTGAGTCAGCGTGAGCGTGTCGCCGTCCACGACGCCCTTGTAGGCGATCGTTGCAGACATCAACGTGAGGGTGAAGGTCACCTCGTTGCCGGATGCCGTGCCTTAGTCGATGGGAATCCTCGGCATGAAGTGGTTGGAGAAGGCACCGGTGACGGCGTGAGCACGGGCGTTCGCGCGAGCACCCTGATCGCGTAGCGGATGTTGCCGAGCAGTGGACTCATGGTGAACCCGCTCCGTCAGGCGCGACGCAACCAGTGTGCCAGCTCGACGCGCGGCGCAAGCCGTTGATTTGTCGAGAGACTGCTGCCGGATCGAAGAATGTGCTGTCCGGTTGACCGTCCCACTCTCGGGCAGCGGTACCGGTATCGGGACGACGGCGCCCCGGCGCCGAGGCGGATTTGCGCTCCCTCAGGCGGCCGTATAGGTTTGAGGCATGGAACATCTCCGGAGCGTCGCACGGGTAAGCCTCATCCGCCTGCTGGCCGTGCTCGCGGGCCTCGCGGCCGTGGCGGCCGGCCACGCTCAGGAGGCACCCGTGTTCCTGCAGCGCCTGCCGCTCGAGCGGCTCGATGCCCCGCCGCCCGCGAGCCGCGTGCGCGGCGAGCCCGGCGCGTTCGCGGTCGAGGGCGCCGTTTGCCGCGCCGAGCCGCCCGCCGACGTGCGCCGGCGCATCGTCGATCTCGTCGTGCAGGAGTGGGCGTTCTTCGGCTTCGCGGTGATGGACGAGACGGATCCCGCGACGTGGGCGCGCCGTCCGCGGCCGTTCACGGAAGCCGAGCGGGCGCGGGCGGAGCGGGAGCGCCAGCGCGAGCTCGAGGCGACGCTCCGGGATCCGGCGTCTCGCGCGCAGGCCCTGCGGCAGCTCCAGGAAGCCGCGCGGGTCGCGCCGTCCATCGCGGGCTACTGGGCGGCGACGCCCGACGGCGGCTGGATCGTCGAGCGCTACAACGCCGCGTGGCGTGCTTCCGGCGGTCTCGTCACGCGCTGGCGCGACCCGTGGTCCGCGGCGTTCATCTCATGGGTGATGTGCGAAGCGGGCTTCGCGAGCCCGGCGCAGTTCCAGCGGGCGATCGCCCACCACACGTACATCGACCAGGCGATCCGCGCGCGCGACGGTCGCGCGCCCGACGCGGTGTACGTCGCCCACGAGCCGGGCGAAGCGGAGGTCGTGCCCGGCGACATGCTCTGTCTCGCCCGCAGGCCGGCGTACCGGACGCTGGCGGAGCGGCGCGAGCACATGGGCGTCGGCGCACGCACGCACTGCGACGTGGTCGTGAAGGTGGACGAGGAACGGCAACGGTTCCTCGCGATCGGCGGCAACGTGCGCGGCACGGTCGGCCTGAAGCTGCTGCCGGCCGAGCGGCAGTCGAACGGGCCGCTGCGTCCCGTCGACCGCGCCGCTGTCGTGCCGGGCGCCGCGACGACGTTCGCGCACCTCAAGCTTCGCGCCGCGCCGATCGAGCCGAACGCGCTCGACACGAGCGCGACGATGGCCGCGCTCGCCTGCGCGCGCGGCGGCTGGGAGCCGCCGACGCACCTCAGGACCGTGGGGCTCCTCGACGCCGCGCAGACCTCCGCGTGCGAGGCGACGCCCGCCGCCACGGCGGGCGTCGGCGGCCGGACGGCGCTCGAGTAGCGCGCGAACGCAGCTGCGTTCGACGCACGCCCGCCGGCGCGAGGGAGGCGGGCGCGCTTCATCGATCAGTGATGACCGCCGCCGCTGGGCCGGTAGTCCCACTCACCGCTGCCGTCGTCGCCGTCGTCGTCGTCTTCGCGGCCCCGCACCTCGACCCAGGCCCACATGCCGTCGTTGAAGTGCTCCAGCACGGCGCAGATCACGAGATAGCGCCCGGGCTCGAGGAACGACACCGCTTCCACGCGGTTCACGGCCGCCGACGGCTGCGCGAACGGCGGCGGCGGAGGCTCGGGCGGCGGCGCGAGCGGGTTGATGCCTTCGTAGTAGACCTCGAGCGTTTCGAACGGCGGGATCACCGGCACCGGGAAGCCCGTGTCGAACCCGCACTGCTCCGGGAACTCGTCGGGCGGCGTTGGGTTCACCTCGCACTCGTCCGGGATCTGAGTCCGCAGGTCCTGCAGGCTCACGCCGTCGGCGTACACGCGCACGACGTGCAGACCGGACACCACGAAGTTCACGACGTCGCCCACGCGAACGCGGATCGTCTGCGGGATCACGTGATGGTTCAGCTCGTTGCCGGGCTGCGCGGTGTTCAAGCCCGCGCCGAACGCCACGTCGACGATCCTCCGACCGCGCGTGTCGTCGTCCTGGGCGTTCGCGGGGACGGCCACTGCGGCGGAAGCACCCAGGGCTGCGAGCAATAGTCCATTGGCTCTGCGCATCGTGCACTCCTTGTGTCACGGGTGGTCGAACGGAAAGCCGCGGCGGCGGACCGCCGGAGTTCGACGCTAGCGCGCTGAAGCGCCCGGGCTCAACACCATTTTTTGGAATGGACGACGTCCAGTCGTTCCTGCCTCCCGCCCGGTCTCATCCCATCTTCGCAGCGCGTCGAGGCTCGAGCAGCCGCCGCTGCGCGGCGACGTGTGGCGCCCGCGGCAGCGGTGCAGAATGAGGTCGAGGGAGGCGCAGGAGATGCCTGCAATGGACGGCTATCGCCGGCAACGTCGCGCTCGCCGATCTCGCGAGCGCGTGTGGGTTGTCGATCCGCCACTTCACGCGCGCGTTCCGCGCGTCGACCGCGGCGCGCGCTCGATCGCCAGGACGGCCCGACCATCCTCGTCGGCCACTCCTGGGGCGGCACCGTCATCACCGAGTCGGGCATGCATCGGAACGTGGTGGGCCTGGTCTACGTGTCTGCGCTAGCGCCGGACGCGGGCGAGACGACCGCGCAGCAATACGAGGGGTTCGCGCCGACGCCGGAGTTCGTGATCGAGACGCACTCCGACGGGTTCGGCTTCCTGAGCCTGGAGAAATTCAAGTCCGGCTTCGCGCACGATGTCAGCGACGCGGATGCGGCGTTCCTGAGGGATTCACAAGTGCCGATCGACATGTCGGCATTCGCGACGCCGGTGCAGCACGCGGCGTGGCGGGCGAAGCCGAGCTGGGCCGGTGATCGCGACGGAGGACAAGTCCTTCGACCAGGCCATGCTCATTCATATGGTCGAGCGCGCCGCCAGAGAGGCCGCCCCGAAGACGACGCAGGCGCGGTGAAGCCCGGTCGAGCGCTCGGCGGAGAAGGGCGGAGGGCACCGCGCGCCTACCGGTCGCGCGCCCTCCGCCGGCTCGCCACCAGCGCTTGTGCAGCTTCCTTGTCCTCGACGGACTCCACCGTGCGAATGCGGCAGGTCTCGGGCCCGGTCAGGCCGCGATAGGTCACTGTGGCGAAGCTGTTCGAGCAGACTCTGCTGAAGTCGTTCGAGATGGCGATGCGGAACGAGTCCCGCAAGCCGATGCAGCCCGGGACCATGGTCAGCACGTAGTGATCGTTCCGGCGCACGCGCACGTACACGTGCTCGTCGTCCAGCGCGTCGAAGCTGCGCACGTCGCGGACGTTGAAGCACGCTTCCTCCGATGGCGGCGGCCCGTCGCGGATCTCGACCTCCTTCACCTCGTCGGCGTCGTCCTGCGCGAGCACGGTGGTGAGCGCGAGGAGCGAGCAGCCGAGCCAAAGGTTTCGCACACGCTGCATCGTTCTCCTCCTCGAGCCGATGGTCGCCCTTTGCATGGCTCTCTCCCCCGGCGGTCGTTGTTCATCGTTCCGATCCGAGCATAGCGGAGAGCCGAAGACAAGCCTCGCGTCGGCCGGTGGTTGGCCGTCCCCCAGAACGGGGCCTGGACGGCGCGCCGCGCGTCCGAGAAACCGCGTACGATGTGCACGCAGACGACAAAGGAGCCCCGATGGCGAAACCGGTGAGCGTCGCTCAGTACTTCCCCTGGGACGGCGGAGCCATCTTCGTGGGGACCGCGGGCGTGATTCCCTCTCACGCGCATCAAGCGATCCAGATCTGCTTCCTGTTCGAGGGGCGCATTCGGCTGCGCACGGGGAATCGAGACCCGTGGACGGACTACGATCTCGCGATCGTCCCGTCGCGCCAGCCGCACGCCATGGACGGCATGGAGGTTCACTACGGGGCGACGCTATTCGTGGAGCCCGAGACTCGCGAAGGACGCGCTCTCACGGAGCGCTACCTGCGCGGCGGCATCGCGAACGTCGACCGGACGCCCGTCGCCGCCGTCCTGCCGCAGCTCCGGGCCGCCGCGATGGAAGGGCGCGGCCGGGCAGCCATCGTCGAGCATGCGCGACGCATCGTGCGCGCGCTCGCGGGAGATGCCGAGCCGTCCACGACTAGCGACGAGCGCATCGTCCGTGCGGTGCGCTATGTGAACGAGCACCTGTCTCGGCCGCTCACGCTCGCGGAAGTGGCGCGCGTGGCCTGTCTTTCGCCCAGCCGCTTTCGGCATCTGTTCGCCGAGCAGACCGGGATGGGGTTGCGTCAGTACATCCTGTGGCGGCGTTTCGTCAGCGTCTGGGAGCACCGCATGAACGGCGCTTCGCTGTCGACGGCCGCGCACGCGGCCGGCTTCGCGGACTCCGCGCACCTCACGCGCACGAGCCGCCGCATGATCGGAATCCCACCGTCGTCGATGGATCTCGGAATCGCGCCCCCCGCCGACCCTCCGGCGGCGTGACGCGCCGGGCGTTCCGCGCTCCCAACATTAGCCGTTTCGTTCAAGCCGCCGCGAGCGGCCCGTCCTAAAGTGGGCCCCGTGCTTCGAACCCAACCCGACAGGAGACTCGCCATGAACGAAACGCAGAAGACTCGATGTGGTTGCTCGGCCTGCCCCGGCGCACGCTGCCAGTGCGGGTGCCAGGGGACGACGGCGCAAACGGCGTGCAAGTGCGGTCCGCAATGCCGTTGCGGATCGTCGTGCGGCGCGCGTAAAGCGTAGCAACGGTGTCATGGAAGGCGTGCGCGGCTGCACGAGCGGGCGCGCACGCCGCCGTGCGTCGTTTCGACGTTGCGCGCGGCCTGCTCCATGGCCGCGCATAGAGGCGCACGCGCGCAGCTGCTATCCTCCAACGCGATCGGCGTGCGTCGACGCGAAGGGGGAAGGGAGGCAATGAAGGGGGTTCTGGCCACTCTGACGGCGATCGTCGTGGTGACGGCGCCGCACGTTTCCGCCGCGGAGGACGACGCCGGCTCAGCCGGCCTCGTGAGCAGCTGGACCCTGCTGGCCATGGAACGCCTCGACGCGAGCGGCGAGGCCACGCGCGTGCGCTCGCCTCACGGCCTCCTCGTCTTCGACGCCGCCGGTTACGTCTTCGAGTATTTCACCGCCCCCGGCGACGCTTCCGACGCCCGGCTCGCGGACGCGCAACGCGCGTTCGCCGAGCACGGCGGCTTCTGGGGCCGATACGAGGCGGATGCCGCGGCGGGACGCATCGACTTCGAGGCCGCCTCCGGAGTCAGCCCCAACGTCTACGGCCTCACGTTCTCCCGCCGCTACGAGCTCGACGGCGATCGTCTCGTCCTCACGTCCGCGGACGAGCCGCAGGCGCAGCGGGACACGCGCTGGATCTGGCAACGCGTGCCCACGGTGGAGCACCTGACGCCCGCCTATCGGGAAATCCTGGGGTTCTGGGAGCACGTGGAGGAGCGCCGCGTCGACACGGCCACGGACGAGGTGCTGAGGACCACGCGGCGTGCGCCGAGCGTGATCGTCTACACGCCGGGCGGCTTCGTCGGCGTGCATTTCCCGCGCCTCGACCGCGCATCGTTCGCGGGCGATGTGCCCACGGCGGAGGAAGCGCAGGCGGCGCTGCGCGGCTACATCGGCTACTTCGGTGCATTGACCGTCTATCCGGGCGAGGTGGCCCACAACGTGCTCGGAGGTCTCGGCGTGGGCACCGGTGCCATCCTGCGCCGTGCCGCGAACGTCGCCGGCGACGAGCTCGTCGTCACGTTGCAGAACACGGCCGCGCTCATCGCGGGCGAGCCGGCGCGCGAGGTGCTCAACGTCCACCTGCGCCGGTTGAGCGACGCCGACGACATGCTCGCGGCGCCGGCGGGGGGAGGGGCGCTGAGCCGATGACGGCGCTCTCACTGCAGGAGCGATCTGGAGGACGCGACATGTGCAGACGAACCGTCGCGACGCGACGCGTGGCCGCCCTGGCCTTCGGTCTGAGCGCCGCGCTGGCGTCACATGCCCAGCAGGGCGGCGAGGCGCCGGTCGTGCCCGCCGAGCAGACGGCCGCCGCGTACCGCGATCCCGACTGGCGGCCGCCGCGGCTCTCGTGGGGCGATCCCGATCTGCAGGGCACGTTCACGAGCCGCGACATGAGCGACATTCCGATGGTGCGCGACAAGCGCTACGGGATGCGCGAGCACCTGACGCCCGAGGAATTCCAGGAGCGCCTCGATGCGCCGGACCGCCTGGCGGCGCTGGTGGGCAATCAGAGCGACGAGAATCGCCTGCAGTTGAGCGCCCTCGACTCCGCCGAGCGCGGCACGCGCACGTTCGGCTACACGTCGTACATCGTCGATCCTCCGGACGGCCAGATGCCTGCGCTCACGCTCGAAGGGCAAAAGCGGCAGGAGGCGGCCCGGCGCTCGATGAACGGGCCGTTCTCGCGCATGGAGGATTTCTCGTACTACGACCGCTGCATTTCCCGCGGCGTCACGGGCTCGATCGGCCCATCGTTGTATGGCGATGCGATGCAGATCGTGCAGACGCCGACGGAGGTGGCCATCCGCTACGAGATGCTGCACGACACGCGCATCGTCCCGCTGGATGGCCGCCCGCCCGCCGACCCGGGCGTGCGCCAGTACATGGGCTCGTCGGTAGGCTGGTGGGAGGGCGACACGCTCGTCGTCGAGACGACGAACTTCACGGACAAGCTGCCCGTGGGGCGCATGGCGCACAGCGAGGATCTCAAGCTGACGGAGCGCTTCACGCGCATCGACCCCGACATGATCGACTACCGCGTGACTGTGGACGACCCGCGCACGTTCGAGCGGCCGTGGACGTACCGGCTCACGCTGACCACGCAGCCCGGCTACGAGGTGCTCGAGTACTCCTGCCACGAGGGCAACTTCTTCGTGGCGAACGCGCTGCGCGCCGAGAAGGTGTACCAGGAGCGCGTGCGCGAGGCGCGGGCCCGCGGCGAGCCGACTCCGCCGCGTCCCGGCAGCGGCGCCCGCGGCCGCTCCATTTTCGCGCCGCCGTCGCGCGAGGAGGCCGTGGACATCAACGCCGGCGAGTAGCGTCTCGCCGGCCTCTTTCGCCGCGCGCCTA
The DNA here is from genome assembly GCA_036563665.1 of Gammaproteobacteria bacterium. Taxonomy (GTDB): domain Bacteria; phylum Pseudomonadota; class Gammaproteobacteria; order Steroidobacterales; family Rariloculaceae; genus FEN-1219. Next base: position 7,496 of record DATCLY010000030.1, read on the forward strand.
GTCGATTTCCACCTCGCACTCGATCTCGACCGGCACGTCGAACGGCAGCTCCGCCATGCCGACGGCGCTGCGCGTGTGCGCGCCGCGCTCGGGGCCGTAGAGCTCGAGGATCAGATCCGAGAAGCCGTTGATCACGAGCGGCTGCGCGTTGAAGCCCGGCGCGGAGTTCACCATGCCGAGCACGCGGCACCACGCGCGCACGCGATCGAGCTCGCCGAGCTCGCGCTTGAGGCTGCCGAGGATCGCGAGCGCGGTGAGGCGGGCGGCGCGGTAACCCTGCTCGACGGTGAGCTCGCGGCCGAGCTTGCCGAGCGGCTGCGCGAGCGAGCCGTCCGCCTCCTGCGGCCCGTGCCCGGACACGAAGGCGCGCGATCCGCGCACCAGCACGAAGCGAAACGGCAGCACCACGCCGGGCGGCGGCTCCAACGCCTTCGGCAACACGAGGCCCAGCGTCTCGAGCTTGCGTTCTATCTCGCCCATGGCTGTCTTGCTCCGCCTGCGGCTCGCGCGTCGTCGGTGCCGAAATTATGACATCGCGAGATCGTGGTAGCCCGCCCGCTAGTGCCGGTGATGCCCGCTCCCGCGCACGGCGCGCAGCCAGCGGCGGCGATGGTAATCTTCGCGTGTCGGCAGGGGGAGCACCGTCATGAGAAGCAGCGTCGCATCAGCCGTTCTGATCGCCGCGTGTGTCCTCGTCGCGCCCGCGGCACGAGCCCAGTCGGACGCCGGGGAAGCGCCGCAGCTCACGGCGCTCGACTACATCGAGATCCAGCAGCTCGTGGCGCGCTACGCGCGGGCCATCGACACCTGCTCCAACAACGGCTACGACTACGCCGATCTCTTCACGCCGGACGGCGCGTTCATTCCCGCGTTCGACGGCAAGCTCGGCGAGCCCGTGCGCGGCCGGGAGCGGCTGGCCGAGGTGTCGGGCGGCGGCTCGCGCGGCTGCAAGAACGTGCCGTGGATCGAGCAGGGCGTGCGCCACATCTACACGAACCACATCATCACGCCCACGAAGGAAGGCGCCATCGGCTACGTCGACATGCTGATGATCGGCCTCGGCGGCGACCCGAACAGGATCGAGTACGACGGGCACTACGAGGACATCTACGTGCGCACGCCCGACGGCTGGCGCTTCAAGCAACGCGTGCACCACGCGCTGCTGCGCGCGGGCCAGCGCGTCACGCCCGCCGCGGGCGGGGAGCGGTAGCGCCGGCAGGCTTTGGGGGTGGGAGCGGCTTTCCAGCCGCGATTCTTCGTTCGGCGTCGCTGAAGATCGCGGCTCGAAAGCCGCTCCCACCGGCGGCCGACAGCAGCCGCGTCAATCCCTCATGTAGTAGCGGAACTTGTACGTGTAGCTCGCGTCCGCGGCGGCGGCCGGCCGCCCCTGCTCGAGCCGCGGGCGAAAGCGTGCCTCGCGAATGCGCTCCACGTACTCGCGCTGGAGGTCCGCGATGCGCGGCTCCATGGAAACGGCGCGGACGTCGGTCGCTCGACCGTCGGCGGCGACGTCCACCTCGAGCTCGATGGTGCCCCAGCTCCACTGGAAGTAGCCGCTCGGGCCGCCGATGCCGACCGGCGGCGGCGGAAGGAAGTCGAGTATCACCGGCGTCGCGAAGACTTCGGTTGGGTCCATTCCCGCCGCTTCCCGAAGCGCGGCATACGCTTGCCCGTAGTAGCGTTGGGCCGACGCCCAGTCGTCCTGGATGATGGCCCAATCGCCGAGCACGGCGAGCGAGAGACCGCGCTCCTTCGCGTCGATGTCGGCGGCCGTTTCGAGCGCGGCGGCCAGCCGATCACGGGTAGGCCGCCGCTGCTTGAACAGCATCTCGACGGTGGTCATTCGCCGCAGCAGATCGAGGCTTTCGGGGCTCGAGTCTCCGGAGCGGGCGCTGCTGATCTCGAGCGCTTTCACGTACTGGTCGTGGGCGAGGAAGTGGGCCGGCACATCGCCGTAGCGGTCGCCGAGGCGACCGTAATAGTAGTCGCCGAGCCGGTTGTAGAACGGCACGAGCTCCGGAGCGTCCACGCCGAAGTGGCGGATGGCCGTCTCCAGGCGCTCCTCCTGCAGCTTGGCTGCAGCGCGCGTGCTGCCGGATTCGAGGCGCGCGCGCGTCATGTCGTCGATCAACTCGAGCTGCTTCAGGTTGAAGAGGCCGTGGTTGCGCTGGCTCAAGGACCGGGCGTGATCGAGCGCGGCGAGCGCCTCGTCGAAACGCTGCGCGTCGATGTAGGCGCGGCCCAGCGCGTGATAAGCGGGAATCAGCTCGGCGGCGAATATCCCTTTCTCGGCCTCGCGCAGCTCGATGGCCCGCAGATAGGTGACCTCCGCCGCATCGTAGTCCTCGAGGCCCGCCTGAACGTGAGCGAGCTGCAGCAGATCGTCGGTCAAATGCGGGTCCCGCTGCGCCTCCGCAGCCCTCACGATCCCCTCGGCGAGGTCGAGCGCGGCCGCGAAGTCCGTGACACCGATCAGGACGTCACGCGTTTGACGCAAGCTGCCGAGCTTGGCCGGCTCCGTGCTCACTTTTTGCGCAAGGCTCGGTTGCGCGTCCGCGGCGGGCGCGCCTGCCAGCACGAACGCGGCGATGCCCAGCCACGAGCAGTAACGCTTCCCTGTTCTCATGCGGCGTGATCCCCCCACAGCAAGCGCGGTTCGACGATGTCCCGCGCGCGCTGCGCCCGGGCATGGCTCCGCGTCGGAAATCTTCTGTTAAAAACGAGGTTCGTTAGCTTGGTGCGCCGCGGCTTCTTCTTGCGGGCCGGGTCGCTGCGGCGATGGTACTACAACCCGTCGGCGGGTGCGGGCTCACGCGAATCGAATGTACGGTGCAGTCTGGAGTTGCACGCCGTTGGGCGATGCGCAGGCCGACAAGGTCGATCGCCCGCAGGACTCGGGACGTTACGTCGCCGATTGCGCTAGTCTCGCCATGCCGGGCACGCGGAGGGACAGGCGCATGGCGAGACTGCTGATCGCGTACGGAACCACCGAAGGCCAGACCGCGAAGATCGCCGCTCACATCGGCGACGCCGCGCGCCGCGTCGGTCTCGAAGTCGCCGTGTGCCCTGCGGCGGAGATCGACGAGGCGGAGCCGGCGCGCTACGACGCGATCGTCGTGGGCGGCTCGCTGCACGATGGGCGCTATCAGCGAGCCGTGCGCGACTTCGTCGCGCGGCATCGCGAGCTGCTCGCCGCCAGGCCGAGCGCGTTCTTCTCCGTGTCGCTCGCAGCGGCCAGCCGCGATCCGGCCGAGCGGGCCGAGGCCATGCGGATCGCCCGCGACTTCACCGCGGCGGCGGGGTGGACGCCGCGGCAGATCGCGAGCTTCGCGGGCGCTTTGAAGTACACGCAGTACAGCTGGCTCAAGCGCGCGCTCATGAAGCACATCGCGCGCAAGGAAGGCGGCGACACGGACACCTCGCGCGACTTCGAGTACACCGACTGGGACGACGTGACGCGGTTCGCGGAGGCGTTCGCGCGCGAGGTGGCCGCCGGCGCCGCGGCCGGTTGACGCGCGCTGCAGATCGCGGCTGGTCGTCGACCGCGAGCGGGGGTATGACGTCGAGTGGCGTAGCCCGAGGACCGGCGGAGGTGTTGGGCGGTTGACGCCGCGCCCGCGGCGGCCGCACTGTTCCTGGCGATGGGGGGCGGGCCCAAGCAGTCGAAGGGGAACCATGAGCGAGCGAGCAGGTGAGCACGAGGGTAGCGGCAGCGCCGTACCCGAGCCGGACGGCGAGCGTGCCGAGCCGGCGGAGCGGACGGCGAGCGCCGCGAGCGGCGGTTGGTCGCGCCGCTCGATGCTGAAGGTGGGGGCGTTGGCCGCGGCCACGCTGGCGGGCACCTCCGCCCACGGGCAACAGCAAGGGGCGCCGGCGATCGCGACCGGGAGCGTCGCGGGCCGGCCGTTCCGGGCGTTGGTGCGCCACGGCACCACTTCGTCCATCGAGGAGCTTCGGCTGCGCGAGCTCGAGCCGCGGCAGGTGCTGGTGCGCACCACGGCGAGCTGCGGTTGCTACACGATCACCCGTACCGTGCTCGGGCAGGACGCGCTCGAGCGCCCGACGATTCCCAATCACTCGGGCTTCGGCGTGGTGGAGGCGGTGGGCGGCGAGGTGCACCGCGTGCGCGTGGGCGATCGCGTGCTCGTGTGCGGCACGCCGCAGTGCGGCCAGTGCTATCAGTGCCTGCACGGCAATCCCGAGGCGTGCAATTACCTGAACAGCCAGCTCTTCATCGAGCCGATCGCGGACATGGCCGACGGCACCGGCGTCGTGCAGCAGGCGGCCATCGGGGGCCTGAGCGAGCTCATGGTCGCGATGGAGGAGTACTGCATTCCGCTCTTCACGGACCTGCCGGACGAGCAGCTCGCGCTGCTCGGCGACACGCTCGCGGCGGGGCTCGCGTCGACGATGACGTACGCGCCGGTGGAGGGCGGCTCGAACGTCGTCATCTTCGGCGCCGGGCCGATCGGGCTGTCCGCCTTGCAGGGCGCGCGCAGCCGCTCCGCCGGACAGATCATCGTCGTCGAGCCGGTCGCCTACCGCCGCGCGAAGGCGCAGGAGCTCGGCGCCACCACCGTGCTCGATCCGAACGTCGACACCGACACGCTGGTCGAGCGCATCCGCGAGCTCTGCCGCGGGCCCACCGATCGCTTCGAGGCCGGCGGCCGCTACGGCCCGGGCTGGCGTTACGGAGGCGCGGACTTCGTCATCGAAGGCTCGGGCGGCGATCTCTTTCCGCCCGCCGTGGAGACGGGCCCCGACCCCTCGGGGCTGCTCGCGATCCGCCAGGCGTGGGAGGTCACGCGCGGCGGCGGGCACCTGACGCTCCTCGGCGGCGGGCAGCGCGGCGAGATCTCGTTCCCGACAGCGCAGTTCTGCCTCTCCACGCGCTCCATCCACGGCGGCCAGATGGGCGGCATGCACCCGATGCGCGACGCGCCGCGCTACGTGACGATGATCGAGCGCGGGGCGATCGACGCCGCCACGCTGATCTCTGCCACGTACCCGCTCGAGCGCGTGGTGGAGGGTTTCCGCAAGGTAGCCGACCGCACCGAGCTCGGCGTGGTGTTCACCTTCGGCTGAGCGCCGTCGGGCGGCTCCGCTCAGGCCAATGCCGCGAGCGCGTCGACGTCGCCCGCGACGATCACGTCGAGGTGCCGGGTGATCTTCTCGATCGGCCAGTCCCACCAGGCCACGGCCTCGAGCTTAGCTATGTCTTCGTCCGAGAAGCGCCTGCGGATCGGCACGGCCGGATTGCCGCCCACGATCGTGTAGGCGGGCACGTCCCGCGTCACCACGGCGCGCGACGACACGATCGCGCCGTTGCCGATCCGCACGCCGGGCATGATCAGCGCCTCGTAGCCGATCCACACGTCGTTCTCGACGACGGTGTCGCCCTTGTAAGGCAGAGCACGTTGCGCTCGAAGTTCTCCGAGTCGTCCGGATCGTCGTAGTACGTGTAGTCGCCGACGACGATGTTCGGGTTCTTGACCGTGTTCTTGATGAAGCAGACTTGCGGAAAGCCCTTCATCGGGTGCTTGTCGTTCGGGTCCGGCGCGTTCAATGCAACCTCACAGCCGTCACGGGGGGACCGGCCCAGTTTAGGCCGAGGTCGCGAACGCTCGCACGCCGTCCCGGCGGGCCTCGCGGCTCACGGCGAGCCGCTGCGCGCGGCCGATCTCGTCTACCATTGCCGCTCGAGCGCCACCGGCAGATCGCACGCGAGCGAAGCACGTGATCGAGAACAGCCCGCCCATCGTTGCCGCCCTCGTCGCGTACATGGCCGTCTGCCTGCTGCTCGGGTTCCTGGCGTACCGCCGCACGCGCACGCTGGGCGACTTCATCCTGGGCGGCCGCAAGCTCGGGAGCTTCGTGACTGCGCTGTCGGCCCAGGCCTCGGACATGAGCGGCTGGCTGCTCATGGGGCTGCCGGGGCTCGCGTATCTCGCGGGCTTCGATGCCGTGTGGCTCGCGCTCGGCCTCGTGCTCGGCACGTGGGCCAACTGGCGCTTCGTGGCGGCGAGGCTGCGCGCGCGCACGGAAAGCCTCGCGGATTCGCTCACGCTGCCCGACTACTTCGAGCGGCGCTTCGCCGACCGCTCGCGCGTGCTGCGGACGATCTCGGCGGCATTCATCCTCGTGTTCTTCGCCTTCTACACGAGCTCGGGCTTCGTCGCTGCGGGGCGGCTGTTCGAGACGCTGTTCGGCCTGCCGTACGTCGAAGCGATGTTCTGGGGCTCCATCGTGATGCTCGCCTACACTTTCTTCGGCGGCTTCCTCGCGGTGAGCTGGTCCGACGTGCTGCAGGGCACGCTGATGTTCGTCGCGCTCGT
>DATCLY010000047.1:0-26317 GCA_036563665.1 Gammaproteobacteria bacterium
CAGCCACGAGCTGGGGCACGCGGAAGTACATGAACATGAAGCTGCTCGAGGAGATGGAAAGGCACGCAGTTCACTCAGCAGCTTAACGGGCGACCGAGACCGCTGCCGAAGCAAAAAGTGCGAAAGATTTTTGACACTACCGCCGCCGCTCTGCCCGCTGGGGTCGCCAAGCGGTAATCCCCTCGGACCGCACGGTCAGGCGCCAGCGTTTCGCGAGTTCTCCTTCCCGTCCGGTGCCCCGCACGCGTCTGCGGGAGGAGCAGCTTCGCGACCGCGGGTCGCTGGCTCGGAAAACGCGGTAGTCCGACCGACGCACCAGGGAGACGAATGGCAGCGCGCAAGCACTCGCCCGGCAAGACGGCTGCTGGCTCGCCCGTCGGGGGATGCGATCGGGAGATGCGCGTCCTCTCACGAAACTTGCGGCAGCCCGACAAAGGGGCCGGGGAGATCGTCCGGAGCGCGGACATTCCCCCAAAGATCGTCCGCGGGCATGACAGTCTCTCCGAGGGGATATACGTAACACCCCCTCGGCTGCGGGTGCGGCGCCATACGCAGAGTCCCCCTGTAGGAGACTCCGTTACCTCAACCGGTGCGCGTCCGTTCGGGACGCCCTGTGCAGTTTCGGCCCGAGCACAGGAAGCTTCATCGGAGCTCGGAATGACACCTTCTCGTGCGGGAACGATGTCCGAGACTTCACAGCTATCGTGCGGCGCGCGCTGCCGGCGTCGAGCGATACCACTCGTAGGTGGCACGGATGCCTTCCTCGAGCCCGATCCGCGGCCGCCAGCCGAGCGCGGTGATCTTCGAGACGTCGAGCAGCTTCCGCGGCGTGCCGTCGGGCTTGCTGCGGTCGAACTCGAGCGTCCCCTCGAAGCCCACGATGCGCCGCACGAGCTCCGCGAGCTCGGCGATCGAGACGTCCTCGCCGACGCCGACGTTGATGATCTCCGGCGAATCGTAGCGCTCCATGAGGAACAGGGCCGCGCCGGCGAGATCGTCCACGTGCAGGAATTCCCGCCGCGGGGTCCCGGACCCCCAGATGGTCACGCTCGGCGCGCCGCGCTCTTTCGCCTCGTGGAACTTGCGAATCAGTGCCGGCAGCACATGCGACGTCTCGAGGTCGAAGTTGTCGCCGGGACCGTAGAGATTGGTGGGCATCAGCGAGATCGCGCGGAAGCCGTACTGCTTCGCGTACGCCTGGCACATCTTGATGCCCGCGATCTTGGCGACCGCGTACCACTGGTTCGTGGGTTCCAGCGGCCCCGTCAGCAGCGCGTCCTCGCGCATCGGCTGCGGGGCGAGGCGTGGATACACGCAGCTCGAGCCCAGGAAGCAGAGCTTGCGCACGCCGTGGCGGTAGGCCGAGTCGATCAGGTTGGTCTGGATCTTGAGGTTGTCGGCGATGAACTCCGCGGGGTAGCTGTCGTTCGCGAGGATGCCGCCCACCTTGGCCGCGGCGGCGAAGACGTACTCCGGGCGCTCCTCGGCGAAGAAGCGGTCCACGGCGCGCTGGTCGGTCAGGTCGAGCTCGCTGCGCGGCGGCCCGAGCAGATGACGAAAGCCTCGCTGCTCGAGCGCACGGTAGATGGCCGAGCCCACCATGCCGTTGCGGCCCGCCACGAAGACGATCGATCGTTCGTTCATTCGTGCCGCCTGTAGACCGGGAAGCCCTCGCGCGCGTTCAACGCATCGCGCTCCGCGTGCCGCAGATCCGCCTCCACCATCTCGCGCACCAGCTCGTCGAAGCTCACCTCGGGCCGCCACCCGAGGCGTTCCCGCGCCTTCGAGGCGTCGCCGAGCAGCGTGTCCACCTCGGTCGGGCGAAAATAGCGCGGGTCGATGCGCACGATCGTCTTGCCGGTGTTGCGATCCACCCCCTCCTCGTCGACGCCTCGGCCCCGCCATTGCAGGTCGAAGCCGAGCAGGGCAGCCGCGGCCACCACGAATTCGCGCACCGAGCGCTGCTCGCCGCTCGCGATCACGTAGTCGTCGGGCTCGCTTTGCTGGAGCATGAGCCACTGCGCCCGCACATAGTCCTTCGCGTGCCCCCAGTCGCGCCGGGCCTCGAGGTTGCCGAGATACAGGCAGTCGTCCAGCCCGAGCTTGATGCGGGCGAGGCCGCGGGTGACCTTCCGCGTGACGAACGTCTCGCCGCGCAGCGGCGACTCGTGGTTGAACAGGATGCCGTTGCAGGCATAGATGCCGTACGCCTCGCGGTAGTTCACCGTGATCCAGTAGGCGTACACCTTGGCGGCGGCGTAGGGCGAGCGCGGATAGAACGGGGTCGTCTCCCGCTGCGGCGTCTCGAGCACCTTGCCGAACATCTCCGAGCTCGACGCCTGGTAGAAGCGCGTGCGCTTCGTGAGGCCGCAGATTCGGATGGCTTCGAGCAGGCGCAGCGTGCCGATCGCATCCGAGTTGGCGGTGTATTCGGCGGTCTCGAACGACACCGCGACGTGGCTCTGGGCGCCCAGGTTGTAGATCTCGTCCGGCTGCACCTCCTGCACGATCCGAATCAGGTTGGTGGCGTCCGTGAGATCGCCGTAGTGGAGGATGAAGCGGCGGTCCGGGGCGTGGGGGTCCTGATAGAGGTGGTCGACGCGCTCGGTGTTGAATAGCGAGGCCCGGCGCTTGACGCCGTGCACCTCGTACCCCTTCTCCAGCAGGAACTCGGCGAGGTAGGCGCCGTCCTGCCCGGTGATCCCGGTGATCAAAGCTCGTTTCATGTCTTCCTCGCGCGGCCCCTCGCCGCCTTCCGGCGCCAATTCTCCCATACGAAACGGTACGAGTAGTGGGGAACGCCCGTGCGGGCGATCGAGGGTGAGGGTCGGGGTGCGGCGCTGCGGCGGCGTTTGCACGGTCAGTGCGTTATGCAGTCAAATACCGCCCGCAATCGTCCCGCCGCCCATGGAGCCGTGCCGCCACGTGCGTTCGCCGCGGAGGGGGTCGACGAGCGGCCACAGCATGACCATCACCATCGCGCACGTGAACGTCTCGCGCGGCCATCGCTGCGGCGAGCGGCAGACGGAGCTTCCGCTCCGCGGCCCCGCACGGCGCAGCGTGGTCCGCGTCCCTGCCTGAGAGCGCGTCCCGATGTCCATCAAGGCACTGTGCATCGTCGAGGACGCCGACCGCCCCACGGTGGCGACCTTCGTCGGGCTGCACGCGGCGCACGTGGACGTGACCGTGGTGTGCCCGCGGGCGGCTCCCTACCGCGCATGGCTTGCCGAGGCCGGCGTGCGGTTGCTCGACCTTCCGCTGCGCCGACGGATCGATCCGGCCGGCATCCGGGCGCTCCGGGCGGAGCTTCGCCGGGGCGGCTACGACATCCTGCATCTGTTCGGCAATCGCGCCTTGCAGAACGGCTTGCTGGCGGCCACCGGCCTGCCCGTGCGCGTCGTGGCTTACCGCGGCATCGTGGGCAACGTGAGCTTCTTCAGCCCGGTGTCGTGGCTGCGGCTCCTCAATCCCCGGATCGATCGCATCGTGTGCGTGGCCGACGCGGTGCGGGACCACTTCCTGCGCATGCGGCCGGCGTTCCTGCGCGTGCCGCCGGAGCGGCTGGTTCGCATCTACAAGGGCCACAGCCTCGACTGGTACCGCGAGCAGCCGGCGAACCTCGCGGAGCTCGGCATTCCGCCCGGCGCGTTCGTCGTGGGTTGCGTGGCGAACTACCGGCCGCGCAAGGGCATCGAGTACCTCGTCGACGCCGTGGCGCGCTTGCCGGCCGACGTGCACCTGCTGCTCGTGGGCCACACGCAGGCGCCCCGGCTCACCGCGGCCATCGAGGCGAGCGGTGCCGGGCAGCGCATCCACCGCGTGGGCCATCGCGCCGACGCGCCCGCGCTGACCGCCGCCTGCGACGTCTTCGTGCTGCCCTCGATCCGGCGTGAAGGCCTGCCGCGCTCCGTGATCGAGGCCATGGCCTACGGCGTGCCGCCCATCGTGACCGCCTGCGGCGGCAGCCCGGAGCTCGTCGTGGACGGGCAGAGCGGCATCGTGGTCCCGGTGGCGGACTCGGCGGCCATCGCCGCCGCCATCGAGCGGCTGCGCAGCGACCCGGCGTTGCGGCGGCGCATGGGCGAGGCGGCGCGCGAGCGCATCCGCACGTCGTTCCGCATCGAGGACACGATCGAGCAGACGCTCGCCCTGTACCGGAGCCTGGTCGCTCGCTGACCCGCTTCGCCGCGTCCGATCCACCTCCCCGGCACGAGACAGCCGCCGGCGCGAGTGAACCTCGTGCACAGGGCTCCGGTACTCAAAAGCTGCCGCCCGGGCGAGGGGGCGAGGTGCGCCTCCGTCGCGGGTGCGCGGGTGTGCGCCGGATGGCGCCCTGCGCTGCGCGCCGACGCCCGCCGCGCGGCCGCTCCGCGGCGCACGGCCCGGCCGGCGATGGACCGGGGAGGAGCTCCGACTGTGACGAGGTTTGTCTTTTCGCTGCCGCCGTTCGAAGCGCCGCCCGCGTTGCCGCGCTCGTGGCGCCTGTCGGCCCTGCTCGCGGCGGCCCTGCTGATCGCCGCCGGACCGGCGCGCGCCGAGCCCTATCTGGCGGTGGGGGCGGGGGTGAAGTGCGTCCAGTGCCACGTGAACCCCACCGGCGGCGGCAAGCGCAACCTGTTCGGCATGACCTACGCGCGCACGCAGCTCGCGCGGCGCACGGTGTTCGCGGAGAGCGACCTCCCCGACTGGAACAGCAGCGTCGGCAAGTGGCTCGGGGTCGGCGGCGACTACCGCGCGGGCTACTTCGACACGAACGTGCCGGGGCGGCCCGACGAGTCGCGGACCGAGGTGTTCAAGAGCACCGTGCAGGTCGAGGTCCGGGCGGTGCCGCAGCTGCTCACGTTCTATCTCGACGAGCAGTTGGCCCCGGGCGGCTCGCTCGCCCGCGAGCGGTACGCGCTCGTGACGCCGGGCGGCGGCAAATACACGGTCAAGGTGGGCCAGTTCTTCCTGCCGTTCGGCTGGCGCCTGCAGGACGACAACGCGTTCGTGCGCCAGCGCTCGGGCATCAACATGGACACGCCCGACGACGGCATCGAGCTCGGCCTGGAGCTTCCCAAGTGGTCGGCGCAGATCGCCTCGACGAACGGCACGGCCGGCACGGGCAGCGTACCCGGCAAGGATCAATGGAGCCTGTCGGCCGTCTATGTGCAGCCGCGCTGGCGGCTCGGGGCGAGCCACAACATCATCGACGACCCGCTCGGCGACCGCACGATGACGGCGCTGTTCGCGGGCTTCAACACGGGCCCGATCACCTGGCTCGCCGAGCTCGATTTCATCGAGGACGACGTGCCGAACTTCGGTTCGCAGGAAACCTACGCGACGCTCTTCGAAGGCAACTGGCGGCTCGCGAAGGGCCACAACCTCAAGGTCACGTACGAGTTCCTCGACCCGAGCGACAGGACCAGCGAGGACGAGCAGGAGCGTTACAGCGTGGTGTGGGAGCACTTCCCGATGCAGCTCCTGCAGGCGCGCGTCGGCTGGCGGGCGTACAACGGCGTGCCGATCTCGCCGTTCACGAATCGCGACGAAGTCTTCGCCGAGCTGCACTTCTACTTCTAGTGACTGAGCTGCTTCTGGTGACGTGAGCGCGCGGTTGAACGGCGGGGCACGGGAGGGCGGGAAAGCCGCCGCCTGCGGCGCCGTCGGGCCCAAGCGCCGGGCCGCGCCCGCGCCCCGCGCGTCGCCGCGGTGGCTCGGCGACGCGCCGGAGCGTTCCTACGCCCGCAAGCTCGATCTCTTCGGGCGCTTCATCGTGCCGGAGCTGCGGCGCATCTTCGCGGACCTGAGCCTGCCGGCGACCGGCGCGGTGCTCGATCTCGGTTGCGGCACCGGCGTGGCGACTGCCGTGCTGCGCGAGGCGCTCGCGCCCGGCGTGCTGCTCGTGGGGACCGATCTCTCGATGCCGCACCTCGCGGCGGCGCGGCGGCATCACTCGGAGCCGCTCGTGCAGAGCGACGCCGCGCGGCTCGCCTTCCGGCACGAGGCGTTCGACCTGATCTGGGCGTGCAACGCGATCAATCACCTGGTGGACCCCGCGGCCACGGTGCGCGCCCTCGGCGGGCTGCTGCGCGCCGGGGGCCGCCTCGTAGTCGCCCAATCCGGGCTGCTGCCCGAGATGTTCTTCGCATGGGACGCGGCGCTCGACGACGCCGTCCGCAGCGCCTGCCATGCGCACTACCGGCAGCGTTACGGGCTCGCCGCGGACGACCTGGCCAGTATCCGCGCGCTCGTCGGCTGGCTGCGGGCCGCGGGCTTCGAGGCCGTCACCGCGCGCACCTACGTGATCGAGCGCACGCAGCCGCTGTCGCCGGTCGATCGCGAGTATTTTCAGCAGGCGGTCTTCGAGGGCACGTGGGGCGCGAAAGTGGAGCCGCACCTCGATCCGGCATCGCGCGTCAAGCTGCGGCGCTACTGCGATCCGGCGTCGCCCGAATACTGTTTGGACCGGGAAGACTTTCACCACTTGCAGACGCTCACGGTGTGCGTCGGCACGCGGCCCGCAGGGGCGGCGGGGAGGGGAGACTCGTGAGACCGGCGTGGGCCGAGCCTGCGGCGCACCCGTTCGACGAGGTCGCGGCGACCTACGACGCGTCGTTCACGCAGAGCCTCCTCGGCGCGCGCTTGCGCTCGCTCGTGTGGGAACGCCTCGATGCCGCGCTTGCGGGTTGCGGGCGCGTGCTCGAGATCGGTTGCGGCACGGGTGAGGACGCCGTGCGCCTCGCGTGCCGCGGCGTCGACGTCGTGGCGACCGATCCGTCCCCCGCGATGCTGCGCGTGGCCGCGGCCAAGGCGGCGCGCGCCGGCTGCGCGCAGCGCATCCGCTTCGTGTGCGCCCCCATGGAGCGCCTCGCAGACGCGCTCGGGGGCGAGCGGTTCGACGGCGCCTTCTCGAGCTTCGGCGCCGTGAACTGCGTGCCCGACCTCGAGCGCGCCCTGGCCGGTCTCGCCACCCTCCTCGAGCCGCGCGCGCCGTTGCTGCTCGTGGTGATGGGACGGCACGCGCCCTGGGAATGGGCCTGGTTCCTCGTGCGCGGCCGCTGGCGCGAGGCCTTCCGCCGGTGCCGCAAGGACGGCGCGCTCTGGCGCGGCTTGCGGATCCGCTACCCGACGCCGGCCGAGTTCGCGGCGGCGCTCGGGGCGCAGTTCGCGCCGATCGGCCGCCGGCCTCTGGGCGTGCTGCTCCCGCCCACGTACGCGTCGGCGTGGCTCGAGCGCAGGCCCAAGGTGCTCGGCGCGCTCGCGACGCTCGAGCGAGCGCTGCAGCGCTGGCAGCCGCTCGCGGCGCTCGCCGATCACTACATCCTCGAGGCGGTGCGCCGATGAGCGAGCTCCGGCCGCTCGTGACGCTGTATCTCTCCGAGCGCTGCAACTCGCGCTGTGTGACGTGCGACTACTGGCGGCACGGTGGGGCGGACATGAGCCTCGAGACGGTGCGGCGGCTGCTGCCGTCGCTCGAGACGCTCGGCACGCGCGTCGTGCTGATCTCTGGCGGCGAGCCGCTCTTGAACCCGGAGTGGCGCGAGATCGCAGCCTTGCTCGCGGAGCGCGGGTTGCGCCTGTGGCTCCTCACGTCCGGCCTTGCGCTCGCGAAGCACGCGCGCGCGGCCGCGGAGCTCTTCGACGCCGTCACGGTGTCGCTCGACGGCACGTGCGCCGAGACCTACGCCGCCGTTCGCGGCCTCGACGCGTTCGACAACGTCTGCGCCGGCGTCCGCGCCGTCGCGGACGCGGGCTTGCCGGCGGGCCTTAGGGTCACGCTGCAGCGCGCGAACTACCGCGAGCTGCCGCGGTTCGTGACGCTCGCCCGCGAGCTCGGGGCCGCGTACGTGTCGTTCCTCGCGGTGGACGTGGGCAACGGCCACGCGTTCGCGCGGCGCGGCGACGTCTCGCGGGTGCCCGCGCTCGCGAGCGGGGACCTGCCGCTGCTCGACGAGCGCCTGGCGACGCTCGAGCGCGAGCATGCCGGGGACTTCGAGAGCGGCTTCATCGCGGAGTCGCCCGCGAAGCTGCGCCGCATCCGCGCCTACTTCGCGGCGCTCTGCGGCCTGGGGCCGTTCCCGCCCGTGCGCTGCAACGCGCCCGAGTTCTCCGTGGTGGTGGGCGCCGACGGGCGCGTGGCGCCGTGCTTCTTCATCCCCGGCCCCGCGGACGCGCCGCGAGCGCCCACGCTCGCGGAGGCCGTCGCGAGCGCGCCCATGCGGGCGCTCACCGCCGCGATCCGCGCGGGCGAGCGCCCCGAATGCGCCCGATGCGTCTGCTCGATGTGGCGCGATCCCGCGACGTTCGCGCAGGAGACCTTCCTCCATGGTTGACGCCGCGCCGCCATCGCTGATCGGCCCCCCGCCGGGGCCGCTGCGCGCGGCGGCCGGACGGCTGCTCGCGGCCGGGTACGCGCTGTCCGGCAAGCGCCGCTACGACGAGTTTCGCCTCGAGCGCGTGCTCGGCATGGCGATCGTCGTGATACCGAGCGTCGCGAATCCCAAGCTGCTGCGGACCGGCGCCTTCCTCGCATCGCAGATCGATCGACGCACCGTGAAGCCCGATGCCGCGGTGCTCGACCTCGGCACCGGCTCCGGCATCTGCGCGCTCGCGGCGGCCCGCTGGGCGCGCCGCGTCGTGGCCGTGGACATCAATCCCGCCGCGGTGCGCTGCGCGGGCGCGAACGCGCTGCTGAACGGGCTCGAGCAGCGCATCGATTTGCGGCATGGGGACCTCTTCGAGCCCGTGGCGGGCGAGCGGTTCGATCTCGTGCTGTTCAACCCGCCGTTCCTCCAAGGCGTGCCGCGCGACCACCGCGACGCCGCGTGGCGCTCGCCCGACGCCGCGCCGCGCTTCGCGGCCGGCCTCGACGCCCACCTCGCGTCGGGCGGCGTCGCGCTGGTGCTGCTCTCCTCGTTCGGCGACGTCTGTCCCCAATTGGAGGCCGAGCTGCGGGCGCGCGGCTTTCGCCTCGAGCCCTTCGCGCGGCGCCGCTTCATCAACGAGACGTTGACGATCGTGCGCGTGACACGCCCATGAGCAGTCGCCGTCGAGTGGTCCTGTACAACCCGCGCGCGGTCTTCTACACGATGCCGCTCGCGTTGCTCGCCGTGGGCTCGGCGCTCGATCCCGCCGAGTACGAGGTCGTCATCGTGGACGGCCGGCTCGACCCCGATGCCGAGCGCACCGTCGTGGCGGCGCTCGAGGGCGCGGTGTGCTTCGGCGTGACCGTGCTGACGGGCGCGCCCATCGCCGATGCGCTGCGCGTCTCCCGGGCCGCGAAGGCGGCGCGGCCGGACGTGCCCGTGGTGTGGGGCGGGTGGCATCCGTCGATGTTCGGCCGCGAGTGCCTGGCCGAGCCGTGCGTGGACATCTCGGTGCAAGGGCAGGGCGAGGCCACTTTCGCCGAGATCGTCGCGCGCCTCGCGTCGGGCCAAACGCTCGAGGGCTGCGCGGGGTGCATGTTCCGCATGCCCGACGGGCGCGTGCACGTCAATCCGCCGCGCCCGTTGCTGCCGCTCGAGCATTTCCGGCCGCACGACTACGACCTGATTCCCGTGGAGCGCTACTACGCGCTCAAGGGCAAGCGGCAGCTCGACTACATCTCCTCCCAAGGCTGCAAGTTTCGCTGCGCCTTCTGCTCCGACCCGTTCGTCTACGGCCGGAAATGGACCGGCATCGAGCCCGAGGCCATGGTCGCGCAGCTCGCCGCTCTCTGGGAGAAGTACCGCTTCGACGACGTGAACTTCCAGGACGAGACGTTCTTCACCAACCGTCACCGCGTGCAGGCCATGGCGGAGCTCGTCCTGGCGTCCGGCATGCGCTTCACGTGGGCCGCGACGATGCGGGCGGACCAGGGCGTGCGGCTGCCGGAAGACGTGTGGCGGCTCTGCAAGCAGTCGGGCCTGCGTCGCCTGCTCGTAGGCGTGGAGTCGGGCGACGACGACATGCTGAAGCGCATCAAGAAGGACATCACCCTCGACAAGGTGTTCCAGACGGCCGCCCGCATGCGGGAGCTCGGCATCGCCGGCATCTTCCCCTTCATCGTGGGCTTTCCGGGCGAGAGCGACGCGAGCGTGGCGGCCACGCTCGCCTGCGCGCGGCGGCTGCGCGCGATGAGCAGCGCCTTCGACACCCCGATCTTCTACTTCAAGCCCTACCCGGGCAGCGCGCTCGTCGCCGAGGCCGTCGCGGAAGGTTACGAGCTGCCGCGGACGCTCGCGGAGTGGTCGCAGTTCGATTACGTGGCCGGCGAGCCGGGGCCGTGGGTGTCTGCGGAGAAGCACGAGCTCGTCGAGCGCTTCAAGTTCTTCCTCGATCTCGCCTGCGGGCGGGGCCGCTGGCGGCCGCGGTGGCTGCGGCGGCTCGCGGCGCTGCGCTGCGAGCGCAGCGACTTCCGCTTTCCGCTCGAGATGCGGATCCTGCAACGGCTGCAGCCGGCGCCGAGGCTGTCGTGAAAACGCGCGGTCGCGTTCTGCTGATCAACCCGCGCATCACCGCGCGGCGGCGCGCGCGCTTTCCGCTCTCCATCATGGCGATCGCCGCGGGGCTAGAGGACCGCTACGACGCCACGCTGATCGACGGCAACCTCGAGCCCGACGCGGCGGGCGCGGCCTGCCGGGTCGTGACCGCCGAGCCAGCTGTCGCTGCGGGCGTCACCGTCATGGGCGGGCCGCAGGTCGCGACCGCCGTCGCGGTGTCTCGCGCGCTGCGCGCGGCGCGACCCGACCTGCCGATCGTGTGGGGCGGCTACTTCCCGTCGCTCTATCCGGACGTGGCGCTGAACAGCGACTACGTCGACTTCGTGGTGCGCGGGCAGGGCGAGGACACGTTCCGCGAGCTCCTGGACGCGCTCGCCGCGGGCGGCGGCGACGCGCTCGCCGCGATCCCGGGCTTGAGCTGGCGTCGCGACGGCGCGGTGGTGCACAACCCGGACCGGCCGCTCGCGCGGGAGCGCGTGGCCACCGCCGTGCGCTACGACCTGCTCCCGGACCCGACGGCCTACCTCGCGAAGAGCTTTCTCGGCGAACGCACGGCCGCGCATCAGGCCGCGCTCGGCTGCCGCTTCCGCTGCACGTTCTGCGGCGTCGCAGCCGTGTTCCGCGGCGCCACCGTGCTGCCGCCGGCCGAGCGCCTCGATCGCGATCTCGCGTTTCTCGCGCGCACGCTCGGGGCCGACTCGATCCAGTTCTACGACCACAACTTCTTCGATCGCGAAGCGGATACCGCCCCGCTGCTCGAGGTGCTGGCGCGCCACCGGTTGCCGTGGTGGTGCTACGCGCGCAGCGACGCGCTGCTGAAGCTCTCGCCCGAGTCGTGGCGCCTCCTGCGGCAGAGCCGCCTCAAGATGGCGTACATCGGCGCGGAGACGCCGAACGATGCGCTGCTCAAGTCGATCCGCAAGGGCACGCGCGCCGATCAGACGCTCGCGGTGGCGGAGCTCTGCCGCCGCCACGGCGTGATCCCGGAGCTCTCGTTCATGGTGGCGCCGCCCGAAGATCCGGAAGGCGAGACCGAGCGCACGTTCGATTTCATCCGTCGCGTGAAGCGCGTGAATCCGGACGCGGAGATCATCGTCTACGTGTACACGCCGCTCCCGGCCGAGCGCGTGCCCGGGCACGAGCGGCTGAAGCTCGCGCCGCTGCGCGACGTCGACGGCCGCCCCGTCGAGTTCCCGCGGACGCCCGAGGAGTGGGCCGAGCCGCGCTGGGTGGCGTACGCGTGTCATGCCGACGCGCCCTGGCTGACGGACCGGCTGCGGCGGCGCATCCGCGACTTCGTGACGGTGCTGCGCTGCCGCTTCCCCACCGTGCAGGACACGCAGGCGCCGCGCTGGGCCAAGCTCGCCCTCCGGGGGCTCGCGAGCTGGCGTTACTCGCTCGGCCGCTACGACCGGCCGTGGGAGCTCGCGGCGTCGCAGCGGCTGATTCGCCTGCTCGACCCGCGATCCACGAGTCTCTGAGGGAGCCCGGCATGCACGTCATGCAGGTCAGCTTCTTCGTCGACCGGGCGCGGCGTCCGCCCGAGGCGTTGCTCGAGGCATGGCATTCGCTCGGCGACGTGGCCGCGGCCGCCGCGTCGGCCGGCTTGCGAGTGACCGTCGTGCAGGCGAGCCTCGTGCCGGCCGTCATCATGCGCGACGGCGTGGAGTTCCTGTTCGTCGCGCCCGAGGCGCCGGGCGTGCCGCTCGCGCGCGCGGCGGCGTTCGACGGGGCGCTCAGGAGCCGCGCCGTGGACGTGCTGCACGTGCACGGCCTTGGATTTCCGCGCGACGTCCTCGCGCTGCGCGCGGCGGCGCCCGGCGTGCCGATCCTGTTGCAGGACCACGCCGACCGGCCGCCCCGACTCTGGGGGCGACGGTACTGGCGACGGGGAGCGGCCGCCGCGGACGGCGTGTCGTTCTGCGCGCGTGCCCAGGCGGCGCCGTTCGAGCGCGCCGGGTTGCTTCCGCCGAGCCTGCGCATCTTCGAGATCCCCGAATCGACGAGCGCTTTCCAACCCGGCGACCGCGAGGCCGCGCGCGCCGCGACCGGGGTGCACGGCGATCCGGCGGTGCTGTGGGTGGGGCACCTCGACCGCAACAAGGACCCGCTCACCGTGCTCGACGGGGTGGCCGCCGCGACCGGGGAGCTGCCGGGCTTACGCCTCTGGTGCTGCTTCGGCTCGGCGCCGCTGCTCGGCGAGGTGCAGGCACGCATCGCGAGCGACGCGCGGCTCCGGGGCCGCGTGCATCTGCTCGGCCGCGTGCCGCACGCGGCCGTGGAGACGCTCATGCGCGCGGCGGATCTGTTCGTGCTCGGCAGCCACCGCGAGGGCAGCAGCTTCGCGCTCATCGAGGCGCTCGCGACGGGCTTGACGCCCGTGGTCACGGACATCCCGTCGTTGCGGGGGCTGACCGGTGACGGCGCCGTCGGGGCGCTGTGGCCGTGCGGGGACTCGCAGGCGCTGGCGCGGGCGCTCGCCGCCGCGGCGGCACGCGGGCCCGCCGCGCGCGCCGCGGTCCGCGCGCATTTCGACACGGAGCTCTCGAGCGCGGCGCTCGGGCGCAAGCTCGCATCCGCCTACGCGGCGCTCGCCGGCGCGAGGCGAATGCGCGCCGCCGCACGCGGCCAGATGGCCGCGGGGCAGCCGCCATGAAGCGCAGCGGCCCCCGGTCGCTGCCCGCCCTCGCGCGCAGCGTGTGGGCCGTCTTCGACGCCGGCCAGCGACGCGCGTGCGTGGGCGTGCTGCTGCTCTCGATCCTGGCGGCCGGTTTCACGCTCGCCGGAATCGCCGGCATCGCGCCGTTCCTCGCCGTGCTCACCGATCCCGAGGTCGTCGCTCGCAACGCGCTGCTCGCGCGGCTCGAGGACGCGCTCGCGCTCGAGTCGCGCGCCGAGCTCCTGCTCGTGCTCGGCCTCGGCTTCGTCGGCATGATCGTCTTCGCGAACGCCGCGAGCCTCCTCACCGTCGTCGCGATCGCGCGGTTCGCGCAGCGGGTGGTGGCCGCGTTCCAGGTGCTGCTGTTCGAGGAGTATCTGAGCCGGCCGTTCGCCTTCCACGCGCGCCACCACGGCGACGTGCTCGCATCACACGTGGTGCAGGAAGTGACCCGGTCGGCGGGCGGCGTCATCCAGAGCGGCCTGCTGCTCGTCGCTAACCTCGCCGTGATCGCGTTGATCGCGGCGGCCGTGGTCGTCGTCGATCCCGGAGTTGCGCTCGGCGCGACGCTCGCGCTCGCGCTCGCCTACGCCGCGATCTACGCGTTCGTCCGACGCCGCCTCGTGCGCGAAGGGGAAGCCATCGCGGAGCGCTGGCAGCAGCGCTCCAAGGTCGTCGCGGAGACCTTCGCGGCCGTTCAGGACGTGATCCTCTACGGCGCCGAGCGGGAGATGGTGGCGCGCGTCGCCGGTCACGCCGACGCCATCGCCGCCGCGCAGACGAGGACGGCCGCGATCGCCGCCGCGCCGCGCTACGCGATCGAGTGCGTGGTGATCGCCGGCCTCGTCGCGGCCGCGCTCGCGACGAGGCGCGGCGCGGGCGCGGAGCAGGGGCTCGCGCAGCTCGCGTTCCTGGGCTTCGTCGCCTACCGTCTGCTGCCGCCCGTCCAGCAGGTGTTCGCGTCGCTCGCCCGCATCCGCGCCGACGGCGCGGGCTTCGAGCGGATCGCGGACGAGCTGTTGCGAGCCCGCGCGCGGGCGCCGCTCGGCGACGCGGAGCCCGACGCAGCGGCGCGGCGGCCGTCGGCGCCGGAGGTTCGGCTCGTGGGCGTGTCCTATCGTCACTCGCGTCACTCGCGGCGGGGCGTCGCCGGCGTCGAAGACGTCTCGCTGCGGATACCGGCCGGGGCGCTGGTGGGCCTCGCGGGACCGAACGGCTGCGGCAAGACCACGCTCGCGAACCTGATCCTGGGGCTGCTCGCGCCGCAGGCGGGCACGGTGCTCGTGAACGGCGTGCCGCTCGACGACGGCAATCGCCGTCGCTGGCGTTCCATGGTCGCGCACGTGCCGCAGCAGGTGTTGCTGCTCGATGCGAGCGTCGCGGAGAACGTGGCCTTCGGCGTGCGCCGCGGCGCGATCGATCACGAGCGGCTGGGCGAAGCCGTGCGCGACGCGCAGCTCGAGCCCGTCGTGACGGCGCTGCCGGCCGGGCTGTCCACCGCGATCGGTCGCAACGGCGTGCGCTTGAGCGGCGGGCAGCGGCAGCGCCTCGGCATCGCGCGCGCGCTCTACCGGCGCGCGTCGCTGCTCGTGCTGGACGAGGCCACGAGCAGCCTCGATGCGGCGGCCGAGGCGGAGATCATGGACGTGCTCGCGGCGCTGCGGGGCCGCTGCACGGTCGTGCTGATCGCGCACGCGCCGCGCGTCCTCGACGCGTGCGACGTCGTGTTCGAGCTCGAAGCCGGCCGGCTCGTGAGGACGCGCCCGCAGGCGCGTGCGGCTCTCGCGACGGAGGGACGACGGTGAGCTCGGCGGCCGATCCGTTCCTGGAGCGAGCGCCGGCGCGGCTGCGTGCTCACCTCCACGTGCTCGGCGGCGAGTTCACGGTGGAGAGCGACGATCGGGCGCCGCTCGACCTCGCCGTGGAGGCGTTCGGTGGACTGCCGCGCCATCGGCTCGGCTCCGAGCCGCGCCGCTTCCGCGTGCGGCTCGCGGCGACCGACGGCGACCGTTCCTGGCCGCGGAGCGCCGAGCCGCCGCGGCCGACGTTGGTCTCGGGTGCCGGGCTCCTGTGCGCCACGGTGGACGCGCACAACTTCGTCGTGGTGGACGTGGCCCTGTCGCGTGCGCTCGTGTGCGTGTCGCGAGCCATGTTCGCTCACCGCTATCACGCTCGCTACGAGCTCGTCGAGCTCGCGTTCCTGACACTCGCTTCGCGGGCGCAGGCGCTCGTCCCGCTGCATGCCGCGTGCATCGGCGCGGGCGGGTCGGGCGTGCTGCTGATCGGCCCGAGCGGCGCCGGCAAGAGCACGTTGGCCCTGCATGCGTTGGCCTCGGGGCTCGAGGTGCTCGCGGAGGACAGCGCGTTCGTCGACACGGGGGGCCTGCGCGTGACGGGCGTTCCCAACTACGTCCACGTGCCCGCGGCCGCGCTCGCGTCGCTCGAGCGCGGACCGCTCGAGGCTTGCGTCCGGCGGGCGCCGGTGATCCAGCGCCGCAGCGGCGTTCGCAAGCACGAGGTGGACCTGCGCGCCGTGCCGGGCCGGATCGCGGCCACGCCGCTGCGTCTCGCCGCCGTCGTGTTCCTGTCGCCCCTGCGGGGCGCGAGCGCCGCGCCGCTCGTCGCCGTGGGACCCGACTCGCTGCTGCGGCGCCTGCGCCGCGAGCAGCCCTACGCCGCCGGGCTCGAGAGCTGGGCCGCGTTCGAGCGGCGCATCGTCGACGTGCCGGCCTACGAGCTGCGCCGCACGGGTCATCCGCGCGAAGCGGTCGCGCGGCTCGAGGCGCTGCTCGGGAACGGGGGCGTCGCGCCATGAAGGTCGCCATGGTCGTGCCGGGCGGCGTCGATCGCTCCGGCGAGCGCCGCGTGATCCCCGCGCTCCTGGCGCTGCTCGGCCGGTTGGCCGCCGAGCACGAGGTGCACGTGTTCGCCACGCATCAGGAGCCCGCGCCGGGGCGCTGGCGGCTCGAAGGCGCGCACATCCACAACCTGGGGCAGCCGCGCACGGCGTGGCGAGCCGTCCGCCTGATCGCGGCCGAGCATCGCCGCGGGCGGTTCGACGTGATCCACTCGATCTGGTCCGGCGGGTGCGGCGCGTTGGCGGTGGCCATGGCGACGCTGCTGCGCCTGCCCGCCGTCGTGCACGTGGCCGGCGGCGAGCTCGTGGCGCTCGCCGACATCGGCTACGGCGGCTGCCGCACCTCGAGGGGGCGGCTGCGGGAGCGCGCCGTGCTGCGGCGCGCGGCGCTCGTGACGGCCGCGAGCGCCCCGATCATCGACCTCGTCGCGCAGCACGGCGTCGCCGCGCGGCGCCTGCCGCTCGGCGTGGACCTCGAGCGCTGGCCGCCGCGCGAGCCCGCGCCGCGCGACCCGGGGGAGCCCGCGCGCCTCGTGCACGTCGCGAGCCTTAATCCGGTCAAGGATCAGTCCACGCTGCTGCGCGCGTTGCGCGTGCTCGCCGACCGGCGCCGCGACTTCGTGCTCGACGTGGTGGGGGAGGACACGCTCGGCGGGCGCATCCAGCGCATGGCGGCCGATCTCGGCCTCGGCGCGCGCATCCGCTTCCACGGTTTCCTGACGCAGCGCGAGCTTCGTCCCCTCGTGGAGCGGGCGCACGTGGCGCTCGTGAGCTCGCGGCACGAGGCGGGCCCGGTGGCGATGCTGGAGGCCGCGGCCGTCGGCGTGCCCACCGTGGGAACCGCCGTCGGGCACGTCGCGGAGTGGCACGGGCACGCCGCGCTCGCCGTGCCTTGCCGCGACCCGGCGGCGCTCGCGCAGGCGCTCGACGCCGTGCTCGCCGACGAGGCGCTGCGCTTGCGCCTCGCGCATGCGGCGCGCGAGCGGGCCGAGCGCGAGGACGCCGACGCCACGGCGCGCGCATGCCTGGCCATCTACGAGAGTCTTCGACAGCCCGAGCCCGCCGGCGAGGACCGGGCGAAGCATGTGCCGCGGGCATCGTAGTGGGCGCCTCGACCGCGCCGCGGGAGCGATCGCGGCGAGGGCGCCGTTCGCGACCGCGCTAGGACCGGAGCACGCGGGCACGCAGCGTGGCGGCGGCCGCCCGCAGCGCGAGCCTGAGGCCATGCCGCAGCCGCAGCGCGCCGCGCGTCGCGAGTCGGGGGCGCGGAATCTCGTACCCGAACGGCCGGGCCGCGTCCGCGGCGAACACGCCGAGCAGCGCGGCTTCGTCGTCCGGAAGGCGCGGGGCGGGCCGGGGACCCTCGATGACGCCGGGGGATCCCTCGCCGAACGACGAGTTCGCCGGCACGAGCTCGCCGCCGGCCGTGGGCACCGTGAGCGTCGGGTGCGGCGCGACGCCGAGGAACTCCCCGACGCGCTCCATTTCCTGGGAGGGCCGAGCCACGAGATCCTCGTAGCGGACCACCAGATAGCGGTCGCCGAGGCGGCGCGCGTGCCGCTGCGCGAGGCGCAGGGAGCGGCCGATGGCGAGCGCATGGCGCGCGGCGTCGAAGCGGCCGGCGTCCGCGGCGCGATGGAGCGCACCGAGCGAGGCAAGCGCGGCGCACGGATCGCGCACGAGGTGGACGAAGCGCGCCTCCGACAAGAACGCGAAGCGGCGGACGTGGTGCTCGTTGCGGGGCGTCTTCTCCACCCAGCGCTGCGGCACTGCGCCGGGGGCCGACACGTCCGCGAACGCCGCCACGAGCGCGAGCAACGGCGCGAGCGCGGGCGGCATCCGGGCGCGGAGCGCCGAGTGCCAGCCGAGGAGCCGCCGTACGAGGTCGACGGATGGGCTCCCGCGCTCGCCGCTGCGCCCGAGCCGGAAATGCGGCGCGTGGTTGGGATCGACGAAGCGCGCGACCCACTCCGTCGCGAACCGGTCGATGTCGCGGCACGAAGGCGCGCGCCGAGCCACGTAGGCGAACGAGGTGAAATAGGTCGCCTCGCTCGGCAACACGAGCAGCGCCGGATGCCCGTCGAGCAGGCTCTGAAGCAACGTGGTGCCGCTGCGGTGATGGCCGCATACGAAGACGGGACGGAGCAGCCACGGGAGCGCGCGAGCGATGTCCGTCTCCGTGGGCACGATCGCGCCGAGCGCGCGCGCTTCGGCCGTCACAGCGCGCGCGTAGCGGTCGAGGCTCGCGAGCAGCGCCGCACGCGCGCTCGCCACGCCGGGCCGCGGCAGCATCGCGTCGACCTCGCGCTCGAGCGCGCTCAAGTCCGTTCGCGGTGACATCGAACGAGCCCCATGCGGCAGGAAGAGAGCAAAGGCGGCACGGCAGGCGCGCAAGGCGCGGCCGCCCGCCGCACGCCCGCAGTCTCGATCGTTCTGCCGACGTACGAGCGCCTGCCGTTCTTGCGTGCGGCGGTCGAATCGGTGTTCGCGCAAACGTTCACGGACTGGGAGCTCATCGTCGCGGACGACGGTTCCGGAGCGGAAACGAAGGCCTACCTGCGCGGGCTCGAGTCGGACCGCGTGCGGGTGCTCCATCTCGAGCACGGCGGCCGTCCGTCCCGCGCGCGCAATGCCGCGCTCGCGGCCGCGCGGGCCGAGCTCGTCGCGTTTCTCGACTCCGACGATCTGTGGGAGCCGATGAAGCTCGAGCGCCAGCTCGCGGCAATGCGCGCGGAGCCCGAGTGCCGCTGGAGCTACACGGCGTTCGTGATCGTGAACGCGGAAGGCGAGCCGCTCGACTCCGAGCGCAAGCGGCGCTGGGTTCCGTACGGCGGACGCATCTTCCGGGAAACCGTGCGCGGCCGTGCGCAGATTCGCACGCCCGCCGTGGTCGCACGCACGGCGCTCGTGCGGGCCGTGGGCGGGTTCGACGAGCGCATCGTGCGCGGCGAGGACTACGACCTGTGGATGCGGCTCGCGCTGCAAAGCCCGGTCTGCGTGATCGACGAGCCGTTGGTGCACGTCCGCCGCCACGCGGAGCACGCGCGGCGGACGGACTACCTCGCCTACGAGGGGCGCGACTACTCGCTGCGCAAGCTCGCGGCGCGGCTCGCGGGTGCGGATCGGGCGCTCGTCCGAGAAGAGCGCGCCCGCAACGCCCTGGCGCACGCCGCCGCCGTCGCCGCGCGCGGCGAACGCTGGCGCTCGCTCGCGCCCCTGGCGCGCAGCCTGCCGTTCGGCTGGCAGCATCCGGCGTGGTGGCGCGGCGCCGTGAAGGCGACGCTGCGTGCCGGCCTCGGCTGGCCGCGCGCCGGTGGGTGACGTGGCGTCGCCGCGCGCAGTGGGCGTCGGGGGTCATCGCACGCGGGTCTCGATCAGGCCGGGAACGAGGTGTCGCAGGCGCCGCGGCAGCAATCCCCCGATGGCGCGCTTCACGCCGCGCCGCGCGCGGGCGCGCGCCGCCAGGCGGCGAATCTCGGCCTCGTGGGCGGCCAGCGAGTCGGCGCGGAGGAAGAGCGCGTTGAGCTGCAGCGCGCGGCGCGGCTGATCCGTGGCGAGCAGCCGGAAGCCCGCCTCGCCGAGCAGCCGCTCCACGTCGTCGAGGAGCCGCTGCTCGGGGCCGATGCAGCGCTGCGTTTCCGCCTCCACGTGAAGCATGGCCGTGGAGCCGAGGATGCCGGCGGCGCCCGCGATGGCCTCGAACGCCATGCCCTCGGTGTCGATCCAGAGCGCGATGGGGCCGCTCATCAGAGACTCCGCGCGGAGCAGCGCGTCCAGCCGCACGGTGCGGACCGTGACGACGTCCACGATGCGCGCGCCGTCCGCGCGCCGGTGCAGCGAGCTCATGCCCCTGCGGAAGCGGTCGCGCCCCGGCGCGTAGTCCGCGTCGACGACGAAGAGCGGCGCCTCCGCGTCGCGGTCGCTGGCGGCGAACGGCAGGACCCGGATGGAGCGCCGCGCGAGCCGGCCGTCCGCGCGCATGAGCGCGACGTTCCGAGGGTTCGGCTCGAGGGCGAGGATGGCGGCGCGAGGCAGCACGCGGCGGAAGCGGAGCGCATCCGTCCCGTCCATGGAGCCCACGTCGCAGACCGTGGCGATCTCGAGCGTGCGGAGCAGGCGCACGAACAATGCGCGCGTGTCGACGATCAAGTGATTCGGGATCCGGGAGCCTCGAGCGCGGCCGCTACCGACGCCATCGTCTGCACCCTGAGCGGCCGCGCCCAGAGCCACCGCAGGATGCGCTCGGTCTGCGAGACGTCGTACCAGGGCGCGCGGGCGAGCTCCGGCCGCGCCGCCACGGCGCGCGCCATCTCGTCTCGCGCGGTGCGCGAAGGAAGGGCGCGGCTCCTCGCGTACGCCAGCGCCTCGAAGGGAGTGCGTGCCCAGGCGATGCCGGGCAGCGCGTGGATCCGCGGGTTCGACAACGAGACGTCGGTCAGCGTCCAGCGATCGGCCGTGTGCCGCAGCCGCGGCGGGCACCGGCGCCTCGGCTCGCGCAGCCAATCGTCCGGGATGCGGCCCGGGTGGTAGCGGGCGGCGAGCGCGAGCGGCGGATACGCCCACCAGGCGCGTTCGAGACCGTCGCCCGGGGCCGGCGTCGCAGCGCAGGCCGCGTCGCGGGCGCGCGCCGCGAGCAGCGCGATGTCGCGGAGCTGGATCAGGCGCAGGGAACGCGTCGCCATGTTGCCGGCCGCGTGCAGCACGAGGTGCAGCAGCAGCGCGTTCTCGTCGCGATACGGATTCAGCCCGGGCTGCGGCCGCGGCGGCCACACGCGCTCCGTGATGTCCGCGAAGCGTAGCGGCAGCGGCTCGCCGACGGCCGTGTGCAGCTCGACGTTGAGCGGATTGTCGACGTGCTCGCCGAGCTCGCTCGCGACCGTTTGCACGCGCGCCCGGTAGACGGCGTGCCGCCGGGTCTCGTAGGACGGGACGTAGCCGAGCGCTTCGATCGCCGCGATCGCGGCGGCGCGGTCGTCGGGCCGCACCAGCAGGTCGACGTCGCCCATGGGACGCTCGCCCGGGCGGTAGAGGCCGAGCGCGCGCAGCGCCGCGCCCTTGAGGGCGACGCACGCCACCCCCGCGGTCCGCATGGCTTCGTCGAGCCGCGCGACGAGCTCGTCGATGCGCGCTTCGCGCCGTGCGGCCTGCTCGCGCTGCTCGACGAGGAACGCTTCCCAGGCGGGCGGCCCGCGCCACTCGAGCGCGTGGGCGAGCGGCACGGCCACGCCGTGAATCGCGGCCGCGCAGCGCGCGATGCGCCACTCGAGGTCGGTCCAGGCGGGCGCGTCGGCGGATGGTCGCGCGAGCGCGTGGGCGAGGCCTTCGGTGGTCCTGCGCAGCGCCGCGGCGAGCAGCGCGAGCGGCGGCAGCCGGGAGCGCTCCGTCACGGCGCACTCCAGGCGCGCATGGCCGCCTGCGCCTGCCGCGCGTCGTCACGCAGCGCGGCCGCGCGGCGCGGATCGATCGCTTCGAGGCGCGCCGCTTCCACCTCGTTGCGGAGCCAGCGGTCGGCGAGCCGGTAGTAGTCCTTGCCGCGCCGGCCGGCTACGACGTAGTCGCGATCCGAGGCTCGCGCCCAATCGAGCGGCAGCGTCACGCGGTCGCGCACCTTGTCGAAGTAGCCGGTGCCCTTGATCGGGTAGGCGACCGTCGTGAAGAAGATGTCGGGATTGCTGAGCTTGACGTGCTCCACGGTGGCCGCGATGTCGTCGAGGTCTTCGCCCTCGTAGCCCCACATCAGGAACATGCCCACCTCGATGCCCGCCGCGTGCGCGAGCTTCACGGAGCGGCGCACCTGCTCGACCTTCACGCCGCGCTGCATCGCGTCCAGGATCCGCTGGCTGCCGCTCTCCGAGCCGATCCAGATGCGATAGCAACCGAGGCGCTTGAGCAGCCGCACGCTCGCTTCGGTCTGCAGACGATCCGCGCGCGTGATGGTCTCGAACGGGCGGTGGATGCCGCGGCGCTCGAGCTCCTCGACGTACGCCTCGAGCCAGGGGTGGCTGATCGTGAACACGTCGTCGGCGTACCAGAGCTGGTCCGGGTCGTAGCGCTCGATGATCGCCTGGACCTCGTCGGCCACGTTCGCCGGGCTGCGGCGGCGGTGCGAGTAGCCGTACACGGCGTGGGAGCACCAGTTGCAGCGATACGGGCAGCCGCGCGCCGTGATCAGATTGATGCTGCTCATGCCGTGGCGCCCTTTCCACGCCTCGAGATAGCGGCCGTGGTCGATGGCGTCGCGGTCCGGGAAGGGCAGCGCGTCGAGGTCGCGGATCTGCTCGCGCGCGGGCGTGCGCACGACGGCGCCCGTCTCGTCGCGGAACGCGACGCCGCGGACGTGCCCGAGCCGATGAGGTCCCACTTGCGAGAGCGCCGGCAGCAGCTCCGCGAGCGTCAGCTCGCCTTCGCCGATCACGACGACGTCGGCGCCGCGATCCAGATACTCGTCCACGTAGTTGGCGCTCTCGGGCCCGCCGAGAATCACCGTCCAGCGGCGCTCCTTCGCGGCCCGCACGATGTCGAGCGCGGCGCTGCGCGTCATGAGGTTCGTGTAGATGCCGACGATGCCGGGGCCGCGGTCGAGCGCCTCCAAGAGCCGGGCGCGCTCCTCGAAGGTGCTGTCGAAGACATCGACCGAGTAGCCGCGCGCCTTGAGGAAGGCGGAGAGATACAGCAGGCCGAGCGGCGGATACGGCTTCATGATCTGCCGTTCCTTCTCGTCCTCCGCGAGGAAGTAGCCGTGCGTGAGCAGCAGGTCGGCCATGCGCGGCCCTCAAGCGAGCGGGCTCGCGGGCACGGGCTCCGCGCCGGGCGCCGACGCATGGCGGAACTCCTCTTCGCGCTCGACGAGGTCCTGCCAGCGGCGCGCGAGCTGTGGGGAAGGGCCGCGCTCCACTTGGGCGTGCAGCAGGTCGCGCACCTGGCGGTAGAACTCGCTCCGATAAGTGCCTCTGAACAGCATCTCGAGGTCGTCGCTGTCCTGCCAGTTGCGTTTCGGCCCGAGCTGGTCCTTCACGCGTTCGTAGAATCTCGTGCCCGGCAGCGGATAGGTCACGCTCACGCCGACGTCGTCCGGGCGCGCCCGCTCCACGAGCGCGCGCGTGGCCAGGATGTCCTCGAGCTCTTCGCCCAGATAGCCGAGCTGCAGGAAGAAACCCACGCGGATGCCTTCGGCGCCGAGCAGAGCGCGCGCGGCGACGATCTCATCCACTCGCGTGCCCTTGTTCATCGCGTCGAGGATGCGCTGGCTGCCGCTTTCTGCGCCGAGCCAGACCTCCCGGCAGCCGGCCTCGCGCAACGCCCGCGCCATGCGGGGGCTCACGAGATCGGCGCGCAGCTGGATCGTGAACGGCACGCCGCCGCCGCCGGCGCGCAGCCGCGCGGCGAAATCGCCGACCCAGTCGGCGCGGAAGCCGAAGATGTCGTCCGCGAACCAGACGTGGTCCGCGCCGAGCTCCTGCTTCAGGTGCAGCATCTCGTCGGCCACGTCGGCCGCCGGGCGCTGCAGGTAGCGATGGCCCCAGATCGGCTTCGCGCACCAGTTGCACCTGAAAGAGCACCCGCGCGAGGCGGCCATGTTGAGGCTGAAGTACCCGTGCGCCTGGAGCCACACGGCCCGATAGCGCTCGATGTCGACGAGGTCCCAGGCGGGACGCCGCGGCAGCTCGGGCACGGGCAGCGGCGCGGCGGGAGAGGAGCGGACCGGCGCGCCGTCGACGAGCACGACGACGTCCGGGAGGCCCGACGTCCACTGCGGCACGCCGAGGTCGGGGTCTGCCGCTAGCCGGCCGGCGAGCGCGAGCAGGGCGCCGAAGCCTTCGCCGCGCAAGACGACATCGGCGCCTGCCTGGAGGTACGGCTCGGGGGCGTCCGACGCGTCCGAGCCTCCCACGATCACGCGGGCGCCGTCCCGCCGTGCCCGCACGATCATCTGGCAGCACGCGCGGCGCATGCGCTCGAGGCACATCTTGCTCAGGAAGTTGTAGTTGTCCTCGTAGAGCACCACGAGGCGCGGCCGCGCCGCGGCGAACGCGGCCTCGTAGTCCGCTACGCCCGCGGCCAGCATGGCGTCGAACAGCGCCACCGAATGGCCCGCCTCGCGCAGCAGCGAGGCGGCCTGCAGCGTGGCGAGCGGCGGGTAGGGCTTGGCGCGCTGCTGCTGCTTGCGGTCGAACCGAAGGAAATAGGAGTGGCCGACGAGTACGGAGAGCACGCCCCGGAATCTCCTGTGCGCTGTCGCAGCTAATGTGTTCCGGGCGGGGTGGCGGAGGTTCAGGCGCCGTTTTCGCGCGGCGCGGGTCGCCGCCGCGCGCGAGCGCGCGAAGCGCGGGGCCGGCGCGGTCGCCCGCGACGCGAGAAATCAGGCAGTCGCGTCCTCGATGACCCCGCAGGCGACGGGATCGCCGGAGTTGCCCGAGGGCTGCGACACGAGGTCGTCCTCTGCCTGATGCACGACGACCGCGCGGCCGAGCACGCCGTAAGTGCCCGTGAGCGAGAGCTCGTCGTCCGTCATGCGTTTCTCGGCCATGCCGCCGTCGCTTGCCGTGACGTTGCCCAGGTCGCCGGCGTGATGCGCATCGGGCGCGTCGCGCGGCGCGCCGTGCGGATCGCCGTCGGGCGCGAAGTGCTCGCCCGCGGAGGACCCGTCCGGCGCCGAGCAGTCGCCGTGCTCGTGGATGTGCAGGCCGTGGGTGCCCGGCTCGAGGCCGACGAGCGTGGCCGCGATCTCGAGCGTGCCGTCGCCCCGCTCGGTGAACTGCACGAGGCCGCTGGCCGTGTGGCCCTCGGTGGGCTCGAGCACGGCCCGGGCGCGGGCGGCCGTCGCGGTGCGGGGCGACGGCTCGGGGGCGCTCGCCGGGGGCGGCGCGGCGGCCGAGTCGTCGATGCGCGCGGCCGGCTCCTGACCCTGACCGGCGGGCGGCGCACCGCTCGTGCCGGTGTCTTGCGGGCGGCAACCCATCGCGGCCGCGGCGGCGAGAAGCGCCGGCAGCGCGCGGGCGAAACCGAGAGTTGGCATGAGCATTCCTCCGCGTTCGTGGAGCGGGAGGGGAGGCAAGATCGATGCCAGGAAGCAGCGCGTCCGCCGGGCGTGGTTCCGGAGCCCACGCGTCGCGGCGACCTTGTGGCCGCAGGGAAAGCTATCGACGAGAGGGACGCGAGCGTGGTGCCGAGGAGAGGACTCGAACCTCCACAGAGTTGCCCCCACTGGCACCTGAAGCCAGCGCGTCTACCAATTCCGCCACCTCGGCACCGGTGAGCGACCGAGCAATGTATCGGCTGCGCATCGAGCTGTCAAACGGGTTGCCGGCCCCGATGCGGGCGCCGGATGACGTGTAACATGGCGTCCCATGACACCCGCGCCCACACGCTCCAGAGGGCAATAGCCCGTGGCATTTCGCACCGGCGCCGACGCTTCCGATCAGCGCCGTTACCGCCATCCCATCCCGAGCCGCGAGGAGATCCTCGCTTCGATGGAGGAGGCGGGCCGGCCGCTCAAGCGCGACCCGCTCGCCCGCCGGTTCGGCATCCGCACCGACCAGCACCAGCGGGCGCTCGAGCAACGCCTCAGGGCGATGGTGCGTGACGGGCAGCTCATTTTGAACCGGGCGGGGGAGTACTGCCTCGTTCGCCACGTGGACCTCGTCACGGGCGTCGTGATGGCGCACCGCGACGGGTTCGGCTTTCTGCGCCCCGACGACGGCAGCGAGGACATCTTCCTGTCGGGTCGGGCCATGCGCGAGCTCTGGGACGGCGACCGGGTGGCCGTGCGCGTGTCCGAAGGTCGGCGCGGGCGGGAGGGGCACGTCGTCGAGATCCTGCAGCGCGCCAAAAAGATGATCGTCGGCCGCTTCGGGCGCGAGCGCGGCATCGACTACGTCCTGGAGGACAGCGATCAGCGCGTCGAGGTGCTGATCCCCCGCGGCGCCGCGGGCGCCGCGAAGCCCGGCGACATGGTGCGCGTGGAGGTGGTCGAGTATCCCACCGGCCACGCCCACGCGATCGGCCGCGTGGTGAACGTCATCGGCCGCATCGACGATCCGCACATCGAGACGGAGGTCGCGTTGCTCGCGCATGGCATCCCCCACGAGTGGCCGGAGGCCGTGCTCGAGGAGGCGCGGGCGCTGCCCAGCCAGGTGCCGCCGGAGGCGAAGCTCGGGCGCGTGGACCTGCGCGACCTGCCGCTCGTCACGATCGACGGCGCGGACGCGAAGGACTTCGACGACGCCGTCTATTGCGAGCCGACGGAGGGCGGCTGGCGGCTCGTCGTGGCGATCGCCGACGTGAGCCATTACGTCCACCCCGGCTCGCCGCTCGATCGAGAGGCGCGCGCCCGCGGCA